>JBLMYT010000140.1:0-4915 GCA_050258455.1 Candidatus Omnitrophota bacterium | reverse complement strand
CCCTATTCAATTATTGCTCAGGAAAAGAACAAAAGCTTTATGTGATCATCGATGAGTATGATAATTTTGCCAATTCCATTCTATCAACGGTCGGAGAAAAAGCATTCGAGGATATCACGCATGGGGCGGGGTTTCTGCGTGCCTTTTTTAATGTACTTAAAGCCGGAACATCGGATACGGACGCCCCGGTTTCCCGTTTATTCATGACCGGCGTTTCCCCCATAACCCTGGATGATGTGACGTCCGGATTCAATATTGCCAGAAACCTATCCCTCGACCCTGATTTAAATGAGATGCTGGGTTTCAATCGAAGTGAAGTCGAAACCATAATCGAATATTACAGGCAAACCGGAAAAATTCGTCATTCCACACCTGAATTAATGGAAATTATGGGCCGATGGTATGACCATTACCGTTTCTCTATCGATTCGGATACGGATGTTTTTAATACCGTGCATATCATGTATTTCATCCAGGAATATCTGGATCGATCCAAATTGCCCATGGAAATGATCGATCGAAATGTTCGGATTGATTATAACAAATTGCGTCATTTCATTATCATCGATAAGAAAGGAATACCTTCAACCAACGGCAATTTTTCAAAGCTTCAACAAATCCTTGAAAATCACGAAATTCGAACCACGATTAAAACCGGTTTTCCGGTTTCAGAGCTTCATCTTCCAGGTAATTTTGTTTCACTTTTGTATTATTTCGGCCTCCTGACCATCCGGGGAATCGATGAGGAAGACAGTACCATTTTAGCCATCCCGAACGAGTCGGTTAAACATCTGTATTACGATTTTATTAAAGCCGCCTATGAAGAAACGGGGGCTTTAGCGGTTGATACGGACGAGTATTTGAGCGCGATGAAAGATATGGCGTTTCGGGGAAAATGGCAGCCGCTGGTCCGATATATTGCCCAACGGATGGAAGCCTCATTGGGGTTGCGGGATTTGATGACCGGTGAAAAAGCCATGCAGGTATTCTGGAATGTGTACCTGGGGTTGAGTACCTATTATACGGTCTATATCGAAAAAGAGATGAATCAGGGTTTTGCCGATATCGTGATGGTACCGCTGTTGAATCAACATGCGAATATCAAATACGCCTATCTTTGGGAGATCAAATACATCAAACCTTCGGAGAAAAAGAAAGGGGTGTCTCAGAAGGTAATCGATAGCCTCAACGAAAAAGCCGCAGCACAACTCAATACCTATGAGAAAGACGAGCGGTTTTTGAAAACGATCGGTCAAACGACATTGAAGAAAATCGTTTTGGTTTTTTCCGGAAATCGATTGGTTTCGGATAGTGAAGTTTAACAATATAAAAATGCGAATTGGTAGCGTTAATTGCCATGGTTTGATATTTTAACTTATTTATGGTATAAAATGATCATGGAATACGCACTCGAAGAAAGAATCGGTAACCCGGATTTGTTTGTCGGAAGAAATAAAGAATTAATCTTCTTTTTGAAATGGATCAACGACATTAAAGAAAGGAAATCCAAAAGCACAGCCCTCCTTGCCCGTCGTAAAATGGGAAAAACAGCGCTTATGGAACGCTTGTATAATATCACGTTTTATAAAAATGATGGGGTAATTCCGTTCTACTATGAAGTAAAGGAAACATCCATATGGATGGGGGATTTTTGCGTCGATTTTTGCCTGACCTTTTTGTACCAATATATTGCATTCAAAACCCGAAAACCGCAATACCTTAAGCAACAGGCACAAGGTGATTTTCAATCGATAAAAAAAATTGCTTTGGAAGAGAAATTGGATTTTTTGGTTCAAGCAATCGATGGCATTGAACGCCTCTACCTTAATGAACATCTGGATCTTTTATGGGAAGCGGTTCGAGAAATGCCCAAACGAATGGCTGAAAGAAATGGCGAATTTATCGTGCAAATCATCGATGAATTTCAGTTCTTGAATAGCAAAATCTATCGAGATAAGCAATTAACCAATCTCAAGGCGGATTTTGCCGGCGGGTACTTAAGTACGGCCGAAAGCAAAGTCGCACCGCTTCTGGTATCGAGTAGCTCGGTTGGGTGGTTTTTTTTAAATCATACTATGCCTGCCCGTTTCAAGTTCAGATATCTTGAGAACATGCCCGAGGATGAAGCCATTGAAATGATTTTTAAATATTCCCGATTAAATTTGAAAAGGTGAAAGAGAAGGAAAACCTTTCGCCGGTCATTGGTTTTGTGTATTCCTGGAATGGGTTTACCTCTGAAGCTGAAATGTATTTAATCGAGAAAGGGATTGCGTATTCGGACAATAACCAGTGGTTGGGCTGGTCATAAAAATCATTAAGAAACACACGCGTGTCTGCCCGCGTGTTCGATACGGTTTTCGAGATTCGGGGCTAAAATGACTTTACAAATACTTCTTTACCCAAAAAAGCAATCCCCAACTTTTTGATATTTCGGATTCCCCTTTCAATTAATTCCGTTTCGTACTTCTTCTCTTCAATCTGCCTGAGTGCAGCGTCCAGGGCCGATTGCACCGATTCATTGTCATCTTTACCCACGGTTTTGAATTCAATCACATACCCGACTTTGGAGACGTCTTTGGGAATAATCATGATATCATACCTGCCGTAACCGGATTCCCGATTGGACTTCACCTCATGCGTATTGGTGATCCAGATCAGCAGTCCCATAACCAATGCATGGTATACTTTCTCCGGTTCCCCACCGAAATCATGGTAACTAAATATCTTGCTCACAATGTTTTTCAGCAACTCTTCGAAGAGTTTGATATCGCCATCGATTAATGCCTTGAGCATGAATTCCATTTTCTCATTCTTGATTTTGGTGGAAAAATAACGATCGATGATCCCGGTATACGTCGCCCTGACCTCTTTGTTGGGAATGGATAAGGTATAGTAGGTTTTTTCCGAACCTTCATCTCTTCTTTTGGCGGTTTGTTTCAGATACCCCCCATCAAGAGAAAACTCCATAATAAATCATCCCGATGGGCCACATCTTTCAGTATAATGTTTTCTTCGATCGGTTTCTCGATCGATTCACCGCGAATCAGTTGTTCCAACTCTTTCTTGAGTTCGATTCCCCAATCGGATAAAAGCGATTCCACGATCTCATTATCGGATGTATTGACCCAATAAGGCATTAATTCTTTGTCCTCGTCGTTGAGGAAATTGATAATCGACCAGGGATTATAAATAACATTCTTACCGAAACGATAACCGTTATACCACAACTGTACCTTGTCAAGCATATCGGAAACCTGAAAATCACGGAGCATTTTTTCGACTTCTTTTTCGGTGAATCCAAAATGGTCGCTAAACTTTGAAGACAGCAGCGTACATACACCAGCGTTATTAAATCAGGAGAAAATCGATTCTTTGGCGATTCGCATAATTCCGGTTACAATACCTTTTTCTAAATAGGGGTCGGTATCCTTCAATCCTCCACCCAGAAAATTGCGCATGAAATTGATGATCTCGTCATAATATTTGCCCGTACCGGCATGAACCGGTGCATCATACTCATCGATCAAAATAACGGCCCGTTGATTGTAATAGCGGGTTAAGAAAATGAGCAGGTTTTCCAGGCTATTTTCATAATCGGTCAAATGACCTTCCAAATTTAGGATCGTGTGGAAATAATCCCGTTCATGGTCCATCAATTTTGGACTCGAAAGCAAATAGTGGTGCCTGGCATACTCTTTTTGTATGAGTCTTTTTAGCTTAATTTGACAAGATTCCCAGTCTTTTTCTTTGATATTTTTAAACGTCATAAAAATAACCGGGTATTTTCCCATTTTCTCCAGGTACTCCGGGCCCGCTTTGGATATGGCCAGGGAATCGAATAAATAACGATAGTGACCGGCAGATGGATTTTCTGTTGGCTGAAGCGAGGGTTCGGTCTTCGGATGAAACCCAACCGGGCAGCAGTCGTAAAAATAAGCCAGCATGGAGATATTGAGGGTTTTCCCAAAACGCCTTGGTCGGGGAAGAAGTATTATGGTATCGCCGTTATCGATAACGTCTTTGATCAGCAGGGTTTTATCGATGTAGTAGTAATCCTCTTCAATTATTTTTTTAAAATCCGAGACACCTATCGGTAATTTTTTCATATTCATCGTCGTTTCACCAATATCATTATAGCATAGTGAAAAATCATTGACAATGAATTCAAACGTGGAACTGACCAGCGGTTGGGGAAGGCTGGAAAGAATCTCCCTTCAATCGTTTTTTCCTGTCATTATAGAGAGAGGGCGATTCGCGAATCGCCCTTTATTTCCGGTCGATACAGAAATTGGTTTAATCTTGACATTTCCGTTTTTTTCATTTACCATACCTTCATGATCGACGAAAAAGAAATAAAACTGATTCCATATGCCGTATCCGATTTTAACAAGTTTCGAAAAAAGAATTACTATTATGTGGATAAAACCCGCTACATTAGGGAAATCGAGAAAAAAGGGGATTACCTGTTTTTCATTCGTCCGAGGCGATTCGGCAAATCCCTTTTTCTGGCCATGCTGGAATCCTATTATGATATAATCAAAAAAGATCAGTTTGATTTCTTATTCAAAGAATCCGATATTTATCGAAATCCGACCAAAGAAAAAAACAGTTATATGATTTTAAAACTGAATTTTTCGAAAGTCAATCCTGAATTTTCGATGGTTGAGCATGCCTTTCTCACAAATGTTAAAAATACCGCAGGCTCTTTCATTACCAAATACGAAAAATTACTGAATATCGATATTGAAAAAGCAACGAAGACCTTGGATTCCAATATAAGCGCTTCAGAGGTGCTGGATACCCTATTCAATTATTGCTCAGGAAAAGAACAAAAGCTTTATGTGATCATCGATGAGTATGATAATTTTGCCAATTCCATTCTATCAACGGTCGGAGAAAAAGCATTCGAGGATAT
>JBLMYT010000139.1:0-82847 GCA_050258455.1 Candidatus Omnitrophota bacterium | reverse complement strand
TTCATAGTCTGCAAACTAGAATATACACGAAAGAGAGTCCTTTGAAAAGGGATTTAAGGGGGAAATTTAAAATTACGGCGATAGCGTTGCCGCGAAGCGGTTTAGTTCAGACTTACTTTTGGAACAAAGAGCCAAACTTTTGGAAGAGGGAGACCAACTTCCGGGACAAAGAGACCTACTCTCGGGCACCAGGAGACTTACTTCGGGCACAAAGAGACTCACTTTTGCAATCGATCGACTTACTTTGGGTACAAAGCGACTCACTTTTGCAATCGATCGACTTACTTCGGGCATAAAGCGACTCACTTTTGCAATCGATCGACTTACTTTGGGTACAAAGAGACTCACTTTTGCAATCGATCGACTTACTTCGGGTACAAAGAGACTCACTTTTGCAATCGATCGACTTACTTCGGGTACAAAGAGACTTACTTTTGCAATCGATAGGCTTACTTCGAGCGCAAGGGGACCAACCTGAGGATAGAAAAAGCTATTTCAAGTTAAACCGGTATGACCAGAAGGGGAATTTTGCTTTGTTTATAAATTTTGGGTCCCACACTTCCTTCCCAGAATGCATCCAGCGGCGATTTGCCATGCGTGCCCAGAGCGATTAACCCCACCTGAAGTTTCTCAGCCTGCTCGCCAATGGCTTCCACCGGATCTCCCCGAAGCACCTCGGTGGTTACGCGAAAACCGTCGTTCTCCAACTCATTTTTATAAAACAGCAGATACTCTTCGGCGCTTTGCGCTTCCATATTCAGTAACTCGGACGTGGAACCGGGTAGCATGCGTCGGGTAATGGACCATTTTCCGGGCAGCGTTTCCCGTGTGGGCGCAACCAGGACCAGATAGAGCGACGCACCGCAAGCCCGGGCCAGGTCTTTGATTTTATCCAGCGCCTGTTCGTGTTCCGGTTGACCATCCAAAGGAACCAGAATATCCCGATGATTGAAACTGAAGAGACGCGTGGTACTGTCTTCCTCCGGATAGAGGATCAACACGGGCGTTTTTCCGGCGGCAATGACCTGCTGAGCAATGGTCCCGAAAAACACATCCTTAACCCCGCCATGACCATGGGTACACATCACCACCAAATCGCTGTCCAATTCTCCCACATGCGCGGCAATGCTTGTGGCCACACCTTCCACGGCAGCCGAGTGAACATGCCAGTCAATGACGGTTCCGGTAGGGAACGAACGATCAGCCACTTCCCGAAGATACGCTTCGGCTTCTTCGGGCTCGCCCAGATGGCGCTCACCGTGAATTTCATGGGGCGCATTCTTTTCGATGACATGGATCAAGGTAATCGACGCCGAAAAGAGTTTCGCCAGATACGAGGCAGTGGGTAACACCGACTCTGCCAGCCGGGAACCGTCCAAAGGAACCAGTATGTGTGTAAACATGTGATTATCTCCTATCTCCTGATTATCCCCCAAATAGGGTTTGAATAATAAGATAAATGTTTAATCCGATGATTAAACCGGTAATAAGAAGCATCCCGATGGAAGTGAGGCGTCGATTGACCAGCACGCCCATGATATCGGGTCGGCGGGTAAACATCACCAGAGGAACAATGGCAAAGGGAATTCCGAAACTCAAGAGGACCTGACTGATGACCAGGGTGCGCGTGGGATCCAACCCCAGGACGATGACCACCAGCGACGGCAGCATCGTGACCAGCCGGCGAAGCCAAACCGGGATATGGCGTTTCAGAAAACCCTGCATGATCACTTGCCCGGCACTGGTCCCGACTGTGGAGGAAGAAAGACCGGAGGCCAACAGCGACAGGCCGAAAAACCATTGGGCCGCGCGGCCCAGGAGCGGTTGAAGGGTTCGGTGGGCGTCTTCAAGCGAACCGATATGGGTTTTCCCGCTGTGATAAAAGGTGGACGCAGCCATAATCAACATGGCCGCATTGACCAGGCTGGCCACGGTCATGGCAATCACCACATCGGCGATTTCAAAACGGTAAAGCCGTTTCAAACGCTCCGGTTCTTTGACTTTAATCCGGCCTTGCGTCAACGCGGAATGCAAAAAAATCGCATGCGGCATCACGGTCGCACCCAGAATCCCGGAAGCAATGACGATGCTTTCGCTTCCCATAAATTGGGGAATAAACGCATGGCGCACGATCTGTCCCCATGCCGGTTTGACAATCGCGGTTTCAACGACATAACAAAGGGCGATGATTGCCAGAAGCGACGTAATCACCGCTTCCAGGGGTCGAAACCCATACCGTTCCAATCCCAGGATCAGAAACGTGACCACTGCGGTTAAGAGTCCCCCGTATACCAGCGGAATCCCCAGTAACAGATTAAATCCCAGGGCTGCACCCAAAAACTCCGCCAGGTCAGTGGCCATGGCCACGATTTCCATCAGTACCCACATCGTCAGGGCCACGGGTTTTGAAAATTGCAGGCGGCATTGTTCGGCAAGATTGGTGCCGGTCGCAATACCCAGTTTGGCAGACAAGGTTTGAATCAGCATGGCCATGAGGTTACTGAGCACAATGACCCACAGCAAGGTGTAACCGAATTTTGCCCCGCCCTGGATATTGGTGGCAAAGTTTCCGGGATCCACATACGCCACACTGGCAATAAACGCGGGCCCTAAAAAAGGAAGAACATTGGCAATACGTCTTTTGGTTGCCCGACCGGACAACACGTCCTGAGCAGCCGATACCGTGGCTTCGCCGATTGTTTGTCGTTGCTGTTTCCTTTCCATCCGTTTTCGTTTTTACATTTGAGCGTTACAGTTGCTTTTAAATTTTAACACAACGCAAATGAAAAAAAAAGGGGGCGCGCCCAGGGGTGCGCCCGCGTTTCTGCCCGTTGGCGACTCTCAATTCCATGTCCGTCCGTGGCCGCATCGATCCTGATGCTTGTCCCAATTCGGTTGATGGCATGTTAGCCAGGATCTGAGCGGCTCATCCGTTGTAAAAAGAGCATTGTACCCGATATCCAGATCATTCAGGGCGAATAGATTGATAAAGGTTAACGGAATGCTGCCGCTGAGTTGATTGTGATCGAGGTAAAGCCCGACCAAACCGCGGAGGTTACCCAATTCGTAAGGAATCGAACCGCTCAACCGGTTGTAACTCAGTTTAAGCAGTTTTAAATGGCAGAGCTCACCCAGTTCCGGCGGGATTTCTCCGTCCAGTTGATTGTCGCTAAGGTAAAGTTCTTCCAAATGGCGAAGTGCGCCCAATTCATACGGAATACTGCCATCGAGTCGATTGATGTAAAGTCCAAGCTCTTTTAAATTGCAAAGATTCGCCAACTCCGGCGGAATGCCGCCGCTCAGTTCATTGTTGCCCAGGTAAAGCTTCTGTAACCCAATCAGATTGCCCAGCTCCGGGGGAATGCTCCCTCTCAGTTGATTGTCCCCCAGGTAAAGCCGTTCCAACCGGCAGAGATTACCCAGTTCCGGCGGGATACAGCCACTCAGTTGGTTTTCTTCCAGCCCCAGAAATCTCAGATTCATCAGGTTACCCAGCTCCGGCGGAATATCGCCGCTCAGTCGATTCCGATGGAGGTTGAGTTCCTCTAAATTCAAAAGATTTCCCAATTCCGGAGGGATTTTTCCACTCAGTCGATTGTAACTCACGTTCAATCGATTCAGGTTAAACAGATTGCCCAAGGTTCGGGGAATCCGTCCGCTCAGTTGATTGTGACTCACGTCGATTCGGCACAGGTTGTAAAGGTTACCCAATTCCCGCGGGATGCCACCGCTCAGCGCATTGGCACTCAGGTTCAATTGCCTGACGTTATAAAGATTGCCCAGTTCCCGCGGAATGCCACCGCTCAATTGATTGTTGTTCAGAAACAGACACACCAGGTTATTCAGAGCGCCCAGATTTTTTGGGATCCGGCCGGTCAGTAAATTGAAACCCAAATCGAGGCTTTGCAAATTCACGAGATTGGCCAATTCCGGGGGAATGCGGCCGCTCAACCGATTGACGCTCAATTCAAGGTCTCGTAAGTGATAGAGATTGCCCAATGCTTGCGGGATACTGCCACTTAATCGGTTCTTATGAAAATGAAGCCCGATGACACGATCGTCCCAGACCGTTACTCCGTGCCAGGTGCGTTCCGTTCCCGGCATGGCAAACCCATCGGCATCCAACGGCGGCCGCTTCCAGCCGCCATTCTCCCGCCAGCGGTCCCCATCGGTATGTTTGTACAACGCAATCAGGGCGTCGCGCTCTTCGGCCGGTATGTTCCCCAAAACAAGATTGGGTAATTGCAACACAATAAGACTAGAAAAAATGAGAACTAAAAAACGAAAGGTCCCTTTCCTCATGTTTTCCCCCTCATTGTGAATGTTTCAATCGGATTCACAATTCCAAAATATTTTACCAAAATAAAATATTTAATACAAGAATGAGGCGAATCAGAAAATATTGTCTTTTTTTGTATTTTTATTTTAAAGCTATTGACATTAGCCGTTTTTTAAATAATAATTTAAATATGCAAATTATGTGTAAAAAAAAGAGGAGGATTTGTTATGGCAATAAAGACATCCCAAAAGGCGGTTCCGACTCATCCTGCGGGTTCCCATTCTGCTATTGAATCTCCATCCCGGTCCTTTTTAGGAAAATCCATGACCATTAATGGGAAAATTACATCGGGCGAACAGCTAACCATCGATGGTAAAATAAAAGGAAATATCAATATAACCAATTCCCTCAATATTGGAAAAAACGGTTACATCAAGGGAGAAATAAACGCCGAAGGAATCCGCGTCGATGGAAAAGTTGAAGGAAATATCACCGCCTCGGATCACGTCCGAATCTCATCCACCGGCCATTGCAGCGGTTCGGTCAAATCCGAAAAACTGGCCATCGAAGAAGGCGCTGTGTTTAAAGGCAAAATAAATGTGGATGGTCAATAATAATAGAAACAATAGAAAAATAGAGATAAGAGATAAATATTAACGATGAATCATCAACGGCATGATGAAATAAGCGAAGTCATGGAGGTCATTGAAGACCGGTTCTCCCGATGTCCCCATTGCCGCAGTTTCTCTGTAAGCGAAACAACGAATTTTACACCCCAGGAAAGAATAAAATCCCTGTTCGTCACCGTCGCCGCATTTAAATGCGGAAACTGCTTCTACCGTTTCGTCGAGTACGGAAAACTCTCCGATTCTTTAAAAGAAAGAAAAGGATTCTGGGCAGTTTTTGTGATCGTGGTTGTGTTAATGGGGATCCTCTTTTTTCTCCCGAGTTCGGATAATTCACTATCCAGAGCCGAACACCTTCGAAAATCCTTACAGGTAAGCGATCCAAAATCGATGCAGAGTGAGCCCTTCATTCCGCCCAAAGACCTCGTCGAATCGAAACCGAATATCCCGGCAATCAACGCCCCGGTCCATGATATTATCCTGGGAAACAGTAAAAAATTTGGGGTCAATTGGGGCATCGTTCCAAATGGCGTAAAAATCGAGCGCCTGTCCGCCGGCCCCTTACAGCGTGCCGGATTGAAAATAGGCGATGTTTTCAGCGAAATCAACAATCAAAAAATAACCGGCGGCGGAATATTGAGCGCTATTCGCGATGATATCCGTTTGGGAAAAAGAGAGGAAGCCATCCTGAAAGTGTATCGAGGCAACCAATCCTTGTACTATCGGATGGTGAAAGAGAAACGAAAGGAAAACAAAGAGAACGAAAATTCGGACGCGATCAAAACATCGATCCTGTATCCGCAAGCCGTTCCTCAAATCAATACGATTATTAACTCCATTTTAGACAAACCGTGAAACCGTCTGAGAAAACCCAAAATAAACGCGTGATCATTGAAAAAAAACAACTCGTCTTCAATGATCGGTTTAAGATTGAAGAGGCCTATCTGAAATATGAAAAATTCAACGGCGACCTGAGTCCGACGATGCGTCGATTGAATTTCGAGCGAGGCGATGCTGCCGCCATCATGGTTTATAATACCGACACCCAAACCGTCATTCTGACCGATCAATTCCGGTATCCGACCTATGGAAAAGGCGATGGCTGGTTGATTGAAATCGCGGCCGGCGTCCTGGATAAAGACGAGAAACCCGAAGATACCATTAAACGGGAAATGATCGAAGAAATCGGATACAAGGTCAATCAACTCGTCCCGCTTTACACCTTTTTCACCACGCCCGGCGGCTCCTCCGAGCGCATTTTTCTGTATTACGCGGAAGTCACCAATGCCGATAACGTATCGGACGGCGGGGGAATCGAATCCGACGGCGAAGACATTCGGATCGTCGAATACACCCTCGCCGAACTCTGGAACGCCCTGGATACCGGGACATTGCAGGACGCCAAGACCCTCATTGCCGCTCTGTGGCTTCGAAACAATCTTAATAAACTTAACGCGAAATAACCTTAACGGGATTCCCTTCCGGTATTTGCCCCAACAACAACGGGGAAGCCGGATCATGGCGCGCCATATTTTTTCGGACGCCGGCGTCATCCGCGTTCGCGTAACAGTACCGACACCCGTGTCCGCACGAATGATACGCGCCAATATCCACACTTTCCACGCAATGGCACGCCTTCCGCTGATTGGTGTCTTTCCGAACCGTTAACGGCGAACCGCCAATGCGTTCGATTAACCGGTCATCGATGCATTTACCCGGGAAAACACCCATAGACGAAAAATCCGTGTCTTCACCGCAGGTCACCATCTCCATCCCAAATTCCGCCGAAATTTCATGCAGAATCCGGATGAACCGGACCATATCATCGGGTGCGAGCGTCTTGATCCGAAACCCCTTCAAATTGCGTTCGCATTTCTGATACATATCCAAAAAACTGACAATACAGCGTTCCGTGTGGGACCGAAGTCGGTAAGCCATATTCCGGAAATGCGTGCGGTGAAATGCCAGGGTGATTTCATCGGTCAGTAAAATCGGGTCATACCTCCAAATCACTCTTTCCTTTCCGATCCGTTCCGACAGTTCGATAAACGTATCCATGATCTCTTCTTTTGGCGGCAGCTCGCGTTCCATCTCCGGTCCGTACGGGGTAATCGTGAATAAAAAATAGTACCCATACCGGTCGAGCCGGTCCAGGTCCCGCATCAGGGGTCGGGGGTTCTTGGTCCAGAACACCAGGCAATCCACATCTTTCGGAGCCAGCGACACCCGGCGAATCATTTTCGGGTTCATCGGGTTTTGAACCAATGCGAACCCCTCGTCCAGGCGCCTCCAAAACCACGGTGTATAAAAGGCCGGAATATCAGTTCGTCGACTAACGGATACAATCATTTTATAATTATAAATGGTTTTGGTCTGGGGATCAATCCTCGTCGCCGCGATTTTTGAACCAAACGCACGTCCCGTCACCTTCCCCGGAACCCGGTTGAAAAAAAAGTCATTTTGAGGTAAGATATGAAATCAAATTTACCAGAGGAGGAATAATGGCCTTTAACCTTAAAAACAGACATTTTTTAAAATTAATGGATTTCACGCAACAGGAAGTCAAGTTTTTACTCGATCTCTCCGTGGATCTGAAGAAAGCAAAATATTCGGGATACGAGAAACAGCTATTAACAGGTAAAAATATTGCACTGATCTTCGAGAAGGCATCGACCCGTACGCGCTGCGCCTTCGAAGTGGCCGCGATCGATCAGGGGGCTCATGTCACCTACCTGGGACCTTCCGGTTCTCAGATCGGACAGAAAGAATCGATGAAAGATACCGCCCGAGTGTTAGGCCGGATGTACGACGCCATTGAATACCGAGGCTACGGTCAGAAGATCGTCGAAGAGCTGGCCGCTTTTGCCGGCGTTCCGGTATGGAACGGTTTAACGGATGAATTCCACCCCACCCAGGTTCTGGCAGATTTCATGACCATGAAAGAACACAGCGATAAACCGCTTCACCAGATTTCCTTCTGCTATATGGGCGATGCCCGAAACAATATGGGGAACACCTTAATGGAAGGCGCCGCGATCATGGGAATGGACTTTCGAGCGGCTGCGCCCAAAGCCTGTCAACCCACCGAAGAACTTCAGGAAAAGTGTCGCCAAATCGCTCAAACCACAGGCGCCAAAATCACCATCACCGAAGATCCCGCCGAAGCGCTCAACGGATGCGATTTTATATATACCGACGTCTGGGTGTCCATGGGTGAACCGGATGCCGTCTGGGAAGAACGGATTAAACTCCTCAAGCCTTACCAGGTGAATAAAAAGGCAATGGAACTGACCGGAAACCCAAAGGTCAAGTTTTTACACTGCCTTCCTGCCTTCCATAACCGGGAAACCAAAATCGGAGAAGAAATCTTTAAAAAGTTCGGCCTCGATGGGATGGAAGTAACCGAAGACGTCTTTGAATCCGAAGCTTCCGTTGTCTTTGATCAGGCGGAGAACCGGATGCATACCATAAAAGCCGTCATGGTTGCGACATTGGCATAACGCCCATCACCCAATCCCCACACTCGGCAAGGAAGACGAGAAACCGACGAGAAGCCCTTTCGGGTTCTTGTTTTCTTTGCCGATTTACCCTTCTTTAATCCACTGATCGATAATTTTTTTCAGGTTTTCCGTCACCGCTCGTTGCACCACCGGAATCTGAAGAAGTTGAGAGAGATCTTCTCCCAAACCCTCATCCCTCCGTTCCTCTTCCGTTAGTCGTCCCGGAGGAAGCCAACCGCTATTAAACATTTGCCCTTCCCGGCAAAGGAGCCAATTCAAATTCAGATCATACGTCTCGCCAAGATAATGAAGATAATTAATTTCCGGCTCTTCAATACCTCTTTCCATTGCTTCGATTTCCTTTGTTTCGATTCCAAGTTCTTTGGAAAGATCCGATCGGTCTTTTCGGATCGTCTTTCGAAACATCAGGAATCGCATTCCAAGCTCCTCCGAAGGAGTGAAACAATCAAATATATTCATAATTCACATCCCGAATTTAATTTTTTTCATATTTCATAATAATAAAATTCCCAACGTTTGTCAATTAAGCACGCCTATTTTTTAATTTTTTTTACATAACCCCTTAATGATACTTGATTTTCAATATCTAATCAGGTATGCTTATATATAATATATATTATATATATTATAATTGGAGTTTTTAGCGGGAACAATAAACAGGAATAAAAATGGAATCGGTGCTGACAAACAGGCTGAGCAATGAGTACATTAACTCGCTCCCTATCATCAAGTTCGACGGCGAAGTTATTGTCGTATCCGAAGAAAGGCACGCCGAAGAGGTCATTCGCGAGTTGCTAATGGAATCTTTCGTCGGCTTTGATACGGAAAGCAAACCATCCTTTACGAAGGGAACCATTTACCCGGTTTCGCTAATCCAGTTAGCGACCCGTTATCGGGCCTATCTTTTTCAACTGAAAAAAACCGGATTCCCGGATGTGTTGATTCGATTTTTGGAAGACGAGAATATAAAAAAGATCGGAGTGGGAATCAGTAACGACCTGGCCAAGCTTCAAGAGCAGAAACCGTTTAATGCGGGCGGGTTCATTGATTTAAGCAAGCTGGCTGCGGCCAAAGGAATCATTCAGGTTGGGATCCGGGGATTAACGGCCCGGTACATGGGGGGACGACTGACCAAGGGTGCCCAAAAAACCAATTGGGCTCAGTCTGTTTTAACACCCAAACAGCAGATATACGCCGCCTCCGATGCCTGGGTATGTTTGAGCATATACCCGCTCTTGCTTGCAGATCCGACGGATTATCGCCAATACAATCAAACGGAGACCATCACCGCGAAATGACGGTTTAACGCAAGGGGATAAGGCCAGGGACGTTAACCTTTAAAAATTGGAACTTAAAAAAAGCCTGAAAATTTGTTATAATATATTGTTAGAATATAATATATTACTAAACACACAATAAGTTTTAAAAACGGAGTAATGAGTCGATGAGCTTCTCGCATCCCGGTGCTTTTTTTATTTTCATCTTTTTGGCTCTTTTTGTTGTGATCGCCATATACAATTTTAAAAAAAAAAGAACGCTTTTAAACCGTTTTATATCTGTTTCAGCTTTTAAAAAGATTGGCGTTCGGAGCGGGTCGGAGATTGATTTTTTTAAAACGGCTCTCATCTGCGGGGCGCTGTTTTTTTTCATCCTTGCCCTGGCAGGTCCCCAATGGGGAGAAAAATTGGAGAATGTCGATGTTCGAGGGATTGAAATGGTTTTTCTCATGGATACTTCCAATTCCATGAACGCCGAAGATCTCAAACCGAGCCGCATCGAGGTGGCCAAACAGTTGGTCACCGGCGTGGTCGATAACCTCAAGACCGATTACATCGGTCTGGTTAATTTTGCCGGGGCCGCTTATGTGCAATGCCCGTTAACCGTTGATTACGATGCGTTTAAGTTAATGACGGAAGCCAGCAGCATCAGTCCTTCCGAGGAGCAGGGAACCGATTTCAACGAAGCCTTTCGACTTGCACTCAAAACATTCAATAAATCCGCCAGGACCAATAAAAAAATCATCGTACTGATTACGGATGGGGAAGATCAGGAAAGAAGCTGGCAAAGCTCGCTTTCGGAGATCAAATCCAATGAAATCGTTGTTTTTACCGTCGGAATCGGCGCCCCCAACGGTGCTCCCATTCCGTTAAAAGATAAAGAAGGCAACCTCACGGGGTGGAAGAAAGACAAAAGTGGCGAGATCGTTAAAACCCGAATCGATGAAAATACCCTGATCCGGATTGCCTCCCAAACCGGCGGCCAATATTTCCGCCTCACCGACGCATCGGCTGTCGATCATTTTATCCATATTCTCAAAACATTCGATCGCAACGTGCTTCGCCGTACACTTAAATTGAATAAAATAAAGCGGTTTCAATATCCATTAATAATTGGTATAATATTGCTTCTGTTGGAATTGATTTTAAGTGAAAGGAAATTAACGAAATTAACATGGAACAGAAAAGAAAGAAAAACGGAACATGGATAACGATCATCTTATTGGTTCCACTGTTCACCTTCTGGCATTGGTTTGAGCCTGCGGCCAGGAAAAATCGCGAGGGAATCGAGGCATATCGGTCGAAAAAATACGATGAAGCCTTAAAGCATTTTCTTTCGGCCAAAGGGATTAAACCCGATATGGCCGCGTTGAAGAGCAATACGGCTTCCGCGTTATACCAGATGAAAAAGTATAAAGAAGCGCTGGAAGAATTCTCAAAAATCGATCCGGCCAAGGCCGGCATTTCCCAACCGGACTTCTATTACAACCTCGGCAATTCCTATTTTCGAGAAAACCAATTCGATAAAGCGCTCGAAAATTACAAGAAGAGCCTGATTCAAAATCCCGGGGATAGAAACGCCAAGAAGAATTTCGAATTAACGCTTAAGAAACTGGAAGAACAAAAAAAGCAGGATAAAGAGAATAAGAACGATAAAAACAACAAAAACAACAAAAACAACAAAGACAACAAGGATCAAAAAGATCAAAAGCAAGATCAAAAAGATCAAAAAGATCAAAACAAAAAAGATCAGGATCAACCGCAAAAACAGGAACAACCGAAAGAGGAAAAATATAAAAACCTGATGCAATACCTCAACCAGAATGAGAAGAACCAGTTAAAAAAAGAAAAACGGTCGATCGGGATCGTGAAAAAAGAGAAAGATTGGTAAAACAACCCAATGAAAACATAATGAAACACAACACCATGAAACAGAGAATCCTTTTTATTTTAGTGGTCGGATGCCTGATTGGGGCATTGGGCACTGCCTTATTTGCCGAAGACATCGAAGTCAAAGCACTGATTAGCGCGGATAAGATCGGGCTTGACGACATGCTGGTCTATACGGTCACGTTTAAGGGAATCAATAACCCGTCCCAGCCTGATTTATCTCATTTTACGGATTTCAAAGTGGCGCAGACATCGCGAAGCACGGAATTCCGATTTATAAATGGCGTCTCGTCGTATTATACCAATTTTCTTTTTTACCTGGCACCGATAAAAACCGGCACATTTACCCTTCCCCCGGTAACATACACCTACAATGGGAAAGAGTATAAGACTCAGCCCTTTCGGGTTGAAGTCGTTAAAGGGAGTGCGGCGCCGTCGGGGGCGCCTCAGAAACAGCGCAAATTCCCCACCCCCTTTGATATGGATGAAGACTTTTTCTCTTCTCCGTTTAAACCGAGCTCTCGGAAAGAAGAGATCGATATCAAAATCGTTCCCAATACATCGAAACGCAACGCATACAAAGGGGAACAGGTCACCTTTAAAATTCTCCTTTATACCCGCAACCGGATTCAGGGGATCAACATGGTATCGAATTCATCGCTTCCCGGTTTCTGGCAGGAATGGTTTCCCATGGCGCAATCCATCGAAGGGCACACCCAGACCATCGACGGAAAAGTGTATCAGGTCTATGAAGTTCGCAAAGCCGCTCTATTTCCTACCCAATCGGGCGCCCTGACGATTCCTGCCCTCAAATTCGAGATGCGAGTGATCAATGATGCGTTCTTTCCGGATGTCAGCACCGTGAGTCGCAGTTCCGCTCCGTTATCGTTTCAAGTATCCGAATTGCCGCCCCAGGCATCGGGCCTTCCGGTCGGCCATTTTACCTTTCAAGTAACCACCGATAAAAAACAGATCGATGTCAATGATATGTTAACCCTGAAGATCAAAATAGCCGGGACGGGTAATATTAAAACCGTCAATGTTCCGGAAATGAAGACCGCCAACGGGTTCAAACTCTATCCGCCCAAATTATCCAATGACGTCTCGTTTCAGGCAGACAGCGTTTATGGGGTACTCGCTGCCGAGATCCCTGTTTCATTTAATCGTACCGGTTTAATCACTCTTGCGCCCCTGGAATTTCGTTACTTTGACCCATCCAGCTCAAAAGTGATCACCCTCAACAGTCAACCCCTTGCCATTTCGGTAACCGGGGTAAAAGAAAAACAGGAAAGTGCCGCCACCCTTCCCACAACGGAAATCATCAAGAGGGGCGAGGACATCGATTTCATCAAAAAGGGTGATATTTATGACCAGAATAGAAACCTGTATCATCACCCGGCATTTGTTTTGTTGTTGCTCCTTCCCTTTGTGATCAATGGGTTATTCATCTTAAAACGATTGGTATTCGACCGTTATATTTCTCAAAGTGAATTCATAAAGAAACACAAATTGATTAATCGAACCATCAAGCATCTAAGGGACGTCCAACATCCGGGTGAGATTTCCGTTATCCTGGAATCGTATTTAACGGAGAAAACCGGGATGGGGTTATCGGAGATGAATAATCGAAACATCGATCAATTATTGAACCAATATGGCGTTGATCCGGATGATATAAATGCCTTCATTTCCATAAAAAATGAATCCGAATCTTCCCGTTTTTCTCCGGAAAAAGGGGCTGTCTCCGGTGATGGCGGAGATATGCGATTAAAGAAAGATATCGACGCGTTAATCGAACTCTTAAAGCGAATGGATGGCAGGCTAAAATGAAGATGAAGATGAAGATGAAAATGAAGATAAATATTAGACGGTTTAAACGATTTGGACGATTTCCCGTAATGGCACTGGTATTATGGCTGATCATCTGGGCAAGTTCAAGTGTCATGGCCGAAAATTTTCCTAACGATCGATTCGACCGAGCCAACCGGTTATACGAGGAAGGAAAATATTCCGAAGCATTGAACGTGTACCAAACCATTGGTAAAACAATCTCCCATTGGAAATTGTTTTATAACATGGGGAATTGTTATTATAAATTAAACCAACCCGTGCGGGCCAAAATCTATTTGTTGAAAGCCCGAAGTTTCGAACCGTTTAATTTGTCTATTCAAAAAAATATCGACATTATCAATCGGCAATTAAACGATAAAATTCCATACCCGAAACCCGATTTTCTTCGTCTCATCGCAATGAAGATCGAAGCGGTGCTTTCGTTGAATCTCCTTTCCGTTATCCTGTTAATCGGGGTTTTCGGGGTTAATGGGGTTATCTTTTTATGGGTCATGAAAGGGCGGAGCCGATTGATCGCCTATGGGGTATCGTTTGCGTTGCTTTTTGTTCTTATCTTCGGGGTATACCATATTTATCGGGTCGAAAAATTCAACCGGCGAGATGTCGCCGTCATAACCGGGGAGAATTCCCAGTTACGAAGTGGACCCGGTGAAAACAATACGGTTTTATTTAAGGTGAACCCGGGATTGGAAGTCAAGATTATCGACAGAAGTAGAGATTGGTTTCAGGTATCCGCATCATCCGAGATTGCCGGATGGATTGAGCGTGAAAATCTAGAACCCATTTAAGAGATGGCGCGTGAAAATCTATTTACGGAATAATTTTCTGGAATTAAAGACACCCGTTGTCATGGGAATACTTAACGTCACTCCGGATTCGTTTTCGGATGGGGGGAAATTTTTGAAGATCGAAGCCGCGATGAAACAGGCCCGACGAATGGTCAAAGATGGGGCCGCCATTATCGATGTGGGAGGCGAAAGCTCCCGGCCGGGCGCAAAAGCGGTCAGCATCGATGAGGAAGTGGATCGCGTCATCCCGGTTATTGAAAAGATTAAAGATGAACTGGAAGTATTGGTGTCCGTGGACACGTACAAAGAGCAGGTGGCTCGCAGTGCGGTCATGGAAGCGGGCGCCGATATCGTGAATGATATATCCGGCTTCGGTTTCAGTGTCAATATGGTGGATACCGTTGCGGCATTGGATGTCCCCATTGTTTTAATGCATATGAAAGGAACCCCGGAATCCATGCAAAAGAACCCATTTTATGCGGATCTGATTCCCGAATTGAAACAATATTTTCGGTCGCGGATCAGCGACGCGCTTTCAAAAGGGGTTAAAAAAGAAAAAATCATCATTGATCCGGGAATTGGCTTTGGGAAGCGGTTGGAAGATAATATCGAAATTATTAAGCGATTGGGGGAATTTAAAGAATTTGATTTACCGATATTGATAGGGGTCTCGCGAAAATCTTTCCTGGGAGCACTGAGCGGGGAGGCTATCCCTGTCGAACGGGAAGCGGAAGGGATTACGGCCAATATTGTTGCCGTCTTAAATGGGGCGTCGATTATTCGGGTTCATAATGTCAAAAATGCGGTAAAATCAATTAAAGTGCTCGATCGTTTAATGGATTATTAACCGAATAACCGAGATAAAAAAATAAAAAATTGCTTTAATTTTCATTTTTTAGTTGACATCACCTTCTCAATCGGGTATATATACCTATAATCGGATAAAAATAATAAAAGAATATTTTTTATATATTCGAATATAGGAGGAAAAAGAACCATGAGAACCAAGTTTTTTTGTTTGATGGTAGTATTTGTGGCTTTAATGGGCATTCAAATTTACGCCGAAGGCGTGCCGGCTGATGTTCAGGCCAAATTGATGCTGAAGATTATCAGCATGGATAGGAATTTCGGTCGATTTGGCGATCCGATTAAGATTGGTGTCAGCTCCGACGAAATGATTGGTGCCTTGAAATCAACCGGAATGACCATTAGCGGAAAGAGTTTTTCAGCCGAAAAGATATCTTCTCCGGATGACGCCGGAAAATATAAAGTGGTATTTATTGGCAAAAATATGAGTGGCAATGCGTCGGCCATTACGTCGAAAGCTTCCGGCCGTCAGTGCTTGGTCTTTAGTGAAAGCGAAGATGTCGTGGTCAGCGGTGGTGGCGCCGTTTCCTTTAAGGTTGTGGGAAGTAGTCCTAAAATCGTGGTTAACCTTGAAAACGCCAAGAAACAGGGAACGGATTTTCCGGCAGACTTTTTAAAAGTGACAGTGGTTGTGGGTGGTTTAAATTAATAATTAGTTAAACCATTCTGCGCAGGGCGGACCGAGTGAATCTTCAGTGACTGAGAAGAGTAACTAATCCGCCCTAATCGTTGTCTTTCAGGAATCCCGATCCATGGGTAACCAAAAAAGTTATTTTTGTAATTGACAAAATCGTTCAGTTTGTTTATAAATAAAGATTATAATAGAGAAAAAATGGTAATTATGATAATTAACATGGTTGATTTTTTGAAAAAAAAAGAAATGCTTCAAGTAAAAAAGGAGGATGAACCAAAATGAAAGGAGGTTTTTTTTATAAATTAAAGAGCCAATTGAAATGGAAAATCATGGGCCCGGTTTTAATCGGATTTATCATTGTGTTTGCGGTACTGGTATTGATGGCCATTTCGATCTCTTCCAGAGAAATCAGTTTGATGGGAGCGAATAAAGGGCGGACCCTTTCGGATATCACGGCGGAAAATGTGAAAACATCGCTGATGTTTGAGGACAAAGAAAGCTGCAAAGGAAGCCTTAATAATTTGAAGAAAGACCGATCGGTTGTCCTGGCTCAGGTCTTTGACAAAAATAAAAAACCGGTTGCCCAGGCATTTAATCAAGACTTAATCGTAAAAAAAGAAATTGATAAAAATTACTCCTTTGATACCAATCAATTGAACGACATTGGTAAAAACGGATCGAGTATTAAAATCAGCGAAGTGGAAATTGCCGGACAAAAATGCCAATTTTTTAGTTCGAAAATTATTAAGGATGATACCAAAGAAACATTGGGGTACATCAACATTGCGCTTTCATTGGAAACCTTGGAAGCCGCCACTAGTAAAATTTCTTATTCGATGCTCCTGATCAGTGTTATTGCATTGGCATTAATTGGAATTTTAAGCAGTTTGATGATTTCGCGGATGGTGAAACCGTTGATCGATGCCAGTAACCTCATGGCCGAGTTATCCGCCGGCGAAGGTGATTTGACTCTGCGATTAAATGTGAACACCGAAGACGAAATCGGTAAATTGGGTGGCAATTTCAATAGTTTTATCGAAAAATTGGGAGATATCGTTTCGCTGGTCAAGGATTCCAGCGGTGAAATTTACAACGGTACCAAAGAAATCTCTGCCGGAAGCGAAGACCTTTCCACCCGAACCAGTGAACAGGCGGCGTCGATTACCGAAACCTCCACCACCCTGGAAGGATTTACTTCCATTGTGAAAATCAACACCGAGAACTCGGAAGAAGTTCGTAAAAAATTGGAGAACTTCAATGCGGATCTCCAAACCAAGAAAGATTTAATGGTTAATGTGACATCGACGATGAAGGCCATTGAGGATTCCAGTAAAAAGATCGACAATATCATCACAGTTATTAACGATATCAGTTTCCAGACCAACTTGCTGGCCTTGAATGCGGCGGTTGAAGCTGCTCGCGCCGGTGAAGCCGGGCGCGGATTTGCCGTGGTTGCCGCCGAAGTTCGAAACCTGGCGCAAAAAACCGCCGAATCTTCGAAAACCATTCAGGAAATCGTTACCAAGAACGTGGAATCGACCAAGAAAGGGATGCTGCTGGTAAATGAAACCTCTGAGTTTTTCAGTGCCATCATGAATATCATGGGCGAGATGGTGACCAAGATCAACCAGATTACCAATGGATCCAAAGAACAATCCACGGGCGTTGAGCAAATCAACCAGGCCATTATTCAGTTGGAGAATGTCATCAACCAGAATGCGGCCCTTGTCGAAGAATTGTCTGCGACCAGTAAAAACATGAGCACCAATACCCGCCAGTTGAATGAGTTGGTGAACCGCTTTAAATTATAAGAATTTTGATTGTTTTTTTTGATTGTTTTAATATAAAAATCCTCGCCTCTTTGAGGCGAGGATTTTTTTTTATTGAGGATTTTTTTATTATTGATATGGTTTAATTCAAGAATAGTAAAATAATTCCCGCCAGGGCGATCATCGTTCCCAGGATGGCCCGAAAACTAACCTTTTCTCCAAATAAAAAATACGATACCGGAATCAGCAACACCGGAGAAATCGACATTAGCGTTGAGGCCGTCCCAATTTGCGTGTGGGTAATGGCGATCAGGGATAGGATGATTCCAATGACCGGGCCGCTAATGACACCGGCCATAAGCGCAAGAAAGATTTTCTTGTTTTTTAATTTAGCCACATGCGAGCCCACTTCGCCGCGGAAGAGCGCTGCGGCAGCCATTACGGCTGCCGCAGACGTAATCCGAATATGGTTGGCCGAAATCACTGAAATTCCCCCTTCCATTCCCATTCGGGACAATAACAGCCCCAGGGCCTGACCGATGGCGCCTCCGACACTGAGGAGAATCCCCGAAACATAGTGGGGCGATTGGCCGGCCGGCTCCTTTCCCTCAACGCGTTCCAATACCACCCAAAGGATTCCGGCCATGGTGATAATCATTCCGATAATTTTAGCCGGTACTAAGAATTCGCCCAATAAAATCCAGGCCAGGAAGGCGCCAAGAACCGGTGCCAGAAGCATCACCAGGGTCGCCAACCGGGGACCGACCCGAAGAAGGGATTCGTAAAAGAAAAGGTCCCCTGCAGCCAATCCAATGACCCCGGACACCGACAGGAATAGGAAATTTTTCAGATGCTGACTTCCGATTTCAAAGGGAAACACCGATCGGAACATCACCAGATGGAGCCCGCATAATACAATAAAGGCGGACCATAGCCGAAGATGGTTAACCGAGGAAGCGCCGATTCGTTTTCCAACCATCGTGAAAACAACAGAATTAAAAGCCCAGCATACGGCGGTTAACAGCGCCGCCATTTCTCCGTAATATCTCATTTTAATTTAAAATAAATACGTGATGCCGATATTGGGTACCAGAATGTTCATGTGGTGCGTGCCGGGCATCCCGACGCCGGAAATCACTTCCGGGGCCTCGATAGTCCGGTTTTTTCCCAGTCCGAATTCAACCGATGCATCAACTGTAAAGCGTCGGCAGCGATAGCCCACACCCATTGTGAAAAAATTATAAGTGATTTGGGGAAGCAAGATACTCTCGGTCGCATTGGGGGATGGATTCGGGTCATAGTAATAACCCCCTCGCAAAGCGAATGAATCGGAGAATCGGTATTCCATTCCAAATCTCAATTGAACCGTGTTTTTCCATTGCAACCGGAGCTCTCCCCCTTGGGCGAAAAGATTTTGCCAATAGGCATCATCATATTCGATGGGGAACGCTTGCAACGCTTTCCAATGGGTATACTGAACATCGGCCGTAAAGGTCAGCATGGCGGATGGTTTAAAGGCAATGCCTCCGCCCAGCCAGGTGGGGAATTTGGCTTTTCGTTTCGCATCGCTGGTGGTCGGTAAGTGCAAAAGCGCCGCACCGGGCATGGTCGCGGTTCCGGATATTGAAGCGGAAATCGGCGATCGGTACGTCAGACCGATACTGTATTTTTCGGATGGCTTTAATAGCAGACCAATGGTTCCGCCCAGCGCCCAGCCGTTTAAATTTTCCTCGTATTGCCCGAGCATTGTCGGTTTTTTTAGTTTTATTAACCCGTAATCAATATTGATGCTGGCACCTAAAGAAAGCAATTCACTGACTTTGAAGGCAATGACCGGAGATACGGTAATTATTCCCACCTTGCTCTCCCATTGAAACGACTGGCCACTCGCCAATACGGCTAAATCGTCGCCGTTCCATTTCGCGCCGCATCCTGATGGCACATAGGCATATAAGCCGACCACGATCGATGGTGATAGCGGTGTAAAAAAACCGGCCGATGGTGCCAGGTAATGGCTGGTTTGGGTCTTCGCATGAATGCCAGCCGTCTCGTTGGTGTAGCTGCCGGATGGAATGACATCGGATAAGAAAACCGAAACACTGGGCTTTGTCATCTGCGTTAGCCCCGCCGGGTTCCAGAATACGGCGCTGTAATCATCCGCCAGGCCGATAAACGCTCCCCCCATGCCAACCGCTTTCGATCCGTTTCCGTTCAGATTCATCCCATTGGCATATAGTCCGAAGCCTACCCCCAAAAGCAAAACAACCATAAGTATCTTTACATTTTTTATATAATTCATTTTTCCTCCTTTACGCGTGTGGTGCACTAAGTATAATGAAAAATTAATTTTTTTTCAACAAAAAATATGAGTCCGGATCTCTTTCGGATTTACTTTTGACCTCCGATGAGGTAAACTATCCTATGGTTAAGAAGAATAACATGACGAAAAAATTGAAATTCAGCGTATTGCTCTGCACGCTTGCGATTGCGTTTGGGTGTATCTCGCCTGCCCTTCATGGGGCCGAAGCTGATAGCCGTAATCTCTCCGGTATGACCTATGTTCGGCTAAAATGCGAGTTCAATGGTACCCCTTATTTCAGGGGATTTAAAAATACGCAATCCCAACAACCCGAAGAATTTAACATTAAAGAATTGGAAGCAAAATTAAAGGGAAATCCGAACGGACCTGCATTCCCTTTGTCGTTGGATCATATCCGTTCGTTTTATTCGAAGCTCGAAACCATGCTGACCAGCGAAGGCATTCGGATCCTGGAGGTCATCCCCGACAATTCGGATGGGGCGGGCGAATCAACCATCATTCCCACGGTGAATCTTGAGTTCGACGTACGGGAAGGAACAAAAGATCTTTATTTTGTTTCAATGGCGCTAAATGTCGATAAATGGATATCGTCCTGGGTCGACGACCGCAGTGTTCAAACGCCGGTATTGGTCTGGTGGCAAAAGAGAATGGTGGTCGCCAATTCGAAGGAATTGGTTAAAACGATGGACACCACGACCAACGAATTGATCGGCGTATTCCTTACCCAATTGAAAGGTCCGGCCAAAACGGTTCCGCTTGTCAAGGATGAAAAAAATGAAAAAAAAGCCAAACCCCAACCAACGGAATCGAAAAAGAAGAGCCAATCGAAAAAAAAGAGCAGATAACCGGCAATGGCGAGTTTAAATCCGATGAATAAGGTATTTATCACGGCCACAGTCGATATACCGTTGGGCCAACTCCTGGATGAACATCTCTCTTCCCGGTTTGATGCCTCTGTGATTTTGTCTTCCGGCGGCGTATGGAAGGATCGAAAACGGATATACGATCCCCAACTGATCATCCAGGCAAAGGAAACCATTAAAGTGCATACCAGCACCTTCCAGGGAAAAACCTATGGGCTTGATCGGCGGGATATTATGTTTGAAAACGACGATTTTCTTGTGGTTTATAAACCGCCGGATTTAAATGTCCACCAGGTGCCTTCGTCATTTTATTACAATCTGACCTATGCTGTGAATCAATATCTCATTCAACAGGGAACCGCGTTTCAGTCCACCCCGTTGACCCGGCTGGACCGGCCCGTCGAAGGGTTGGTGATCTTTTCGAAAAACAAGAATTACGAACGGCGACTCTTCGATCTGATCCAGCGCCGGAAAATTCACAAATGGTACATGGCCGCTCTGCAAAAAGGTAATGACCGCGCCTGCGTCCGCATTCGAGATACGATCACCAATAACGGGAATCGCACGGTTTGGGATGAAAACGGGAAACATGCCGATTCACTGTTCGTTAAGGTGAACGCACTCGATTTTACCGATATTTACTCGATTTTTATTTTTACCGGACGAAGACACCAGATTCGGTTTCATGCCTCGCAATATTTGAGCCCCATTATCGGGGACTGGTTTTACGGTTCATCCCTGTTCCTGCAAAAGGATGAAATCGCCTTGATATGCCGGGGCTGCAATATCCCGTACAAAAAAAAGATGTTACGAATCCGGCTGCCCGAGGATTATATCGAGCGGTTTTATGAACGCATACGAAAGATCAAATAATAATTATATATATATAAATAATTATATTCAACGCGATTCGAAAAAGGAGGGAAAATGGCAAAGAAAGTGTTGGTACCCATCGCTGATGGAAGCGAAGAAATAGAAGCCGTGGTCATCATCGATGTGCTGCGGCGCGCCGGTGCCCACGTGGTCGTGGCTTCGGTCGATCAATCGACCGTGAGGGCATCCCGGGGAGTTAAATTAACCGCAGACCGACTCATCGGAGAATGTCAAAATGAGACGTTCGACCTCATTGCCCTCCCCGGAGGCATGCCCGGAGCCGAGCATCTCCGGGATTCCCATGAGTTAATCCATTTGTTGAAACAGCAGCAAAAAGACGGACACCTCTATGCGGCCATATGCGCGTCCCCGTCAGTTGTCTTCCAACATCACGGCCTGCTGGAAAACCGTCGGGCAACCTGCTTTCCTTCCCGCGCCCATACGCTCACCAACCAGGACGCCATCCATTCCCGGGTGGTGGTCGATGGCTCTTGCATCACCAGCCAGGGCCCGGGAACGTCATTGGAATTCGCACTCAAACTCGTGGAACTTCTGTTCGGCTCGCCAAAACGCGACGAAGTCGCACGCGCGCTTGTGATGCCCACCGATTAGATGACGTATCGGATGACGATTTTTTATTTTTAAAATTTTAAATTACCGGACCACGTGCACCCAATGGTGCCTGTCTTCGAGTTCCCCGTATTGAATGCCGGTTAACACATCAAAGAACTTCTGAGCCCAGGGACCGGTTTCATTCTTGTTGATGATGTATTCCTTATCGCAATAAGCGATTTTACCGACCGGACTGACAACAGCCGCTGTTCCTGCACCGAATACCTCCGTTACTTTCCCGGACTGAATCCCTTCCACTAATTCGTCGATTTTGATCGGTTTCTCAACGGGTTTGATCCCCAGATCTTCCGCCATTTCGAGAAGGGATTTGCGCGTAATGCCGGGTAATATCGTTCCGGTTAACGGCGGGGTGACCAACTGATTGTCCATAATGAAGAATATATTCATGGCACCCACTTCTTCAATGTAACGGTGTTCTTTGGCATCCAGCCAGAGGACTTGATTGTGACCTTTACTGAGTGCCGTGCATATGCCCGCCAAACTGCCCCCATAGTTACCACCCGCTTTCGCGGCTCCGGTACCGCCTTCACCCGCACGCGAATATTCGGTACACACATACAAGCTCACCGGATTGAAGCCGGTGCTGTAGTACGCGCCCACAGGGGAAAGGATGATGAAGAACATGTACTGATTCGACGGACGCACTCCCAACGCCGGCTCGGTGGCAATTCCGGTCGGGCGCAAATACAAGGAAGCACCCCGCTGCGTGGGAATCCACCGCTCTTCCAATTTCAGCAACTCTTCTTCGATGAAGATAAAATCCTCTACCGGGATCTCGGGCATCGACATCCGTCGCATCGAATGATTGAAACGCATGGCATTGTCCCGGGGTCTGAAAAGCAGGATTTCATTGCGCCTGGATTTATATGCTTTCTGCCCTTCGAATATTTCCTGACCGTAATGGAACACGGAAGATGCCGGATCCAACATCAAGGGCTGATACGGCTTGATCTCTGCCGAATGCCAGCCTTTTTCCTGATCGTAAAGCATGGTAAACATGTAATCGGTGAAATTCTGACCGAATTTTAATTGCAAGGGATCCTTGAAGAGGGGTTTTAATTTATCCGGGGGAAGCAATGTTTTTTTAATTTCCATAACAATTTCTCCTTAAGATTTTTTGGCCTCTGGCGGCCGGGAACCTTTTTGAAAAAAGGTTCCCGGACCCTCCAAAAACTTTTTATTTATCGTTTTTTATTTTTTATTTTATTTAAATTTTTTAAAGGGAGTTTTCGGTGGCTTTTACTTTGAGCCGGGAAAGGTATTCGGGAATCTTGATGTCCTTGGGACACGCTTCCATACAATTGAAGATCACATGACACCGCCAAATCCCATTGCGATCATTGATGATATCCAACCGTTCGTCGGTCCCATCATCCCGCGAGTCGAACATGTAGCGATACGCTTTCAGTAATGCGGCTGGCCCCAGGTAATTTTCATTGGCCCAGAAACTCGGGCAGGAAGACGTGCATGCACCACAAAGAATACATAACGCCGATTCGCCGATCTCATCGAATTCCGTTGGACTCTGATGAAATTCCTTATCGGGAATGGGTTTTTTGAGTATCAAATACGGTTTGATCCGCTCCAATTTTTCAAAGAAGAGATCCATGTCGACGACCAGATCCTTGATGATTTTAAAACCCGGAAGCGGCTCAATCTTTAATGTTTTTCCTTTGAATTGATAAATCCCCGTTTCACACGCCAATACATTTCGCCCATTCACCTTCATGGCACAGGATCCGCAAATCGCACTGCGGCAGGAGCGGCGAAAAGACAACGTTCCATCGATATTCCAATGAATCTCGTTCAATACATCCAGGATGGTCACATCATCGTCCGATTCCAATTGGTAATTTTTCCAATACGGCTTTTTATCTTCTTCAGGATTGTATCGCAAAATCTTGACGGTTAAATTTATTTTCGTCATTCTTCATCTCCTGTATGAATATGGATTAATATTTACGCTCCTGGGGCGCATAACGGTCCCAGAAAATGACGACTTCCTTGGAATGGTCCAGGGTAACCCCATTCTCGTTTTTAAAAGCCAGGGTGTGCCGGAGCCAATGATCATCGTCACGCTTGGGATAATCGTTCCGATAATGGGCACCGCGGGATTCTTTCCGGGCAATCGCGCCTTCGACGATGGTTTCGGAAAAACTCAACATATTACCGACTTCAAACGCTTCGATCAAATCCAGATTGTACGTCATACCTTTGTTGTCGATGCACACCGCTTTGAACCGTTCCTGTCCGTCTTTGATAATCTCACGGAGTTTCAGCATGTCGCTTTCGGTTCGAAACACACCGGCGTATTTGGTCATGCCGTCTTGCAACCGGTTTCGAAGAATGGAATAACGTTCCCTTCCGGTGTTGTACATCAGATCGTTGATTTTTTTTCTGGCTGAATCCAACGGATTGGAAGGCAGATTCTCAAAGGGATTCTCTTTTATGTATTGAGCCATATGGATGCCGGCAATGCGTCCGAAAGTGGCGGCATCCTGGAGCGAATTGGTCCCCAGGCGATTGGCGCCGTGCATGGATAGGCAGGACGCTTCGCCCGCGGTATAGAGGCCTTTCACAACCGTGCCTTTGGCGTCTTTAATTACTTCGGTTCGGATATTGGCCGGAATACCGCCCATGGAGTAATGGGCCGTGGGCTGAATCGGAACCGGAGAGGTAATCGCGTCGACTTTGAGATAATTCAGCGCCAGATCGTAAACCTGGGGAAGGCGTTCCAGAATCCGTTGGCTCCCGATGTGACGCAAATCCAGGTACACGTAATCCTTACCGTCGATTCCCCGGCCTTCGTCGATTTCGGTTTGCTCGGACCGGGACACCACGTCGCGAGGCGCCAGTTCCATTTTGCTGGCCGCGTAGTTTTTCATGAAGCGTTCGCCGCGGTCATTGACAATATAGGCGCCTTCGCCCCGCGCCGCTTCGGAAAGCAAAATGCCGTGTTTATATAAACCCGTGGGATGAAACTGAACAAATTCCATGTCTTCCAGCGGCAGACCGCATTCCAGAATCAGGGCCAGCGCATCGCCGGTATTGGCATGGGCATTGGAGGAAATGCGGTACGCGCGTCCATAACCACCGGTGGCCAACAGAACGGTCCTGGCATGAAAGGTGTGCAACCCTCCATTCCGAATATCCCAGGCGACCACGCCCCGGCAAATATCGTTCTCGATGAGCAGGGAGAAGACCTGAAACTCGTTGAAGAAATAAACCTGCTGCTTGAGGCATTGTTCATAGAGGGTGTGTAAGAGAACGTGTCCGGTAATATCGGATGAAAAACAGGCCCGCGGTGCACTGTGTCCGCCAAATGCGCGCTGGTTGATCCGCCCGTCTTCGGTTCGCGAAAAAGGAACACCCATGTTTTCGAGTGCATAGGTGGTTTTGATGGCTTCGGAAACAAAGAGTTCAACCGTGTCCTGATCGGCGAGATAATCGCTTCCTTTAATGGTATCGAACATGTGAAGGTCCAGGGAATCTTCGGAGGCATTGGCCAGAGCTGCGGCAATGCCGCCCTGTGCCGCTCCGGAGTGCGAACGGGTCGGATACACTTTGGTAATCACCGCAACTTTCTGCCCCTGGCGGGAAATCTCAAGGGCAGCCATTAAACCCGCTAACCCGGCACCCACCACCACGGCATCGATTTTATGATAACATTTTGCTTCGTCGACGTTCATGCTGACCTCCTATATTTTCACGTTCGAAATCTTGATGATAGTCAGAGAACCGATGAATAATAAAATGAGGCCTACCGTCAAGAGCAAACTAAAAATAACCAATCGCCAAATTTTTCCATGGATATAATCTTCCGTGACCATCCAGATCCCATTCAACCCATGATACAAAGCGGAAATGAGAAAGGTATACTGAAGCAAATTGAACCAGGGGGATTGCATCTTGGCGACCACCGTGCTCCATGGGTATTTGCCCATACTGATGAAGTGATAATACACAAAATGATAAATCAGAATGGCAAATAGAAGGACCGAGGTCACCCGCTGAAATAACCACAAAATCGCACCGGTTTTCGATGTTTCTTTAAATGTCTTTTTCATCTTTCCCTCCGGTTACCACTCGATATGAGCCAACAGTTGATAGCTTCCGAGGACCCATAAAATGAAGGCAATACCGATCATTATATAAAAGAGTTTCTTGTGCACGTACGTACCGCGGAAAAAATCCACGAGGATCACTCGAACGCCGTTAAAGGCATGAAACAGAATGATGCCCCATAAGCCGACTTCCAGGAGTTTGAACAGCGGGGAACCGAGAAACGTCGTCACCCGGGTGAAGGTGGACTCGCCATAAGTCAAGGTATTGATAACCCAGATATGAATCGAGAGGTAAAAGATCAACCCGAGTCCGGAAAGGCGGTGTAACATCCATGCCCATGAACCCACAAATTTGTAATAATTAGGATCGAAAAATGTTGTTCTCTTATACAAACTGGCCTCCTTATTTTATATTGATATCGAGTTTTGATCGCCCTGACAAGAGTTTATTGTAATATTTTCCTAAAAATACTTCAATATTAAATTTGACTTTTTTTTAAAAAAAAACTATTTTTATATACATGAAAAACAAAATCGCAAATATTTTAAAAGAGGAGCATGACGAATATCTGGCCCTGCGCCATCCCCAGCTTTTCGCCGTCGAGCTCATGATAGAGAAAAATCTTTGGATTACAAAAATTCGTTGGATTTATTCGTTCTTTATCCTCGTCTTTTTTGTTACCTACAATACGTTTCTGTCCAACCAACTGATCGAATACCGAACGCTGGCGTTGATCCTTTTATTGGCGATTTTTGGGAACATATGCTTTGTTCTGATATTGCTTCGGGGATTAAAAAATCCCCTGGAGAAGAGAAATTTTGAGCTCTATAAATCGCTGGCCTCTCTTCAAATGGATTTCGATCTGATTATTCTCTCTCTGGTGATTTTCTTCTCAAAGGGTTTTAATAGTTCGATGGTCGTGTTGTATGTGTTTTACATCATGATTGCCACTTTTTTAATCCAGGATAAAAAAGCGTTCAAAAATGCACTGACCGCTATTATCCTGGTTGTGGTGATCTTCTTTTCCGGTGACCATCTGAATTTATCCGTCTCCCATCTCATTCCATTGGTTTCTTTCCTGACGTTTTTACTTTTTGCTTACCTGATTTCCTCTTATTTATCAAAGAATCTTAAAGAAAGTGAAAATAAGCTTCACGATTTGCTGGAAAAGACGCATGCCCTATCCGTTACCGATGGGCTCACCAATTTGTACAATCAGACCCATTTCTTTTTATTGCTGCGTCTTCAAATCGAGAAATCCAAACGGTATCACACGCCGTTTTCATTGATTATTTTCGATGTGGATAATTTTAAGAATTACAATGATAAGAATGGGCATATCAAGGGCTCGGCCGTACTTCGTCGGATCGGCGATTTGATGCGCAGTGTGTTCCGGTCCACCGATGTGTTGGCTAAATACGGCGGCGATGAATTCGTCGTCATCCTTCCCAGTACCGATAAGGTGGGGGCGTTTTTGGCTGCGGACCGGTTTCGGGAAGTCGTCGAAGAGGAAAAGTTCGAGGGCCGGGAGACGCAGCCTCAGGGAAAGGTTACGGTATCCATCGGAATTGCCGGTTATCCCGAGCATGGACAAACGGTTGAAGAAATATTGGATCGCGCCGATAAAGCGTTGTATTTTGCAAAGAATAACGGAAGAAACAAAGCGGTTATTTACAACGCGGATTTGGATGAATTGGTGAATTAAGCCGTTTTTTTACCGGTTGTCCTTTTGAGAGAAGCGTTGGAATGCGGCCTGTCGAACAACCGGGTTCACGTTCTTGTCTCGACCCAGCAGTTTCAAATCTTGAATGTGGAGTCTACCGATAAAGCTCAGGGCATCTTTGAGCGGCGTTTTGGGATTTTGAACCAATTCGGTGATGATCGTATAATTCTTCGTCCATTCTCGGTTTCGCGATATCTTCTCAATCACATCCCCGGGGATACTTTTATTTCTGGCGATCAGCATCACTTCATCGGCGGTGAGTTTGGGGCTTTCAACCACGGCAAGGGAAACCATCTTATTGGAATCTTTGATCAGGATCATGCGGTGCGTGCGCGTGCCGGACATCGCCAATTTGATGCGTTCGGAGATGGACATGGCGTTGATTTCCTGAAGGGTCGTCAGGGTCTTTTTCTCCAGGGACGAGTCGTCGGATTCTTGTTCCTGCGTTTCCTCACTGGGCTCGTCCGGTTTTTTTTGGTCCAGAGCCAGCATCTTTTTGATATCTTCCAGAACATCCGCTTCGGCGATGGGGTTCACGTTCTCTTTATTTAAATAGTAGTCTCTCGTTTCTTTGATTTTGATTTTGATAAAGGCTGAAGCCTCGGGATTCTTTTCCATGATATCCATGATCTCGGGGTAAGCGATCAACTTGATCTGGTTATCGAGGAGGGCTTCGAGCATGGGGGCGTTTCCCTTTTCCGCGATTTTGAGGAGGAAGTCGGACGGAAACATCTGGTTTCGGATCATGCGGGCAATGATTCGGGTATTTTTGGTTTGGAGGGCTTCGAGTAAAACAAAGAAAGCCACGCGGGGATTGGCCGTGTGTTTTTCGATGTAACTGAATTTGATGGATTCGGTAATTTGTTTTAAGTGCTCGAGGGCTTTTGCTTTATACGCATCATTTTTGAGGATCAGGACAAAGGCTTCCAGGTATTCTTCTTCGGTAAACGGTAATTGTCTGGCAATCAGGAGATCAAAGATATCTTCTTTGGCGCTCCCTTCCGCTATCTTTTTTATTATCGGATTGTGGGAGACCAGTTGAACCATATTCGCTTATTTTCTCTTATCTGTTTAAAATTCCCTCAATCGCATCCGGCGTGACTGACAGGACTTCCGAATGGGATAATCCCTTTAAATACTTCACTTCCTTGTTGTTCAGCAGGAGTTTAACGGCCGACGGATTTCCGATAAAAAAGTACATCTCGTATCCCCGGACGGTTTGTTTATCGCCTTTTTTGAAAACCTGTTCGAGTATTTTTCTGTCTTTCCGGTAGATTTTCAGCCAGCAGGTATCGGCGAATTCAAACTCGGCCGTGATGGGCCAGGTATCCAGGCTAAACGTCGGTCGGAGTTGGGCCGTTTGGGTGGGAGCAATCGGTTTTAAATTGGTAATGGCGGGTTCGGGTACCGGCTTACCCGGAAGGACCGGGCTCGGTTTGATGGCATTCTTATAATAATCGCGATGAATATTATCCTTACTCATATAAAAGATCATGGTAATGATAATCACCAGTAGAACAAAAAGAGAAACGCTGACCAGGTTCTTCTTTCTGAACCGGGAATATTTCAATTTGGAATAGTAGATCGTGTTTTCCTTTTCGGGAGTAGGCTTCAGGTTGTTGACGGTATTCCCGTGGGTTTCCATGAAAGCCTGCTCATTGATGCCGAGAACCGCCAGGTAACTTTTAATATAATTTCGGAGATAGAAATCGCCGGGGATTTGTTTGAAGTGGCCATTTTCCAGTGCTGCCAGCGATTTGATTCCGATGTTGGTTTTCTTTGAAATTTCTTCAAGACTGATATTGGCTTTTTGCCGTTCGTTTCGTAATGCTTCGCCTAGTGTAATCATCATAGCTATATTTTAATCATTCGGTAAGAGAAGTCAATCCTTTTTTATGGCATTATTTTCAAAAGTTCGGAAATTTTCATTTTACCAAAAATTTCTGAAAGTCCGGAAACCTTTTTATAAAAAGGTTTCCGGTCGTCGAAGACCGGAATCTCATTTGGCCGCGTTAAATGTCACGCTCTCCTGAACCGGAAACCCTTGCTGCGGGTAATTGAGCGTGATATTTCCGTTCATTTGGTCTCCGGTATCATTCAGCGTTCCATTAAATACGATCAGGGAACCCGGCAGCTCGGGAAAGCCCCATATGGCATAATAGCTGTTGGGGTAAATCCACAGCGGGTTTCCTTCCGGGAGGAGCAGGTTTGTATATCCGTTCACATAACATTCGTACCCATCGCCGGGTCTCATCCGGGCTCCTGCGATCGGATGGTTGTACAGGGTGATGCTGATCGTGCTATTTAACACCGTTAACGATATGGGCGCATTCCCCATGGCAATCGGGCAGGTGGTTCCCATCATGCTGAAATAGATGCCGCCCTGATAGCTGCCTTGCCAGTAGGCGGGGGTTGCTTCCGATATATAATCGATATTGGTGGGCAGGGACTCGATAATAATCCGGGAAGATTCGATGATATCGCGAAGGTCGCCTTCGGGCAGAGTGGAAAAAAATGAGAAAAAGTTCATGGGTAGCATGCGATCGATGGTAATGCCCGTATTCCTTACGGCTTCTTCGTCTCTTCTGCTGTTCATTCGGGTAAACATTCGATCCAACACCAGATTGTCCGCGATTCCCATGGTGGTTACATAGAGGAGAGAGCCCTGGGAAAGCGCCGGCGCATAACCTTGGGTCCCGAATAAACGGAGCATTCCGATCCCGATGGACCCCAAACCTCCTGCCCAGGAAACGGCGCGATTGTAAGGCGTCGGGTCCAATTCCGCTTCGCATTCGAATGCATTTTTAGTCAAGTTTTCCGGATTAACGGTATCCCATTGCAGCGGATTGAAACCGACCAGACCTTCCCCCCAGGTTTCGAATTGAATGTAACACGGATTGGGGGAGTAAAGCGTTCGTTTAACGGCGATAAAGGACATCAGTAGCCGGTCGAGGTTTGTTAATGCCCTGGAATCGATGGTGATGTCCTGGCCGTTATATCTTCCGAATGAAAACGAAAATCCCGGATTCACGTAAACCTGTTCGATTCGGTTTCCCAGGGACTGCAATTGCTGAATTTGAAGGTCGATGGCGTTTTTTTCATTGGGAATTAAAATGATACTCCCGCTATCGTTTAGAATTTCCCTGTAGTAATTTAACATTCCGCCCAGATATTGAAGGGTGACATTTCCGGGGGTATCAAACAGGGCGGGCGGTTCGAGAATTTCGAAACCGGGCAGGGTATTGGAATAGAATGAACCTTGAATCACCCGGACATTGACCACCCCATTGTCCAATGCCCCGTTATCCGGTCGGATATAAGGGGGAACCGAAACCGTAAGCGATGTGGCTGTTTTTTCCCATGCTTCGACTTTGAAAGAGAATCCCTGATTCGTGTAAAATTCCACGATTATCGAACGGGTCGGATCGAAACCCGATCCGGTGATGGTTAATAAATCCGATGGCAATAGGCTCAGGGCATTTAATGTGCTAATTTGGATGGGACTTCCGGGTTCCGGTTGGGTATCGCATCCGGTCCAGGGCATCACTCCAAGTAAAAAAAGAAGTAAAATGAGACCTGTTTTTATGACCCGACACTTCTTCATCTTTCCTCCTTCTCCCTCTTCCTTCGTTTATTTATACGTTTTTACGTTTATGCGCTAGTTATATTACTATAACAAAAAAAAATTGTCAATCCATTCGTTATCAGTGTGACTCGTTTTGACTCGTTTGACGCGTTTCCCTCAGTTGGAATGGGAAACGAGGTAATCGTTTAATATAGTCAATCCGTCTTCTTTGGTTGAAAATTCACCGTCCAGTTGTTTCTCGTAGAGCATTTTCAAATAAACGCCCATTTGCACACCGGGGGTTATTCCCAACGGGATCAAATCTCGGCCCAGAACCAGCGGTTGAATCGTCTCTTTATCGATATGAAACTCTTCCTTCTTCTTTAAATACCATTCGGCGATTTCATCCAATTGCTCGAATGCCAGCGGGTCCGGTTCGCGGGACTGACGGTCGGAAAAGTCCAGCAGAAGAAGCAAGACATCCTCATCCCCCACATCCTTGACCAGACGGGATATGGCTTTAAATCCGATTTCATCCCGACTCCGGTACAATTCATAGATCCGGTGGTGGTTTCTGACCAGATTGAGCACCGTTTCCCTCAGGGGGAAATTCTTCCGGGTTTCGATCTTTAACTCGGTTAAAAGGAGGTCGGCGATTTCCACGCCTTTGCTGTCGTGGTAAATCGAGGTAATCGTCATGCGTCCTTTTTTGAATTCCCATTTGGTGGTCACGGCTTTTCCCACATCGTGGAGCAGCACCCCCAACAGGAGGGCCAATGAGCGTTCGTCATCCGGGGCATACCGGGCGCATAATTTTTTTGCCACATCGATTGCCATTAACGTATGATGCCAGACCGTATGGTGGCCGTATTCGTCTTTTTCCGGATGAAAGATGGCATCCTGGATCGTGAGTGTCAGGGCGTACAATTGGGGAAAGAGCTTTTCCAACACCGCGAGTTTGAAATATTCATGCAATCCCACGGACGGCCGGTCGGATTCCAGCAGCAGTCGGAACAACTCGTCTACGACGCGCTCCTTGCTGAGTTCGCTCAACGGGACATCCTTGGAGCACACATAGATCTCTTCGTCCACGGCAAAGCGGTGAACCGACGCGAAGCGGGCCGCGCGAAGGATGCGCAGCGGGTCATCCACAAAGGTTTCCGGGCCGGTCATCACGATTTTTTTGTTCCGAATGGCGTCGATACCGTTGAACGGATCGATAATTTCGCGATCGATCAAGCGCATGGCCACCGAATTGCAGGTAAAATCACGCCGGCCCAGGTCTTCGTCCAGCCGGATGTGGGGGCCATACTCGATAATAAAATTCTTATGATCGTGGCTGGAAGGATCTTTTTTTCGGTCGCGGCGGGGTACCGAAATATCGAACGTTCGCGCATCGCGCGTAAATTTGACCACGGCAAAACTCTTGCCCACGGTATTGGTTTTACCGTAGGGTTTCAACCGGGCTTCGATCTCTTCATAGGTGTGGTCCACGACGATCAGGTCGATATCGCCGGTTTCATCAATGGCGTTATAGAGTAAATAATCGCGAATCGTCCCTCCCACCAGGTAAACCTTTTCGTTGAATATGGAAACGAAAAGATCCATCAACGGAAACGTCAAGCCGGTAAGGGTCATGGGTAAAACTTCCCGTTCATTGATTTCTTCATTTTCAAGAATTCATCCAGGTAACAAACAAACCGGTTGAGATGATCCTGTTGGTCCGGATCGATTTTTTCGATATGGAAAGCCATCAAGCGTTTATTGATCTGGTGATCGATCCGAACGGCTTTCATTTCTTTGATGGCAAAATTGTTGATCGGCGTGACAATCAGGACGTTATTGACGATGATATTGGTCGGGAGTTTTTTGAGGGGAAAATCCGGTTTAGCGGAGAACCCGGCAAGGGATATATCCGTGACATGGGCTTTGAGTCCAAAGTAGGCATCATCGGTTAGCGTCAGAAAGACATCCAGCATCGGAGGGATTTTGATGCGGGGAACCGTGCGAGCGTTGGGTTTATCCAATTGTAATTGGTGGGTCTCGCTGAAGGCCATGAACTTTTTTTGAAGGTGTTTCTTTTTTTTTCGTTCATTGATGGCATAAATAAGGATTCCCAGGACGATCAGGCCGACGATGACTTCGGTAAAGATCCAAATATCTATATTTTGTTGCGGCATCTTCTATCCTATATTAATTTCATGTAATACATCGTCTCAATATAATAACATCGTAATACAATACATCGTCATACATCTTATTATGAGATAATATAAGTTTTTTCTTTGTCTGTCAAGCGGGTCAGGGATCTTGTGTAGATAGCCATATTGTAGAGACGTAGCGCGCTACGTCTGTACGATCTGCACAAAATTCCTGACACTCTCCGAAAAAACCTTTTATTTTTCAAAATCTTTCTTAATTATGATATAATAAAAATAAAATGTTAAACATAATAAATATAATTTTTGCAATCATTGCAGATTGAATGGAGGAAAAATAAATGAAAAGCAAATTCTTTATCGGATGCGGAATCATCGCAGGAATATTCATATTAATCGGTTTGATCGTAGTTTCGGTCGGTATCGGCAGTTACAATAAAATGGTTAAAATGGATGAAAATGTGAAGAGCCGATGGAGTCAGGTTGAAAACGTGTATCAACGCCGCCTGGATCTCATTCCCAACCTGGTGGAAACTGTCAAGGGTTATGCCGCCCATGAGCGGGAAACCTTTCAAGCGGTTACCGAAGCCCGTGCCCGCGCCGGCGGTATGGTTAATCTCGGCGGTCAGGCCCTGAATAACCCCGAAACCTTCCAAAAATTTCAGGAAGCCCAAAACAGCCTGTCCGGTGCCCTCCAACGCCTGATGGTGGTCGTGGAACGATACCCCGAACTCAAAGCCAACCAGAACTTTCTGGCCTTGCAGGACCAATTGGAAGGAACCGAAAACCGCATCGCCATCGAACGGCAACGGTTCAATGAAGCGGCTCAGGAATTCAACACCTCGATCAAACAATTTCCCCGCGTCATCCTGGCCAACCTCTTCGGTTTTAAAGAACGTCCGTATTTCCGAGCTCAACCCGGCGCCAACGAAGCCCCCAAAGTCCGATTCAAATAAATTTCAATAAATTATTTTGTTTATTAACCGCTTAACGATTTTTCAGGAGAAAAAATGTCTAAATTCTATTTCACCATCCATGACCTGGAAACCATAAAAGAAGCCGTTAAAGAAGCCGAAAGCAAGACATCGGGTGAAATCGCCGTGGCTTTTATCAAAGAAAGCGATGATTATGCCCGCTATGAACTGATCTTTGCCATTTTTGCAGGCTTCTTTTATTTTCTGGGCCTCATGTTTTTTTCCCAACGCATCGAACACCTCATGCAGGACATGTTCTGGGGATATTCCTCCTCGTACCTGCTGATGCTGTACGGTTTTACCACCTTTATTATCATGGGCGTTGCCTACGCCTTGTCCAATCTCCAATTTATCGACCGGATCATTATTCCGAAATCGGCCATGAAGCGCAAGGTCCAGCAGCGCGCGGTTCGGCATTTCATGGAATCCGGGGTATACAATACCCAAAATCGAAACGGGGTGTTGATCTTTATCTCCGACCTGGAACGACGCGTGGAACTCCTGGCCGACCGGGCAATCAATGAAAAAATCCCGAAAGACCAATGGGAAAATATTGTTTCTCATGTGATTGACGGCGTCCATACCAACCAAACAGTCCGTCATTTGGCTGAAGCCATTAAGGAGTGCGGAAACCTGCTGGCTCGCCATTTCCCCATTCAACCCGACAATACCAACGAACTCAGCGACGATGTTCATGTGCTGGAGAATTAATGATGAAATCTAAAAAAGCTCTATTAACGTTTCTATTGACGGGCGTGATCGTATCCGCTCTGTTTGTCTGCTTCGGGACTCCGGCGTTTGCGCTCGAAATTCCCCAATTGAAAGAGCGAGTCAACGATTACGTCGATGTCCTCAAACCTTCGGAGAAACAATATCTGGACAATATATTAAAGAATACCGAAGACCAGACCTCATCCCAGGTTGTGCTGTGCATCATCCCGTCCCTGGAAGGCGAAAACCTGGAAGAAGTGGCCTTGAAAATCGCCACCCAATCCAAACTGGGACAGAAAGAATTCAACAACGGCGTTCTGGTCCTGGTGGCCATGAATGAAAAAAAGATCCGGATCGAAGTGGGATACGGACTGGAACCGATCCTGACCGACGCCAAATGCGGGTACATTATTCGCAAGATGATTGTTCCCCAGTTTGAGAAGGGAAAATACTTTGCCGGGTTGCACGATGGCCTGCAAGCCATTATCGGGGTGATCACCAAACAATCCGACATCACGCCCGAAGAGCTGGCAAAGTTTAAAAAGGAACAACGCAAAGCCAAAGGTCTGCACCTGCCCATGGGCGCCATTGTTTTTATCATTATCCTCGTATTGGGAATTTTTAAGAACTCCGGACGGGGCGGCGGCGGTCGCGGTATCGGATCGGCCATTTTCTGGGGCAGCATGATGAGCGGCGGGCACCATCGCGGCGGTTTTGGCGGTGGTGGTTTCAGTGGTGGCGGCGGTTTTTCCGGCGGTGGCGGAAGTTTCGGCGGTGGCGGCGCTTCGGGCGGCTGGTGATGCGATCATGGGATGATGGCCCTGAGGGCCAGTTCTCATTTCGTTTTCATCCGATTCATCCGGTTCACCCGGTTAATCGGTTTAATACGCGTTATACGTATTCATGAACCCAAACGACCTGATCGAAACTGGCCCTCAACTGTTGTTGTCATCCGTAACTCGTTATCGGACGTTATCCGTACGTTTGGTCAGGTCTGTAACGTTTAGGATGGTTACAGCCTGAACGCTAATCCGACAAGGGCTCCGACCCCGGAGAAATCCCCGACTGTGGACCAATACCCTTTAACCAGCACCGCTGTCCGTTGCGAGAAGAAATATTTAGCCCCCACAAACGGACTGAGCTCAACGCTCGATGAATTCATGTTCACCTGGCTGCTATTCCAACTGACTTTCCAATTGTAGGAATAGATATTGATTCCCAGGGTGAGTCCCGCAAACACATCGAGGCGATCGATATTGGCCGAAGTGAAATGATACGCTCCTTCCACCGCCGGGGTTACCAGCGTATTTCTGGATTGAAAATTGGTGTTCCACTTATCATTCCAGAATTCGAACATCAAGGATCCCCCCACGCTTATGTTTTCGGTTAAACCGTAATCAACCGAAACACCGAATGGAACTCCCCATGAATTGACCCCGAGTTTGGCAGTTACAAAGGTTTGCCCCATCTTATAATAAGATTCGTGGGCGATTCGCCCCCTCTGAGCAAAACCAAGCGATGCGATCGCCAAAACGACAACCAAGATTAAAAAGATTTTTTTGGTTTTCATATCATCCTCCTTTAAATGTTTAAAACTCTCTCTCTTTCACACCCCCTCCTTTTGGGATGAAGTGACGTTTTACAAAGAAATTAGAGCACATTGAAAAATCTTTGTCAATACATCAATGTTAAGATATTTTTTTTTCAATAAAGGGGCGGAAGTGAATGCTTTTATTAAATAGAAAAAAAGGAAATGCCGTTGAGTTTTTTTTCCCGATTCGGTATAATTAAACGGTGATACCGCTAAACCTTAGAAAAAGAATATATATTTGTCGTTTTGAGTGACAAAGGGGGTTCGTATGAAGAACAGAATAACGATTTTTGTTTTCCTGATTTGCCTGATTTCACTCGGCGTCTTTCACTTTAACGGCTGCAAAAAAATGGACGCCCATTCATCCCTGATGGGAATACCCGGAACCATTTGGTTTACCGGTCAGATGACGGCCGACACCCCATCGCTTCGGGATATACCGCCTCAAAAATGGCGCGACATGATCGCTACCGATATCCATACCCTTCAGGCCGGCAGCTCGACAAAAAATAAAGGAACCATTTATGTGGCGTCGTTTCATCCGCAAGGACAGACCCGGGATGTAGCCGAAACCGACGAGATCGCCATTACCTTTTCCGAACCCGTGGCACCTCTCAAAGCCGCTGAAAAGAATGCCCCGTCGCTCATCGAGGTCACGCCTTCCCTGAAAGGCGAAGGCTACTGGAAAAGCTCGACCACCTACGCCTTTCGCATCGATCAAAAACGCAAACCATCCACCCGCTACGAGGTGCGGTTCAACGGTTACACCGCGTTTTCGGGAAAACCCATCGCCGAAAAAAAATGGTCCTTCACGACTCCCCGGATTAGCATCGTGCATTCCTACCCGTACAATGACGACAAATGGCAAACCCCGGACCAACGCGTCATCGTTCAATTTTCCCAGGATGTGGATCCGGAAAAAATCGCCAAATTCATCAGCATCGCCACCCCGTCCGGTTACCCCGCTTTTTCGGCTCGGTACGCGACCAAAGACGAACGCAAACTGCTTTACTACGGCGCAGATACCGATAAAAATACCCAGCGCTACATTGTGGTGGTCCCGACGCAGCCCCTGCCCCTTGCGTCGAATATCGAGGTGACGTTCCTGACCGGCCTTCCCCCCAAAGAAGGCAACGTCGGCCTGCCCGACGAACGCGTCATCCGTTTCCGCACCTACGAGATCTTCGGGATTGCCTCGGTATCCCCAACCTTCTATCCCAATAGCGGCATCGAGATGACCTTTACCAATCCGGTCAAACGGAATGAACTCACCAGTAAATTGACGATTTCGCCATCCGTTAAAATCGATAAGGGTGGAGATTATCCGGCCGAATATGCCCAAATTACCGGAAAGTTCGTGCCGGGAAAAACCTACACCGTGACCTTCCCCGCCGATCTCCAGGACCAATTCGGAAATAAACTCGGGACTGCCAAAACATTCACGGCCAAATGCCTCGACTACCTTCCCATCCTCGCCCCACCCGATTCCTCCCTCTTTGTCCTCGAACATGACCTGAGTCCCGATATCCCGGTCAATGTCACCAACGTCTTTCATTCGACCGTGTACCATAAGCCCCTCAGTATCCCTGATCTGAGAGCCCTTTACGACGAGACCGAAGGCACGCTTCAACCGTCGCGCATGGATGTGAATCGCTGCGCCACGTACGAATGGACGATTCCGGTAAAGAAGAATCATCCCACGACCCTGGGCTTTGACCTGAATCGGATCGATCGGACCGATCCGGGGTTTTACTTTGTCAAATTCGCCAATGCCACCGCGCGATACCACACGGGCCATGTCATCCAGTTAACCGATATCGCCCTGGTCGCCAAATACAGCCCCACCCAGATCTTCCTCATTCCCTTCCATATGAAAACCGGAAACACGGTCCCGAATCTGACCTTTAAAATTGAAGACTTCAATCCGAAAAATACAGACCGAGCCAGTCTCGGTCAGGTCAAAGGCAATGACGACGGCATTGCCGTTTATCAACCCGATGAAACCCTCCTGGAAACCACGAAACTCGAAGACTGTTTCGTTTTCTCCGAACCGAAAAAAAGTTTCATCTGGGGCAAAAAGTTTGAAATGCTTGATATGTGGAACTTCTACAGTCCCGATTTTCAATACAACTATGAACCGCAAACCCAGTATAACCCATTGTTGACCTTCACGGATAAGTACCTGTACAAGGGCGGACAAACCGTCAAGTTCAAAGGGATATTGCGACAAATTTTCGGCGGCCCCATGAAGATCCCCCGGGTCAAACGCATCGACGCCCAGGTCTTTGATTCCAGAGGCCAGTCCGTCACCAAACTGGCGATCGCGGGCAATCAGGTTACGGCCTACGGCTCGTTTGCCGGTGAATTCAATCTCCCGGCCACGGCACCGACCGGTTTTTACCGGATCGATTTCCAGGTCGAACTCGAAAAATCCACGGTTTCCAAAAGCCTGAATTTCTCCGTTCAGGAGTACAAGCCCTCGCAATTCGATGTCACCCTTGCCTTTGATCAACAAACCCTCATCTCGGGTCAGCCGTTTTCCGGTACCCTGAGTGCCCGCTATCTGTTCGGAACCCCCATGAAAGGCGCCGAAGGAACAAGCACCTGGACCACCCAAACCACGTTTGTGACCCCCGAAGGTTGGGACGCCTATACCTTCGGTACCTCCCAGTCCCAGGAAATGGAAACCATCCATAAACAGAGTTTCACCCTGGACAACGAGGGAAAAGTCAAATTCGGGCGAACCCCCATGACCGTCAAAGGACAAAATTCCGTGATGCTGACCGTTCACGGGGAAGTGAAAGATAAAGACAACAACCGGATTGCCGCCGGTAAATCCATCATCCTGCACCGCGGGGAATACTATATCGGGGTAAAGACCGGTTCGTATTTCTTTAAACAGGATAAACCCGGCAAACTCCAGGTCGTCACGGTCTCCCCGCAGGGAAAATCCGTTCCAAACACCGAGCTTCATCTCAAAATCACCCGCGAGGAATGGAAATCCTTTCAGCAAAAGGACGCCTCGGGTGCCCTGCGCTGGGAATGGAAAAAATCCGTGGAACCTATCCTCGACGAAACCCTCTCGCTTCCGGAAGGAACCCTTGAAAAAGATTACCAATTCAATAAACCCGGCTTTTATCAGGCCACGCTGCAAGGAAAGGATAAGTTCAACAATACCATCACCACCACCGGTTACTTTTATGTGACCGGCACGGGTTACGTGTCCTGGGGTGTGAACGAAGGCCGGACCATCGATATCGTGACCGATAAGAAGAAATATAAACCCGGGGAAAATATCGAGGTACTCATCAAATCTCCGTTTGAAACCGCCACGGCCTTGGTTACCGCCGAACGGGAGCAGGTCATCTGGTCCCGGGTGGTTCGCCTCAAGGGCAATGCCAACACGGTTCAAGTCCCGGTCCAGAAAAATTTTATGCCCAATGTGTACATCAATGTGATTATATTAAAGGAACGCACCGGCATCCGGTTCGATGAAAACGGCCTCGATATCGGTAAACCGGAGTTTTACGCCGGTTACAAGCAGGTGAATATCGATTCGGATGAAAAGAAGTTGAAAGTCGAGATCATGCCCAACCGCAAATCCTATGAACCGGGAAACAAGGTCAAACTGGATATCAAAGTGACCGACTACAGGGGCATGCCGGTCAAATCCGAACTCTGTCTCTCTGTCGTCGATAAAGGCGTGTTGAATCTGGTGGGGTATCAACTCCCCAATCCGTTTGATTTCTTCTGGGCCAACCGACCCCTGGATGTCAAGACCGTGTCCACGTTCAACGATATTCTGGGACGAAAGAAATTCGGCGAAAAAGGCGAAAATCCGGGCGGTGACGGCGGCGGTGCCGCGTTTGGCAGTGTGGTGGTGCGAAAGAATTTCAAAGAGAGCGCGTTTTATACCGCCTTCATCGTGACGGACAACAAGGGGAAAGCCCAGGTCACGTTCCAGCTCCCGGATAACCTGACGACCTTCAAAGCCATGGCCGTTGCCGGAACCATCGACGACCGGTTCGGCAGCGGTTCCAATGATTTACTCGTTAAGAAAAACCTGATTTTAAAACCCGCGGTACCGGATTTCATCCGGCCCGGCGATCGGTTCAAAGCCGGGGTGACCGTGACCAATAACTCCGAAGAGAAATTAAAGGTATCGGTCGAAGTGTCGAGTCAAAACATCCGGCGGGAAAAAGGCGATAAGGATGTGAAAAAACTGTCCCTTAATCCGGGTGAAACCCAGCCGGTCTGGTATACGTTTGACAGTCCCGCGACCGGGGCTCCGGTTAAACTCACGTTTAAAGCCATTGGCGGGGATTACACCGATGGCCTTTACCAGGAAATCCCCGTGCGTCGGCCGCAGCTTGTGGAAGCCGTGGCCAATTTCGGGCGAGTGGACCAGGCGCCGGTCAAGGAGCAATTTGTCGTTCCTTCCGGGACGCTTCGCGAACTCGACCGCGTCGAAATCACCCTTGCCTCTTCGGCCATGGTCGGCGTCAAACGCCATTTCGACCTCCTTCAGGAGTATCCGTACGAATGCCTGGAACAACGGATTTCCAAAATCTATCCATTCGTTGGGGCCGGCGATTTCCTGTTGACGTATCAGTTGCTGGACGTCGGAAAACCCGAAATCGATCGCCGCGTGAACGAGTTATTAACACTCATGCCGCAGTATCAATCGGGCGGCGGTTTTAAATATTATCCGGATTCGTGCTGCACGAGTCCGTATCTGACCTGTTACGCCGCGGAGTTTCTCCTGGACGCGCGAGCCCACGGATACGCCGTGGACGCGACGATGGTCAAAGACGCGGAAGCCTACCTCCGGCAAACCGCCAACATGGCCGTGGATACCCGGTATCCGTATTCCCGCAACGTCTGGTTTCTGGTGCAATCCTATGCCGCGTATGTGCTGGCCCGGGACCATGTGTTGATGAAAGATGCGATCAACAACCTCTTTGAAGTCCGGGATCGCATTCCGCTCAGCGGTCTGGCCTTTCTGGTCAAAGCCCTGGACCTCAAGAATGATCTTCCGGCATACATGCAGCCGGTATTGGCCAAAACAATGGTCAATAAGATGAAGGACGAAGCCACGACCACGCACTTTGAAAACCAGGAAGACGGCTCATTCGTGTGGGTCCATGAAAGCAATGTCAAAACCACGGCCGAGATTCTGGACGCGTTTTTAAGGGTCTACGGAAAATTTCCGTATGCCGAAAAAATCGCCCGCTGGTTGGCCAATACCACCAATCAAAAGCGGGACCTGTCGACCCAGGACCGCATCCGGTTGTTTCTGGCATTTGCTACCTATTACCGGACCTTTGAACAGGAGACCCCCGGCTTTGTTGCCGAGGTTCTGTTTAACGGGGCGTCGGTGGTCAAAGACACCTTCAATGCCCGGGAACTGACGGCTCGAACCCATACCGTCCCTCTTGCCCCTTATGCGCCCGGTGAAACGATCCAGGCTGCGTTTCAAAAACAGGGCGGCGGAACGCTCTATTATCTCTTCCGAATGACGTATGCCCCGGCCGGAAACGTGGAGGCCATGGACCGGGGATTCCGAGTGGAGAAAACCTATAAAAAATTGGATGGCACACCCGTCGGTAATAACACAAATAATAATAATACGAATATCTTTGAGGCCGGTGAAAAGTATCTGGTCGAGGTTACGGTTCATACGACTATGGAACGCTCGTTTGTCATGCTGAGCGACCCCATACCGGCCGGACTGAAGGTGGTCAATCCCAACTTTGAGACGAGTTCGGCCGTGGATTTGGCGAAAACCACCCGGGACAACGAATGGAATGCCTATTGGGGGAAATTTTACCGGAGCGAAATTTACTTTGACCGAATCGACGTTTTCGCCGATTACCTTCGCAAGGGAACGCACACCTGGAAATACCTGGTCATCGCCACCAATGCGGGAAATTATGCGGTACCTCCGACTGTGGTCACGGACATGTATCACCTCGATGTGTTCGGACGCAATGCCAACCGAAACGTGCAGGTTAAATAGTAAAGCGGAAAAAGTTTTGTTGTTTGGTTGTTGTTGTTTTAGAGTGTCCTAAAATCAGGTCACTTTATGACCGGTGGTCCTGGCATCGAAAATGCATCCTATGAGGTGGTGATCAATGGCATCACCATTTTTCAACGCAATGAACTAGGAGGTAACAGATGCGTAATAAAGCAAGTGTTTTGTGTGGGCTATGGGTGGTAAGTTTATTGGTGTTTTTAGGTGTGAATTCGGTCTATGCCGAAGAATCGACCTATGGCCATGTCTCTTACCTGGAGGGGAATGTGATCGTGAGTCAGGACGATCAATCGGAGAATGTCGCCATCGTGAACCTGCCGCTGCTACCGGGCGACCAAATTGTCACCGATGCGAAGAGTCGGTGTGAAATTCAATTTGACAATGGCACCATTATCCGGGTGGACCAGGATTCTCGGTTGCAAATCACCACGATCCTGGCACCGTCCTTAACGTCGGATTGGAAAATCACCACCCTCCATCTGTTAAAGGGGCAAATCTATGCGATGACCCGGACCTACAATCGCGAGATGTTCCAGATCATCACGCCCACCGCGGCCCTTGATCTGAAAAAGAGTTCATCGGTCGGGATCCGCCTGACGGATAACGGAGACACCCATGTGTATTCGGACCGAGGGAAACTCTCCGTGATGTACGGGGAAAATGTAAACGGGATCAAAACCGATACGATTAAGTCGGGTAAGACTTTTGTGGTGACCAACCGCAACACGTTGCGCCCCGGCGATGAAAACGAAAAACGCGACCTGGGCTTTGTGGCCTGGAACGAGTACGTCACCAACCATTTCAAAGACCTGCATACCGGAATCAACAAGGTGCCCCCGGTACTCGACCGGTATAAGAACAATGCCCTGACCTATTGGGCGGAGAAATGGTCGTCCGTCTACGGGCAATGGATCTACGACGAGGTCTTTGGGTATGTGTGGAAACCCGCGGATGAACGGTTTGCCTATTCCAAACGGCCTTTTTTTCACGCTGATTTTGTCAAGATAAACGGTCAACTGGTCCTCGTTCCGCAGGAACCCTGGGGATGGGTACCCGCACACATGGGAACCTGGGTGTGGACCAAATCCGGGTGGACCTGGATTCCGGGAAATATCTTCCATTCCGTCTTCCAAAAATCCTTTAACGATCGGTTCTATTGCTCGAGTCTGGATTACTATGTGATTTCGATTTTCGGAAGCTATGATCTCTATTGGCGATACCGACGCCATGGCCTGGACGACTGGCGTGAGGCGTATTACAAGGAGTATGGAACCCGAAAAGTGGACCCGATCATCAAACATCTTCCGGAGGATATCCGAACTGTGATCAAAAAGCTTGACAAAGCGCCGATGGCCGTGGTTAAAGAACGTCTGGATACCCATTCCCGGGTTTCCGGCGATATGGGCGATATGAAAACCCCGTCCGCGGAACGGAGATCGGTCGATACACCGGTTACCCCGATTGTCAAGCCGATCACTCCCCCGCCCGCCAACATTGCTCCCACACCCGCCAGCCGTGCCGAACGCGCTGAAATCCCCGGCCGGGTGATCAGGGAAAACCCAACCGAGAAGCATTTCAGGGATTGGAATCCGGATTGGCGATGGGCAACCAAGAATGGAGTCAACATTGAATATTCGACCCGAAAGAATGCGGTGGTGCTTCCCGAATTCGGAACCGATTCTCGAAGCTTAACCCATCGGGAACGCGCGATACTCAAAGACAGGTCCTCGATTCAACCGAGCAATTACCGGGGATCGGAAGTCATCACCAATGGCACCGTTGAAAAGACCGTCGTCGCTCCTGTTCCCACCACTGAACCGGTGACGCGATCCAATGGTGTCGCGAAAGATGAGAATCGAAAGGAACGAAAATAAACGAAAATAAAGACCGGTTTAGGATCCGGTTATCCCGGTTATCATTATCACCACTGAGAGAGGCTGGCAAAAAGTGTCAACTTGGCGTTGGCCTCTCTCAACCGAGAGGAAAGGGTTCTTCCCATTTTAAGCAGGATTTTAACCCCGTGATGGCTGTGGGTTTCGATGAACGTTAAGAAATCCCGGCGATGAATTTCGAGCGCGGTGACATCGGTGTGGGCGATGATCACCGCGGAGCGGGGTAAATCTTCGAGAAGGGACATTTCACCGAATATATCACCTTTCTTTAGAATCATTAAGGTTTCTTCCCCCTGGGGCTCCGGGCGTTGGGAAACCCGGACTTCCCCGTCGGCAATGAGCATCATGGAATCCCCGATGCTGCCTTCTTCGAAAATCACGTGATCTTTGGGAAACCGATTCTCTTTAAAATACTGTTTCAATGCGAGAAGGGAAAGGGCATCGATGCCTTCGAATATATCGACCTGCTGGAGTAGTTCTAAAATCTGTTCTTCGTTTAAATTAGGCATATAAATCGAGGAGTGCGCCGGATGTACTCTGGAAATAGTTCAATACGTTGTTCAATTGGGTAAAATCGCTGTAAAAATGACTCTCCATCTCTTCGGAATTAATGGTGTTGTCGTTATCGGCGTCAATGGATCGAAAAAGCGTCTGATCCACTCCCGCCTCTTCCTGAGTTAACGTCCCCGATTGGTCCGTGTCTTTTTCCGTGACAAAGTCTTCGATTTTGCCATTGAGAAAATCGACAATCGCGGCTTGCTCGCCCGGTGCCTTGGAAGCAAAGGTGTTTTCCAGGGCACTGTACAGATCGATGGCCCGCTGCATGGACGGATTGGACGCCAGGTATTCATCTTTGAGTTTACTGGCTGTGGTATCGAGTCCGGTTTTTTGAACAAACCGGTTGAACACTTCATAGAGAGTGGAATTGAGCGGACTCGAATCGGAGAGGGGCGAAAACCCGGAGTTTTGAAGCAGTTGGACGGATCCCAAATAATCGGACGGATACGGGGACATGCTGGCCGCGGTGCCCATGTCGTATTGATTCGAAATATAACCCAATATACGATCGCCCATATGGAATCCTTATGTTTTTATTAAATAATAATACAAAAAATATTTTTTTTCAACTGATTCGGTTAAAGATTTTTCCGAAATTTCCGATTAGGCAACGAATAGATTTTTTTATATTTATTTTCCAGGTAATTGACATACGGTTGCACGGATAACGGTTTACCGGTCAGGGAGGTGATCAAGCTTTCTGCGCTCATTCGGCGTCCGTTGCGGTGAATGTGTTCCCGCAGCCACTCTCGTAACGGCAGCAGGTCGCCGGCGTTGATCCGATCGTCCAGGTCCGGCATCTCGGCGTAGGCCTGTTCCATGATCATGGCCGCATACAGGTTCCCCAGCGCATAGGTGGGAAAATAACCGAAATATCCCGAAGACCAATGCACGTCCTGCAACACACCGTTTTTATCACTATCGGGCCGTATTCCGAGGTATTCGTCCATCTTCCGGTTCCAGAGTTCCGGGAGTTCCCGGACCGACAAGTTTCCGTTAATGAGCATCAGTTCGATTTCAAAGCGTAACATGATGTGAAGCGAATACGTGACTTCATCGGCTTCCACCCGGATCAGGGACGGCGTCACGGTATTGATCATTCGATAAAAATCCTTCGGCTTCACACCCTTTAAGGGTTTGGGAAACGTGTCCTTGAGCAGGGGATACACATGGTGCCAGAACATGGTGCCCCGACCGACCAGGTTTTCCCACAACCGGGATTGGCTCTCGTGAATGCCGTAGGAAATGGGCTCGCCGAACGGCGTACCGTAATCATCGGGATTTAATCCCTGTTCATACAAGGCATGGCCGGTCTCATGGATCGTGGCAAAAAGCGCGGATTTGAAAAAGGTTTTGGAGACCCGCGTGGTAATACGCACATCCGTGGGATGAAACGACGTGGTAAACGGATGCGCCGAGCGGTCCTGCCGACCTTTGGTGAGATCGAATCCCATCAACTTGGCGACCCGAAGGCCGAATTCCCATTGCCCGGTCTCGTCAAAGGCCCGAAACAAAGGAGAATCGTCGATCGTCACCCCTGAATGGTTGATGTATCTTACCAGATCGATCAACGCGGGTTTCAATTCGCCAAACAGGGCCTCGACTTTCTCGGACGTCATATCGGGTTCGTATTGGTCCAGCAGGGCATCGTAAGGCGTTGTTTGATACCCGTAATACGCTGCTTCCTGTTTTTTCAATTGAATCGTTTTTTCCAGATACGGCGCAAATGCCGGATAGTCATCTTCTTTCCTGGCTTTTTGCCAGGCCTGTTCACTCTTTGCCGTGTGAATGGCTCGCTCTCGGATAAACTCCGCCGGAAGCGCTGACGCATCATGATAATCTTTCCATACCAGGTAAAGGAACCGGCGGGTGTCCGCATCCCCGTTTCCAATCGCGGGCAGCGGTTCCCCGGTTTGCATATCGACCCATTTTTTCAGTTCCGAGCGAAACGCATCGCCGGTTTGCACGTCATGGGCCAGACAACTCAAATAGGCCAGGTGCTGGGCCCGAATATCTCCGCCGCCTTCCGGCATGTACGTTTCCTGATCCCAGTGCAAGAGGGCTTCGATGGATTGAATTTTTTTAATCTCCAACAACAGGTTTTTAAGGGACTGCATATCAGGATGCATGGTTTCCTCCTTTCTCAATGGTTTTAAAACAATGTTTTTAAAACGTCTTCTTCGACCGCATTGCCTCCAGATCGATCAACATCTGTTTTCGTGGCGTGACAATATCCAATTCGTCATAGTATTCGATTCGGTCGATCATCTCCCCGATGAGGATGCTGACGATTAAACACACATATAAACATACATCTGAAAACACATCCAAACCGGACGCGGTTATCTTACCATGTTTGCTCAACGGAATCAAATCCGGGTAGCAAATTAAAATCAGGGAAGGGATTCCAAATCCCAGAAGGATTCGAACGATACCGGCCATGAATCGCGGATTTCGGTGTTGCTTCATGAAAATGAGTTTTCGGTATTCATAGAGAACCAACTTCAGGATTCCCGAAGTGCCAAACAGGAGAAGGTTGCCCGTCAGGGCGCTTGCCAGAAAGAGGCCGTTAAAGAGGGTGTGGGCACTGTGAATGGTTAATGGTCCGGTTTTCATGGCGACCTGATAAATCCGATCAACGGCAAACAGGCCGATAAACCCCATGCCCACGGCCGACCAGCCGAGAAGCATGGATCCGGGAAGAAATTGCATCCACACCAACGCCAGCATCAGGAACGCGGAGAAGAAGACAATCTCCCGGCTCAGCCATGACGAGGCCACATGAAACACCGCACGGTACGCGCGGTGCTTTTTCCCGAGATGAATTGAACTCATCGCCATTGCCACGCCTCCGGCTGCGAGAAAGACCAGTGGGTTTAGGGAAAAGATGCCGGAGACCGAAGCGGTCAGCAGTGCCACGAGAATAAAGGCGATGGAGGTAAATGCCACCAGGGTCCATTCGGATTGAAGGGTAATCTTTTTTTCGGGGGGGCGAAATGACGATTCGAAGAGTTGAAGGCCAGACGCCGAAGCCGGCGGTGCGGTTTGTTCGGGGACTCGCTGTTGGGAACGCAGAGGTTTGAATCGGATGGCCGGTCGAATCCCGGCGTTGGTAAATCCTTCGATCGGGTGAGGGTCGGTATCGGCGAACCGGTTTTCCGTTGGGTCATTGATTCGGAGGGCGCCCACCGGGCAGGCGGTCACGCATGCCGGGGCGTCGCCTTTTTTTAAACGGTCATTGCAAAAATCACACTTTTCGATGACCCCTTTGGCGGCATTGTACTGGGGGGCATCATACGGGCAGGCCCAGGTGCAGTATTTACAACCGAGGCAATGGTCCGGGTTGGGGAGAACAGCGCCGGTTTCCGAGTCTTTGGAATAGGCCGATGCCGGACAGGCCGTCAGGCATGCCGGCGACAGACAGTGGTTGCAGGCCATGGACAGATGAAACAAGGGAATTCGGGGATACCGGGTTTCGTTAAACGTCACCACCTGTCGCCAATTGAGACCCTGTCGGTGGGCGTTTTCCGTGGCACAGGCGACCATGCAGGCCCCGCACCCGGTGCACCGGTTCGGGTCCACCACAAAAAACCGATTGGTCGGCGCTGTTTTTTTTCCACGCTGGGGTGTCATGCAAACGCAATCGCTGGACGCGGTTTATTTCTTTTTATAATTCTTTTTGATGATTCCCATCAGCCAGGTATACTTTTCCTGCATACTATCCAAAAGCGCGACATCCATTTTTTTACCGGATTGATCATTGGCTTCTTTGACAAAGTCCAGGATCCCGTCTGCTTCGGCGTCCAGGAGCGTATAACGCTTTTTCGATGGGGTGAGTAAGGACACCGTGATGGAACGTTCGGGTAAATTCTCCATCACCGGAGCGATGCGGGCGTCTTTCTCTTTGGCGCGTTTAGCGGTTCCCAGCGTCACCGTGGCATAATAACCGTTCTCGTTCATCTCCAGGGTATAGGTATCGTAGAACCAATCCGGATCGATCGGCGCTCCGGTTTGATTACCGGTCAATTGAAGATATTTCTCAAAATTAATGGCTTTTTTCTTAAGCCGTCCGTAGCTTCGAATCACCTCATCTGCCTTATACATGGCCGGGTCTTTTGAAACCGGTTTGCGCAGGTCTTCGATGGTGGGTTCCTTGGGTGTGATTTCAGGAACGGGGGTAACCGGGGGTTTGGTTTCCACTTTGCTTCCACCGCAGTTGATGAGGAATAAAACCGAATACCCGGTAATCATCACGACCGCAACTAGTTTTATTATCGATTTCAGTTTCACGTTAACTCCTTCATACGATATAGAATAAACGATTGATTATATCAATATTAATTATATCATATCTCGTACCGGATTTTGTCTTTGCCCGCATGGATTAAGGGGCATGGATTCCCCGCCATTCACTTAAACTATGATTTGCGGTCAATTTATATTATAATATATTCTAATAATTTAAGGAGACATTCGCTTGACCGATACACTCAGGGCAGAAAAACTCACCAAAATTTACGATCATATCGCCGTTGTGAACGAGATTTCCATCGCGATGCAATCCGGGGAAATCATCGGCTTATTGGGACGAAACGGCGCCGGAAAAACCACGACCTTTCTGATGCTCTCGGGCATTGTCAAACCGGAGAGCGGCAGCGTTTTTTTTAATGATGAAAACATCAATGCCTTACCCTCCCACCAACGCGCGGAACGCGGCTTGATCTACCTCCCTCAACAACACTCGATCTTTTTAAAAGCCACGGTTTACCAAAACCTATACATGGTGTTGGAACTCTACCACAACAAAAAAGAAGCCGATCGCAAAGCCAATGAATTGCTGACCGATTTTGGGCTCACTACCATTAAACATTCCACCGCGTATCAGTTGTCCGGCGGAGAAAAACGCCGACTGGAAATCGCCCGGGCCATGATCATGAAACCCAAGTTCCTGTTCCTGGATGAACCCTTTACCGGTATTGACCCCATTACCATCATCGAAATCCAAAAAACCATCTTAAAATTAAAGGAACGCAATATCGGCGTCATTATCACCGACCACAATGTGAAAGATACCTTCAATATCACGGACCGCGTCTACATTATCCAGAAGGGAGAACTGCTGAGCACCGGAATTCCCTCCCAGGTGGTGAAAGAACCCAAGACACGCGAACTGTTTCTCGGCAGCGATTTCCAATGGCACGAAACCTAAAATTAAAAAAAGAAACCTAAAATTAAAATATTTATAGAAATTTTTTTTTCAAAATAATATAATACCGTTTTAAAAATTAAAAGTAACACCGGACCTAAATACTCTATTCACACGGTGAATGACTTAATTTAAATCGGAGGATTCTCATTATGTTTAAACGTTTGAAAATTTCAAACAAATTAATGCTCGCGTTTATCTCGATCGGCTTACTGCCCACGCTGATCGGAGTGATAATCGGTCTTTCCACCATATCCACGGAATTAAAACAAGATGCCCTGGAGAAATTAATGGCCATCCAGGCGCTGAAAGTCCAGCAGATTCAATATTGGGCCGAACAATACAAAGAACCCATCGAATACCTGGCCACTACCGAGATGCTTTCGACGCGCTACCAGGTGTTGAAAAAATTCGGCACGGATATGAAGGTTCCCCCGGATGGGGCGTTCCCCGTGGATTCGGAGGGATATAAAACCATCTGGGGCCAAATGTCCCCCCAATTAACGGAATTTCAAAAGGTATTCAAATTTTACGATGTCTTTATTATCAGCGCCGAAACCGGGCAGGTGATGTATACCAATGATAAAGAAAAAGACCTCGGCATCAACCTGACTTCCGGCGAATACAAAGAGACGGCACTGGCTCGGCTGTGGAAAAAAATCGTGACCACCCGGTCATTCGCAGCCATGGATTTTGAGCCTTATGCACCCAGTAACAACCGGATGACGGCCTTCATCGGCTCGCCGTTTTTCGATGCATCGGGAAATATTACCGGCGTTCTGGCTGCCCAGATTTCTCCCGATGAAGTCAATACCACCATCCAGAACCGAAACGGTTTACGAAAATCCGAAGAGGCCTATTTGGTTGGTCAATTGAATGGTAAAGTATCCTTACGGAGCAGTATTTCCACATTGGGAAATGGCGAATACCGGATCGGTAAAGAAATCGACGCCGAATACATCGAGAAAGCCCTAAGGGGTGAAAAAGGATCCGGGAGTTTCAAGGGAATCAGTGGCGCCCAAATCCTCGTGGCATATAGTCCGATCGATATTTACGGATTTCATTGGGCGTGTATTACCAAAATTCAGGAAACGGAAGCATTTGATATGATCGCCAAAATAAGGATGATTTTTTTCGCCTTACTGATCGTCATTGCCGTTCTGGTTCTCGGAATCTCCCGAATTTTTGCCAAAAGCATTGCCAATCCGATTCGAAGGGTCGTGGATACGGCCACATACCTGGGGCAAGGGGATTTATCCCGGCATATCGAGATTGAAAGCCGAGATGAAATGGGCGAACTGGGGATTTCCCTGAATCACGCGATGGAGCAACTGGGAACGCTGGTGAGGCACGTGAAAGATGCCTCGTCCGAAATTATCCACAGTTCGGATGAGTTAGCGGCGGGCATCGCGGACCTGGCTTCGAAAACCAATCAGCAAGCGGCAGCCATTACCGAAACGTCTGCCACGCTGGAACAATTTTCGTCGCACGTGAAACAAAACAGCGCATTTGCCATCGACCTGAAGATGTCCATGGAATCGTTTAACCATGAAATCAGTGCCAACCATGAATTGGTCAAAGATGTCAACGTCACCATGATCGATATCAACGATTCGAGCAGAAAAATTGATGATATTGTCAATGTCATCAATGATATCAGCTTCCAGACCAATCTGTTGGCCCTCAATGCCGCCGTCGAAGCCGCGCGAGCAGGCGAAGCCGGCCGAGGCTTTGCCGTGGTTGCGGCCGAAGTTCGAAACCTCGCCCAAAAAACGGCCGAATCATCCAAAACCATCCAGGAGATCATCAGCCGAAACGTCGAATCGACCCAACGCGGCATGGAACTGGTTGGCAAAACCTCCGATTCCTTTAACAAAATCGTCGCCATGATGGAAGAACTCAGTCAAAAAATTCACCAGATATCGCACGCGTCTAACGAACAAGCCTCAGGAATCGAACAGATCAATCAAACGATTTCTCAAATCGAAAATGTCGTCAGCCAAAATGCGGCCCTGAACGAAGAATTTGCCGCCACCGGCAAACAAGTGAAAGCCAATGCGTCCGAATTGCAAGAACTCATCCGGCAATTTACCATTGAAGAGGATCGTGCGACAAACTCCAAAATTTTTCCTGCAAATTAATTTGATGAAACAAAATAGGCTTTATTTTCGTAATTAATTAAAAAAGGAAATTGAAGGTTTTAACGATGAATACTTATAAAACGGAGGCACCTGATGCCAGCTAACAAAAGTAAGTCAAAAAAGAAAAAGTGGTTTCTCATTATCGGTTCGATTGTCGTCATCCTCATCTTATTGGGTGTACTTTTACCCAAAAAGAAATCGGAAATCCCGGTTCAAACCGTAACCGTCATGCGACGAAACATTACCCAGGTGGTGACAGCCACCGGGAAGATCAATCCCGTGACCCAGGTGATCATTACCCCGGAAGTCACCGGCGAGATCGTCAGCCTGCCCGTTAAGGAAGGCGATCAGGTAAAAAAAGGTCAATTGCTGATCAAAATCAAGCCCGACACCTACATGGCGCAACGCGAACGAGCCAGCGCGCTCCTGGAGTCGTCCCGGGCAAACCTGAAAACCAAAAAAGTAGACGTGGATTTCACCCGGGCCGAACTCGACCGCGTCCAGAAATTGTTCAAAGCCGGATTGGCCAACCAGCAACAACTGGAAAAGTCCCAATCCGACTTTTCCGCAGCGATGGCCCAATACGAATCCCTGGCTTCGTCCGTTTCCCAGGCCGAAGCGTCACTCAAAGAAGCCAATGAATATTTAAATAAAACCACCATCTATTCACCGATGGACGGAACCGTGAGCCAACTCAACGTGAAGTTGGGCGAACGGGTGCTGGGCAGCGGCTACGCCCAGGGGACCAATCTGATGACCGTGGCTGATCTCACCCAAATGGAAGCCGTGGTGGAAGTGGATGAAAACGATGTGGTTTCTCTTTCGGTCAACGATCGGGTCAAAATCAAAATCGATGCCTTCAAGGACAGAAACTTCGACGGACACGTGACCCATATCGGCAATAGCGCCAAAATCAAGGGCGAAGGAACTCAGGAAATGGTGGTCAATTTCGAAATCAAAATCGCTCTGGAAAGCAAGGATACATCGGTCCGGCCGGGAATGTCCTGCAACGCCGACATTGAAACCGAAACCCGGAACAATGTCCTGTCGCTGCCTCTCATGAGTATTACCACGCGTTCACCCGAAGAAATGGAATCCAGGACGCCCCAGGCTGAGTCGGATTCGGAAAACGAAACTCAGGTTGCTCCGAAAACGAAAACCCACAGTAAGCCTCAGGAGATTGTCTTCCTGGTTAAAAACCATACGGCGAAGAAGAAAGAAGTCAAGTCAGGTATCAGCGACGATACTTATATTGAAATCATGCAGGGCCTCAAGGAAGGCGACATTGTGGTGGGCGGTCCCTATAAAGCGATTGCCAATGAATTGCAGGATGGGTTAAAAGTCGTGGTCACCAATGAATCCAAATCGACCAAAGGCGGCGGGTCCCGCTAACCGAGGGATGACGTGAAGGTATCATGAACCATATTAATAATATTAATAATATTATTACCATCGAAAACATCACCAGGATCTATCAAATGGGGACCGAAGAAGTCCGGGCCCTGGATGGGGTCTCCCTGACCATTGACCGGAATGAGTATGTGGCCATCATGGGACCCTCGGGCTCGGGTAAATCCACCTTGATGAATATCCTCGGTTGTCTGGATACCCCCAGCACAGGGAGTTATCTCTTCAAAAACATTCAGGTGAGCGACATGAGTGATAATGCCCTGGCTGAGGTCCGCAACCGCGAAATCGGATTCGTGTTTCAGACCTTTAACCTCTTACCCCGCGCCGATGCCTTGCACAATGTCGAATTGCCGCTCATCTACAGTGGGCTCCCCTCCTCGAAGCGAAAGGAATTGGCGATCGAAGCCCTGACCCGAGTGGGACTGGCCGAACGCATGCACCATAAGCCCAATGAACTCTCGGGCGGTCAGCGGCAGCGGGTCGCCATTGCCCGGGCATTGGTCACCAAACCCTCGATCATCCTGGCCGATGAACCCACCGGAAACCTCGACTCCAAGACCGGGGAAGATATTATGGCCCTGTTTGCCGAGATTCATCGCCAGGGCAACGCCATTATCCTGGTCACCCACGAGGAATACATCGCGGAACACGCCGCACGGATTATCCGACTCAGGGATGGCAAAATCGAAAAGGATGGCCCCAATCCCAATGTTTTAAAAAAATAAAGATCAAAAATAAAGAATAATGATATCATATTAATATAAATGAACTAAATATAAATGAACTAAATATAAATGAACAAAGAATCGGGTAGGAGATAAGACATTGCAGCATTATTGGTTTGAATTAAAGGAAGGTATTGCATTTTCGTTCAAGGCGATCCGGGCCAATAAAGGGCGTTCCATCCTGACCACCCTGGGCATTGTGATCGGGATCTGTTCGGTCGCCCTGATGGGTACGGCGATTAACGGGATCGACACCGCCTTTGAAAAGGGAATCAGCTCCCTGGGAGCCGATAATTTATATATCGATAAATGGCCATGGTTCGGCGGCGATCAGCATTGGTGGAAAATTCGGAATCGTCGCAATGTCACCATGACGGAATTTGAACGATTTAAAACAATGGTTAAAAAGCCGTTTGCTGTTGCCCCCACGTTGTTTGCGATGGCCAAAGTGCAGTTTGAGGATCATTTCATCGAAAGAACCTTGTTTACAGGCACCACCGATGCCTACCTCAAGACAACCAATTTTGAATTTTCTCATGGCCGCTTTTTATCCCGGATCGAAAGTCAAAGCTCGCGGGATGTGGCAGTCATCGGTAATGATATCAAAGAAAACCTTTTCAAACATATCAATCCTCTGGGCCAATATGTGATGCTGGACCGGGTTAAATTCAAAATTGTCGGGGTGTTAAAAAAACAGGGGAGTAATTTGCTCGGGGATTTTAATCCCGATAAGCAGGTGTATGTTCCCATCGGTTCGGCGTTGAAGTATTTCGGCAACAACCGCAGTACGATCACCATTGTGGTACGTGCACCGGGCGCCTCAAAAGTGAAAGAAGTCGTGGATGAAAGTGAAGAAGCGATGCGCCGGGTCCGGGGGCTTAAATACGATCAGGAGAATGATTTCTGCATCAATCAACAGGAAGGTTTGATGGCGCAATACAATCAGACGGTCGGGGTAATCAAAATTGTCGGATTATTTATTACCGGTTTATCCTTACTGGTTGGAGCGATCGGCATCATGAATATTATGTTTGTTTCGGTCAAAGAACGGACGCGAGAGATTGGGATCCTTAAGGCAGTGGGGGCAAAAAGACGCGCGATTCTGATTCAATTCTTATCCGAGGCCGCGGCCCTCTGCTTTATCGGCGGTTTGATCGGCCTGTTTCTTGCCATTTTATTAAGTATCGGCATTAACAAATTCCTGCCGACCCGTGTCCAATTCAATACGGTGTTGTTGGCCATCTTCATCTCCCTGGTTACCGGATTGATTTCCGGGTTTATCCCCGCATATACCGCATCCAAAATGGATGCGGTCGATTCGTTGAGGTATGAGTAATGAAAATCGGTGAAACCATTATCATGGCGTTTCGTTCGCTCAAAGCCAATAAATTGCGTTCGGCGTTAACCGTGCTTGGAATCGTTATCGGTATCTTTTCGATTATTTCCATTAGTACGGTGATCTCCATGATGCAAAATTCCATTGAAGCGGGTCTTTCCTCGTTGGGCAAAGATACCTTTCAGATTCAGAAATTTCCCCGGATCCAGATGGGGATGTTGAGCGATAAAATTCTGAATCGAAAAAACATTACCGTTGAGCAATACTACCGGTTACGGGATTTGCTCAAGGAAGCCAAATACGTGGCTGCCGAGCAGTGGCGGAGGGGGCGAATGGTGAAATCCCAGTGGAATGTCACCAATCCCAATGTGGAGATTGCGGGTGTGACGCCCGAGGCCCTGCCCACCAACCAATGGAATATCGCGTTTGGCCGCGCCATTAATCAAAACGACTATGATTTTAGTAACCGGGTCTGCGTTCTGGGAACAGATGTGGTCAATTCCCTCTTTAAGCACATTAACCCGATCGGTCAGGAAGTGAAGGTCAATAACCTGCGGTTGCGAGTGGTCGGGGTGTTCGAATCCTTGGGGCAAATCTTCGGGCATAGTCGGGATAATTTTTTAGTCATGCCTCTATCGGTTTTCCAAAATACGTACGGAAAATATATCAATTCGGTTAGTATCACAATCATGGCTTACGGCCCCCAAAATTACAATGAAACCATTGATGCCGCTATCGGCTACATGCGCACGATTCGAAAAACGCCGGTCGGGGAAGAAAACGATTTTGAAATTTTTTCCAATGATACCTTAATCGCGCAAGCCAATGATATCACCAAATATGTGAAATGGGGATCGATCCTGGTTGCTTTAATCGCATTACTGGCCGCCGGAATCGGGATCATGAACATTATGCTGGTTACGGTCAGGGAGCGAACCCGGGAAATTGGGGTGCGCAAAGCGATCGGCGCAAAAAAGCGAAATATTTTAATCCAGTTTTTGGTTGAAGCTGTGGCGTTGAGTCAATTTGGCGGCATTGTGGGAATCGTTTTGGGGTTAGCCGCAGGAAACGCGGCCGGGTCTCTTTTAAATGCCCCGCCGGCTTTTCCGGTCGAATGGATTATTACCGGGGTTGTTCTTTGTACGCTGGTGGGCGTTGGTTTCGGGACTTACCCCGCTTATAAAGCAGCGTCTCTGGATCCGATTGAAGCATTACGGTACGAATAAGGTTTAAACATTGTGATGTTAGTTGGAGAACGATCTACTCGGCGCTTTTTTTCAATTCATTCTTTCCGGACATTTTCATCGAATAAATGGTGGAAATCCCCGGCTCGTTCATGGTGATCCCGTAAATGTAATCGGCTTCTTCCATGGTCTTGAAATTGTGCGTGATAATCAAAAACTGAGTGTTCTGCTTCAACCGATGCAGAAACTTTAAAAACCGCTGAATATTGGCTTCATCCAACGACGCATCCACTTCATCGAATACGCAAAACGGCGAGGGTTTGTATTGAAAAAGAGCAAATAAAAACGCCAGTGAGGTCAGCGTTTTCTCACCACCGGAGAGTAACTTTAAACTCAAGAGCCGCTTGCCCGGAGGCTGCGCCTTGATGTCCAAACCCGTTTCCAACACATCGTTTTCATCCAGTAAGACCATTTCCGATTCCCCACCTTCAAATAATATTTCAAAATTCTTCCGGAAATTTTCTTTAATATGAGCAAACGCTTCCATGAAACTGACCCGCGATTCGTCATCGATTTTCCCAATGGCTTGGTTCATATCTTCAATGGATTTAATAATGTCTTCTTTCTGGGTTAACAGGAAAAAATAATCTTTGGCCAATAGTTCATACTCAGACTCGGCGGAAAAATTCAACCGGTTGCTGTCCCGCATCTTGATTAACCGTTCATCCAACTCCTGAACCAGGGCTTCCAACTCCTTGAGCGGCCGGTCCATGAGTTCGGGCACGGCTTCGAGGTTTTTTAATTCGGTATTTAATTCTTTGAAGGAATAATCTTCGAGTTGGAAGAGGTCTTTTTTAATGGCTGAAAGGTTGATCTCGATTTCTTTCTTATTCTCTTTGATCGTTTCAAGGATTTTCCGGCTGTTACTGAGGGTTGCGGATTTTTCTTTGATTTCCGTATTAAGGGCATTGAACTCTTTTTCCTGACCCCGAACCACGTTCTCCAGGTCGTCTTTTTGGCGGGTTTGTTGCGTTAACTCATTGGCGAGGGTTTCTTCCCTGGTTTTGGATTCTTCAATGTCTTGATTCAACGTGACGATTTCCTGCTCATTGGCTTGAATCGCTTGCTCGAGTTTGGAGCGGGAGATTTTATACCCTTTCAGGGCCGAATGAATGGAGTTGATCTTTTCCTTGATCAGGTTAATGGCATTTTCTTTGTGAAGGAAATCCTTTTCGATGCGGTTGATTTCCTCTTTGATCCGCTGCACGTCTTCCTGATAGCGATCACGCCGCTGGTTGAGTTCTTTATTGCTGCTTTCCAGTTCGCTGTTTCGAAGGTCGAGCGCTTCGAACTCGTCCTGCAACTTCTCTTTTTCGACATTCAACAGGCTGATTTCCGATTCGGTAAACTGGATCCGTTTGAGGTTGGTGTCCCGGTTCTTTTTCAAGGTTTCCAGACTGGTCTTTAACTGCAACAGGGCTTTGTCGATCGAGCGCACCCGTAATCGACACTCGTCGAGCTCTTTAGCCAGGAACGGTTGTTTTTCCTTTTCCTTGTCCAAACTGGTTTTAATCTCGGCGAGTTTGGTTAATACCTTTTCCCTTTTATTTTCGATTTCCCGAATTTCCTCGATGACATCGAGAATCCCTTTTTCCCGGCTTCGAACCAGTAAGCCGAAGCGGGTAATGGTTTCAGCGGTTTGCGTCACCACATCGATGCCGTAGGTGATGAAGAGGTGCATCCCGTTTTTGAGGGTATCGACCAGCACGCCGTTTTTAAACAACGGTTTTAATGCCGGATCGGGAAGGTGATACAGGTCCCGAATCCAACCGATAAAACCGGGTTCAGCCTCGATACCCGAACGCCTCTCCTCGGTTTCTCGCCGGAGGAGGCATTTATTCAATTTGATATCGAAAAATTGATCGCCATTGTCGTTGTTTTCCAGGAGAACGGCGTCCATTTCATCGTAATAAAAGTTTTCAAGGATTTTATGGTACTTCTTATCGGCTTGAATGAGGTCTTGCAGACACCCCAGGTGCTTGATATTGGCCGCGTTGGGAGTCTCGCCCACGATTTTCTTTTTGATTTCCAGGTACTTGGTTTTCTGATTTTCCAGATTTTTGACCTCATTGGTGAGGTTTCGGGACTCGGCGGCGAGTTCGTCCACGGTGCGTTTGTTTTGGTTGTATTGCGTTTCGATTTCTTTGAAGTGGGTTTCCTCTTCGGTTTGTTGGGCAGACAGGGTTTGGATGCCCGCTTCTTTTTCATCGATTTCCGTGGCGCTGGATTGTTCATTGAGTTGAGCGGCGAAATTTTTCTTGGAAGCCACCTCGTTTTCGATGCGCATCATGCGTTTGTCGATTTCTTTGATCTTGTTACTGGTGCGGGCGAGTTCGGATTGAATGTTAAAGAGTTCCGATTTGAGTCCGCTGTTTTGGGCGTGCGTATTTTCGAGGCGGTCGTTGAGGTCGGCGAGTTGGGAATTGATATCCTCGTGACCCGTTTTTTCGGATTTGAGTTTGGCTTCCAGTTCGCTGAGGGAATTCGAAGCGGTTTCTTCCTGTTTGTTGAGGTGAGCGATTTCCTGTTTATTGGTTTCAATCGTGCGTTTGAGGTCGGCGACTTTTTGGCTCTTAAACCCCCGGCTTTGTTTGGACCGTTCGATATCGCCTTTGAAGGACAATATCTTTTTATTAAAGTCAAAAATATTTTGCTGGTTTTGTTTTAAGTCTTTATCGATCATCCAGCGTTTTTCTTCCAGTCGGAGGACGTCCTTTTCCAGGGAGGTGATTTCCCTGACCGCGACGGATTCGCGTTCCATGAGGGTTTCGATTTCCCCTTTATTGCTTTCGAATTCCTGTTGGAAGGCATCGTGTTTGCGTTTGAGGAGGGTTCGGAGGTTATCGACTTTATCGTTTTTGGTTTTGCGGTAGCGTTGAACAAAGGACACCTGGTTTTTTAAATCTTTGAGGCGGCCTTCTTTGTCAGCGATGAGGATTTGGATATTGTCGAGGTTTTGCTGGGCGATGAGGAGTTTACTGGCGGTTTCTTTTTTTCGGATCAGGTATTGAGAGATGCCGGCGGCTTCTTCGATGAGCATGCGTTTTTCGCTCGGTTTGAGGGACACGAGTTTTTCGATGCTGCCCTGTTCGAAGATGAAGTAGTTGAGGCCGCCCATGTGGAGTTTGAATAAGACGTCCTGGATGTCTTTGTTGCGGCAGAACCGTTCGTTGAGGATGTATTTGCCTTCGCCGGAGCGAAAGAACCGTCGGGCAATGTAGATTTCTTCGTTTTGCGCATTGAACATGGCGCCGACTTCGGTCATGCCCAGGGGTTTTTTCGATGCGCTGCCGTTGAAAATCAGGTCTTCGTTATTTTCGCCGCGCAGGTTTTTAACTTTCTGTTCTCCCAGAACCCAGAGAATGGAGTCTACGATATTGCTTTTTCCGCAGCCATTGGGGCCCACAACCGCGGTGATTCCGCGGTGGAGTTTGAGAACGGTTTTATCGGGAAAAGATTTAAAGCCATGCAATTCAAGTCTGTCGAGATAGGTATCCATCGGTGTGTGTTACTCTCTTATGGTCGCTTAAAAAAAAGAATACCACATTTTTCTGTTTTTGAAAACCTCATTTTATCTTGCGATAAAATGTTCTTAGTTCGGGACCGGTGCGTTACTATGTTACTTGGTGCGACTTGATGCTCTAGTTTAGGCTGTCCAGTCGTGCGTTATAGATAGATTTTAGGACTTCCCCTTCCGTTTGGGGTAACCCTAACCGCTGGTGCACCTCAGGTAACTGATTGTTCCGAGCAGCGGTGACAATGCGAGTAGCCTGGTAGCCTATGCCGGGCCATCGTTAGGGTAAATGTTTTACTATGGGCAATAATGTGAACAGTTGTAAGCCTCGTAAAAAGTGACAAGTGAAATAAGGCTGTTCCCTTTCCAAAAAAGTAACACTTCACAGGAAAATAATCCAAGAGACATACTCGTTTACGATTAATCTGTAACCGAAAAACGTCGAAGTCTGGGGCGCACAGCTATAAACATTTCACTATGGCGTTTTGCAAAGAATGCCTCGCAAAAAATAAAATTATCCGTCTATCCTATTGACAAAACTCTTCAAATGAGCGCCCCCAGCAACAAAGAAACCAGGGAACCTTTTTATAAAAGGTTCCCTGTATCCTCCCAAATTTTATCTATCTAAAAACTACCGGAGGCCGTTTTTCTGAATCGCGGCCACGGTTTGTTCGGCAATCTCCAACTCTTCGTTTGTCGGAACAGCCATTACGGTAATCTTCGAATCCTTGGCTGAAAGGATACCAAATCTTCCGAACGCAGCAAGATTGGCTTCATGATCAAATACGATCCCGAGGTTTTCCATATCGATCAATACTCGACGGCGAACGTCCAAATCCCTTTCGCCGATACCTGCGGTAAAGATAATCAAATCCACACCATTCATGGCTGCAATATAAGAACCGATGTATTTCTTGATCCGATAGGTAAAAATCTCCAGTGCCAGCGTCGCCTGAGGATGGTTTTCCTTGACCTTCAATTCGATATCGCGCATGTCGGAAGAAACTTCGGAGATGCCCTTGATCCCACTCTGTTTGTTCAAGATGTTATCGACTTGATCGTAGGTCAGATTTTCATTGCGCTGCAAATACATGGGAATCGCCGGATCGATATCGCCGCACCGCGTCCCCATCATCAAACCTTCCAACGGTGTAAAACCCATGGTCGTATCAATGGACTTTCCATACTTAATCGCAGCCATCGACGAACCGTTCCCCAAATGACAGGTGATGATTTTCAGGTCTTCCAGCTTCCGATTCAGATGCTTTGCGCCTTGCTTGGCAACATAAAAATGCGAGGTACCGTGAAATCCATACCTGCGGATTTTATTTTTGGTATAATATTTATAAGGAATCGGATAAATGTATGCCTTCTCGGGCATGGTCTGATGAAACGCCGTGTCGAATGCACCGGCCATGGGAATTCCGGACAAAATACTCTGACAGGCTTCGATCCCCATGATATTGGGCGGATTGTGAAGCGGCGCCAACGGAATGCATTCCTTTAAAGCATCGATCACGGCTTCGGTGATAATCACCGTACCATTAAACTTTTCACCCGCATGCACCACTCGGTGCCCAATGGCGTAAATCTCATTTTTATCTTTAATAACTCCGTCTTCCGGGTCGGTGAGATAACGGACAATGACCTGCAATCCTTCTTCATGATCTTTAATCGGGATTTCAATGACCCGTTTGCGGTCTCCCTTGGCATAATTTAACACCGAGCCCTGGATGCCGATGCGTTCCATCAGCCCTTTGGCAAGGACTTCTTTGGTTTCCATGTTGATCATTTGAAATTTAATCGATGAACTACCACAATTGATTACCAATACTTTCATTTTTACCTCTTTATTATCTTTAGAGAATTATCTTGAGTTGCCCTGGTAAATAAATTTTATTATACATATTTTTGATTAAAATACAATACTAAAAAATAAGTTGACAATCCCCGAGAATGATATAATATATAAAGGATAGGAGGGAGGACAATGTATATAACATCAACCATCAACACAGCGGACGACGGGGAAGCGTTTACACAAAAAATGCGAACAGATCTGGGAATTGCCCCGGGAGATACCGTGGCGTTCGATTTTAGCGACGATCAGGTGGTGATTCGAAAGGGACGCGAGAACGAAGGAAACCAAGACAGGGATTCAGTGTTTGTAGAAACGCATGAGTAAGGTATTGGCGACCACGGAAACCGAACTAAACGCCATAGCCGCCCCGGCAATCACCGGATTTAACAAAAAACCGGTAAACGGATACAAGACGCCGGCCGCAATCGGAATGCCCACGACATTATAACAGAATGCCCAGAACAGATTTTGCTTGATCTTTTTCATCGTGAATTTGGAAATCGCAATCGCGGCAGCCACATCGCGCAGGTCGTTTTTAACCAGCACAAAATCGCCGGATTCGATCGCAATATCCATCCCGCTTCCCACGGCAATTCCGATGTCGGCCTGAGCCAGCGCCGGCGCATCATTGATGCCATCGCCCACCATGGCGACTTTAAATCCCCTGGCTTGCATCGCTTTCACCTGATGGGCCTTATCGGCGGGAAGCACTTCGGCCATGACACCGTCCATCTTGACTTCTTTGGCGATCGCTTCGGCAGTTTTGCGGTTATCCCCGGTTAGCAGGTAAACCGAAAGCCCATTTCGTTTCAGCGTGTCCACGGCTTCGATGCTGTGGCTTTTCAACGTATCCGCAACCGCAATGGCGCCCAGCACCTCGGTCTTATTGGCCAGAAGCATGACCGTTTTTCCCTTTTCTTCCAACGCCTGAACCGCTGTTTCCATTTCCCCGGAAACCGAAATCGCCAGTTTCGCGATCAACGCGCGGTTTCCCAGGTAATAAACCATGGATTCCAGGGTGGCGCAAACCCCCCACCCTGCGAGCGCTTCAAAATCCGACACGGTCCTTGGCTCGATGTGTTCCTGATCCGCGCGTTCGATGACCGCCCGAGCCAACGGATGTTCGGAATGCGCCTCAAGTGACGCGGCCAGTTCCAAAATGCGGCGTTCGTCGTGTGTTCCGGAAACGATATCCGTGATCCGGGGTTTGCCTTCGGTGAGGGTTCCGGTTTTATCGAAGATAATGACATCGAGTGACCGCGCCTCTTGCAACGTTCCCGCACCTTTGATTAAAATGCCCTGCTTTGCGGCCAGTCCCATGGCCATCATCACGGCTGTGGGAACCGCCAGCCCCAATGCACAGGGACACGCAATAATCAATACCGAAATCAATACCCCGAGTGCAAAGACGATCCCTTTTCCCAGAAGCAGCCAGGCCCCAAACGCCGTACCGGCAATGGTCATGACCACTGGAACAAAGAACGCCGCGACCCGGTCGGCCAGGTGTTGAATCGGAGCCCGCGATTCCTGAGCCCGTTGCACCATGGCAATGACCTGGGAGAGAAGCGTGTCTTTTCCAACCTTTTCGGTTCGCATCCGAAACGCGCCGGTCCTGTTGATGGTCGCGCCAATCACGCCATCGCCCACCTGTTTTTCCACGGGCATGCTCTCGCCCGTGACCATGGCTTCATCGACAGCACTTTTTCCCTCCACCACCACGCCATCGACCGGAATTTGCATGCCCGGCTTAACGGCCACGATATCCCCGATTCGAACCGCTTCGACCCGAATTTCCGTTTCCTTGCCATCGCGAATAACCAAAGCGGTTTTGGGAGAAAGATCGATCAATTTTCGAACCGCCTCTCCGGTTCGACCCCGGGCGATAGCTTCCAGCCATTTTCCCAAGGTGACAAACATTAAAATAATGCCCGTGGCTTCAAAGTACAAGTGATCGAGCCCCCGAACATTCAATCCCAATACCTTCACCGCCGACGCGGCGAGCGAATACCCATACGCGGCGCCGGTTCCGAGCGCCACGAGCGAATCCATGTTCGGTGACCGATGAATCACCAGCGCCCGAAACCCATTCGTGTAAACCGAATGTGACAGCGCCACCATCAGGGTGGCAAGCCCCCATTGAACCGGAAGGCTAATGGCTTTAATCAGCGGAGGAAACGCCCCCATCATGTCTCCCATGGCCAGAATCAACAGCGGAATTCCGACCACCATCAGGGGAATCAGCCGGCGCCGCCAGGCGCGAATCTCCTTTTCCCAGGCAAACGTTTGAGTCAGGGCATAGCCCAATTTCCGAACCGTTTGTTCGATCCGGACCGGCTCGACCTGCACCGGATCAAACCGGATCACCAAGCGATTCGATGCAAAATGAACCCTGGCCTCTTCCACACCATTGAGTTTTTTCAAACCCCGTTCGATGGCTGCCGCACAATTCACGCAGTTCATGCCTTCAATCATGTATTCTTTTTTCATGTGAACCTTAACGATCGTACCATTTAATGTTATAATAAATCAAAAACCGCTTCCTGTCAAACCGGAGACGCGAATTGAAATCAAATTCACCTTCCCCATCCGCCGCACGTTGGGTTCTTTTTCCCTAAAGTTTATATAACCTCACTCATATTTATCTTATCAAAATGTTGACAAATAAAAGAAAATATACTATACTCTTTTTGGCTTCAGTAGAGGCCAGACTAAATGAAGGAGTATAAACAATGGGTAGAATAATTGGTATAGACTTAGGTACGACCAACTCGGTTGTTGCTATTATGGAAAAGGGAGAAGTCAAGATTATTTCCAACTCCGAAGGCGGACGGACCACGCCGTCGGTCGTGGCATTTGCCAAGGACGGTGAGCGGTTTGTCGGTCAGGTGGCGAAGCGTCAGGCCATTACCAACCCTGAAAATACAATCTATTCGATCAAGCGGTTCATGGGACGTCGGTATAATGAAGTGGGGGAAGAAACGAAGATGGTCCCATACCACGTGGTCAAGGGCCCCAAGGACGATGCCCGGGTCGAAGTTCAGGGGAAGCAATTTTCGCCCCCGGAAATTTCAGCCCTTATTTTGCAAAAATTGAAAGAATCTGCCGAAGATTATCTGGGCGAGAAAGTCACGGAAGCGGTCATCACGGTTCCCGCGTACTTTAACGATGCCCAGCGTCAGGCCACGAAAGATGCGGGCCGGATTGCGGGTTTGGATGTCAAACGCATCATCAACGAACCCACGGCCGCCGCTCTGGCATACGGACTGGACAAGAAACACGATCAACTCATCGCCGTTTATGACTTTGGCGGCGGTACCTTTGATATATCGATCCTGGAAATCGGCGAGAACATCGTTGAAGTCAAATCCACCAATGGGGATACGCACCTGGGCGGCGACAACATTGATCTGCGGTTGATCGAATGGATCATCGACGAATTCAAAAAAGATCAGGGCATCGATCTGTCCAAGGACAAAATGGTGCTGCAACGCTTAAAAGAAGCGGCCGAAAAGGCCAAGATCGAATTGTCGACCACCACGGAATCGGAAATCAATCTTCCTTTTATTACCGCGGATGCCTCCGGTCCCAAGCACCTGGTCATGAAATTGAACCGGGCCAAGTTCGAACAATTGGTCGGCGATCTGATCGCTAAATCCCTGAATCCCTGCAAACAGGCCATCAAGGACGCCGGCGTTCAGGTGGCGGACATCAAGGAAGTCATCCTGGTCGGCGGATCGACCCGAATCCCGATGGTTCAGAAACTGGTCAAGGATTATTTTGGGAAGGAACCGAACAAGAGCGTGAACCCGGATGAAGTGGTTGCGGCCGGTGCCGCCGTTCAGGGCGGTGTTCTGGGTGGCGAAGCCAAGGACATCTTGTTACTCGATGTCACCCCGCTGTCCCTCGGAATCGAAACCCTGGGTGGGATTACCCACCGGTTGATTGAGCGCAATACCACGATTCCGACGAAGAAAACGGATATTTTCACCACAGCCGATGACAATCAGCCCAGTGTGGAGATTCATGTGCTTCAAGGGGAACGGGAAATGGCTCGCGATAACCGGACGCTGGGGAAATTCACCCTGACCGGTCTCCCGCCGGCCCCACGCGGCGTACCGCAGGTGGAGGTCACCTTTGACATCGACGCCAACGGTATTCTCAATGTCAGTGCCAAAGATCTGGCTACCGGCAAACAGCAGGCCATCACCATTACCTCTTCCAGCGGACTCAGCGAAGACGAGATCAACCGGATGGTCAAAGACGCCGAAAAGCACAGTTCGGAAGATAAAGTCAAGAAAGAGTCGATCGAGAACCGAAACAAATTGGATCAGTTGGCGTATGGACTCGAAAAGCTTGTAAAAGAAAATAAAGATAAGATTCCTGAAAACATGAATCAGGAAATCGAAGATGCCATTCGCAAAGCCAAGGATGCGGTTAAAAGCGAAGATGACAAGCGCATTGTGGCAGAAATGGAAAACATCAACAATTTGACCTCCCGGCTTTCCACCGAGCTTTACAAGAATGCAGGGGCGCAGCAGCCGCCGCATGGGCCGGGTCAACCGGGTGACCCGTCATCCAAGTCGTCTTCCGGCGGATCGGCCGAAGAAGGCGAAGTCATTGACGCTGAATACGAAGACATTGACAAAAATAAATAACGGATAAATAATTGGTTACTGAAGGCTCCACGGGCATGCGAGGCAACATCTTAATCGTATGCCCTGTGGAGGCCCGGATTTTCTCGATATTCGGCAGCAGGAAGAGAGAGAGCGGCAAATATTTTTTTTCGCTTTTTGGAACCCCCGGATTTCACATTTCAGTATTATATTGCCGATATTACAAGATAGTCATTATCGGTTCTCCGTTACACCATCCCCTATTTCTCCCTTGGAAAGAAATAATCATTTGATTTATAACTCCAATTATGTTAAAAAGTACCTTAAAAAAAATTAATGTAGCGACTCAAAATAAACGCAAAAGACGTGCGAAATATTTTAGGAGGTTGAAATGAAGCTGAAACGCTTCGGTATTTTTTTCCTGGGAATCGTTGTGATATGGATCATGATGCACACCGCTTGTACCAAAAAAACAGAGATAAACGGACTTGATTTTGCGTTGAAATTAAACCCGGACACGGTCACGGATTTTCTCTACCTGAAGATGAATTATCGGATCAAATTAACGGATGAATTTAAAGGTTTGGATAATGGTTACAAGGTGTTTGTGCATCTGTGGCGAAAAAAAACCAAAGAGATGATTTTACAGGATGATCATGCCCCGGACAAGCCGTTTTCGGAATGGAAGAAAGGGGACGTGGTCTCGTATTCCCGGGTCGTTTTTATTCCGCAGTTTATCGATGAGTTTGCCTCCGACTTTGAAGGTTATGAAGAAGCGCGTTTAACCGTCGGATTGTATAAACCGGATTCGAAGAACGCGATCACTCTCTTTGAGAAGGTGTTCAATATCCAATCCGCCTCGCTCAATGCGCCGGAAAAGGTCTACGATGAAGGGTGGTACCAGCCGGAGACGGATCCCTCGCTCAAGAATCCGGATGAGCGAAGTTGGCGATGGACCGGGAAGCGGGCCGTTTGCGTGATTGCAAATCCAAGGAAAGAATCCTTATTGATTATTCGAGGAGGCGTGGATAAGGCAATCCTTCCGGATCAGAAAATTACATTTAAAATCAATGATACAACATTGGAAGAATTTGTTCCCTCAACGGCTAAATTTTCCAAGCAATATGTTATCCAACCGGGAATAATGGGAAATGAAGACGATTTGAAATTGGTGATTGAGGCAGATAAAACATTCATTCCTTCGACGGTGAATAAAATCGTCAAGGATACCAGAGATAACAGGGAATTGGGGTTACAAATTTACTTCCTTTATTTTCGCGAGAACATAAAATAAGGAGACTAAAAAGAACTTACGATGATCAGGACAAAAATTATAGGAACAGGATCTTATTTACCTGAAAGGGTAATGACAAATGAGGATTGGTCCAAGATTGTAGACACCTCGGATGAATGGATTACAACGCGCACAGGGATAAAAGAGCGGCATTTTGCAGCGGAATGGGAAGCGACGTCGGATCTGGTGACCCAGGCCTCGGAGCGGGCCATCGCGGATGCCGGGATAGACCGGAACGAGATCGATCTTATTATTGTGGGAACAGTATCGCCGGACAATTCGTATCCGTCAACGGGCAATTGGACGCAGAAGAAACTCGGTCTTCGTCCCATTCCCTCGTTTGATGTCAGCGCCGGATGTTCCGGATTTCTTTACGGCATGATCATTGCCGATTCATTTATTCGATCCGGCATGGCGAAAAAGGTTCTGGTTGCCGGAGCCGAAGTCATGTCCCGGATTATCAATTGGGAAGACCGAAACACCGCGGTTCTTTTCGGAGATGGTGCCGGGGCGGCCATATTGACACCGACTGAAGAAGAAAATCGCGGGATCCTTTCCTCCTATTGGGGAGCCGACGGCACATTGGGCGAACTGCTGATTCAACCTGCCGGCGGAAGCGCCATGCCGGCCACCGTAGAAACCATTGAGAAAAAATTACATACCGTTTCGATGAAGGGAAACGAAGTCTTCAAACACGCGGTATTACGGATGGAAGAATCCGCCATTAAGGTTCTCGAATTGGCCAATCTCACGGGAGATGATATCGATCTTTACATTCCGCATCAGGCCAATGTCCGTATTATCGATGCCACCATCAAGCGGGCAGGGATTCCCCGGGAAAAAACATTCATTAATATCGATAAAACCGCCAATATTTCCGGTGGTACCATCCCGATTGCCCTGGATCAAGCCCGAAAAGAAGGCCGTATTAAAGAGGGACAATATCTGTTGATGTCTTCATTCGGAGCCGGATTTACCTGGGGTGGAGTGGTCATCCGGATGTAAGGGCCTCGTACCCGGTTAGTGGTTGATGTTCTAGGCAGGAAGCGCGGAGTACCTTTCGGTACCCTGTGCTTCCTGTTATGTTGATAAATCGATGGCCATTCGGCCTAATTCCCCATAAAATTTACTCGAACGATGCTAGAGGTTTAGCTATTGAATCATGAATAAGATGTGAATTTTTATTTGTTAGCGATTTCGATTTCGATATTGGCTGCCGGATCTGCCGCTTTTTCTTTGCCTGAGGTAATTTCGATTTCCCATTTGAAATTGCCGACCGGGTTCGGGCCTTTGTATGAACCATTTTCCATCTTCGTTACCTTGCACTCCTTGTTGCTTCCAACAGGCTGATTGAGCGCAATGCTTAACGTGATGTTCTTGTAGTGTGAGGTCACCCTGGAAAAGTTTTTTTTCTCGGAACCGAAAATCGGATCGAGCAATTTGTCCCATCCGCCTTCTTTCTTTTTAAAAACCGTAACCGAAAGGTTTTGATTATCCTTAAGTTCATTCAAGACAGTACCTTCAAAAACGTACTCCATTATATACCTCCAGTAATTGTAATTTATTTTTTTTTAAAAATAGTCATCTTTTTCGGAATTTACTTGAGGTATATATTTATCATTTCTTCTTTGGAATGTCAAGAGCGCCCCATCCTTCTTTCGAACCAATGATTTTTTAATTTTACTTGCAAACGGATGTGAACTCGTTTTATTTTTTGGTATAATCATTCATCAGGGATCAACGCCATGGAAGAAAGAGAAAAAAAAGAACTGCTTGAAAAGATTGAGAACATGATTTATTCCGCGGATCGGTTCAACGAAATGTCCTTTCGGATGGTTCTGGAAGGATTGGTCAACAAAGTTGGGGAGGAAGGCGAATTTCTCCTGATCCGATACATGCATTCCCAGGAAATCAACCTGAATACGCGTATCAGCATTATTCGAGTCACCGGGTACATTCAGGGGAACCATTTTTTGATTCCATTGAAGAAAATCATCGATTCGGAAGAAAACATTCAGGTCAAGAAAGAGGCGGTGATTTCCGTTGCCAAGCACAACAACCGTCAGGCGCTCAACATTTTAAACAACGCCTTAACGCGGATCAAGAACCCGCTTTTGCTTCAGTTGATCAATACCGAGATCGGAAAGATTAAAAAAAACAACCCGGTATTTGCCTTGCTTCCGCGTTTTCTCGAAGGCGAGAAAGATTATAAAAACTTTGCGATAACAGTCGACATCCTCAAGCGGATCTTATCGCCGTTGGATGCGGCGATATTTACCGTTTATTTAAACTGTGGAAAACCGATGATCGAAACCGGGGCCTTTGATATTCTCTGTGCGACCGGAGACATGAATGTGGAACACACCATATGGACGTTTTTCCAGGAGCGTTTCGCCGGAATGCCGGGCGTGAACCAGCACATATGCGATGATTTCTATTTATTGACCTTAAAAATCAAACAATTCTTCGTCAAACACCCCGCGATCATTGAACAGCGGCTGGAGGATCTGGGAACCCAGCTCCTCTACATCAAGGATCCCCGGATCCGGGAGGTCTATGTGTCCATCATCTGTCAGAGCCAGGGACCATCCTCCATTTCCTTTATCAACCGCATGTACGATACCGATCCCCGGCTTCAGCGCACCATTATCGACGAGTATTCCGGAAACGAGGCCGCCTGGGATTTACTGTTTGATAAGTACCGGGCGGCGGAACGAGAACTCAAGAAAGAACTTCTCAAATCATTGCTGAATTGTCGCAAGGGAATCGATCATTTCTATTCGCAGTTTCACGCGTTGGAGGGCCGCGAAAAGGATATGATCATGGAATGCCTGCCCTATGGCGGCACGCAGAATTTGTCCGACTTTATCAAAATGGTGCTCCGGTCGGATCAGTATGATATGAAAGCCGGTGTCATTGCCCGCATCCGGGAATATTTCGAATTTTCGGTCAAGGATGTCTTATTTGACCCCGAGCGCGAAAATGAGTTTTTCCTGATGGAGCAGGAATACCTGGATACGATTACGCAGTTGTTCCCGGTCACGTCGGTCAAAAAACTGTTTGAAAAAATCGCTTACGCGGAGTTGCCGTTTCAAAAAATTCGAAAATACCTGGTTCGGATCGGAGCAATCATGGAGAGCGGCTTTGCGTTCCTGTTTCGGGACAAGGAATTGCTGATCCGGTTGTTTCAGAAAGTCGCCAGGCTGAACAGCTCGGATTTAAACCTGTTGTTTCTGGGGATCTTTGTTCAGATCAAAACCTTTGACCTGGAAACCCAACGGAACATCGATGAGGCGTTAAACGCGTTTACCGCCGTGAAGGAATCCAAATTGACGGGAAGCGAAACCCTTGAGTTGCGTAAAATCCGTAAAAATCTCGCGGATCTCAATTTCGATGCCCGGCTGATCGATGACGGTTATAAAGCATTGAACCAGGCGTTTTCCCAAAAGATACCGGATGCGGATAATGCCGCGAATCTCGTGAATCGGTATTCGGCGAGTATCCCGCTGACCATGGACCGGTTGATGCCAACCCTCGATGAGCACTTCCGGCTGTCGGCCAGCTACGACCTGAACCAGTGGATTGCGTTCTTTTACCGTTTTCCGATATTGGCGTACAAATTGAAAACAACGATTGCCAAAAAAGCCCAGGAACAAAAGGGATACGTGGCATCGGATTTGACCCGCTTGCTTCAAACCCTTCCGGCCGAACCCTTTAAAATCGTGATCCGGTTGAACGATCGCAGCCTCACTGCCGCGCTCCGGGATCAATGCATGGAATTGATCCCCGATATCCCGGTTGAAATTGAAACCAACGATTGGCATGAAGGGGATATGTTGATCTGTGACCAGGACCTGTTGAAAGACTTCATCCTCAAAAACATGCTCCCGTCGAAAAAGTTGTTCTTGCTGCTGGACAAACGCTCGGACTTTTCATCCTTCAAGTCGTACAATGCCCGACCGCTGGTCAAGCCGTTTTTTGCTTATCGGATCATGAAAGAAATCCTAAAAGATCTTTATTTGTGACGCGGGATTAACGCCATTTATATCGTTTAAACGCTATTTATATTCGTTTTTTTGGGGAAAGAGGAGGAGAGATATTGATGGAAAGACAATCAGCCGGATCATCATCCGATTAAATGACCAAAACAGACAGCAACGTTCTAGAAAATTTTGCCTCTTCCCTTTCGAATCGTCGGGCGCTAAACGGTTCAATGTCGATATTATCGAGTGACTTAACAATATAACACTCATATTTTTTATACAATATTAGTGTTAGATAGTTGACAAATGGGAAAACCTATATTATATTTTATGCGTAACGAGAAACAAGAAAACGAGAAAACACGAAAACGTAAACGAAAATTTTAAGAATAGGAGGTATTTAATATGGCAATATCAAGATGGAAACCATTTGGAGACCTGGTCTCCCTGCATGACCGGATTAACCGGCTATTCGAAGATGAATTTTCGAGGGATTTCCCCACCAGTACGGGATTAACCTCTGCCGAATCGTGGTATCCGGCGGCGGACATTTACGAAACCAAGGATGATTATGTATTTAAATTGGAAGTACCCGGACTTTCCAAAGACGAAGTGAACGTGGAAGTCCATAACAATGTGCTGACGATTAAGGGTGAGAAAAAAGAGGAAAAGGAAGTAAAGAAAGAAAACTATCACCGGATCGAGAGCTTTACGGGCTCCTTTGCGCGGTCGTTCTCCCTGCCCCGGAATGCGGACGCCAACAAAATCCAGGCGGGGATGAAAGACGGCATCCTGGAACTCCGGGTTGCCAAATCGGAAGCTACCAAGCCCAAAGCCATCCGGATCGGCGAATAAGGAGGTCAATCATGGCATTAACAATTTGGAGACCTTTTGGCGATTTGCTCTCGTTAAACGATCGGGTCACGCGATTCATGGAAAATGAGACCGACAAACATCCGATTCGAAAAGGGACCGGCCTGTGGTTCACCGGGTATCCGGTGATGGATATCTACGAAACCAAGGACGCCTACACGGTCAGGGTGGAAGTGCCCGGAATGAAAAAGGAAGACATCCATATCGAATTCTCCGATGGGACCCTTACGGTTAGCGGCGAACGCAAGGAAGACGGTGAAGTCAAACGAGAAGATTACTTGCGAAACGAACGCTTCATCGGCACCTTTAACCGTTCCGTCTCTTTTAACGGGGATATCGACGCCAACCATATCAAGGCTTCGATGGATAAGGGAATCTTGCACCTGCAAATTTCCAAATCCGAAGGCAAAAAGGCGGTAACGATTCCCATAAACGCTTAATAATCAAACCCATTCAACCGACGTCGAGTCACTGACGATTCGAACGATCGGACCAAGAAAGAGGCAGCTTCTCGTAAGCTGCCTTTTCTTTTTTTATTTGTTGAAATAAAACAGGGGCGCGTGTATAATCTGGATGCAGGGTTGTTAAGCACCCGGGGTTAAGGGGAAAAGGAAGGGAGGTGAATATGAAAAAGATAGGCATCATTGCCGGGTTAAACTTCCTGGCAGGGGTTATTTTTTTCGTACTGACATTCGGTTATTTCCTGAATTCGATCAATAGCAGGCTCGGCATCGCCTCATCGGAGGTCAATGCGGAAACCGTAAAAAAAGAAACGCTGGTGACCCGAAAAGGGGGACCGGATTTTGTTCAACTGGTCAAAAAGGTCCGCTCCGCGGTGGTCAAGGTCAGAGCCGATTGCCTGATCGATCGTCAGGATGAAGGCGACGATTTCTTCGATCTGTTTAATTTTCAAAAAAAAGGGGGGAAAGAAAAGGTGTCGGGCATTGGCTCGGGTTTTCTCATTTCACCGGATGGCTATATCCTGACCAACTACCATCTGATCAGCGAAGCCATCAAAATTATTGTGACTGATATCGGAGACACCGAGTATGTTGCCAAAAAAATCGGGGCCGACCCCAAAAGCGATCTCGCCTTACTTAAAATCGATTTAAAAAACCATTCCTTCATCGAATTGGGAGATTCGGATAAAGTGGAAGTCGGCGAATGGGTCCTGGCCATCGGGAATCCCCTGGGGCAGGATCTGAGTGTGACCTCCGGGATCGTTTCGGCCAAGGGGCGACAGCTCAGCGGCCTGGAGGTCGATTATCAAAATTACATCCAAACCGATGCCTCTATCAATCAGGGAAATTCCGGCGGACCGCTGCTCAATCTCTCGGGGCAAGCCATCGGGATTAATTCGGTGATTCTTTCGACCAGTGGGGGAAGCATTGGGCTGGGTTTTGCCATTCCGTCGAACATGGCCAAAAAAGTACTCCGGGATTTGAAACGGGATGGACGGGTGATTCGGGGGTATCTGGGCATTCAAATTTCCGAGGTTCCGGATGAGGATGCGGGCCAGTACGACCTCCCTCTGGGCGGCGTCCTGGTGGTGAAAGTCGAAGAAGAGTCCCCGGCCCAAAAAGCGGGTCTGCGAAAATTCGATTTGATTACGGAAGTCAATGGGGAAAAGGTGAAAACCATGCTGGAGCTGCGGCGGGTGATCGGCAACTACTCACCCGGCGCCATGGTCAGAATCACCCTTTACCGGGATAAAATCCGGAAGACCGTGGATGCCAGGGTCACCGAAGCCCCGGACAGTTTCAAAATCAAAAGCGACGATGAAGACGGTCATATCATCGATCTGGGAATGGTGCTTTCGCCCAATAGTCCGCCGATTGCCAAACAATTTGCCCTGACCACCCCGCGCGGCATTGTCGTGACCCAGGTCTTTCGCAATGGCATCGCCGAACAGAATAAACTCCGGGCGGGCGATGTGATCCTCAAAGCGGATCGCATCGACATTATCAGCATTCGACAGTTCAGGACGATTCTTTCAAAGAAAGGCGGTTCGACGATTTCGCTGACCCTCATCCGAAACGCCAATGAAATCTATGTGAAATTCAAGATACCGAAGTGAGTTCACGTGTTCCCGCGTTCCCGTTCCTGCGTGGTAAACGTATCAAACCCGTAGGTGCGTTTGAATTTCAGCAATTCCTCCCGGGTCAATTCCCGCCAATGCCCGAGCGGCAATTTTTTCAATTCAAAGGTGCCGATCGATAACCGTTTCAATTTCTCGACCGGATGACCGATGAACTTGAAGAGGTTTCGAATGATGTGTTTTTTCCCTTCGACGATGGTCACCCGAATCCAGGAATTTCCCCCGGTGGTTTTCTTGACAAAATCGATCTTCTGCGGTTTGATCCGGCGCCCTTCCAGAAAGAGTCCCTTGGTCAATAGCGCCTCTTTTTTTTCATCGCTCAGCATGCTTTTAATCTTGACCATGTACACTTTGGGGATCTTATTGCGGGTCGAGATGATGAAATTGGTCAAATCCCCGTCATTGGTCAACAGGATCAACCCTTCGGAATGGTAATCCAACCGGCCGACCGGATAGACCCGTTCGCTGATCTCTTTGATGTATTCCACGATCGTGGGTCTCCCTTCCGGATCGTGCAGGGTTGACACCACGCCCGTGGGTTTATTGAGGATAAAGTACGATTTCTGCTCGACCTTGAGTTTGAGTCGTTTATCGTTCAGGCGGATCATGTCTTTCTCAATATCCACGACGAAATTCGGGTCGGTGACGACTTTGTTGTTGACGCGAATGGCGCCGTCGTGAATCTGTTCCCGAAGGCTCCGACGACTGCCGACCCCGGCCGCCTGCAAGGCTTTTTGTAATTTTTCTTTACTCATCTTTCATTCCTTTCGATTCTAGTTTCTTTCGATATTTAAACGTTTGATTAACTCCGACAGGGTGGTGGCTTTTAACCCCAATTCCCGGGAGGCATTTTTCTGAATCCAGTTGTTCCGTTCCAGAGAGTCGACGATGAGTTCCCGTCTTAATTCGTCGATTTGTTCATAAAAGCTCCCGGATTTAAAGGTGCGTTTCCGGGTTCCCAATATTTCCGACGGTAGGAGATCCGAGGTTAGCATCCCGCTGTTGGTCAGTACCACGGCGCGCACAATGGCATTCTCCAGCTCCCGGACATTCCCGGGCCAGTGATAGTCCATCAGGTGCTTGAGAAATTTATTGTCCAGGCCCTGAATGGTTTTCTGGTTTTCCTCGGCATACTTGGCAATAAAATGCTGCGCCAGCGCCGGGACATCTTCTCGTCGTTCCCGAAGCGGCGGGATGTGGATATTGATGATGTTCAACCGGTAATACAAATCTTCCCGAAATTCATTGGATTTGACCTTTTCTTTTAAATCCACGTTAGTGGCCACGATAATACGCACATCGACTTTGATCGCCTTGTTACTCCCCAGGGGTTGAATCTCTTTCTCTTGCAGCACGCGCAGAATCTTGGTTTGGGTTTCACTATCCAGGTTGGCGATTTCATCCAGAAACAGAACGCCGGAATCCGCTTCTTCGAAGATTCCTTTCTTGTCCGTGTACGCACCGGTAAACGCGCCTTTCTTGTACCCGAACAGCATGCTCTCAAACAGGGTGGGGGGAATGTTGCTCGAATTAAAGGAGAAGAACGGTTTGTCGTTCCGGTTGGAGTTCCGGTAGATGGCCTTGGCGATCAACTCTTTGCCGGTCCCGCTCTCTCCGGAGATGAGCACGGTCGAGTTGGTGTTGGCCACGCTTTCGACAATCGACAGGGTTTTCATCAACGCCGCGCTTTTACCGATGATATTGGGAAACGAAAACCGTTCGTTCAAGAGGCGTTTGAGCTGAATGTTTTCTTGTTTGATGCTTCGCTCTTTGACCAGCCGGTCGATTTTATGTTTGATCTCAATGTTGTTAAACGGTTTTTGAAGGTAATCTTCCGCGCCCAGTTTAATGGCTTCGATGGCCGATTCGATCGTCCCGAAAGCGGTTAGAAATACGGCTTTGATATCCGGGTCGTCCTTTTTCAACTCCTTGAAGATTTCGATTCCGGACGTTCCGGGGATCATCAAATCCATGATAACCACGTGCACGTCCGGCGAGTGGTTGGCTTTGGCCTGACTCTTGTTTTCGGAAATGATGAGCTGATACTCGGGCTCCTTGAAAATGCGTTTGAAAATATCGTGGATGATGGTTTCGTCATCCACGAGATGTATGATTTTGGCTGTCATAGTTTGATACTCCTTAAGGGACTTTCGACCGGAAACGAAATAATAAAGGTGGTTCCCGCATCGAGTTTGCTGTTGACGGAAATGCTTCCGTAGTGTTCCTCGACAATGGCATAGGTGATGGAGAGCCCCAGACCGGTGCCTGCCCCCATCTCCTTGGTCGTAAAGAAGGGGTCGAAGATCTTTTTCAAGTGTTTGGGATCGATCCCTTTTCCGTTATCCTTGATCTGGATGGTGATATGAGAGTCGGTTTCGGCTCCGGTGAGGGAAATCACGCCCTCGGTTTCAATGGCGTCGCAGGCGTTGATCAGCAAATTGATAAACATCTGTTGCAGCCGGGTTGCAAACCCAACCATGCGGCGTTCGAAGTGAAATTCTTTGCGTAAGGTAATGTTTTTTTTCTTTAATTTATGTTCGATGAGTCCCACGGTTTCATCGATTAACGCGTTAAGATTCAATTCAGTGGGGTTTTCTCCCTTTTGACGGGAAAAGTTCAACAATGTCCGGATGATTTTGTTGGCGCGCTGGACCTGTTCCTGAATTTTAACCGTTAAATCGATGTTTTCAGGGTCTCCGGGATTGTCCAGGATAAATTGGCAGTACGACGATATACCGGTTAACGGGGTATTGACCTCATGGGCGATGCCCGCGGACAGTAACCCGAGCGACGCCATTTTTTCCGAGGTAATCAACTGGTTTTGCATCATGACTTTTTCGGTGACGTCTTCAAAGAGGAGGATGGTTCCGATGCCGTTGCCCTCGGCATCGATCAGGGACGACATGTAGATATCGGCAATCATCTCCTGATCGCCGATACCGACTTTGACATTGTGAATCGACGAAACGCCGCTTGGTCGCTCAAGGATCTGGTGCCACAGTTCCTGACCCAGGAGCGCGGGGGCTTCATTGCCAATGGCGTTCTCCTGCGGAAGATGAAATTTTTCTTCCATGAATCGGTTCCACGTTTTAACCCCGTGGAGTTCGGTTAACACCACGATGCCCATGTTGATGTTTCGGATGATGTTCTCGTTGAATTCTTTCAAGAGGCCGATTTCGGTTAATTGGTTTTCCAATTCGGAATAGAGGGACGCATTTTCGACCGACAGGGTTAAGGGCGTGGCGATGTTAAAGAGGATTTCCCAGTCTTCCACGGACAGGTACGTGCGGTCTTCTTTGGAGCCGAACGCGATCAGGCCGATCAGTTTATCCTGGGTTTTGAGCGGAAGGAATTGGAAATAATTCATCTCGCGCATGGTTCGGTAATCGGTAGGGAATCGGCGTTCGAATTCCGTGGCTGAAAGAAAGATCAAGTTGTCGTTGTGAAAGAGGCCTTCTTGAAAATCGGGAGAGAAGACGATTTTGCGTTTTTCCGGGAGCGAGTAAAAGATGTCGTCTCGCTGATGCACGATGAACATGCTTTTTTTCAATTGGAATCCGTTGTTGATCGTATTTAAGAAGTTGGAGGCGATCAGGGAGAGGTTGCGTTCGTTTCGAAAGGATTGAATCAGTTCGGTGAGTTTGATTTTGAAGGCGGCGGCCCCGCGAAAGAAGAGTTTTTCGAAGTACTTTTGCAGGGTTTCTTCGATAGGGCGGAAGAGTAAGCCGGCGGTGAGGATCGAGGCCACGGACCAGAAAATCCCCAGGATTTTATTTTGTTCGATCGTGCTTCCCAGGACCAGGAAAATACCGAATATGAAGATAAAGATCGAGGCTGTGGCCAGGGTTTTGAGGATGATGGTCTCAATATCGGAGAATCGCCGGTGGCCCAGGTAGTAGGTCAGGCTTAAGGGTAGGGCAATCAGGAGCAAGGAGAGGAACTTCATATGGGGAGACAGCGACGCCTCGCCGGGAGCCGCGCTCATCAGGTTGAGCAGGATCATGGCCGGGATTCCGATGCAGATCCCGATTAGCGGCAGCAGGTAATTGTTTTCCTTGCGTTTGATCATCAGCCATAAGTTCGAGGTGAGGAAAGCGAGAAGAGCCAGGCCGAGGTAGATATTAAAGTAAATCGCGGTGTAGCGGTAAGATTGGTTGATCACCCGGATGAGATTATCGATATCCGGGGCAGCGATGTTGATCAGAAAGGAGTAGAGGCTGAATGCAATCAGTGCAAGGGGGGGCAGGTAGATGGCGATTTTCAGGTATTTGGGTTTGAAGAACCGGGTCATCTTCAATTTGATCGGAAAATACAGCGCATAGTGGAGGAGCAGGGCCGGGAACAGGATATAGGACAAGCGATCCAGTGATAGAAACAGATAGTCGGTCAAATGGTAGGTGCCGGTTGGCGAAAAAATCAGAAATCCCGAAAACGTCAGGCTCATGAGGTAGAAGCGTCTCGGCGGATAAAAGCCTTTTCGCTTTTGGGGATGGATATTCAGGATGCGCAGGGTCAGGAGGATCAAGAGAATTCCGGAAAATACCATCATGTAATAGAAAAAAGGCGTGTATTGGGTTCCGGTATCGATGACCACGAGTTTGGCAATGCCGTTGCGTTCGATTTCGTATTTGCCGATTTTTTTCTGCGATGACGCGCGGGCCAGATCGATCGTGCTGGTGATCACGTAATTGTTGATCCGGAGCAGGAGGTCGCCCTTTGAAATCGCGCTGGTCGGTGGGGCGTAGACACAGACGAAACCCTCGGCGGTCTTACTCCACCGGATATTGTCGCTGGGCCAGTTCCATTTTAATTTTTCAAAAATGTTGGCCAGGCAGAGGATGACAAAGATTAAATAGATGACATGCCAGGGGTATTTGCGGATCATAGAAAGGGATTGGTGTTGGCCATACGAAATGCCCAATCGATTTTTTCATTCTTTTTCAGATCGGGCAATTTTTTTTGGAATAATTTACGCGAGAAATAATCCTGTTCATCGTAGATAAAGTTATCGTCTTCCTGGGTCGCGGTTTCGGCCCCCGTATCGAGATGAAGGGGGTTCTCTTTGGGTACGATTTTGGATTCATGGACAGTGGGTTTTGCCATATTCGCGTCAATGATCACATACGCCAGATAGCCGACCAGCAGAAGAAGAAAAGAGAGAATGAACACCTTCATTTTCATGCCGTCATTATATCAATATATTCAATTCTTATCAACTCAATGCTATAATGGGTGCATGAAACCAAATAAAACCGATAAACAAACGTTCCGTCTTGTGTTGTGCTTTATTTTTTTGACCTTATTTCTGTCCAACGCCACGCCGATGCCTTCCCCCGCGAAAACAGAAGCCGAGAAACGAGCGATTATTCAGGAGATTTACCTCCTGTATCACCGCAAGGATTACACCAACGCCCTTGAACGGGTTGAAAAGGGGTTGAAGGCGATCGGTTCCACTCAGGAACTCCTTCAATTAAAGTACCATATCTTAATGGATCAGAAAAAGTATCCCGATGCTCTGGCGTTTATCGATCATGAAATCCAGACATCCGGTGAAACCGAAGTGCTTTTGGCGGCCCGGTACACGGTGCTGTACGCCATGGAAAACTGGAAAGGCGCGTTGGACACGGCGTTAAAAAAGGAAAAGATGACAAAAATCAAATCGCCCTGGGATTGTCTGAATCTGGTTCATGTGTTTATTCAAATGGGGAGAAAGGACGAGGCCCTGGATTGGCTGGACGAAGCCGCCCGACGGGGATTTACCAGTTACCGGATTTTGGCGGACCCCAAGTACGCGCTATTGGGGGGCGATAGTCGGTTTTACGAGATTATCGAAAAGATCAAGCGGTTTATCGGTTTGGGGGAACCGGCCAAGGACTTTACCACCGCGCTTCTGTCAGCGGAGAATTTTACCCTGTCGTCCAAACGGGGAAGCGTGGTGGTGATTTTTTTCTGGGCCACCTGGTGCGAACCATGCAAAGCGGAAATTCCGTCGTTGCAGGAATATTACAACCAGTTCAAGGATAAAGGTTTGGAAATGGTGGGCATTAATCTCGACTCGAATGCGCAGAAAATGAACGATTATATCCAGCAAACCCATTGGTTGGGGAAACATGCCTACAGCGGGTTGGTGTGGAAGGATCCGATTGTTCGTTTATACAGGATCGATTCCCTGCCTGCGTTACGGTTGGTCGATAAGAAAGGCATCCTGCGAGCGGTGGATTTGAAAGGCACGGAGCTTCGAAAAGCGATTGAAACCCTGGTGGCCGAATAACCGGAGCGTATCAAACAATTTGTTTAAATATTGGTCTCTTTGTACCCGAAGTAAGTCTCTTGATTGCAAAAGTAAGTGTCTTTGTGCCAAACGTTCATCGCCTTGCGCCCGAAGTTGGGGGGATGACGCCTGATGATGATGCGTTTTCCAATTTGTTCGGTGGGTTTTCAGTTGTTGCATGGTTTCCATTCTCCATCCACCCGTCAACGTTTCAAGTTCTTCCGGGGGAAATGTTGAGAACACACGGTCCAGGTCTTCGAAAATGGAGTCAGCGGCTTCATGGTTGTCGGCCTTGAGAACTGACGGGGTCAAGTCTTGCATTGCAACATGTTATGAGAACTGACGGGGTCAAGTCTTGCATTGCAACATGTTATAATGCAAAGACTTGACCCCCAATGGCTATTAAAAGATTAAGTCAATAAAAGTCGCCATTCTTCAAAAATCAATTAATGAGTTTATCGGTCATTTTTTTCGCTTCTTCAACCGTAATATCGAGGCATTTTGCAATGGTTTCTACCTTAAATCCTTGATTTATCATCCTTTCGGCTACTTCTTGTTTTTCTTCCAATTTCCCTTCTGATTTTCCCTGGTCCATTCCTTCCTGTCTTATATCGCGTGCCCAAATCGGTACGTATTCCATTTTGGTTTCCTCCTGTGCTTGTTGAATTATTTCAAGTACTCGATCTTTATATGCTTCCGGTAATCGAATCACCCAATCGATAAAACTAATCAATATTCGAATATCTTCTTTCGAATATTTCATTCGAAAACATTCCTTGATCAATTCATTTTCCACTTCAAATTTCGCTTCATTA
>JBLMYT010000138.1:0-2830 GCA_050258455.1 Candidatus Omnitrophota bacterium | reverse complement strand
TGGTTTTGATGTGGGAGAATTTTTTCGGTGTGGGAAAAATAGGAATCATCGACGACTTTTTTGAACTGGGTGGGGATTCCTTGAAAGCCATGACCCTTTCGGGAAAAATTCACCGGCAGTTCGATGTGGAAATCCAATTAACCGATTTCTTCGGTCATCCGACCATTAAAGATCTGGCTGCCTTTATCGATGCCTCGACAAAGAATGAATTTCGCTCGATTCCCAAAGCGCCCAAAAAGGATCATTATCTCTTATCCGCTGCCCAAAAGCGTCTGTTTTTTATTCAGCACATGGCACCGGAAGCCACCGCTTACAATTTGCCCCAGGTCCTGATGCTGCCGGGTGTTCCGGATAAAGATCAGTTGGAACGCATCTTCAACACGTTAATCGAGCGCCATGAAAGTTTTCGCACGTCGTTTGAATTGACCGATGAGGGGCCGGTTCAAATTATTCATGATCCCGAACGCATTCGATTCTCAATTCACTATCCCGATTATACGATAAACCCCAATGATTTTAATACCGAATTGCTAAGATTTGTGGTACCGTTTGATTTATCCGTGGCACCGCTTCTGCGTGCGGCGGTGATAAAAACCACTGAAAATACGTGGATGCTTTTTACCGATATGCACCACATCATTTCGGATGGGGTGTCTATGACCCGGCTGGAAACGGAATTTACGGACCTGGCTGCAGGACGAACGTTACCGCCGCTTCCCATTCAGTATCGCGATTTTTCCGAATGGCAAAACAGTGACGCGCAACAGCAAAAGAAAACGGAGAAAGCCCAATATTGGCTGAACCAATTCGGCGATTCGGTTCCCACACTCGAATTGCCTTATGATTTTCCTCGCCCGCCGGTTACCCGTTTTGAAGGAAACACCACCCGCTTTGGTCTTGAGAAAGAAATCGTGGACCGGTTAAAAGAAATCGGTGCGCCATCGGATGCCACGCTTTATATGGTTTTGATGGCCATACATTTTATTTTTCTTTCCAAGCTAAGCGGCCAGGAAGACATTGTGGTGGGAATACCCGTTGCCGGGCGGAATCATCCGGATTTACAGCCAATCATCGGTATGTTTGTCAATACACTGGCCATTCGAAATTATCCGGTTGCCGAACAAACGTTTTTAAGTTTTTTGGAAGAAGTGAAAACGAGTGCACTCCGTGCTTATGAGAATCAGGATTATCCGTTTGAAGAACTGGTTGAGAAGCTAACCCTGGAGCGAAATACTGCCCGAAACCCGGTTTTTGATGTGGTCTTTAATATGTTAAACCAGGCCGAATTTAAAGGCGAGTTACCGTCCGATCACGGTTATGTGCACACACCGGGAGTTTCCAAATATGACCTTACCATGTATTTTGTTGAACTCGAAGGCGGTAGGGGATTAATTTTTAACGTCGAATATGGTTCAAATCTCTTTAAACCCGAAACCATTAACCGGTTTATCGGTTATTATAAACATATCGTTTCTCAAGTCATGGCGCAACCGGATATCGAGTTAAAAGCCATCGATATTCTGGGTGAAGAGGAACGGCACCGGATTGTATCGGCGTTCAGTCAATCCGGGGAGACATTCGCTATCGACAAAACGCTTCATGGGTTGTTTGAGGAACAGGCTGCGAGAACGCCTGACAATATTGCTGTCGTTGGTAATTTTTACCAGGGGGCTTTTTTGAAAAATCGCCCCCTGGACCCCCAAAAAACTTTTTGTTTTTTAACTTACCGTCAATTAAATGAACAATCTGAGCACCTGGCATGCGTTTTAAGGGATAAAGGAATAAATTTCGACGCGATTGTTGCCATCAAGATTAGACGTTCGATTGAAATGATCATCGGGATATTGGGAATATTAAAATCAGGTGCCGCGTATTTACCGATCAATCCCAATCAGCCCGATGCACGCACGCAATACATGTTAGCGGACAGTGGGGCTAAACTATTAATTACCGGAGAAGGGGATCGCCTTGAAATTTCCGTAGGGGCAGACCCGCGTGTCTGCCCCCGCGTTTCTTTTGAGAGGGAAATGGGCGCACACATGGGTGCGCCCCTACAGTTAAATAAAAATTCACATATAGCTTATGTCATTTACACGTCCGGTTCCACCGGAAATCCCAAAGGTGTGCCCATTGGGCATTCCAGTATTACGGCATTGATGCGTTGGGCCAGGAAAGAATTGGGATTAACGAAAGAAGACCGGGTCATCCAGAATCTTTCCTTTTATTTTGACTGGTCGGTGGAAGAGATTTTTCTTCCATTGGTCACAGGCGCGAGTCTTTGCATTGTCCCTGAAGAATGGATCATGCAGCCGGAGTCGCTTATCGATTTGTTTCATCGGTATGATATTACCGCGTTGAATATGGGGCCCACGCAGTTAAGTTTCTTGTTGGGAGCAGGTAAAAAACTTTCCACGTTGAAGTATTTGTATATGGGCGTGGAAAAGTTGAATGTCGAATTGTTGGAGCGTATTCTTGAAGCGGTGAATGAAACATGCCGGATATGTTTCATGTATGGACCGACCGAAGCCACGGTTCTTTGCACAAAATTTGAGATTGACCGTTCCCGATTCAATATATACAAACAACAATTTGCCAGTCTACCAATCGGTAAACCGGTGGTTAACAATGCGCTTTATATTATGAATAAACAACTGCAAGTGTGCCCCATTGGCGTAACCGGCGAGATATACATTGCAGGCGACGGATTATCCGGCGGTTATTTAAACAACCCTGAACTGACAAACGAAACATTTATAATTATAAATTCCCCTTCCATAAATACCCAAACCAAAAGTTTTTGCCCCGCTTTTTACAAAAAGCGGGCCGCCGG
>JBLMYT010000137.1:0-3332 GCA_050258455.1 Candidatus Omnitrophota bacterium | reverse complement strand
CTTTGATATATCTCTCTTATCTCATCTTTCTTAAACCCTAGTTCGGTAAGCCCTGCATAACAGAGTTCCTTTAGGAATTTATTATGTGCGATTGCTACGGCTATTCGCTCTTCAGGAGTCAAGTTCTTATAGTTTAACAATTCTTCCTTTTTCTTCTCTTCGATTAACCGTGAATGTGCACTCATATCATGTATATAACATATTTATATGCGTTTTGCAATCCCCACCGCTTCGTAAATCCAGATCTTCTTGACTCTTTGGTAAACCCTTTTATCGAGAACACAAAACCAATTGCCGGATTCAGGTTCAGGAACCCTTTTATAAAAGGATTCCTGGTCGTCGAAGACAATTTCTTGACAATTCGGCCCACTTTCGATAAAATGACTGTTTAAATCGGCAACCCAAAATTTTGAGGTCCGTCCAATCCCGGAGGTAGTCCCATGAATACCTTTTCCAAACCAAAAAACATTCGTTACTTTCTGGCATCCTTTACCATTATCTTCTTATTGGTGTTCGTCATTCTGATATTGAACATCGTCAAACACAATCATGAAACGGAAAAAGAAGCCATTCAAAAGATTACAAGCAAGGGGGAATCCGTTGCCAATGCGCTGGATAAAAACTTCGAGAAACTAAAAAAAATCGGACGCTCAATGGCCGATGCGATCATGGACGGCCGAATCAAAAAAGAAGACCTGGATTCGGTTATCAAAGATACCCTGTCGAAAAATCCGACATTGTACGGGTTAGGGGTGGCGTTTGAACCCGATTACTTTGGGAAAGGAACCCACCTGTATGCGCCATTTTATATCCAAACCAAAACCGGATTGGAATTCAGACCCGTTGAAAAATTTTACAATTATACGTTTCACATCGAGGCGGCCCGGTGGTACCAAGACACCAAAAAACGTCAAAAAGAAGGTTGGGCCGAACCCCAATTCGGTAAGGCCAGCAATGCCCTGATCGAACTCTATACGGTTCCCCTGTTCACCCCTTCCACGAAAGAGGGAAAAAAATTCTGCGGAACCGTCATCGTCAGCTATTCGCTGAGTTACATCCAAACCGTCATGGATAACTTTGGGCTGGAAAAAACCGGTTATGGGTACATCATTTCCCAAAAAGAGCGATTCCTGAATCATCCGCGCAGAGACGTGGTGAGACAAAAAAAGACATTGTCTCATTTGGCAAGGGAAATCAACCGGGACGATCTGAGACAATTGGCGGTTAAATTAAATGAGATAAAAGTCTCAAAAGGGGAAGCGTTTCGCGCGAAAAGTATTTTGACTGGGGAACCGGCGATCCTGTATTTGAAGACCTTGCCGTCGATCGGATGGCACTTCATTGCCGATTTTATCAAAGATGGATTTGTAATCGATTATTATCATCAACGGAAATTTACGATATGGACCATCATTAGCGGATGCTTGTTTCTGATCTTCCTTTGCGCCCTTTTAGCGGGGGTCCATCATGGAACCACCCGCTCCCTCTGGCTGTGGTCCATTGCCATCTCGTTAATCTTATGTGTGGGAATTGTTGCGATTTGGGCATGCGAACGCGAATCTTCCCGGGATATCACCAACGGGGGAATCAAGGTATCGGATCGAACCACATTAAGGAATTTTTTAAACGAAAACGGGGGGAAACATTTCATCCTCATCCCCACGGGGGTCTTTATTCAATCCCTGGAATTCAGATCCGGAAGCGATGTGTTTGTGACCGGAACCATCTGGCAAAAATACAGCAAAAAGTTACCCCAAAATTTATCCAAAGGGTTTGTTTTTGCTGAAGCGATCGACTCTGATATTACGAAAGTTTATGAAGTCGATTCCCCGGAAGAAACCGTCATCGGCTGGAATTTCGAAGCACTATTACGCCAATCGTTCGACTACCGATGGTATCCCATGGATAAAAAAGATGTCTGGGTCAGGCTGGTCCATGCTGATTTTGATAAACCCGCGGTCCTGGTTCCGGACCTGGATGCCTATGAGTTGCTATACCCGAGCTTCCGACCGGGCATTGAGTCCAATATCGTTATCCCGGGTTTGTCACTCAAACGCAGTTTTTTTAGTTATGTCCTGCAAAATTATAATACCAATTTCGGGTGTCAGAAATATTACGAAGACAATACCTTGCCGGAACTCTATTTCACGGTCATCGTGGAACGGAAATTCTTAGATCCTTTTATCAGTTATCTCCTCCCGGCATTGGTCGTGGCGTTCATCATTTTTTCGTTATTACTGATCACCACGTATCAGGAAAAAAAGATCATCAAATCGGCATATAACAGTTCCTTTATTCTCGGTGCGGCGGCCGGGCTTTTCTTTTCGGTTCTGATTGCGCATTCCCAACTCCGAACCGCCATTAAAGTGGATTACCTCATCTACCTGGACTATTTCTACATCATCCTTTATCCCTTGATTTTGCTGTTGATGTTCAATTCGTTCATGGTTTCCAGCGATCGAAAGAATAAATTCTTTCAATTCAGGGATGACTTACTTTCTAAATTATTGTATTGGCCAATTGTGACGCTCTTTTTATTTATTCTCACGGTAGTGATTGTGTATTGATGATGTATTGATTACGGCAATTCATGGGAATGCTGGCCGAGAAACCAAAAAAATCCTCTATACACTTGACAAATAACTTCTAATGGGCGTGCGTTTATTATACGCGTTACGGAGTTGTTTTTTTGATCGAATTAAGAGATAGTTTACATCTTTTCACTTCTTTTCCGAGGTATTGGTCATCTAATTTCTCTTTCAAAATTTCATAAATATTTCGGGCATCATTGATGTCTGAGGGACCACCAGCAATCAATTTCAATATAATCAAGTCCTCCGGAGATATAACCGGTATTTCAATTTCGGCAAAATGGAGCTTTTTTGCCCGTAAATAGACATCGGAAGGCATTTTTTTTATACCCAACACTAGTTCGGTAAAATCGATCTCACTCTCCTGTAACTGGAAACCCAATTTTATAAGGCCTCTGACCGGGTCTTCGATATCACCGCGCCGATATTCGACAGTAAATCCTTGGGCTTTTAAATCTGCAATAACCCTATCTATTTTATCGGGTGAAATAGCAGCCAAAAAATCCGTATCTTTTGTGGCGCGAATATACCCCCAGGCCGCAGCCGCATAGCCACCAATAAGAACGTAAGGAATATTCAAGTTATTTAAAACGGTAAACAGTTTTTCCAGGATCGTTTTGTTCATTGATTTTTTCTTTGATATATCTCTCTTATCTCATCTTTCTTAAACCCTAGTTCGGTAAGCCCTGCATAACAGAGTTCCTTTAGGAATTTATTATGTGCGATTGCTACGGCTATTCG
>JBLMYT010000136.1:0-71394 GCA_050258455.1 Candidatus Omnitrophota bacterium | reverse complement strand
GGGAACATTTACAGCGATTTTATGCCGCAATGGTGGAAGCCCCAGTAATTATTTAAATTTCTCCTAAGGAATTAAGGTAGGCTAAAAGCTGTTCTTGCAGTGGCATTCGGATAATTTCCGACGTGACAGGAGAGTTACGATTACACGGGAATCTCTTCCTAAAACCGAAAGGAATCGGTCCCCAGAATTATCTCTTGACTTTATTCGAGCGATATGATAGAAGATAAGGGATAAATGATTAAGAATATAATTATAAGTGACGATATACTTATAATATGAAATGGAATGAAATAATCAGAAGGTAATGTATGACAAAACAACAAACGATATTAATCGTCGAAGACGATAAACGAATCGTTGATTTAATCAAATCGGCCGTCGGAAAAATCGGTCAGCATTATATAATCAAACAAGCGTATAACGGGAAGGAAGCCCTGGAAATCATCGAAGCCGAACATATCGACCTGGCCCTGCTGGATATCATCATGCCCGTGATGAGCGGCGCCCAATTACTGACGGAATTATGCAATCGGAAAATATGGCTTCCGATCGTCATTGTTACGGGCTATGGGATCAACGAGATTCAAAACAAATTGCTGGATTTCGGCGTCATCGATATTTTGCTAAAACCGTTCAACCTGTCTGATCTGAAAACGAAAATCGAAGATATTTTAAAACGGTCGGAACATAAAGATTCGATCTCAGGGATGAGTCTACCTGCGATCATGCAGGTGTTGGAAATGGAACGGCGAACCGGTATTATGACCGTCAAAACCAACCATAAAACCGCACGAATTTTCTTTAAAAAGGGGAAAGTCGTTGATATGGAAGCCGAAGGCGATATCGGCGAGGAAATCCTGGCTGAATTCCTCGACTATACGGGAACCGAGAAAGAGATTAATATCGAATACTTATCGCATAAACGGAAAGAGAAACTGGATAAAACCCTCACGGAAGTGCTGTTCGAAGTCTCGAAATTCCTGGATGAAAAAAAAGGACAAATCCTCATTACTTCCAAACAACCGGCTCAAATTCAATGGGAAGCACCGATCGATTACGGCCGATTCAATGCGCTCATTGAAAACTTAAAAACAGATATCGGCGAAGGTCTTCTTTCCACCGGGATCTGGACCTATCCCGGAAGCCGGGTGATCGTCGGCTACAACTGGCGCGAAGAGGTATCGGAATTGTTTACCCAGATTTCCCTCTATGCCCGCGACGCATTGCTAAAAGCCGAATACCCGGAATTCGGCCGATACTTCCTCTTTGATCTGGATGGCGGTAAGGTATCGCTGACCATCTCTCTTCCCAAATTTTCGTGGGGAATGTTACTGGATTCGCGTAAAACATCGCTGGAATTTATTCTAAAGGTGATTCTTCCGGAAAAAATCGCGTCATTGGAAACGCTGCATTAACCTTATCGATAACCTTTCGGATGTTGACAAAATTCAAATTAAGTATTATATTAGAATTATCCGATAAGGAAGGTGAAATATGCTGATTGCCAATCCGATGTACGATGTTGTGTTTAAATACCTGATGGAAAACATCGATGTAGCCAAAGGTATTATTTCAGCCATTATCGATGAGGACATCGTCACACTGGATTTTAAAGCGCAAGAACATGTTCGAAAAGGTGAGAAACAACTGACCGTTTACCATTTGGACTTTATTGCTAAAATTCGTCAAAAAAACGGGACATATAAAAATGTATTAATCGAACTCCAAAAATCCAATGTTCCGTATGATATTGTCCGGTTTCGGGAATATCTGGGAGAACAGTACACCAAGGTGGATGAGGTTTTACTGGCAGACGGTAAGACCGTCAGCCGTGAACCCTTACCGATTGTAACGATCTACTTTTTAGGATTTTTCATATCCAAGACATTGCCTGCCGTCATAAAGGTAAACCGGGAATATATCGATGTATTGAATGGAAAGGAAATTCATGAAAAAAATGTATTCATCGAGCTCTTAACGCATAATTCGTATGTGATTCAGGTTCCCAAATTGAAACCGAAAATGCGGTCGCGTTTGGAATGGATTCTTTCGATCTTCTGCCAGGAAAACTTCATCGAAAGCGGTAACCGCCGACTGAAGAGCTATGATTATGAACCGGAAGATAGTTTGATGCAAATCATCTTGCGTCAATTGCAGAAGGCGGCCGGAGATAAAAAATTGATGAAGAAGTTAAAATTGGAAGAAATGGCGGAACGGGAATACGAGAGTGCGTTTGGTGAAATTGAACGCAAGTTAATGAAAAATGAAATTGCATTAAAGGAAACGCGGCAAGAGTTGGAAGAAACCCTCACCGAACTGGAAAAAAGCCAGATCGAACTGGAACATAAGGATAAAGAGCTGGAGCATAAGGATAAGGAACTGGAACGTAAAGAGCAGTTATTAAAAGAGCAAGAAGCATATATCAAAGAATTATTGAAGAAATCCGGTGGATAAGGATTGATAATATTATTACTCTTTGATCAACCCTTTCCCTTTCAATAAGGACTTCAAGTTTTCTTTGTCCGTCGCCTTGGATAACGCTTCGTCCGGGTCGGAAATTCCCTTCTCGACCAATTCCAACAGATGAGCGTTAATCATCTGCATGCCCAGCCCTTTTCCGGTTTGCATCAACGTGGCAATCTGATAATTCTTTCCTTCCCGAATCAAATTGGATATGGCCGGGGTCATGATCAATACCTCGTATCCGGCAACCCGGCCTCCGGCTTTTCGCTTCAACAACGTTTGAGACACCACCCCAATCAATGCGTCGGCCAACATGGTCCGAATCTGCTGCTGCTGTTCCGAGGGAAACTGATCGATAATCCGATCCACGGTTCCAATCGCCGTTGAGGTGTGAAGGGTTCCGAACACGAGGTGACCGGTCACGGCCATTTCAATGGCAATGGCAATGGTTTCCAGATCCCGCATTTCACCGACCAGGATGATGTCGGGATCTTCCCGCAACGCTGCCCGCAACGCATGCTTGAACGACTGGGTGTGCGTGTTGATCTCCCGCTGATTGACAACCGCTAATTTGTTGGGATGAACAAACTCGACCGGATCCTCAATGGTAATAATGTGCTTGCGCTGCGTTTCATTAATATGATTGATCAAGGCCGCCAATGTGGTGGATTTGCCGCTTCCGGTCGGTCCTGTCACCAATACCAATCCCTTGGGAATTTCACATAACTTGACCACCGCAGCGGGAATTTTCAAGGTATCCACGGATAGAATGTTGGATGGAATGATCCGGAACACGGCCCCGACCCCGTGAATATCCCGAAAGACATTGACCCGATACCGCGCCGCATCCGGGATGGAATAGGCAAAATCGGTATCGCTGATTTCATCGAATTCCCGAATGTTTCGCTCCGGAGCTATGGTTGAAACCTGATCATATAAATAATCGGAAGCGATCTCAGGAAACTCGTTCAGGATGATCATATCCCCATCGATCCGCATAACGGGTTTGCAGCCGGAAGACAGATGCAGGTCCGAGGCTTTCCGATCGATCATCAAGCGTAACATCTGTTGAATATCCCACGTTCTCGCTGAAACCGGAATGGGGGGCGGAAGCGCTTCGCCAATCGGCGCAAATTCGTCGGGAGGTTCCGGCACGAGAGAAGCCAACCGGTATTCCCGCTGAAGACCATTCTTCACGGTTTGAATGGCATTATCTTTGTAAACAAATTCTTCGCGACTGAAAATCCGCATGAACTCCGCTTCCAACCCGTTAAACTCCCGGTCATTGAGGGGCCGGTTCATGACCGGGATCTTTTTCCCGGATTTTAACACATACAACGGTTCCAGGATGCCGATAACCAGTTGTTCACCCTTCAGATAGAGTAATTGATCCAATAATTTTTCGATATTGCTACTCATGGTATGTTACTTTTCCTCAACCCGTACGATCTTTGTCTTGTTCACAAATAGTTTCTGTTCATCCTTAAAAAAGAGAAGAAACTGGGATTCCTGGTTCAAATAATCCAGGATCCGGGAGTGACCTTCCGGCAGCGTGTTCATATGCGCCACTTGCAGTGTACAATGATTCACCATATGGAGAAGGAGTGTCTGTTCACATGGCGCGTCCGATGTTCCTTTTTGACTGACATAGGCGATTTCATCCAAATTGACAATACAAAATTCTCCGGTACTCTTTTTTTTAATGGGAATGTGTTTCTTCTTCTTGTTCAGGAATTCAAAAATGGTTTCTTCTCCCTTGCGGTACAACGACAGTTTGTCCAGGAATAACACATATTCGTCCTGTTCAAGATTTACACCATTATCGATAGCAATGTCGACGATTGCTTCAATTTTCGGAATGCGATAATCAAGCGTATCCATTAAACTCGCACCTCTGGTAAGTATGATATATAAATAAAAAACGAAAGTCAAGCCCCAAAAAGAAATACCCAAGAAAGTACACAAAAAAATAAAAAAGGTTGAGATTTTTTTTCTAAAAACCATTGACTTTTACTAAAGTCCATATTATAAATAACTTCCACACATCGAAAACAAAAAACAAAAATGATGATGAAAAATAAGAAAGAATAGGAGTATGTGTGGCAGGATAAAGAATGAAAAATGAGTAAATCATTTGTGGTAAGAATGAATAAGCAACGCATACAAACAGAAGGTTTCGCTGCCCTTTCCGTCGAGGGGTTTCAGGGGAGCAACAAGGGATATATTTTGAGATCGTTTGAGCTGACGAACGATTACAAAAAATTTTTATTTAGTGAGGTGAGATATGTCCGATAAATACTTTTTAAATTCTGATGATGAAGATTTCAACAACGACTACGATTACGACGACTACAGCAATGAAGATGTGGATATGGATGATGCGGATGATAACATGTACCAGGATTTCGACTCCGATCTCGATCTCGATGAGCTGGATGATGATGATGAAATGTACGAGGAGAGCTTATACGAAGAAGACGAAGAAGACGTCGATGAGGAGAAATCGGAAGCCAGGCGGGACATGTGGTCCAATATGGACTGGGACAAAGATTAGTTTCAAAAGGTAAGGAAACCGAAGGGTGAAAAAAACAAAAAAATTGAACATAACGGAGGTAGGAAAAATCCAAGAAAATGATGCAAAGTTTAGGTAATCATTTAATCATTGAACTGTATGATTGTCATCAAGAGCTAATCGATAATGCTCAAGGCGTTGAACAAGCATTGCTCAAAGCAGTGCGTATCTCCGGCGCCAAAATGGTTCAATCGGTTATTCATCAATTCAACCCCCATGGCATTAGTGGGGTGATCGTGATTGAGGAGTCACATTTTTCAGTGCATACATGGCCGGAATACGGTTATTGTGCTCTGGACATTTTCACGTGCGGTGACGAGATCGATTACTACTCAGCTTTGCAGTGTTTGAAGGATGAATTTCAGGCCAAGAATCTTTCGGTTACCGAAATGAAACGCGGTCTGCTGAATTTACCGGTCAAGTTATTACATAAACCCTTCTCTGGAGAAGAAAAAAGAAAATGAGAAAAGAATTTACAACCAATATTAACTATAAACATGAATTTGAGACGATGGCGGCATGGGGAATCCTGTCGAGCATCGATATTCACGATTGCGATCCTGATTTAATCCGAAATGCGGATGCGATAAAGGATTTTGTTGCCCAGTTATGCGATCTGATCGAGATGAAACGTTTCGGAGAAACGGTCGTGGTTCACTTTGGCGAAGATGAGCGCGTCGCCGGTTTCTCAATGACTCAATTGATTGAAACCTCTCTCATCTCCGCCCACTTTGCCAACCAGACCAACAACGTGTATCTCGACATTTTTAGCTGCAAATTTTACGAACCCGAAGTGGCCGCCGAATTTGCGAAGAAATTCTTCAAGGGCAACGATTACCATCTCCACGTGTCATTGAGAAAGTAATCCGTTAATTGTTCTCTGATTTCCCGGCGTTTATAAAGAGGTAGGAATATGTCTATGTGGTTTGAAGAGTTACTGGAAAAAGATAAAGGAAGAATCGTTAAGTTGGAATATAACGCGTTGCTGGAATCGTATCGCACCCCGTTTCAGAAGATCGATATTTACGATACGGTGGCGTTTGGAAAGATGCTGGTGCATGACGATGTGATCATGACGACCGAATTCGATGAAGCCCATTACCATGAGATGATCGTTCATCCGGCGCTCTCGGTTTACCCGGATCCGAAACGGGTATTGATCATTGGCGGCGGCGATGGCGGTGCGATGCGCGAAGTCCTCAAGCATCCGGAAGTGGAAACCGCCCATCTCTGCGAAATCGACGGCGATGTGATCCGGCTGTGCAAAAAACACTTTCCGAACCTGGCCAATTGTCTGGACGATCCCCGCGTTGAGGTCTTCCTGGAAGATGGGGCGGAATTCGTGCGGAAACGGAAGAACTTCTATAACGTGATTATGGTCGATTCCTCCGATCCGATCGGGCCTGCCGAGATCCTTTTCCAGGAACGGTTCTTTCGGGATATGTCCCAGGCGCTGACCGAGGATGGCATTGTGATTACGCAATCGGAATCCTTCTTCTATCATCGGCAGGTGATCAAAAACATCGTGACCTTTAACCGGCGGATATTTCCGCACTATGCCTATTATTACACCATGGTGCCGACCTATCCGAGCGGTGTGATCGGGTTCAGTTTTTGTTCCATGAAATATGATCCGATTGCGGATTTTAAGCCGGAAAAAGCAGAGAAATTAAACGATTTGAAATATTACAATAAAGACATCCATCGGGCTGCGTTTACGCTGCCCAATTCGTTTGCAAAGTTCCTGGCGAGTATCACGGTCGAGTAAGAGAGAGCCCTCACGATAACGATTTTGTCCACGACCATGTTTGATCCCCGGTATCTTGTCACGATGGATGAGATTTACCACAGTCGATGGGTGGCCGAAAAAAAACGGAGAATGCAATTTCTTCGGGAAGCGGTCGATCACTTTTGGCCCGGCGGCCACCCGTCACGCTTGCTTCACATCACGGGAACGAACGGGAAAGGTTCGGTCTCGTATTACCTGGAACAGGGATTGATGGCCTCGGGCCATACCGGTTCCTGGACCGGTCCCCATGTTTTCGATTACGCGGAACGATTCCATATCGATGCGACAATCGCCTCCCATGAGGATATTGTCACGATATACCGGGAAAAACTGGTGCCGTACCAGGAAGGGTTTATCCGTCGTCACCCGGGCGAAGCGCTGACCTTTGCCGAATTGGGAATATTGCTGGCGCTTCATCTGTTTGATCGGTACGGGGTGAAATGGGGAATCATGGAAGTGGGAAGCGGGGGACGGTACACACCGCTCATGGCGCTGGATATGGCGGCGTGTGTGTTAACCAATGTGGGGGAAGACCATCCGGAAACGCTGGGAAAGGAGATATGGGAGCGGGCATTGGAAAAAGCAGGAATTGCACGATCAGGGATTCCTTTTTTTACGGCCGCCGAAGAGCCCGCGTTTTCCTATGTTCAACAGACCGCCCAAGCCGAAGGCGCCTCGCCTTTTATTTCAATCGATCCCAAAGACCTGAATGAGATCGCACGCCTTCGCGGTCCCATGCCCACGTTCAAGTTGCAAAATCAGGCGCTTGCGCTCAAAGTGATTCGGTATTTTTACCCTTCCTATGATTTAAAAGATTTTCGAATCACCGCGGATCTTCCGGCGCGATTTCGAAAAATCGCCCCCAATATTATCGCCGATGTGGCCCACAATCCGGATAAGATGTTCCGTCTGGTCGAACAATTGAAACACGAGTACCCCGGGCAGACGTTTCGTTTCTTAATCGGGTTGAGTCGGAGTCGGGACCCGCGTCGGGTATTTGCACCGATTCTTGAGTTGGCCGAACATCTTGTCATTACCGGGGCATCGTATGCAGGCCAAAACCCCCATGAAGTGGCCAAGGTGCTGCGCGAGGATTTTGAACCGATCGAGGTGATCGAAGATCCGGTAACCGCGTTTGAAACCGAAACGAGCCGTTTGGCGGAAAGCCAAATGCTTGTGGTGACCGGCTCGGCGTATACGATCGATCAGGCACTGAATCCCAACCCCTATCAGCGTCAATTGAATGCTTCCTTTGGTCGGAGAGTATTTCCTTAATTCAACCAACCCCAAACCAAAAAGTTTTTGGCCCCACCTTTTTTCAAAAAGGTGGGAAACATACCAATCCTTAATTCCTGGAGTTTAAGAGTAACCGAATTGTCCGGGCAATATTACCCAGCTCGATCGGTTTGGCGACAATCTCTCCTACCCCGATATCTTCCAGCTCCATATCGGACGCCACATTACTGTAGCCCGTACATAAAATCACCGGTATTTCTTTCCGAATCGATCGGACGTGATGAATAAACCGATCCCCTTTCATCCGGGGCATGATATAATCGGTAATGATGATATCGAAACGGTTGGGAAATTTCTGAAAAATCTCCAGGGCTTCAACCCCGCCATTCACTGCCGTGACCTGATACCCCAATTCTTCCAGCAGTTTTTTCTCTGCTTCCGCCAGTTGCACATCATCTTCGACCAATAATAGGCGTTCGGTTCCTCCGGGGATATTTTCATCCTTCTGTTCTTGTTTTAAGATCACATTATTTGTAATGGGAAAGAGGATGGAGAACGTCGTTCCTTCACCTTCTTTGCTGTAAACGGAAATATTTCCCTGGTGATTTTCGACAATCCCCATGACCACGGCCAGACCCATGCCCGTGCCTTCGCCTTCTTTTTTGGTGGTGAAAAACGGATCAAAGATTTTATCGATGATTTCCGGTTTAATGCCGCACCCGGAATCGCTGACCGTCAGGCGCAAATGCGGACCTTCCCGGAGTCCTTTGTAAAGACCGGGCTCAATCTCTTCGCGGGTCAGGCGCACTTCCATGACTCCTCCCTTTTCCTTCATGGCATGCGCGGCATTGGTGCATAGATTCATCAATACCTGGTGCAGTTGGGTGGAATCTCCCAGCACATAGCTGTCCATGTCCTCGACTTTACTGATGATTTCAATGGTCGTGGGCACGGATGTGCGAATCAACTTAAGGGCTTCTTTGACAATAAACCCCAATTTCACCGGTCCCTTTTCCTGGCTCTTGAGGCGGCTGAACGTGAGGATTTGTTTCACCATTTCCGTGGCCCGGTGAGAGGCGGAAATCACCTGCTCGACAAAGCGATAAACCGGGGAGGTTTTTTCCGTTTTGCGAAGCGCCAATTCCGCATAACCGAGGATTCCCCCCAAAATGTTATTAAAATCATGGGCAATGCCGCCGGCCATCATACCCATGGCCTCCATTTTCTGAGACTGCATGAGCTGCGATTCCAGAATAATCTTGTCGGTCATATCCCGGTTGGTAAATGCCATCATGAGGCCATGGTCGGTTTCAATCGGAAAACACAGTTGCTGAACATCCCGCAAACTCCCGCCCGGGCGTTCGATTTTGGCAACCTGCAAGTTATCCTGAAACGGGTTAACGCCGGTTTTAAAAAAGTTCTCCCACTGCGTCTTTAGCCGCGAATAACTTTCTTCGGTGCGCGCTTCCTTGGGTAAATGGTGGAATTGGACATCCCAGATTTTTTCCCCGATGGCGCTGTGGCGTTTCGTCTGATAGATTTTTTCCTGACCTTCATTCCATTCGATGATGGTTCCCGATTCATTGACCAGAACCATCCCATCCAGGGATTTTTCGATGATACTTCGAAATTTCTTCTCGCTTTCCGTGATGGCATGCTCGGCTTTGCGGCGTTCCTGGATTTCCTGTCGGAGTTTTTTGTTGATTTCAAGAACCTCGATCGTTCGTTCATTGACCATTTCTTCCAGTCGGTGCTTGTATTGATCCAACTCCTCTTCCATGGCGATGCGTTCGCTGATATCATGAACCACACTCACCCAGGCCGGATTGTTATCCACATAAAAATCCATGACCATGAGTTCGACTTTCCGCTGTTCCCGGTTTTGCGTGACATGCGTATACAAATACTGCGGATTGATCACTTTCTTATCGAAATGGTCTTTGACCGTATTGTAATCATCGGCAATATGAATATCGAATAACGTCATACCGGCAATATCCGCTTTGGTGTATCGATAATGGCGATATGCCGCTTCATTCCAGTAAATGAATTTATACGTCAGTGCATCCACGATGAAAATCGGTTCGGTAAAGCTTTCCAGGAACGCATAGAATTTCAGCGTATACTCGCGTTCCCGCCGTTCATTTTTTACTTCTTCCAGTTTTTTCAATTCATCGATTTGTTGGCGCAGGTCTTTATTCTGTCGGATGAGTTCTTCGCGGGTGAGTGTTGACGATAATTTTTTAGGAGCCATTTTATTTTAATGAAAAATAAAAAGAGCGAATAACTTAAGTCCGGAAATACGATGCCCCGTTCACATCCAGGATATCGCCGGTCATAAATTCCGTTCCCTCGGACGCCAGAAACAGCACGGCGCGGGCCACTTCTTCGGGACGTGCCACCCGATGGAAGGGACTCTGTTTTCGGATCTCGTCGCCTTCGGGACCCGCCAGCACATCGGCCGTCATATCGGTTTCGACAAAACCGGGAGCCACGACGCCCAGAAAAATCTTGTATTTGACCAGTGCTCGGGCCAGGGATTGCGTCATGGCATTGAGGCCGGCTTTACTGGCGGCGTATGCCGGAGCTTCCGGTTCCCCGCGAAATGCCCCGCGGGATGAGATGTTCACGATGCGTCCACCGCCGTTCTCCATCATAAATCGGGCCGCGCAATAGGTGACATTGGCCGGAGCCAGGAGGTTGAGGTTCAGGGTTTTCATCCAGGAATCTTTCCATTCCTCGTAACTCGATTCTTCCAGTGGATGGGATTCGAATAAACCGGCGTTATTGACGACGATATCGAGTTTTCCGAATTTTCGGGTCACCACATCGATTAAATGACGCGACTGGTCCGGATCGGAGACATCCGCCTGAACGATAAAATGGGGACCGCCCATCAGGTTATTCAATGTTTTTTCGGCTTCTTCCCGGTTGGTGTGGTAGTGAATGGCCACGCATGCCCCGTATGAGGCAAAGGCTTCGACGATGGCCTGTCCGATTCCTCTGGAGCCCCCGGTTACCAATACAAATTTATTTGAAAAATCCATGGTTCGCCTCCATCTGTCTGTTTGGATGCTTACGTTATATCACAGATAAAAAACGATTGCAATGTTTTTTTAAATCGCTTTTATTATCGCGCGGTTAATGGAAGGAAGTCTATTCCGAGTACGCGAATCGATTTGGCATTACGCGAATTTGCCATTTCCTTGTCATTATGATATAGTAACAAACATGAAATACGCATTAAAAGAACGAATCGGTAATCCGGATCTATTTACCGGAAGAAAAGAGGAACTCGCGTTTTTTCTTAAATGGATAGAAGGCATTAAAAAAGAAAAATCCAAAAGCACGGCGATCCTGGCCCGCCGGAAAATGGGAAAAACCGCCCTGATGGAACGGTTATTCAATATCGTTTTTGACCAAAATAACGGCGTGATCCCGTTTTATTATGAGATCAAAGAAACGAAAATGTGGATCGGGGATTTTTGCGTGGATTTTTTCCTGACATTTATTTATCAATATATTGCGTTTAAAACCCGAAGTCCGAAATACCTTTCCCCGGAAGAAAAGGGTGATTTTAAAATAGCCATAGACATTGCAAATAAAGAAGGAATGGGGTATTTAACCGGAGTTATTAATAGTGTTTCAAATGCATATGCCCTTGAACGGGTCGATATATTGTGGGAAATCGTGCGCAATGTTCCCAAGGATATGGCATTCAGACAAAATGAATTTATCGTTCAGATGATCGACGAGTTCCAGTTTTTGAATAGCCAAATATATTGGGATAAAGAAAAAAAGAATCTGGCAGATACAATAGCCGGCGGGTATTTAAGCACGGCCGAAAGTAAAATTGCCCCGCTCCTGGTCTCCGGCAGTTGGGTCGGATGGCTCGTGAACCTATTGCTCATGATGCTTCCGGCACGGTTCAAGTTCAGGTATCTTGGAAATATGCCCGAAGACGAAGCCATTGAAATGATTTTTAAGTATTCTCTGTATTTCGAGGTTCCTGTTACCGATGAAACCGCTTATTTCATTGCTCAATTAACGGAAGGGAGTCCCTTTTATATCAGTGCCATATTGGACTCCGAATGTCCGGATAAGGATCTCACCAATTCCGAAGGCTTGATTCGAACGCTTGAATTTGAAACGCTGAATGACTCAGGAGAAATCAAATCCACCTGGATGACATATGTGGCCTCAGCGTTTAGCCGGGTCAATGATAAGAACGCCAAAAACATCGTGCTTTACCTGTGTAAACATCGGGACCGGGAAGTCACGCGAAAAGAATTATTGGAGAAATTACCTCTCGATATGACTGATGCCGAACTGGAAAAGAGGCTCAAGGCTCTGGTCAAAGCGGACATCATTCGGCAAGGATCGACCAACTTCGATTACCGCGGGGTCCAGGACAATATTTTTGATAAAGTTTTTCGAGGTGTCTATCAAAAAGAAATTGAGAGTTTCGACCCGGACCAGATTAGAAAAGAATACCAGGAAGCCCTCGATAATTCAAAAAAGAACTATAACCAACTTCAGGGAAAACTCAATTATTATAAAGGTTACTATGCCGAATATGCGATCGCGGATCACTTGAGATATCATGGCCGTGAAAAGAATATCTTGCTAAAATCGATTACTCGGAATCTTCCGGCAGATTTTAATTTTTGCGATTATGAACGGGTCTGGAAATACAGTGCTGCAATCGATCATGCCCGAGGGATCAGTGCGGATATCCTGGCGCAGGCCAAATCTCCAGGGAATTATTCCATCATCATTGAAGTCAAAAATCGGGACACCCGATCGTTCTCAAAAGAAGAAGCCGCTGCCTTCGTTGACAAGTTTGAACGCATTAAAGAGAAAGAAAATTTGAGTCCGGCAATTGGTTTTGTCTTTTCGATAAAAGGGTTTAGCAAAGAAGCGGAAGATTATTTGAAGGAGAAAGGTATTGCCATCAGTGGGGATGAGCAATGGTTAGGTATTTAGAGTTTGTTCTTATGCTACAAATTGGAAACTTATTCAAGATGCTATCAGAACCCAAGTTCTTTTAGTTTTTTTACAGTGAGTCCTGTAAATTCAGAAATCGTATCAATATCAAGTCCTTTGGCTTTCATTCGTTTCGCTATTTCGATTTTCTCTTCTTCCTTCCCCTTTTCATATCCTTGAGTTTCAATAATTTTTAACGTGGCCCTTCGCTGGTTATCGATTTTCATTTGCGTTCGAAGGTCGGGACTCAGATTGTCGTAATCGATAAGCTCAACCACCTTTCGAATCCCTTCATTATCAAGGTTGACTTTAAAATCTTCCGGATGGTGACTCGACTGATAAACCAGTTCCAACCAATCCCGGTAATTTTGTGGCGTATCTTTCGTTACATAATGCGAGTTCAAAAACACCAATTTATGCCCGTACACGTTGACGACTTTATCACTCAAGTTGCGCGGGTCTACCGATGAAATCAACACGTCATCGAGGACGGGTAGTCCAGTCTTTTGAACAATTTTATAAGGTGCCGTGAGTACCACGATCGTATATACGGTCTTTTCGATTCGATATTCACTGGAACTTCGTTGGAGTTCGGCGATGGCCATCATGTGGTAATGAAGGAAACGGTCGAAGTTATAATCGTAATCCACCCGTTGAATTTCAACCACCACACGATGATCTACGGATTCGGCAAATATATCGTAAGAAATTGCGATATCACAGGCTTTGGGTGCAAACTTCTTCTCCGTTTCGATCTCGCCCACCACAAAATCGATGTCCAATATATCCTTGACAAAACGCGTAAACACGGTTTTATCTGTAAAAGCCTTCTTAAAGATCGTCTCATTTTCCAACGACGTTAACATAAATCCTCCTCATATTATATAATAATACAATTCACTCTTTATTTCAATTAAAACTAACCAAAATGGCCGCTGATATAATCTTCGGTGAGTTTCTGTTTGGGCGCGGTAAAGATTTGAGCCGTGAGGCCAAATTCAATGAGTTTCCCCAAATACAGGTAACCGGTATAATCCGATACCCGCGATGCCTGCTGCATATTATGGGTGACGATCACGATACTGTAATGGGCTTTTAACTCCTTCATCAACTCTTCAATCCGCATGGTGGCAATGGGATCCAACGCCGAACAGGGTTCATCCATGAGGATGATCTCCGGATTGGTGGTCAGCGTTCGGGCAATGCACAACCGCTGCTGCTGCTCGAGCGAGAGCGATAACGCGGATTTATGAAGTTTGTCTTTGAGAACATCCCACAACAACACTTCTTGTAACGATTTTTCCACGATTTCGGGAAAATCCTTTTTCTTCCCCATCCGATGAATTTCCAATCCAAACGTCACATTATCAAAAATCGATAAGGGAAACGGATTGGGTCGCTGAAATACCATGCCGACTTTCCGCCGCAGGCAAATGAGGTCATAGTCCGGAACCAGGATATTCTCCCCATCAATTTCCACTTCGCCTTCCAATCGCACACCTTCGATCAAATCGTTCATGCGATTAAACACCCGCAGCAAGGTCGATTTTCCACAACCCGAGGGACCAATGGCTGCCGTGATTTTTCGCTCCGGAATTTCAATCGAAATATCGATCAGCGCCTGGAAGGTTCCGTAAAACAAATTCAGATTTCTGGTTTTGATAACGGGATGTTCAATTTTCATTCGATCCGCCTCATTTGATTTTTTGTTTTGAATTCTTTATCATCTTCAATCTTCTTTATCATCATCCGAATTTACCGGTGATGTAGTCCTCGGTTTGCTTGATGCGGGGTTTGGTAAACATGGTATCCGTGGGACTCAGTTCGATCATTTCCCCCATCAGAAAAAACGCGGTGCGGTCTCCGACACGAGCAGCCTGAGCCACATTATTGGTCACCAGAATGATCGTGTATTTCTCTTTTAAAATGAGGAGGGCCTCTTCGACTTTGGAGGTGGAAATGGGATCAAGCCCCGATGTGGGTTCATCAAAGAGAAGGACTTCCGGATCAACGGCCAGAACGCGGGCAATACATAACCGCTGTTGCTGTCCCCCCGAAAGGTTCAGCGCCAGGGTATCCAGGCGGTCCTTGACCTCTTCCCAGAGATAGGCTTCGGTTAAACTTTTCTCAACGATTTCCATGAGGCGCTTTCTGCTTTTAATGCCATGCATTCGCGGTCCATAAGCGATATTATCAAAAATAGAGAGCGGCAGTGGTGTGGGAAGCGCAAAAACGATCCCGACTTTCTTTCGCAGCATCTCCACATCGTATGCGTGATAAATATCGACCTCATCCATAAGAATGGTGCCGGACTTGCGAAACGCGGGATTGAGGTCATTTAACCGGTTCAAGGAATTGAGAAAGGAACTTTTCCCGGAGTTTGCAGGCCCGATGATGGTAAAGATTTCATTGGCACAAATTTGAAAGGTCAACTCTTTCAACGCGTGTGCGTTTTCAAACCAGACATTGAGACGGTGAATATCGAATTTAACGGTTGAGGTTACCATTTTTTTCTCCCTCGAAATTTGGAGCGAACGATGATGGCAAAGAGGTTGAGTAAAAGAACGAGCGCGAGAAGTACCAGCGCCGTACCGTAACGGACTTTTTCCGGGATTCCGGGAACCTGAGTGGAAATAACAAAAAGATGGTAAGGGAGTGCCATGGTTTGATCAAAGACGGAATGGGGTAATTTGGGAAGGTAGAATGCGGCAACGGTGAACAGGATGGGTGCGGTCTCTCCGGCGGCGCGACCGAGTCCGAGGATCGTACCCGTGAGAATTCCCGGAAGCGCGTGAGGCAAAACCGAATGGCGAATGGTTTGCCATTTACTGGCGCCCAGCGAGAGGCTGACCAGTCGAAACGATTGGGGAACGCTTTCCAGGGCTTCGCGGGAAGCCGTGATAATCACCGGAAGGATCATGATTCCCAGGGTGAGCGAACCGGCCAGGATGGAGGCACCGAATTGAAGAAAGATCACAAAAACGCCCAGGCCGAAGAGTCCATAAACCACGGAGGGAACGCCGGCAAGGTTGACGATGGCGAGTTTGATCATGCGGCTGAGGAAATTATCGCGGGCGTATTCCACGAGATAAACGGCGGTCAAAACACCGAGGGGAAGCGCAAAGAGAATGGCACCGGTCACAAGGTACAGCGTTCCCAGAATCGCCGGCAGAATCCCGCCCTGAGACATCCCGTTTCTGGGCATGGTAAACAAAAACTCAAAGCTGATGGCACCGATGCCTTTGTACAGGATAATGGCCAGAATGACCAGCACCGGCAGGGTGACCAGAACGGTACAGAGAAAGAGAATCGCGGAAGCGATTTTCTCCTGGGTTTTGACGTCTTTGACGTTGGTCAATTTCTTAAGGTTGTAAAAGAATGTTTTCGCGTTCATTTTTCAATTTCAAATGTTTTTCGATGTGCGGTGCAGGTAAATATCGGCAACGCCGTTGATGAGAAACGTAATAATAAAAAGCACGATACCGATGGCAAACAGGGCTGCATAGTGCGAACTCCCTTGAGCGGTTTCTCCCATTTCAGCGGCGATGGTGGCAGTCAGGGTTCGCACGGGTTGCAGGATGCTGTTGGGAATGAATGCCGCATTACCGGTGACCATCATGACGGCCATGGTTTCGCCGATCACGCGGCCGATACCAAGCATCAGGGCAGCAATCATTCCCGGTCGAGCGGCATGCGCCACGATGCGCCGGGTGGTTTGCCAGCGGGTGGCACCCATGGCAATGGCCGCTTCCCGGTATTGTTTCGGAACCGCAGTGATGGCATCTTCGGCAATGGACACAATGGTGGGCATGGCCATGAACGCCAGGGTAATGGCTCCGGTCAACGCGGTCAAACCGGTGGAGAGATGAAACACTTTTTTGATGAGGGGACTCAGGGTTACCATGCCGATAAAACCGATGATGACCGAGGGAATGGCGGCGAGGAGTTCGATGCCGATCTTTAAAAATTCGCGCGTTCGTTTGGGGGCGATTTCAGCAATATAGATAGCGCTGCCGATTCCAAAGGGAATGGAAATAACCGAAGCGCCGAGCGTGACTAGCAGGGAACCGAATATCAAGGGGAGAATGCCGTATTGGGATGGTTCGGAAATGGGGTACCAATTCTTTCCCAGAAGAAAATCCTTCACGGAAACGGTTTTAAACAGGGATAATCCTTCTTTTAAGAGGAAGATAAAAATCAGCAGAACGATGAGAATGGAGGTCATGCCACAGAGCAGAATGAGTTTGGAGATGAGAAACTCTTTTATTTTACGTATCCGGTAGTTCATGGGGATTAACTATTTGGCAGTGACAGAGGGAAGAGGCACGAAATCCAATTTTTTCACGATGTTTTGACCATCGGGAGAGAGGATAAAATCCATGAATGTCTTCACACTGCCCGAAGGGATACCTTTGGTATACATGAGAAGGGGACGGGAAATCGGGTACGCGTGACTGACGACGTTTTCCATCGTGGGTGGAACATAAGGCGAATTTTTATCTTTGGCGATTTTCAATGCCTTTTCTTTGGTGGTAATGTAACCCATGCCGTAGTATCCGATTGCCGAGGGGTTTTGGGAGACTTCATCGGCGATGGCCTGCGAGCTCGGAAGGAGAAGCGCTTGAGGGGCGAATTCTTCTTTTCCCTGAGGGTTTCCTTTTCGCAGGACGTGTTCTTTAAAGTACACGTGGGTGCCGGAGTTGACTTCCCGGGACAGGATCACAATGGGCAGGTTGTTTCCGCCCAGTTCGTTCCAGTTTTTAATTTTTCCGGAGAACACGTCGGCCAGTTCATCGATCGTTAACTGAGAAACGGGGTTTTGGGGATTGACGACCACGGCCAATCCGTCCATGGCTACGTTGATCCGGTGGGGATCGATGCCTTTGACGCGGGCCATATCGATTTCTTCTTTTTTCATTTCGCGAGAGACTTCTGCGATATCGCAGGTGTTGTTAATCAGGGCCGTGATGCCGGTTCCCGATCCTCCGCCGGTAACAGCAACGGACATGTCCGGGTGGCGTTTCATGAACGCTTCGGCCCAGGCCTGGCCCAGGTTGACCATGGTATCGGAACCTTTAATTTGCAGCGAGTTTTGATTTTTTTCACGTCTCGCGCATCCGGGCAGAACCAAAAATGAGAAAATAATACCGACAGTTAGACATTTATTCAAGATCTTCATAAACCCTCCTTAAACCTTTACGATAATATAATTTTAGCTGATTAAATATTTTTGTCAATCACTTCATTATTATTTGATGGATTATTAATCAAATATTAATAATTCTTTTTTTGTTTTGATTTGGTATTGAATTATCGCCGCCAATTAACGGGTTTCATCGCTCTCTTCGCGTTGCGAACTATATTGAATTCCCCTTGCCATAGACCAATCCCGCAACTCGATCAATTGGATGTTCGGGGATAAATCTCTCATGGATTTATACCGGTCATACCAGGATCGGTAATGGGTCGTGATAATGATTTGATTAAATTGGTCGGCTTGTTCAAAAAGCATATTACCGAATCGTTCCATATGCGATCGATCCAGAGACGTTAACACATCGTCCAAGACGATAATGGAATTTTCATCCCGGTAATGGTGGGCCAATGCCAGAAATACACAGATTCCCAGAGTATCCAAATGGGATTCGCTATAGTAGGCCTGTGGCAAAGTATCATGGGCACTCTGAAATTTCCCGGTAATTTCGATGGAACCGATCCTATTGGGGTCCAAATAAAAGTTGATATGTCCATATCCTTCACCCGGATGAATTTTCTCATAGAGATGCCCGATTGTTTCTGTTAAACCGGATAAAACGGATTCGACAAAATTTTTTCTCTCCCGCTCAAGCAACTGAAGTAAATCTGTTAATTTATCTGTTTTCCGTTTCAGCGTTTTGAACTTTTCCTCATTCGCGTTGATGGTATTGAGATGATGCTTGATCGTATTCCACTGATGGGACGTTTTATTCAATTCTTCTCTGATTTTTTCCAGGTTTTCCTTTAAAGGCTTCATCGCTTTGCAAACCTTAAAAGATCTTTCAAAGGAGATTTTTTTAAAATTTTCAATCGAGTATTTCTCCCAAAATACTCTCTGATCACTGCTTATGGATGGGATAGAGATGATATGATTCTCAAAAAAATAGCTTAATAAAGCCATTACATTGAGCATAAATTGGTCCTGTATCGCGTTGACCAGGTTTTCCGTATTATCCACCCGATTTTGAGCGTTCTCATAATCCTCTTTGAACCGCACATGAAGGGCCATGCCTTCCAGGCGTTCCTTAATGGTTTCGTTTATATGCGTTGGGTCAATTTCATTCTCGCAAACCGGGCAATGGTGAGATTTTTGGTTTTGCTGAAAATAAGCTTGCGCTGTTTTTAAGACATCGATTAAATTTCCCGCATCTTTGATCACCTGCAATTGATTTTTAAACAAAGCGTCTTTGGCGGTATCTCTTATTTTTTCATCACTCTTTTTCCGCTCTTCGAGTTTTTTAAACTCTTTATATTTATCGCCGCAGGCCGAATATAAATTCAAAAATTCGGTAATCTTGTCTATAGCCGTCTTCAAACCGTGGGGGTCGAGTTTTGATTTGGCTTGTGCCCATTCCAAATACCCCGGACCTGGCCGATCTTCGGCTCTCCAGAGTGCCTCAAGGTCGCTCTTGGATTGCATTAAGGCATTGGACGTTAATTCGAACGTTCGCAGATTGTTATTAAGAACTTTCCTTAGAACCTTCTCATTTCCCTCGCATAGCGGCACGTCGATAAATGCTTTAAACGCTTCATACCGTTCCCTGGGTTGACTGTCCATTAGTCTTAAAATTTTACTGCGGCGTAGGACAAAAACTTTGGGAGGCTTTTGTGGTCCCTGGCATTCGGGGCGCTTCCCCTTAATGCCGCCGGTCCAGGTTTGGCCGTTATATTTTAATGAAGCCTTCACGCGCTCCGGATTTTGGCCCAAAGAAACTAAATATTGGGATTTGGATCCGGCGGCTATACTTCGGTCTTCAAGGGATCCCCATTGTTCATTACAGATGAAATCGATCCCATCCACAATCGTGGATTTACCGGTACCGTTTTCCCCAAAAATCATGACAAAAGGGCTATGATCATCGAATTTAATCTCGAGCGGGGCCGTTGCTCCCCGGAATGTTCGTAGCGTTAAGGATTCAATTCGATTGCCCATATATCACGTCCTCTTCATAAATTCGATTGTCAACCCAGATGTTCCAATCATCGATACGGATTCCCTTATTCAAATAATTATCTTCCAAGCTTTTTAAATCCCTTTCCGTTAATAAGCCTTCCATTTTAATGGCGTTGACAATCCGTTTTGTTAATTGCTGGTCAGGTGTGGTGCTCATTTGGTCCGCGTCTCGTGGCAATAATTATCATACTCAAAAATATTAACATTTGTGAATAACCATAACTTAATATATCCAAAAAATGGAAGAAAATCAAGAGGCAAGTACCGATTTTTTTATAATGCGGGGGTATTATCGGGGTTACGGATTGAAATAAGGGGATAATTATATCGTTTATATCGTTGACAGGCGAGAGAATTGAGAGTATATTAACGATATGGAAAACGAGGTTATCGATCTGAGAACAGTAAAGGCGTATCTTCTCGAGAAAGAAAAACGCGATAAACAAAGGTGCAGGAATGAGTTGAAGTCGGTTCTCAAAAAGCTCAAATCCCTTGCCCCTTTGTGGAAGAAATACAATCTTGAGAAGGTATATCTTTATGGATCGTTAACGGGGTTTTCGATTCACTCTGGGTCGGATATCGATATCGCTTTGGAAGGAGATATCGATTACGCGAATGTGCTGAGTCTCTTTGGGGAAGTTGATCGGCAATTTTCCAGGGAGGTGGATTTGCGTCGAATCGAGGAATTGCCGTTCAAAGAAGCGGTTCAAAAGAAAGGGCTGGTGGTTTATGAAAAATAAATTGGCCATTTTAAAAAGCGAATGTCGCAGAGATATCGAGAAAGTGGAACACTTATTTGAAAAATTCGAGTTTTCTTATGATCGGTATTCTCGTGAGAAAGAGTATGCGTTTCTGGTTGAATCTGCATTTTATATCAATCAGGTCTATACGGGATTTGAACGGATGTTTGAAAACATCGCCATAAATTTTGAAAATAACGTTGATAAAAGTTCCTGGCATAAATCGTTATTGGATAAAATGGCTATCGATATTGAAGGTATACGACCTGCCGCTATTTCGGAAATCAGTTATCGATATTTGAATGATTTAAGAGCGTTCCGACATTTTTTCAGGCATACGTATGATTTCGATCTTGATGATGAAAAGTTTTCGATTGTTGCATCCAGGGCAAAAGAGTTGAGAAAAACATTCAAAGCCGATATCGATCGATTCATCCAATTTATCGATGAATTATTAAAGTAAATAATAGCAAAAATTGGAAAAAGTGCAAGGACTTTTTCTACAAATTGAGAAAAAATCAAAGGACTTTTAATGATTTAGTCGGCCATTAAAATATAATGAAAATCGATAGCGATGGGATGAACCGGGAACCCTTCGCCACTTTAAAAAAGTATCCGAAGGATTCCCGGCATCTGAAATTAATTTCTCTTATTCTTCCTGTATCTCGGCTCTGAAACATTGATAAATGATTGGAAAAAGATCATAGAAACGAGCGGCATATATCGTTGGAGAACCGGTGAGTGTCCGACTCGGCGAATATCCACTTAACAAATTACTGAAACTGGGATCATCGGTTTTCGTAATTTTCTGATATAGGACATCATGAAGACTATAATTTCCAACATGACCGATTAAGGTATTAAATCCCACAATATCCCCGATGGCGACATTGATATCCTGAAGATTCGAATATAAATACGCAAACCTCGGATTATCGAGACATTGGATAATGACATGATTTCCGGAATAACCACAGCATGTTCCTGTATAAATCACGATACCGGGAGCCTTGGCGTGCGCACTGTGACCGGTGATGGACCCGGTATTATACGTCCAATCATAGGAATAATAATCGTCCCCTCCATAGTTGTACTGTCCAAAACGATAGCTCGCCGAATCAAATATCCAACCCAAATAGGAATACCAATCTTCAACCAACCTAAAACCATCGGGGTAATTTAAACGAATAATCCGACGATACCCCGCTGAGCATCCGCAGAATTTCCCTGCCAAACGGTGAGCAGAACATCCGTTTTATTGGGCATCACAAAGGCATCCGTTGCAAGAACATGGCCACTCCCGGGAAAACCGCGAATGCCAAGCGGCCCAAACCATTCCGAAGTTGATGGCCATTGGATGGCATTGTTGCGGATGGGTACAGTCCGCCAATGAAGCTGGTCTCCTCTACACACTTGCTGAAAAAAATAATTCCTTTTTGGAAAAAGAATACTTTGCAACGCCTGAATATCGCCGGTTCCGGGCATGATGGTGATGGGCAACGGGTCACTCCACCGGGAAGCCTCAGGCCAAATAATTTCGCCGTTCCTAATAGGAACGGTGCGATTAAACCCTTGATTCCCTCTCCAAATTCCCTGATGAAACGCTGTACCGTCAGGTAAGATGTAACCATTCAAGGCTTGCATTTCCCCAGATCCGGGCAGATCGGGGACAGGGAATGAAATCCATGCTCCCGGATTACACCACTGAATATCCCCGTCCACAATCGGAATATTACGGGTCAAAAACCCCTGGTCATCTCTCCATGCCCACTCCATTACCGCGGATCCGTTTGGCAAAATAAAGGCATTGTAAGCCCGAATCAATCCGGTCCCGGGAATTTCGGTGGGCAAAATCGTTTGCCATTCAACAGCATACACGGTTATTCCTAAGGTCACAAACAAAACGAAAACTAAAACCGATAAAATATTTTTTTTCATCCCTCCCTCCTTTTTACTTAAATGTATCGGTTATTTTTCATCTTAACCAATTCCCCTCCTCTTCATCGAGACCCCTTTTAAATGGGTCAAACAACACATAATATAGTATAAAAAAAAATATTTTCAACCGGATTCGTCAACTCTCTTCGTGAAGCCCACCATGGCGGACGATTTCTCCCTCCTTCAAATAAATGACATCCTCGGCAATGTTGGTCGCATGATCGGCGATTCGCTCCAAATCCCGTACAATCGCGATATATTCCACAAGCACGGCGGCCTTTTCCGGACTGGTTTTGATCTCATTGACAATATCCGATTCAAACTTCCAACGCAACCGATCCATCTCGTCGTCTTCTTTTAAAATTTCACGCGCCAACGTTAAATCCAGGTTGATGATGCAATCCAAACTTTTTTTAAACATGGATTCCGCTTTTAAGTGAATGGCGACAAACTCATGATCCATGGATTTGGTCATCACGGAATTTCCGATAATATCGATCGCATTGTACGCGATGTTCTGCGCCAGATCCCCGACCCGCTCCAGGTCGTTGTTGATCTTCAATACTGCGACCAGATACCTCAAATTCTTGGCCACCGGCTGATAAAGAGCCAGAATTTTAAGGCATTCTTCTTCGATTTCCAGTTCTTTGACATCAATGGCGTGATCCTCGCCGATCACCTGACGAGCCATTGCAATGTCCTTTTCAACAAGCGATTGGATCGCCTGCTTTAAACTATATTCAACTGTTGCGCTCAGAGCAATCAGATGCGCCATTAAATGTTCAATCTCCCGTTGCAAATGCACCGACATGGTTCTCTCCTTTAAACCGTCCGCTGTCTTCGGTCCGGTATTTTTTTATTATGTTATTATGGGATTATCTCTCGAATGTGTTAATTAAGAATAAACGGATGGTTAAAAATGGGTTAACCTGGATGGGAAACAGGAAGCACAACCGTGAAAACCGTGCCTTTTTCGGGAGAGTGGATTATAATTTGTGTAAATGTCATAGTGGCTTATTGGTTTGTAGACTTAGCATGCTACGTCTGTTTTCTTTATTATAATCTAATTAGTTTTTTATATCAGAGACGTTGAACGCAAGGTCTCTACGATTCAAATAAACTATTTTCTTTTTCCTATTGAAAAAAATACTTTCTCATGTTATAAAGATAGGGAGTAAATGGAAGGAATATAGAAGGCGTTGGAGATAGTTAGATGAATTTCAGAAAACTGCGATGGTATCTCTTATTTATTGGGGTTTTGATTATCACTATAATTTTAAGATTTTCAATCGTCCCTAAATTTTCAAAAACATTATCCATGGATTTTCATACATTTTATTCGGCCGGTAATCTGTTGGTCCATGGACAGAATCCCTATTCACCCAAACTCTTGGATGATTATAAAAGAGAAAATATTAGGCATTATTATAATCCGGGAGATATTCCCGGCACCACACCGTTCTGGATCTGGGTCAATGCCTTTGCCTCTCGGTTAAATCTGAGTTGTGCCAGTAGCTCGATCATCTGGTTTTATTTGTCGATGATCTTTATCGTTTTGGGGGTGTGGACCATTGAACAAATATTAGCCATTCTCGCCCCTCATCCGACTCAGAACATCTCCAAATTGGTTGTTTTGAGTGCCATTTTTTTCTTACCGATATATGGGACATTATTTGTTGGGCAAACCTCGCCGCTCGTTTTCCTTTTAATTTCAATGGCGTTGCTAGGTGCTTTAAGAAATCATGATCATGCCGCGTCCATATGCCTGGCGTTTGCTGGCGCCATAAAAATATTCCCTGCAATCGGTTTATTGTATCTGGTTGTGATGAGGAAATGGAAGTCATTATTTATTGGAATATTATTTTTTATTTTAATTCAACTCCCTGTGCTATTTCAACGCCCTAAGATTTTGAAAGAATTTATTTCCTCTATCTTTACTTATTCCGGCAGTTCCAATGTAATAAAAATCGGCAATCAATCGCTAAAAGCATTCCTCATGCGATTGACCAACACCAATTCATGGTCGATTCACCCGATTCATGGTAATGCAAATTTACTCTATTTGTTATTTATCCTCTCTCTCTTTTCAGTTACCCTATGGAGAGCGTTAAAATTTAAAGAAGTAGGGGTTCACGAAAAATTTGAGTGCATCGGAACCTTTATTTTAGTAGGTTCTATTTGCACTCCGTTTTTATGGCACCATAGCTACATTATCTTACTTCCGTTTTTCATCTATCTGATGTATTTTAATCCAAAGATGGGGGCACTATGTTTTATCATGCTTCAATGCCAGCATGTTTATGGCCCTGACTCTTTCCCGCTCTCTGTCGCTTACTACGTCCCTCCTCTAACATCGTTAGCATTAACTAGCATTTTGATTATTTGGGGGTTGTTTATTTTCGGAAAAACATTGCGATTTTCACACCCCCTAAAAAGCAATCTCAGCTCTCTTCTTGACGTGCGCCATGGCGGATGAGTTCCCCTTCCTTTCAGGTAAAGAATAAACGGATGGTTAAAAAGGGGTTAACCTGGATTGGAAACAGGAAGCACAACCGTAAACACCGTGCCTTTTTCCTCACTGCTTTCAACAGACACATCGCCCTTGTGCAGCAGGGCCGCATGTTTGACAATGGATAACCCAAGCCCTGTTCCGCCCAATTTGCGGGAGCGCGATTTGTCAACCACATAAAACCGCTCGAATATCCGCGGCAGACTTTTGGCAGGTATGGGTGCTCCGGTATTGGCGACCCGAATGTTGACCCGGTTTTTCTCAATCCGACGGATCGTTAGTGAAATCGTTCCCTCATCGGTGTACTTGACCGCATTATCGACCAGATTGACAAACACTTGCTCCATCTTAAATCGTTCCCCCTGAACCAGCGGTAAATCATCGGCAATATCGATTTCCAACGTTAAATTCTTTTCCCTGATTTTCTCGCGATAAATCTTTAAAATATTGGTGGCCATGTCTCGTAAATCCAGGGGTTCAAACTCCATGTCCTGCCGTTTGGCTTCGAGTTCCGAGAGGGTCAACATGTCGGAAACAATCCGATTCATGCGGTCGGTATGGCGCTTGATGATGTCCACATACTGCGGATTTTGGATGTCTTCTTCCTCTTCCAGGGTTTCGATAAACCCTTTGATAGCGGTCAATGGGGTTTTCAATTCGTGCGTGAGATTGACCACAAACTCTTTTTTCATTTTCTCCAATTGTTTGAAACCGGTAATATCCGTAAATACCGCGACGACTTTTTCATCGACACTGCCCCGACTCATGGAATTGAAACCCACGAGGAAGGTTTTATGATTGAATTCGACTTCTTCATAGAAACTTTCACCGGAATCAAAGGCCCGTTTCACCAGATCGTCGAAACCGGATATTCGAAAGACTTCCCAGTAGGCCTTGCCGACAACCGGACGTTTTCCGGCGTGTTCTTCGAAGTAACGGTTGGAAAGGGTGATTTTCCCGTTTCGATCGATAACCATTAATCCTTCTTTCATGGAAGAGATGATGGCGCGAAGTTCTTCGCGGTTTTCGGAGAGTTCGTTGAACAGTTTTTTTTGCTCTTCGACCATGTGGTTAAAACTTTCGGCGACGTCGGAAAGTTCGTCTTTGTTTTCCATGAAAATTTTAACGTTGAAATCGCCGGAAGCAAATTTACGGGTTGCTGAAGCGATTTGTTGAACCGGGTTGGATAATCGACGGGATAAATACCAGATCATCAGGACTGCGGCAAAAAACACACCGATCAGGGCGCTGGCAAATTTCCAGGCCAGTTCGGCCATCAGGAGTTTGACGTTTTTTAAATGCAGACTCAGGCGAATGACTGCCGATGGGCGTTGGTGATCATCCAGCGGTACGGCGAGATAAATCATGTTTTCTCTGACGGTGGCGCTGAACCGGGTCACTTCTTCGGTTTCTCCGCGCATGGCTTTGGCGACTTCCGGGCGGTTGCGATGGTTGGTCATGTGAAGGGGATCCTTCTCCGAGTCGGCCATCACGGTTCCATCCGGAGCAATGACGGTGATTCGCACTTCGACTTTTTTTCCCAGTTGCTTGACCAGCCGGTCCATGCCGTCTTTATCTTTGGCACGGAGCAGTTCCATGACTTTCGGAGACAGCGCCTGGCTCATATGCCCGAGGTGGCTCTTTAAATCCGCCATATAAAAACCCCGGATGGTATTGATCGAGAGGAGATAGACCAGCATGAGTACCGGCGTAATCATCAGGAGGTAGCTGGCAAAGGTTCGAACGAAAAATTGTCGGGTTAATCGTGTGAAGAAACCCGTTTTTTTCACCGTATCCATGGGGGAATGAATTACTCGTCTTCCAGTTTATATCCGATTCCGCGGATATTTTTGATCAAATTGGCGGCATCGCCGAGTTTATCCCGGAGGTTTTTGACATGAACATCAACGGTTCGGTCGAACACGTCTTTTTCATCGCCCCACAAGGCGTTGAGGATTTTCTTGCGGGAGAATACCCATCCGGGTTTTTCGGCGAGTAGTTTCAGGATAAAAAACTCCGTGGACGTGAGTGGAATTTTTTCGCCCTGAACCAGGACTTCGTGGCGGTTCGGATCGATGGTCAGCCTATCGCCGATGGTTAATAGTTTTCGGGAGGGTTCCGGTCGGGGTTTGACGCGGCGAAGGACGGTTTTGACCCGTGCCACGAGTTCTCGGGGTGAAAACGGTTTGGTGATGTAATCGTCCGCGCCCAATTCCAGTCCCAGCACGATATCCAATTCATCGGTTTTGGCAGTCACCATGATGATGGGAATATCCGAGTAAACGGTATCGGCTCGCAGAGTTCGGCAGATGTCGAGTCCGTCGTGGTCCGGAAGCATTAAATCCAGGACGATCAGGTCCGGTTTTTGCTGGGACAGTCTCTCAAAGATGGGTGACGCTTCCGAAAATTTCTCGACGTCATAACCGGCTTTTTCCAGGTTTATGGCGATTAGGGATAGGATATCCGGTTCATCATCGATAACGAAGATTCGTTTTTTGTCTGTTTTTTTGTCTTTAATGAAATTCATGGCTTTTTTTTGTTATATCCCATATTAATCCGAAAGCAAAAAAAAGTCAATAGATTCTGGCGTTGACCTCACCATTCACCGGAGCGCCATTCCATGATAAATTTTGAATAAAATGATTTGACAGGGCAATACTTTTATATTATTATATTCGCAACAGTTTTGTTGGCAACAAAACTGTTGCCAACAGATTTGTTGCGAAGGAGACAAGGCATGAACAAATTAGAACGTGCTGTCGGCCCTTGGGTTGAAAAAGAACGTTTTTGGGGCCGCCAAAAAGAGTTGGGGGATTTAATCCAACTGTTACATGAAGGGGCGAATGTGCTGATTACGGCTCCCCGACGCATCGGTAAAACCAGTTTAATCAGGGAAACCGGTAATAAACTCAATGAGCGATACTGCTGCCTTCAGCTTGATCTTCAAAAAAGCCATTCGCCCGCAGATGTGATTACCGAACTGAGTGTGGCCACCCGGCCCCACCTGCATTTGTGGGAACAGACCAAAGTCGTTTTCAAAAACACGATGGGTTCAATGAAAAATATCGATAAACTCAATGCCCATGAACTGAGCATTAAATTTCGGGATGATTTGCTCAACCACTGGAAAGATAAGGGAAACCATCTGATTGAAGCCATTGCCCAGGCCGGAAAACCGGCGATTATTTTTATGGACGAATTTCCCCTGGTTGTCAATCGAATCCTCAAAGGCTCCGATTACCAAATCTCCCCGGAACGCTTGAAAGAAACCGACGCCTTTTTATCCTGGATCCGTTCGATTACCAATAAATATCCAAAGAAAATTGGCATTGTACTGACGGGTTCCATCGGTCTGGAACCGATTCTTCATGAGGCGGGGTTAAGCAGCACCATTACCACCTTTACGCCGTTTGAAATCGGCCCCTGGGACAAAGAAACCGCATCCGGATGTTTGGCGGCATTGGCCAATAATTACGGCGTGTGTTTCGAAGTCGGGGCAAAAGAGAAAATCATTGAGCTTCTCGGTTCGTGTATTCCCCACCATGTGCAGATGTTTTTTAATAACGTTCTGATGGATTGCCGAAAACGCAGTAACATGAATTGTGCGCCAAAAGATGCAGAGAAAGTTTATAACCATCACATGCTCAGCAACCGGGGGCACCCGGAACTGAGTACCTATGAAGAACGGTTGAAAAATGTGCTGAGTAATGATGTACTGCCATTGGCCTTTGACCTTCTCACCGAAGCCGCAGTGGTGGGGAAATTAACGCCTGTTTCAGCCATGGGTTTAAGCCGGGACTTTGCGCCCAATGAAACCAAACCGGGAGAAACGTTGCGAGAAATCCTGGCAATCCTGGAACATGACGGTTACCTGATTAAGAAAAAACAGGGCCATGTGTTTATTTCCAAATTGGTTCGGGATTGGTGGAAAGCGCGATTCGGATTTCAATATACCCCGGCTGCCAAAAGGAATATCTCATGAAACCCGGATTAATGAAATATAACCCGGCGTTTCTTTCTTCCCAGGAACTCACCGAATCCTTTGTGGTGCGACAGGTGGACCTGGAATTTATCATTGAAACCATTAAGGAAAATACCCGAAATTCCAATCAACATATGCTGATTATTGGCCCCAGGGGCATGGGAAAAACCACGCTCGTGCTGCGGGCAGTGGAATCCATGGCCACGGATCCGGATTTAAATGCCCAATGGTATCCCATTGTTTTCAGCGAAGAAAGTTATGAGATTTCAACCCCTGCCGAACTCTGGTTAAAAGCGGTGTTTCACCTCGGCAAGCAGACCAAATCGGAGAATCTGGTCGAAACCCACGACCGGTTAAAATCCGAACGCGATGAAAAGCGATTGTATGAACGGGCGCTCTCCTGCTTAATGGATTTTTCGGATCAACAGGGGAAACGCTTGCTTTTGGTCATCGAAAATATCGACATGCTGTTTAATGATCAAATCAGCCCGGATGAAAGCTGGGATATCCGGCACACGTTATTGAATGAACCGAGGATCATGGTGTTGGGTACGGCGACGTCGCGCTTTGATGGGATCGACAATGTCGGCCGGGCCATGTTTGATCTTTTTAAAATTCATCAACTGGAACCCCTGGACACCCAGGATTCAAAAATTTTATGGGTGCATATTACAGGGGAAGCGGTCAGTGAGAATAAGATTCGTCCGATTCACATTCTGACGGGCGGCAATCCGCGGCTGCTGACCATTATTTCGTCGTTTGCCGTGGGCACATCTTTTCAGGAATTAATGAAACAACTCACTTACCTGATCGATGAATATACGACTTATTTTAAAAGCAATATTGAAGTGTTTCCTGCTTTGGAACGAAAAATCTTTGTGATTCTTGCCGGCATTTGGGAACCTGCGGATGCAGCGAGAGTCGCACACGAAGCCCGGATCGATTCCAATAAAGCCAGTTCGATACTCAAAAGACTCGAGGCCCGCGGCTGCGTCGGTGTATTAAAATCAGAAGGCAGAAAGAAGAGTTATCAGGTCACCGAACGGTTATACAATATCTATCATTTGATGCGCCTGAGTGGCAGTCAATCGGACCGGGTTCGGGCGGTCGTGGATTTTATGATTAACTTTTACGAAGATGAAGCCCTGTCCAAGAAAATGGCAGAGATTATCGAAGAGGCCCGCAGTCTTCCCCCGGAAGAACGAAAAGACCACGTGCAAGCTTATAGCGAAATTCTTAAAAAGGTTCAGGATCGTAAAATATTAACCCAGATCACGTCGTCGACCACCCGCGATTTCCTTAGTCTGCCGGAAGTTTTGGAACCCATTCAAAAATCTATTTTGGATGATAAACCCAAGGGTTCAAAAGATTGGTTAAATTATGGGATGATTCTCAATGAGATTTACAAAAAACCCGACGAAGCCGAAAATGCGTTTCGCAAAGCCATTGAAATGGATCCGGAGTCTGCTGATGCATGGGCTTATTTAGGCATACTCTATGAGAAAACAAAGAAATACGAAGAAGCGGAGAGAGCCTACCAGAAAGCCCTTGAGATGGATCCCCAGGAATGGATATGGAAGATTTTATTAAGACTCCAGTTAGAACAATTGGACACCCCTGATAATATATGGGGGACTCTGAAACAAGGTTTAAAACACAAATTTCCATCGAGTCTAAACCTCGTTGCCAGAATGATGTTCGAAAGTAATTTTAAAGAAGTTTTTACCGAAGCGGAAGGAATGGCAAAAGAAGCAATAGAAAAAGAACCGAATGTAGGTGCTTACAAGCATACCTATGCTTCCATTCTCGGCGCACGGGGCAAATGGAAAAAGGCCTTAGTCATTGCGTCTGAATTTTTAATCGATTCGCAATTGGCTAAAGAATCCCCCAATGATATCATATCCTTCTTTATTGGTGCAGCCGCTGCCGGGCATGCCAAAGAAGGCCTAAGAATTTTAAAGAATTCGCCTTGCGCGCCTTATATGGAACCCCTGATTGTGGCGTTGCAAATGAGAGTGAGTGAAGACTACAATGCGCCCCAGGAAGTGGTGGAAGTGGCCAAAGATGTCTTGGAACGTATCCGGCAAAAAAAGAAGAAAACAAAAAAAAGATTGTAAAGACGGCACTTCGGTCACGTTTCACATTATTTTCGCAACAAATTTGTTGGCAACAAAACTGTTGCGAAGATACCCAGGCTGCATGAAAATAACTAAGAGTATTGAGCTTATCGGAACGCCAAGAAAAAAAATCCAGGGAATGGATTCCGATCACGGGCCGAGTAATGCATAAGGGGCATTGGCGTCTGGGGATTGAAAATTACGCTCAAATATGTTACAAACTGTTATGAGGAACCATGGATAAACCGACTCTTTCAATAAACGCGCCTGATTTTCCGGCCAAGAAATTGGAAATAGGGATTCATTCATTCAAAGACCGAATCCTCGAAAATTGCGTGTACGTCGATAAGACCCCGTACATTTACGAATTGATTCGCAGGGAATCCAATTGCTTTTTATCTCGTCCCCGCCGGTTCGGGAAATCGCTGTTGATTTCAACGCTGAAAGAGATCTTTAGTGGCAGTAAGGAACTTTTTAAGGATTGCCGGATTTACGATAAAATCAATTGGGAAACTTATACCATTATTCATTTGGATTTTATTAATGTCGATTTTAAAAATTTTGGATTAGAGAAGGCGATTGACCATACTTTAGAAAAAATATCTCGCCAGTTCAATATCACATTGACCGGGCAATCCATCAAAGAAAAATTTGGCGAAATGATTGAGGTTTTATCCAAAGATAAAAAGGTGGTTATCCTCATCGATGAATATGATAAACCGATTATGGACTATATCGATGATATTCCGGAGGCTGAAAAGAACCGGGATATTTTAAAGAACTTCTATTCCGTTCTTAAATCGCACGTTCCTCATATAAGGTTTCTTTTGATTACCGGTGTATCGAAATTCAGCCGGGTTTCGATTTTTAGCGATTTGAACCATTTGGCAGACATTAGCATTGATCCGCAATATTCGAATATGTTGGGTTATACGGAGGAAGAAATCGAATATTATTTTTCCGATTATATCAGAAACTGGGAAGAGCGAAAAGGTGAAAAGCGGGAGATCCTGTTTGAAGGTTTAAAAAATTATTACGATGGGTATTCCTGGGATGGAGAAAATTTTGTTTACAATCCCTTCTCCATACTGAGTTTTTTCCGAACGTATCGATTCGGAAATTATTGGTTTGCCACGGGTTCACCGACCTCTCTGGTCAAAAAAATAAGGAATGCCAATATCGCCATTGACCGCTATGAATGTTTACGTGTGGGCGATAGTTTCTTTGAAAAATTTGATATCTCATCCCTCGATATTGCGGTTCTTCTCTTCCAAACCGGTTATCTGACGATCAAGGCGGTGGAGGGAAAAAATTATGTTTTATCTTATCCCAATCTGGAAGTCAGGGAATCGTTCTTTCAATATTTATTGGAAGGGTACAGCGGCAAAACCCAGGAGGAAATAACTCCGGTTACCGAGACCATTCGGCAAACGCTGAAAGCCCATAACATCGATGGTTTTATTCAATGTTTGAAAGTTCTTTTATCGTCTATTCCTTATAATATTCAAATCGAAAATCGCGAAGCCTATTATCATTCGCTTGTTTATATTGCCTTACGGTTGTCCATGATCGACGTTCAATGCGAAATTCAGTCGGCCATCGGAAGAAGCGACATTGTGGTTTTGACCGATCCGAATATCTATATCATCGAATTTAAAATCGGAAGTGCGGGAACAGCTCTGAGCCAAATCGAAGAAAAGAAATATTATCTTCCTTATCTGGATAAAGACAAGAAAGTCACTTTATTGGGTATTGGATTCAATGAAACCGAACGTAATATCGGGGATTGGAAGATCCGGGAAATCGAAAAGGGAAGCGTTGATTTAGGAAAGCCTAAACCGGTTCGATCTTCGACCGATGAGAGCGAGCATCGGCTCGAGCGACAGATGGCCAAACGCATGCTTGCCGATGGACTTTCGATTGATAGGATCATGAAGTATACGGGCTTATCCGAAAAAGAGATTAAGGGTTTGTAAATTTCATTTATCATCATCAGTGGAGCAAAAAGAATCATGTGTGGAGCAAAAAGCATCAGCGATGATTCTTTTTGCTTGAGTGGCGGAGTAAAAAGTATCAGCGTCGAAGCAATTTGCTTCAATCACGGAGCATTTTGCTCCGATTTCAGAGCTTTTTGCTCCGATCACGGAGCTTTTTGCTCCGATCACGGAGCTTTTTGCTCCGATTTCGAAGCATTTTACTTCAAGAACGAAGAAAAATGACCGCCTACTCAACAAATTAGGAACCTATATAATTCACTTCCGGTCAGTAATTGCCTCTGACCAACAAAAATAAAATAAATTTTGTTGACAATTTAAAAAATCGATACAATATTAAATATAGTGACCCAATCGTTACTCGATTGCTTTTTTCTGGTAAACATGCTAGAATTTTTGTCATACCAAAGACTGATAAAAACGGATAAAGGAGTTGAAATGATCGTAAAAGCCAATGATGGTAAGAAAAAAGAATTCCACGGCGTTACCTTCGAAGTACTCGCCGTGGGCCCCCAATCCATGATAACCAAAATGATTTATAAACTTGAAAATAAAGTCCCTTTCCATACCCATCCGAACGAACAAGACGGGTACGTGGTTTCGGGTAAATATAAAATTTGTATCGATTCGACGGAAGAAACCATCCAAACCGGAGACAGTTACGCGATCCCGGGCCATGTCCAACACAGCCTCGAGGTAATCGAACCCGGCATCGTAATCGATGTGTTTACGCCACCTCGCCAGGATTACTTGTAATTAATCGTACTCAATTGATGCAATGAGGAAGTCCAGGGATTTTAAATAAAATTTAAAATATAAGGGGGGCCAGCATGAATGTATACCTTTCGATGGCCTTTACAACCGATATGGACCGGGGCACACCACCTCATTGCCTCCTGGTGCTTGCCGCTGTTCTCGAAGCCGCCGGACATCGGGTGAAGCTTATCTTCCCGATCGAACTGGATGCCTTTCTCCAATCCCCAAACCCTTTGGGAAACTGCGATGTCTTCGGTCTCTCTGCCAATTCCTTCAATTGGTTCAGCACGCAGCAATTCATCCAAAAAATCCACGAGTTGAACCCGACGCTTCCCATCATTCTCGGTGGATGTCATCCCACCAAACTGGCCGAACACTGCCTGGAAGTTTCCTCCGCCCAAATCGTTGTGCGCGGCGAGGGGGAAATCACTATCGTGGAAGTCCTCCAAGCCCTGGAGTCCAATACTCCCCTATCGACGATTCAGGGTATCACCTACAAGGATACGAACGGTCTGATTCATACCAACGACGACCGACCGCTGTTAACCGAGGACCAGTTGGACCAACTGCCGATTCCGGCGTATCATCTGGTACCGCCCCACGTCTACGACTATGCGCCGGTGGAAACTTCGCGGGGATGTTTATTCCACTGTATCTTTTGCGGCATTCCCTTTGCCCGACCACTGCGGCGCTCGTCTTCCCGACGGGTCACCCGAATTTTACAACGTATCAGCGAGCTTCGCGTATTTCGACGCAACGCCATCTTTCTAACCGATGATTCGTTTTCGGCATTTCAGGACCATGCGGTTGGCATGCTGGAATTGATTCGGCGAATCAATCCCAAACTTTTAATCGGTTGCGAAGCCCGAATCTCTGAAATTGAAACCCACCATCTGATTCCCCACCTGGAGCGTTCCAATATATTTATGATCCAGATCGGCGTTGAATGCGGATACCCCGAAGGACTGAAACGAATCAAAAAAGGTGTCACCATCCCGCAAGCCCTGGCTTTTGCGCATCAGTGCAAATCCACCTCGTTTAAGCGTCAACTCTACTGGTCGTTTATTATCGGTTTCCCCTGGGAGACGGAGACCCACATCCTACAGACGATTCATTTTGCATTTGCCGTTTCTGCGTTGTGTCAAAGCCAACCGCCCCAGGTGAATAACTTTGCCCCATATCCGGGAACCGATCTGGTCAAGAACTATGAAACGTACGGATACAAGAAGATCCCCCCGGAACACTACGATCGCGCCGACTGGTATCAACCGTTTTTGGGGGAAACGAAGATTTCACCGGTTAATCGAGATTTTCTTCGTCATTACCTGACGCAACGGTTTAACCTGTACCCCAATGTCTCGATGCCCCCATTTCTTCGTTTCCCCGACGGTCAATTATTTAAGACTTCTTAGACTTCTCCGATTTCTCGGAAGTCTCTTCTCCGCTTGAAGGGGTTTCTGTCCCTTTCAAATTAATCTTTTTATAGGTTAAAACCGGCACCATCATCGATACCTGCCGCATTTCCCATACGGCCACCACGGTATCGCCTTCTTTAAGATCCTGTTGCCCCTCGACTAAATTGGAAAACGCTTCGATATCCGAAGGCGTTCCGATGGCCGGTGTGAAAGCCGGAGTGCCGATCGCCGGACTCGCGACAAACGGCGTTCCGATGGCAGGCGTAGCAAAATTCGGAGTGCCAATTGCCGGTGTGAAAGCCGGAGTACCGATCGCCGGACTCGCGACAAACGGCGTTCCGATGGCAGGCGTAGCAAAATTCGGAGTGCCAATCGCCGGTGTGAAAGCCGGGGTGCCGATCGCCGGACTCGCCACATAGGGTGTTCCGATTGCCGGAGTAAAAAAAGCCGGAGTACCGATGGCCGGTGTTCCCATCAGGGGAGTGCCGTCGAGGGCAACGCCACGGTTAGGGGTACCGGTAGAATTGGCATTCATTCCTTGACTGAGATACGGACAAGATATCCGATTGCCGCACATGACACAATATCCATTACACATCATTTAAATTTCCTCCTTTGATTTTTAAATTAATGAGATGATTTTATGATTAATCTTTCTATAAATGTCGCAATACACGTTGTCTACCCGGTATATATCGTTGAATTTTTCTTCCGCATTTCCCAGGCATTCACCCTGGCAGAATCCTTCGATCGGGCACCCGCGGCATTCCGCCACATTGTTATACGTCCGCATGACCACGTGGCTATAGGTCTCCGATCGGAGAAGTTCGTCGAATGTGGCGATATGTCCCAGGTGGGTGGCCATGGCCCGACACGGAAAAATATCGCCGGATGGTTCCACACTGATTTGATAACCCGTGGCCGTGCAACTCTCGATGACCCCGTGATTAACCGCAACGTCGCTTCGCCATTTTCGAGTGGACAGGATTTCAACCACCGAATTGTACCAGTAACCGGTCACCGCAATCCCTTTTTTTTGACCGTAGATATAGAGGTCAAACAGCTTTTGCACAATCACATCCGGATTCAGACGATTGATGAAATCCCCCTGCATTCCCAGTAAGATTTGAACCTCTCGGGCGCCGCATGTTTTGGCAAAGTCAATAAACCGATGATCAAACACATGAAAATTTTGATCCGTGATCACTGCCGATAACACATGAAGGTTATGGTGGGACGCAAGGAGTCGAATCCCTTTTTCAATCGACGGAAACGTGTTTCCTTTATCTTTGGCAATTCGTACCCGGTTATTCGATTCTTCCAGCCCATCGATACTCACGGTAGTTCTCACATCAAACGTCTTGAACGTTTCGGCAATTTCAGGGGTGACCAGCGATGCATTGGTAGTAATGGCATAATGGATCCGAACCCCTGAATTTTCCCCATGCTTATACGCTTCCAGAATGTCTTTGATCAGCGGCCAGTTGGTGAGGGGTTCTCTGCCAAAGAACTTGATGACCAGAGCGTTTTTTCCATTCTTCTTAATGAGCCGGATCAATTGATCGATGACCTGATGGGCGGTTTCACGAGTCATGCGTTTGTTTTTTCGTTTGCTCAATTCCCGTCGTTTGGGTTGTCGACGATCGACAAAATCGCAAAAGCAGTACGTGCAATTGAAGTTGCAGGTATCCGAAACGCTCAATTGAACCCCACCGATAAACCAACCCGTTTTTAATTGCTGCTCGCGTGTTTTCAGTGCATGGGCGATGACGTCGCGTTCATCCGCATTCGGATCCACCAGGTAGTACATATTGTAAAAGGCCTGGATAAGCGGACCATACTGAGGGTACAAGGCATAAGCGCGTTCAAGCGTCATCGGTTGATGAAACAGGCCGAGTAATTGTAACGCGCTATCGTTGATCACTCTCAGGTTTCCGAACAACTGGTGATAAATGATATGAACCCCGTTCGGCCGGCGAATCAATCGAAGATATGTTGAGGTGATAACGGGTAATAAATTGGTGATATGACTGATATGTTCTCCCATGTTTTCCTTCATCCATTCACTCCCTAAATGTTAATTTATTTGGATGGTTATAGGATAGAATAGTAGAAAGTAAAAATCAAGATTTCTTACCTCTGAAATAAAAATTTTTATCCTAAATATTTGGGAATTTCCAAATATAGCGAAGAGAAAGGAACCCTTGCGCTGCATAAGAAAAAATAAAATTTTTTAAACACGTTAACCATTGGGGAAAGTCCTTGTGATATAATCGTTATAATTATAATCGTAGTGATTTCAGGAAAAGGGATAAGATGGGAGGTAAGCATGCCACTGCATTTGCAACGCGAAATCGATAAATTAAAGACCCATATTTTTCTTTTAAGCGATATGGTAAAAAAAAACATGGAAGATGCCGTCCGTTCGATCGCAAACAGGGACATGGAACTGGCCCGGCAGGTTCATGAATCGGATGACCGGATCGATCGCCAGGAGGTGGATATCGAAGAAGAATGTTTGAAAATACTGGCACTCTATCAACCGGTTGCCATTGATCTGCGTTTTCTCATTGCGCTGCTGAAGATCAATAATGAACTGGAACGAATCGGAGACGAAGCCGCCAATATTTCCGCCCGGTCGATCTATATCAATTCTCAACCCCCGCTGGATCTGGATATCGATTTTTCCGGGATCACCGAACGGGTCAAACGCATGGTCGACCAGAGCCTCGATGCATTGGTCAATATGGATGAAGAGGAAGCACACCGGGTCCGGCGCGCCGATGATGATCTCGATCGGGCCGTGCATACGGTTTTTGTCACCCTAAAAGCGAAGGTACGACGCGATCCGGAAAAAGTCGATTTGTTAATCGAATACATGCGCATATTCCGTTACCTGGAACGCATCGGAGACCATGCCACCAATATTGCGGAAGATGTCATCTACATGACCGGTGGAGAAATCGTCCGCCATATCCCTGAAGGGTGACCGGGAGAACCAGCCATGACCAATAAAGAAACCGATCAAGTATTATTAAAACTGATATTGGGACATTTTCAAAAGATTTCCCCCGGCATCGCCAGGGAAAAAACCGACGGCGAACCCATTCGCTATTACGATTCGGATTTTTATCTTCAAAAGATGGAAGGTTTTTTTGATAACGTGGACGAAAGCCGCTTGCGACGGATTGTGTTCGAACACATCGATGAAATTAACGCGATCTTCTTTGAAACCAACCCTGACCCAAATCAGGGACACCCGATGTCATAAAAAAGGGACGGCGCGTTATACGCCGTCCCATTTGCTTTTCATCACCTAACGGTTAACAGTGATACTCGGTATAAGGGCAATAACCATACGAGCACAGTCCGAATGTCCAACACTGGGGATGCCTGGTAAGTGCACACCGAAAGACCAGGGTTTCTTGTCGGCAAAAAAGGTTATCAGTCGGGAAGACACAACTGAGGGTTTCGAAACGGGATCCCTTTCCGGCTTTAATGTCATCCAATTGATCGCCGGTTAACGATGCAACGGTTTCTTTGTTTAAGACCAGTTTCTTAAGGCCCGGTTTTTTCATAAACGGTTTGTTTTCCATCCTACACCTCCATTCATATACTCTTTTCTTCCCTTCCCTTCTATCCGCCTCGGAATGACCCGACACTATTTATCGATCTCAAATGGAATGGTGGGGTAACAGTTAATGTAATAATAGGAATTAATCGGCGGCTCTGCCCGGCAAGCAAACTCGTCTGAGCAGAATGTGTGATTATAGGTGAGACGAGTGGTCCCCCCTCCTGCTTTTGCCTGATCGAGTTGGTCCTGATTCAAGGACGAAATCGTGATTTTGTTTAACACCAAGCGTTTTACGGTTTTACTTTTCATGGTTCACCTCCTTTATTTTTTAACGTCTAAAGAGCCTACGCTCCGCGTACGCTCTTCACCAAAAGGGTAGCATACCATTTGCCAAAAAAAGAGATGCGAATACGGAATGGATAATTAATTTGTGTAAATATTATAGGGTGATTTATCGGTTGTAGACGTAGCATGCGACGTCTCATCGATAAGGGACTGAATGAGGCCAAAATAAAGAGACGTAGCACACGCTACGTCTCTACGATATATCAATTTACCCCAAAATTGCCGGTTTAAAATTCTCCGGAAAAGAACAACGCGTCTTTAACGGTAACCGGATGACCCGGCTCGATAAACATATCTTCGCCTGCCGTTAACCACGGGACGTTTTTATTCAATTCCTCTTCGGGTAAAACCTTGATTTTAAAGGATTTCAGGATGTTTTCGATCTCTTCGCGAAGGGCGTCAACGCCTTTCATGGCTTCATTTCCGATCATATCCCGGTATTCGGTTTCATCATCCATCGCTTCCTCATTGGTATCATAAAAAGCAGGAGTAATATCGGGAAGCGAATGAGAGTCGTCTTCATAAAATTCGATGCTGTCCACTTTAACGACCGCATAAGGACCAAGCAACGAAACGCCGATCGAACATCCCAGGGTTCCGGTTCCATTCACCAGAGCGGGCTGTTCACTGTCGTCATCGTCAAACTCGGCTTCACATTTGTATTGGTATTGTTCCCCATCCAATGCAAAGAAAAAGAGATGATACGAAGCCGAATAATAGGACTCATCATGGTCTTCCGATTCATCGAGTTCGTCGTCGGTTTCTGCCTCATCCTCTTCGCCCTCTCCCTCTTCGTCGACCTCGTCTTCGATTTCTTCGTCGATCTCCTCTTCTCCCTCGCTTTTGAATGACTGAAAGTCATTTCCCTGCCAATCGCGCTCATAGCAAAAATCCACGCTTTTGATCTCAGAAAGTTTCTCCCGCAGTTGGTCGATAATCGGCACCAGATAACTACCATCCGGAGAATCGATCCGGATCACGTCATCGGGAAATGCCTTATCCATGGCTTCAAGGATATCTTTATTAATCGTTGTTTCGGGTCTTTCTTTTTTTTGTTTACTTACATTGTCTTTCATCGTCATATTCATTTTATCCTTATTTTATTTTTTTGATATTTATAGTATACCTGCATTTTATTTATTTTTAAATAAGCGGCTTTACATTTTTTGATTTTTTTATTATAACTATGTTTTCAAATGTTTTGCTTGAGCGGTTTGGATTGTGGTAGATGATATTAAAAATGAAAAAAAAGATTAAAATTACCGGTATGATCCTCTTTCTGACGCTGCTGGTTATCGGGGGCATCGTGTTATTGACCGATGTGTACCGGGTATTTCTTCCCTTACTTGAAACGGGTGTGGAAATCGATAAAAATTACGGCGATACCATCCTGGTTCTGGGCGGAGGATTGAAAAAAGGGTCCCAGATCGGCTTTAGCACGGAAGAACGCTTAATCCTGGCCATCGAGTTGTACCACCAGAAAAAACGAACGATTATCATCTCCGATGGAAGCCTCTACTACAAGAGTCCGGCGGTTCGAAAAATCACGGATTTTCTATTGGAAAATGGGGTTTCATCCAACTTCATCCGTCTGGAAGGCAAAAGCCAGACGACCTTTGATAATTTTAACTACACCCGCGCCATACTGGATGATTTGAAAACCAAGGAGATCATTGTCTGCACCTCCCCGTATCACCAAAAACGAGCCGAAATGATGTTGAAATATTTGAAAATCCATAATTTCAAAATGGCGCGGATGAAATATTCGGAAATCCATCAAGCCCATACCATGCAGCAACGCGGACGAAACTTATGGCTGATTCTCAGAGAATATATGGGAATTTTAAAATTCAAGTTGATTAAAAAATAAGAGTATGACGCGGGCCTGTCCCTGAAAATTCTTCCTCACGGTTTACTGCGTTGACATCGCAACAGCCATTTATAAAAGTCATTATATGTATCGGATACGAGGTCGGTGAGGATAATGGCATACTGCGGTTTATAATTGGAGATAATGAAATCGATCAATTGATAAAAATGATTGGTTTCGGCAAACCAATTTTTTAAACACCCGTAATTCGACGGATCCCCTCCGGAAAGCTCCCGTTTTTTCCCATGGATAATCCATTTTAATAGCTTTTGCCCCGGATTGGAAACCCGAAAAAGAATGTATTTCAGCGAATTCCGTGTCCGGGGATGATGATGGAACCAATACAACAGATCCAGAATCGCAATGTATTGGAGTTCCGGGCTCTTGCATTTGATTTGGGGGAGAATCTCGTTGAGATCCCGCTCGCCGAGCCCGATGTGTCGTTTGAATTTGGAGGTTCCCTCGATGATTCCGGCCACAAAATCCGACCAAAACTTCGCTTGCACAATACTGGGAATCAAAAAGAAATTTCCGGCAAAAGAAAACAGGGTCGCAAAGGGCCAGGCAATGAAAGCCCTGAACAGATTGGCCCGATAGGTCGCGCGGTCGAATCCCCGAATGATGTTATGCGTCATCAGGTAACTTCCATTCACCGTACAAATCACAAAAAACTTCAGGAATTCGTAAAATATTCCTTCCCTGGGCAACGCATAGAGCAGGTCAAACTCACTCTTGACAAATTGGAGCAACGGAACGGAAAAACCGGTCCAAAACAACGAGTGAGAAAGGTAAAGAAAATCGATATTCTTGACATGCCATTCCTTGGGTCGATACCCTCTTCCGGAAACCACATCCGTGATGATATTACGGATCGCCGTAATCCCCATCCACACCAGGGTAAATTTTAACCCGATCGTCAAATAGGCCGGAATGAATCCGATCGCAATATAGATGAACACCTTGAGGACCGGATGAATGTACCGCCAAATATGGCGAAACGGAATGGGGGCGATGGTTTGTTCATCGCCCACGGGATTGAGCGGCAATGTCCTGGATTTTCCCATGTTAATAATTTCGTAATCCCGCGAAAAGCCTTCGGTTTCATCGCCTTTCGTCTGACCCGGTTTCTTCCGGTAAAGATCGATGATCCGGGAAGCAAAACCGGGAAGAGTATAATGGTTTTTCAAGTAATCCGCGCGCTGCCACTCCGGGATATTTTTGAAATAAATAAATCCCATACCCGGAATAAAACTGGTTCGCCCCGTGGAATCGCTGCCACACGACGGAAGAATGGGATGCTGACCGCAATAGGTCACACACGTGGCGAGTCGGTTGTTGCTCACCTCGATCCGGTAGTCGCGCAAAAAGGATTGAACCTCCGCCGGTTGACCGCTGTTGAGCAGATGGATGAACCGCGCAAATAATTCCAGATCGTGGTGTTCCACACTAATGGTATCGTACATATTATAGATTTCAGCGTGGCCGATGAATTTATAATTATCAATGATGTTTCTGATGGCGTTTTCAATACCGTGTTCCAGAGAATGAATCGCCTTGATGTTGTCGCGATAAGGGAAGGCTTTGCCTTCCGCTGGAGTCCCGGAATGGAGATTTTGCCCGGATAAACCGAAGGCATCGCTCAGCGTCTTAAATACCGTCGGCGGTTCGAATGCGGCGTATTGAGGGAAATATTTGGAAAGGAGGTTTTCCGGATGCAGTTCCTGATATTCCTGGCGGGTCTCTTCATACCGCTTCTGAATAATTCGACACTCCCACTCCGATAACCAATCGGATTTATTTTGAAAATCGCTCATCTTTTGCTGGGATTTGAGATAAAGCACCCGGTTGAAGAGGATCGGCCGGTATTTGGAATAAAGAAGCTCGCCCAAATGGATGCGGGTGGCGTGCCGGGAAGGGATCAGCGCATCCAGATCCGAGAATTTTAATTTCGGTAAATAATAGATGGAATCTTCGTCATAGCCTTCGTTTATTTTCGGTAACTGGGTGGTATTGAATTCCTGGATGATATTTTCCAGTGCTTCAATCCGGTATTCCTGATTTCGGTGAATCCCCTTCAAGAAATTGTCGAACGTGTCCTTGTGTTCACAAAGATAATCGATGCATTGTCTCGGATTCTGAAAAAAGGGAAGGGTGAAGATATAATGAAACTTGGATTGGGTTTCCCCAACCGAGAACTCCAGGCCGATCGTCACATCGATCCCCATGATGTGGCCGGCTTCGATGGCTTCGGTAATAATTTCGATGTGATCCAGGGTATTGTAGACAATGGTAATTCGGGAAATTCCCTTGATGAATGCATCGATAATCAATTGGGTCGGTGTTTTTCGCCCATACGAAAAATTATCGTGGACATGAAAGTCCCATCCCATATTCAAACACTTTAACGGCTGGCCGGTTTCAGGCACTTCAATAGAGTTGAATTCCTTTAAGTATCGGCGGATGACCCGGGGTTGACCGAAGGAGGAGATCGAAAAATCCCGGAGGCGTTCCAGTTGGAGCCGTTTATTGTCCCGGTGTTTGATCGCTTCTTTCATCAGGATCATCTGAACGCGCGCCGTGTTCAGAGGCATCTTGATGGACTTGGAGTGAAGGATCTCCTGGACCAGAAGCTTTAATGCCGACAACCGCTCGTTGCTCTTGTTGGACCCCAAATACCCGACAATCTTGACATAGGATTCCACAATCGATATGCGGCGCTTTCGAAACATTTTAACAAACCCTCTGGGATGCGAATGGGGTAACTTCTCAATGGTTTCCGGATGGTCGATGCTGGTATTCAACCATCGCCGGATCGCATACATTCGATCTGAAAAACTCAGCCAATTCAGGATTGAATTATAAACGATTACCATCTGCTGCTTGAACATACGCGTAGTTTATCGCAATCGCATTGAAATGTCAACGCATCCGAGCGGGCAATTGCGATTTCCAGGCCGCGATTTCAGGATCAAAATCTTTGTTTAAAATGGAATTTTATCTTGACTTTTAATGGAAATCACGTTATAAATTAGATTGAAAAACCAAGGCGGATAAAAAAAAATGTGTGGATTACTGGGAATTTATGACAACGAAGATGTAATTATGAAAATATACGACGGGATGTTGACCATTCAACATCGGGGCCAGGATTCGGCCGGTATTTTGACCTATGACGGCAAATACCATATGAAAAAAGGCAACGGCCTGGTTCAGGATATATTCGATGTGAAAAACCTCGAACGGTTAAAGGGATACGTTGGCATCGGTCATACCCGTTATCCGACCGTGGGTGGCGGATCCGTCGAAGATGCCCAGCCGTTTTGGATCAATTATCCCTTTGGCATTGCCGGCGCGCACAATGGCAATGTGACCAATTTTCTTCAACTCAAACGCGACCTGTTGACCAAATCCCATAAAATTATTAACTCCAATTGCGACGTGGAAGTGATCCTGAACGTCTTTGCCGAATGCCTGGAAAAGTACCGGACCAAACCGCTGACGCCCCAGGTTGTGTTCAGCGCCGTCCGTTCCGTCTATAAACGGGTCAAAGGGAGCTACTCCGTGGTCTTTCACATAGCCGGACACGGCATGGTGGCGTTTCGCGATCCCCACGGCCTGCGGCCGCTCCTCATGGGAACCAAAACCGACCGCCTGGTGCCGGCCTTTGCCTTTGCGTCCGAAAGCGTCACCCTCAAAGCCATGGGATTTCACGAATACCGGGACGTCAACCCCGGCTCTGCCGTGTTTATCGACTCCCATAAAAATGTGTTTGAAGAACGCATTTCAAAAAAACCCTTTAACCCCTGTATCTTCGAATACATTTACTTTGCCCGGCCCGATTCGTATTTAAACGGGATTAACGTTTATAAGGCCCGAGAGGAATTGGGGCGGAGTCTGGCCAAGCGGATCAAGAAGGATCATCTGGCGCCGGATATCGACATGGTCGTACCGATCCCGGATTCGGCCCGCACCGCTGCCATTGAAATGGCCCGCATCCTTCACGTCGATTACACCGAAGGACTGGTCAAGAATCGATACATCGGGCGTACCTTTATTATGCCCGGCGACCAGGTCCGAAAAAAATCCATCCAGCATAAATTAAACCCGATCGACGACGTGTTTAAAGGTAAAAACGTTCTTCTGGTCGACGACTCCATTGTTCGCGGAAATACCTCCCGCGCCATTATCCAGATGGTTCGCGATGCGGGCGCTGCCAAGGTCTACTTTGCGTCCTATTCCGCACCGCTGACCTGTCCCTGCGTGTACGGCATCGATATGCAAACCAAAGGCGAATTCATCGCCAAAGATTCGACCGAGACTCAAATCGCGTTTAAAATCGGTGCGGATGCCGTTATTTATCAGGAACTCGAGGACATGGAAAAAGCCGTTCGAAAACAAAATCCGCAGATCAAATCCTTTTGCAAAGCCTGCTTTAACGGCGATTATCCCACCGGGGACGTGTCGCAAAAAATTCTCGACGAAATCGAAATGGAAAGAGATTCCCAAAAACTAAATTCCAAAAACCAATAGTCTCCATTACCGGATCATCATGACCGACAGCGATTATTTCGACTTTACATTTACGTTGGAAGGCGAGCTCAAAGACGGAAACATATTTCCTATCTTATACCGAATATACCGAAATAATATATCCGGTTTGCTGATCATTAAAAACGAAAAATCCGAAAAAAAGATACACATCCGGGACCGAAAGATTATTTTTGTTACCTCCACGCACCCCTCGGATTCCTTCTCGAACTTTCTGGTCAATCAAAAACGGATTACCTCGGATCTGTACCCCATGGCCATTTCCTATGCCGATCAAAATCATAAACGGTTCGGACGCGCCATGATCGAACTGGGTTATTGTTCCTATGAACAGGTGTGGACCTGGGTGCCCGCCCATCTCAACCATCTGTTGGTGTCGATTTTCGACATGGAAAACAGCGACAGCGGCACCTACCGCATCATCGAAATGGGGGATCGGGACGATCACGATGTTCCGATCGAAAACATTACCCTGAATGTCGGGATTCTCGATGCATTAATCGACGGGATCCGTCGATTCAAACGCACGGACGTTTTTGAAAAAAAACTCCATGACGTGGAAAACCTCTACGTGGTGTATGCCAACTTTCAGATGCTCTCCCAACTGGATTTAAAACCGTATGAACTTCACGTCTATGATCTGGTGAAACGGGAAGAGCGCCTGGAGCATATTTTGAAGGGAAGCGAGCTCATGGAAAAGGACACGCGGCGTTTGTTGTATCTCTTTCTCCTTCTCGGCGTGATCTCCACCCAGAAACCCTCGGCCGCCATTCCTCATGACCCCCCGGAAGAGATCGATTCTCTGCCCATGCGGCGCCAATGCGCGTTTACCTCATTTGAAGAGGCCTTAAAATATTACAATACCAAATACGAAATCATCTTCAAGGTCATGTTAAAGAAAATCGGACCGATTGCATTCTCGATTCTGTTGAAAGCCATCGAAGATATCCTCGACAACCTGCCCTCGTATTTTCAAAAGATTCATCTCAACTCCGATGGCACCATCAATGAACAAATCATTCTGAAATCGCTCTGGTATTATGACTTTGACCGGCATATCGCCGAATTCTTAAAGGGATTGGAAGATATCCTCTATACGGAAATGTTTGCCGTCAAAAGGCATCTTGGCGTCGAAATCGAGCAGCAGGTAGTACGATGGATCAAAGGGATCGGCAATTGAGGGCGTTGAAAAAACAATTGGTATTTTTATTCCTGCTCTTTCTTCTGATCCTGGTTTATTTTGTTTATTTTATGACCCGATGAAACCGATTATCCAGGTCCTGGGTCCCACCGGCGTGGGGAAAAGTCGCATTGCCATCCGGCTCGCCCGGGCGTTCGGGGGAGAAATTATTTCTGCCGATTCCATGCAAGTGTATCGGCATTTCGATATCGGAACCGATAAAATCCAACCCCCGGATATGCAGGGGATTCCCCATTATCTGATCGATACCCTCTCCGATTGTTCCCAGTTCAATGCGTCGATGTTTCTGGAGCAGTCGTTTGCCATCGCCGAAGCCATCGTCCAACGGGGAAAAATTCCCATTGTCTGTGGGGGAACCGCGCTGTATTTAAGAGTGATGATCCGGGGGATCTTTCCCGAAAGTTCGGAAAAACGCGTGACCCGGGACACCCTCAATCGAATCGTCGAGCGGCGCGGCCTGGAGTGCCTGTGGAAAAAGTTAAATGCCATTGATCCGGAATACGGCCGAAAAATCGGAAAAAATGATCGCGTCCGTATTGTCAGGGCCATGGAAATATTTTATAATAATAACCGTGTGCCGCCCTCGGAAGCATTCCGCGGAACGTGCTCACCGTTTCACGATTATAACTTCATTCGCCTGGGGTTGACCATGGACCGGGAAAACCTGTACCGGCGGATCGAAACCCGGGTCGATCAAATGATCGCTCGCGGATTGGCCGAGGAAGTCAAGGGGTTGCGGGAACGGTATCCCGATACCTGCCCGCCCTTTAAATCCCTGGGCTATAAGGAGATGCTGATGCATTTGAATGGGGAAATCACGGATTTGGATGAAACTGTCCGACTCATCAAACAACATTCCCGTAATTTTGCCAAACGCCAGTTGTCGTGGTTTCGCCAGGAGAACGATATCCACTGGTTTGACCCGGAAAAATACGACGAAATCGAGCAATTTATGAACCGGTCCTTGCATGCCTGATTGATGGGGAGATTAAGATGGAAGAAAAAAAAAACCAATTTAATAATGTTGAGAAATCAAATGTTGAAAAATCAATTCTGATCGGTGTGTTTGATACTGATAAACCCGATTATGTGATCCGGAATATTCTGGATGAAATGAAGCTCCTGACCCAGAGTGCGGGTGGCGAAGTCGTGGAAACGTTTTTTCAGAAACGCTGGCCGCCCGATGGCCGGTATTTGATGGGAAAGGGAAAGATCGATGAAATTAAAAATTATGCCTGCGCCCATGACGTCGATCTCATTATCTTTTACAATTCACTCACCAATATTCAGCAGCGGAATTTGGAAGATTTTTTCGATATGAAGGTCATTGATCGGACCCGGTTGATCCTGGATGTCTTTGCCACCCGGGCGCGTTCCCTGGAAGGCAAGTTGCAGGTCGAATTGGCCCAGATGCTGTATTTGCTCCCGCGGCTCACCGGTCGCGGCATTGAGATGTCGCGGTTGGGCGGCGGTATCGGAACCCGGGGCCCCGGAGAAACCAAGCTGGAAGCCGATCGTCGAACCATCAAAAAGCGGATTTCCGTGATTCGAAATAAATTGGAGAAAGTGATCGAGAGCCGAGAAATTCAACGCAAAAACAGGAAAAACAACCCGATTCCGGTTGTCTCCCTCATCGGCTATACATCGGCCGGCAAATCCACGCTGTTTAAAGCGTTAACCGGTGAAGATGTCCCCATCTCGCGGATGTTGTTTTCAACTCTCGATCCCCTGATGCGTCGCGTGGAAATGAATGAAATCAGGGAAGGGTATGCGTTTTTGCTGACCGATACGGTTGGGTTCATCCGTGAAATGCCGCAGGAACTCTTTACCGCGTTTAAAGCCACCCTGGAAGAAATGATGCAGGCCGATTTGATTCTTCATATCATCGATATCTCCGATCCCGATTACATCAGTCGCAAGGAGGATGTGGAAGGCGTCCTCAAAGAAATGAACATACCCGAAGAACGCGTGATTGAGGTTTTTAATAAAATCGATCGACTGCCCGATTCCGAAGAAATGGAAGCGGAAAGCGACAAACAGGTCTATATTTCAGCCCTTCAAGAACAAGGATTTCGTCAATTAAAACAGGCCATATTCGCTAATTATTTCAAAGATTACGACGCCTATTCGCTCGAACTTCCCCCGAATGCCATGAACCTGGAGTCGATCAAACGATGGGCCATTGTGGTCAATAAATTTTTTCGTGACGGAAAATTACATGCGGATATTTTGTGTTCCAGGGAAAACATGGTAAAATTTAAAGAAAAATATGGAGGTTACGTCAAATGACTCGAGACCGAAAAGCCGATTTGAGAAACGCATGGTTGGTGATTGTGGTTGGTGTTTTTGCGTTTTTCAGCGTCTCCTGCGGGGGCGGAGTAGGAACCGCACCCAAAATTTATATTCCCGACCTGAATTCAGGCAACGATCACGACGCTCACTTTCGTCAGGGGTGGAAAAACATCAAAGGGGGAAACGCCCGCGAAGCCATCAAGAATTTCCAAAAGAGTACGTCCCGGGAAGAATATATTCTGGTCGGATATGGGTATGCCTACCTGGCTCAAAATAAATTGGAAATGGCCAAAACCAATTTTGAAAAATGTCTGGCAATGAATCCGGGAAACATCCAGGCGCAGATCGGTATGGCCAATCTCTATGAATTACTAAACGATAGTCGTCGGGCGTTTCTTTATTATACCAAATTACGATCCGAGATCCCGGATAATTCCTGGGTAACCGAGCGGTATGAAACGATTAAAAGCACCGAGACCCAGAATTTCCTGAAGCTGGCCGAGCGTTATAAAAACGAGAACAACACCGAGGCCTATATCCAGGCGCTGGAATCCGCCTCGCAGTATTCGCCGGAGATGGTGAAATTGAATCTGGAGATTGCCGATTTTTATACGTCCCATGCGCGGTACAAAGAAGCGGCTCGAAAATACGAAGAATTCCTGGTCAAAATGCCCAATAGCGAAGAGATTCTGATGAAGCTGGCCGAAGCCTATGAAAAGGCCAAAGAATACGATGCGGCGATCATGATTTATAAAAAGTTACAGGACCAGACACCTGAAAACAAAACGCTGCTGCGAAAAATCGAGGAGCTAAAAATCAAGTTCAGCGAATCGAACCTTCCTGAAAAATTCAAAAGCATTTTTTTTAAAAAGAACATCAACCGTGAAGAAATGGCTGCGTTGATCGGCCATTATTTTGATAAGTATCTCCCCAACCGGCAGCCGCTGATCATCACCGATATCGGTAATTCCTTCGCCAAGCAAGCGATCATTAAGATCTGTGCCCTGGATATCATGCAATTAAGACCCGATCATAGTTTTGATCGGTTCCAGCCGGTGAACCGGGCATCGTTTGCCGTCATCCTCGGCGCCCTGATCAAATGCCTGGGAAATAAAGGGGTGTCTTCCGCCGCATTTACTCCCGCCAAAAAGATCGAGCCCGCCGATATTTCCCGTTCCCATAAAGATTACGCGATCATTGCTTTCCTGCTGAGTTCGGAAATAATTAAATTGGATACGGATCGAAATTTTAATCCGACCCTGGAGGTCTCCCCTTCCGAAGCCCTCGCTGCCTTACATAAAATTCTCAACGGTGTGACAAAATAGCGGCTGGAGCTTAAATCTCGGAATCTATCCAAATTTCGCTGTGGGCGATTTCCTTTTTTCTTTTCTTTAACTCTTTCTCCAATTCTTTACTGTAAGGGATTTCATCAATAATTTTGAATTTCTTACGCGGGAGGATTTTAATATATCCCTTCACCGATCCCCAATTGAAAACATAATGCGTCAATGATTTCCTCCTTTATACGAATACTATTTATCTCTCCAATTTTTTTTATTAATCGTTGTTTATCCAAAGTCCGTATTTGATAGCAAAGAGCAATAGAATCCTTCGGAAGATCCGTAACAGTTGAAGAAAGAAGAACTTGATTGGAATATATCCTTTTCCCAGGTTTTACCGATGTCAGCGGAAGTACATTTACTATCGGAAGAATTTGATTAATAGTCTCATCGCTAATAACTAATACAGGTCGCGTTTTTCCCTGTTCCGAACCAACTGTAGGATCCAGATTTGCCAAAAAGATATTCCACCTAAAAGATGACATCTTCTATTCCCATCCTTCCAAGTCAGCATATTCGAAATCACGGTTTATTGTTTCCAGATCTTTCATAAAATCAGCGTCCTTCGCAGCCTCTTTTAAATCCAAAATTTTATCTTTAAAACTTTTTTTTCCCGTTTTGACAAGTAAAAGCACTTCCATTAATTCATCTTCTTCTATATAATCCGGAATTTTTATTTTAATTTCATGACTTTTGGGTATCCGAACAATCTGTCGTATGGCTTCCATGTTATTACCTCATTCTTACCCCTTAATTATACAATAGATATCAAAAATTTTCAAAATAATAAACAATTACCAAAATAATCAAGCCATCAAATCCACATGATTGCTTCCATTTCCCTCTTTTTCTTTTTTAAGCTTGCTCTCCTCTTCTTCCTTTTTTTTCCGCTGCCGCTGACGAAACTGCTTGCGCTTGGTCTCATCGGAAATCACATTCTCCTCCGTCTTCTCCGACTCCGAAACCGACGTGGAAAAATGAGTATCAAACTCTCTTACATCCTGTGAAAACTCAATCTGACCCATTTCCGGCATCAACGGGTCAACACTCTTTCGCATATTCGGAAAAAAAGTAGACCCGGGTCGCCGTAACTTCCCAATATCACTCATGGGTCACCTCCTTCCTGAAAGAATCGTTCCTTTATACTAACGTCCTCCCCTATCCTTCCATTGCTTCCGCAATGAGCTGCTCCGCTATTTTATCATGAGAAATACGATACGTTCCATTATCGATTTGCATTTTGATTTGATTCACCGTCTCCGTCCGAACATCCGGGGAAGCTTTCGCTTTGGCATGCATCGCCTTCAAATCAAGCGCCCGGGAGGAAATCTCAACGCGATCCTCGGAGGAAGTAGTGGCTGTTTCTCGTTCGCTGTTCCTGATCCGCTTTAAATCCCGCTGAAGGATTTCACTACTAATCTTGTCGATGCCATCAGCACTTATCTTCATGTGTCACCTCCTACTCGTCTAAGCGCCAGCATCTCTTATTTCGGAATTTTTCTCAAAAACATTAATTTTATTCTGCGCGAGAAATTTTATCGGATCCTCCGCAACATTTTCCTTCCTGATTTCAAAATGAAGATGCGGTCCCGTACTGCGTCCGGTTGAACCCGACAGCGCAATCACTGCGCCAGCTCCCACTTTATCCCCTTTGGCAACCAATAACGTGGCATTGTGCCCATACCGAGAAATATGACCATCCGGATGCGTGACCTCCACCAAATTTCCATACCCCTCCTGCCAACCGCTAAAAGTAACCTCCCCTTCCATCACACTCTTGACCGGCGTGTTGAGGGCCGCTTTGAAATCAACCCCTTTGTGGAATCGAAGATGCCCATTAATGGGATCATGCCGCCATCCGAATTCCGAGGTGACCGATGTATTAACCGGAGCCACCAACTCCAACGGTTTTAAATTCAACTTTATCCCGGTTTTGAGTTTGGATGAAGCCGTTTTGGGTAAGGACTCGATCCTGGGTCGTTCATGCGTCGCATTCGTTTCACGCTTCGGGGTTTCCGTTGGAATCCCTTCTCCACCGGACAGCTTTTCCCGGATCTGCCGCTCAATGACCTCCCGATACCCCAATCCCCCATTCTCCGAAATATGTTGCGACATCAGCATGACCTTAAAGTCATTGACCGGCCCAAAGGTCATGAGCGGCGCTTCGTCCTCATCGGTTCGATCTTCGCTCTCATCCTTAAACGCCGATTTTAATAACTGATCGATCAGCATCTGCTCAAATTGAATGGATACTTTTTTAATCTTGGCTTCTTTATCCCCGGTATCGAGGTTTCTCAAATCAAGCCCCATTTTTTCGACACTGTCTGTCGTTGCGGAAAGAAGATCGAGATTATTTTTAATCGGCGGTATCATGGGATTACATGATCTCCAGTTCGGCCTGCAACGCACCCGCACTCTTCATCGCCTGCAAGATGGCGATAATGTCCCGGGGCGTCGCGCCCAACGAATTCAACGTTTTCACCACATCCGAAATTTTCGGCGTGTCATCCACGACCGCAAAATGCGCTTCCGGCTCGGTCACGGTCGTCTCCGTATTCGGGGTGACCGCGGTTTGTCCCCCGGAAAGCGGGTTCGGCTGCGACACATCGTATTGGGTTTTAATCGACACGGTAATGCTTCCATGAGCGAGCGCCACTTTGGAGATCTTGACGTTCTCCCCAAACACAATCGTACCGGTCCGCTCATTGATCACCACTTTGGCCAGCGCATCCGGGGAAACCGGCAGGTTTTCCAACATGGATGCCATTAACACTTTATCCCGGGTGTATTTATCCGGAATCATGATTTTAATCGTACGGGAATCCACGGCTGCGGCCACATCGCCAAAGGCTTTGTTGATACTGTTCACGGCCCGCGATACCGTGGTGAAATCCCCTTGATTCATGACCAGGGTGAGATAATTTTGAGAGGAAAATTCAAACGGCACTTCTTTTTCAACCAACGCCCCATTGGGAACGCGACCCACCGTCGAATGATTCTTGCTAACCGAGGTTCCGCCCTGCGAGGCATTGAAACCGCCAATGGAAAGAGCTCCCTGTGCCACAGCATAGACGTTTCCATCTGCTGCTTTTAAGGGAGTAATCAATAAGATGCCACCCTGGAGACTCTTGGCACTTCCAATGGAAGAAACGGTCACATCGATCTGCGTTCCGACTCGCGAAAATGGCGGAAGCGTGGCCGTTACGGCAACGGCTGCCGTGTTTCGCATCTGAAAAGCGGACGGATCCAGAGTCAACCCCATCTTATCCAATAAATTGGACATGGATTGAAAGGTAAACTTGTTCTGCGTGGTATCGCCGGTTCCTTCCAGTCCCACCACAATGCCATAACCGATCAACTGGTTGTTTCGAACGCCTTCAAACGCTGCGACATCTTTGATTCGCACGTCCATCGCAGGCAGCGATGCGCCCATACCGACAACCATGATGCCCAGGTACAGGCAAACGATCCAGAATTGTTTCGATTGTTTCGATTTCTTCCATTCGCTCATCGTAAACTCCTGCCGCCACAGATTAAAACGGCCAGACGACACTCAACAGCCAACTCAACCAACCCCGGCGCGTCTGCTCGGAAACCGGACCTTTGCCGGTAAACGTGATTTGCATATCGGCAATTTTATTGGACGCGATTTCATTGGTATACGAAATGTCCCGGGGACGAATGATACCGGTTAATACCGCCACCTGTTTTTCTTTGTTGACCATCACTTCTTTTTTGGCTTCGATGACCAGGTTGCCATTGGACATGACATCCACGACCCGGGCCGTAATATAAGAGGAGAGCGAACTCTCCCGGGTGCTTTCACCGGTTCCGGCATTGGAGTTGTTGGTCGTTCCCCCAAACATGGAGGCCGGATCAAAACCACTATTCAAACTCCCTTTGGCGGTGGTTTCAAGACCCAATAAACTATCGATCCCCATGCTCACACTGGTTTTCTTGGCGGTAGTCAACTCCGCTTTATTGGATGCCGTACTGCTTTCACTGACGCGGATGGTGACAATGTCATTGATTCCCATGGCTTTGGGATCGGCATATATTTTGGTGAATGCGGAATTCTCCCGCCACAGCGATGCCTTTTTTCCGGCATACTCATCGCCGGACAAAGGGACTGAAAAGAAGAGCACTAGTGAACATACAAAAATAAGACATACAACAATCCATATTGTTTTGGGTTTCATTGGACATTCACCTCCACTGTATTTTTACCCGTGACCACACCGGTGACGATTTTTTTTGAATTCACATTCATGACTTGAACGGTATCGCCCATTCGACCATCGGAAAGTGCTTTGACCGGGGTCGAGGCCAAAACCCCTTTTAATTTGGCTTCCAGCGTTGCCATTTCCCCGCGCCGGACCAGGAACCGCTTTTCCAGCAGCGAGGTGGTCACCACCGAATTGGACCGAATGATTCGGTCCGCTCTCTGACCGACGAGTTCGTCCCGCTCGAGGATCGCATCTTTGGTAAACGGGGTGATCTCCCGGGTTTCCCAACGGATATCGTTGTCCGTGATCATCTCATTGCGTTGGATGTCCCGGTTGGAAACCGGAACCGGTTTGATGATCTTCAGTTTCGCCGTCACCCAATTGGAATAGAGCACATCGTTGGTCGAAAGTGCAATGGCTTTCACCTCAAAGAGTACATTCCCAAAAAAATCCTGGCCATTGGCCGGGGTGATTTGCCAGCGAACATCGCTCTGAGGTACGGTAATCTCTTTGGCCGTGACGATTTCCACCTGGACACCGTCTTTCCATCGGGAATGTTGAAGGATGTAGTCATGGATTTTATCTTTAAAAAAAGACGGTTTGACAACGGTTCCTTGCCGCGACACCGTGATTCGGGAAGGCCCGCTGATCTCCGGGGAAGCGATGCCATTGCCCACCAATTTCTCGTAGATTTCCTGTTTCTGGATGGACAGGGATTTGCCCATTTCCGGAGAAACGGAAATCACGATCTCGCCGATGCGCTCGCGCACGCCGGCATCCATGGACGCGACGTCTCTCATGCGGATAATCTCCCCGTTGACAACGGCATGATCTTTCAAGGCCACAGTACACGGCAATGCGGGCTCGGCCCAGGCCGTTTGTTGCAGCATCCCCAGAACCATCATGATTGTCAGGATCATGATGGTGAGGGTACCGAGCAACAAGGCGTTCAGCTTATCAAACAGTTTATGGTTCATGGTCGCCTTCCTGATATTAACGGATTATCGTCCGATCTGGATGGCGTTTTGCAGCATTTGATCGGCGGCCCGGATGGTTTTGGAATTGGTTTCATACGCCCGCTGAGAGGTGATCATGGACACCAATTCTTCCACGAGGTCCACGTTGGACATTTCCTGGAACCCTTGTGAAATGGTTCCCATGCCTTCGAGACCGGGGGTTCCCTGAATGGGATCGCCGGAAGAGGTGGTATTGAGAAAGAGGTTTTTACCCAAACTTTTCAAACCTGCGGGATTGACGAATTTGGTTAATTGAATGGTGCCGACTTCGGTGGCAACGGTTTCGCCGGGACGTAGGACCGATACGGTGCCGTCATTTCCGACCGTAATACTGATCGCATCCGTGGGAATCGTGATGGCCGGTTCCAGCGGATAGCCGTCGTTGGTCACGATGCGGCCGGTGGAATCGCGAGAAAAGTTGCCATCGCGGGTGTAAGCGATCGAACCGTCGGGCATGGTCACCTGAAAAAAACCATCGCCTTCAACGACCATGTCCAGAGGGCTTCCGGTATGTTTGAAGTTGCCCTGGGAAAAAATGCGGTTAATGGCCACGGGTTTGACCCCGAGTCCGACTTGCATACCGGTAGGGATTTCGGTTGCAATCGTGGATTTGGCACCGGGCTCTCGCAACGTTTGATACAACAAATCCTGAAACTCGGCCCGGGATTTTTTGAATCCCGTGGTATTGATATTTGCCAGGTTGTTGGCAATGACATCCATATTTAATGTTTCTGCGCTCATTCCCGATGCACCGGAAAACAATGCTCTCATCATGTTAACCTCCTATACCGTTAACTTCCGTCATCTTACGTCTCTAAATCATCCTCTTACATCGGCCTGGGAACGTCGGTAATCGACCGTCTCAGGTTCCGAAAGATTAAATCCGCTGCTGTACGCTGAAAATCAAAGGTGCGCTGAGCAGCAGACGTTTCTGCCAAACCTTCCAATAGATTCACATTGGAATGTTCCAATGCACCACTCACAATATTGGGTTCGGTCAGCATCGTAGGCGGGGTTTGGGAATTCTTGGTTTTAAAAAACATGGTCCCGACCTTTTCCATGTTTTCTCGCCCGGAGATGTTGATAATCTTTAAGGTGGTATAATACGCATCATCGATCATGATGTCTCCCCGGGGAGTGATTTCCAATTTATTACCGTAAACAGTAATTTTTTTATTGAATTTATCCAGGATCAAATAGCCATCCTGGTTGACCAATTCTTTTTTCGAATTGAGCGTAAACGATCCGTTACGGGTGTAGAGTTCCTGGTTATTGGGGGTTTGAACCGTAAAAAAACCGGGACCGTCAAGCGCCAGGTCGAGCTTCCTCCCGGTATTCTGAATCACGCCCTGAAGCGGATTGACCATGGTTCCGCCCAGAATGGGCTGATCTTTACCCGGATACGGACCTTCGTCAAGGAACTTGATGGTCTGCTCGAACGTCAGATCGCTCTTGAACCCGGTCGTGTTAAAGTTGGCGAGGTTGTTGGCCGTGACATTCAGCCGTTCGGCTGAGGTCAACATACCGGCAGTCGTGGAATAAATACTGTTTTTCATCTTCTTTTACCTTCCAAGAAGAGAAGCAATTTTTATACCATCTACCGGTATATCGAAATATCGGAAGTTTAGTCAAAATTTCAACGCAGAGTTGACAACGACGGGTACCCTTTTTGCTTGAATTGGGAAAAAACTGCCGGAAAACTGACACTAAAAGTCGTATCCGATCCAGAAATTGACCCCGTAATAGGCTTTTCGGCTTAAATCGTTTCGCCAGACCCATTCGATGTGCATGGGGTATCCGAAAGCAAAAATCTCCAGACCGAACCCATACGAGGAAACGGCATCCTGGAGTCTCGGGAAGTTATCTTTCTGAAACATTCGGAACGGTTGGCCTTTGTACCAGATGCCGCCCAAATCGAAAAACAATACCCCGCGAATGGGACCGATCAACCCAATGGGCGTGTCGGCCAGGCGCACGAGCGAGAACCGAAATTCGGCATTGAATAAAAACATATTATTCCCGGTCAGGGTTCGGTAATCGGCGGATCGAATGGTGTTGTTTCCTCCGGTCCAAAAGATCAAGGGCGTTTTTCCTCCGGAATGAAATCCGGCCAATCGGAACGCCAACAGGGTGTTATTATCCAGGCGGAGGTATTTTCGCACATCGGCTTCTGCCGAATACGCATCGATGAATTTATTTCCGAGTTTGAGATATTTTTCCAGGGTAAAATTAAACGTGTGTCCCCGGTTGGGACCGTAATTGGCAAATAGCGTGGTCTCCCCGATTAAAGAGAATCGGACCGGAACCGCCCAGCCATTGGCAAATTGACCGTAGGGAAGCGGCTCATCCGAGTACAAGGAAAAATTTTCTTTTTGTTTATAGAGAGCAGCCGTTAATTCGGCGCGGTGCGAACGGTTAAACGGATAGAAAAAACCGGCCTCGCCGCCGTACATGGAACGCAACGTCAAATAATCCTGACTCACATACCCGTTGTAGTAATACACATCCTGATAAGAGAACAAATGACCATAAAATTGAAGCCGGTGCCTCTGGTTCAAATAGGACAAATGGTAGGAACGGTATCCATAGAAGGTGGCAAGCAACAAGGAGAAGTTGTAATCGCCCATCAAATCCGTGAGGGTTAATTCGGTGTAACCGAAAAATCCGCCATCCGTACCCAGCGCAACCGCAACCGGGGGTAAGGATTTGATATATAGCTTCTTTAACGGCACGTATTTTCCTTTGTCCTGCATGTCAATGCCTGTGACATCGATGGCCTGCGCTTCTTCCCGGGCCAATTTGGCCGTATCGATGAGTTCGAATTCGATCGGGCGTGTCTCCAATGAGGTTGAAATATCTTTTTTAAACAATCGAAACATGCCTTTATAATACGATGACATGACCACCATGTTTTTTTCACCCGGAATTTCGATGGGGAAAAAATTTCCGGTTTTCACGTCCGTGTAGCGGCTCAAACGCTTTCGTTCGATGTCGATCGAATCGATATTGTACGATCCGGTCTCATTCGAGCTGTAGTAAATGGTACCGGAATCGGACGAAAAGGATGGGGTAATATCGTTGTAATCGCCGAACGTGATCTGTTTGGCCATTTCCGGGCTATCCAGAGTGCCCAGAAAGAGTTTATAATGGCCGTCATTTTTGGCGGAGAATGCGATCCGCTTCCCATCCCGGGAAATATCCAGGGCTTTAATAAACAATACGCCATTGGTGACTCGGGTGGTTTGCTGCGTCTCCAGATCGATACTGTAAATATAGGACTTTCCGCTCACTTGCCCGGTAAAATATAGTTTCTTTTCATTATCCGGAGAGAAGGTCGGGGACGACGGATCCTGAATATTTTCGATTTTGATTTGTTTTAAAATTTTCCCGGAAAGAATATCCACGGTGACCAGGTAATTATCCATTTCTCTACGGGCAAAAAATGCGATTTCATTGTTATTCTTATTCCAGACAAACGATACCCCATCGGTCGGATCGAATTTTAAATTGATATTGTCATAACGGCTGGTAAATCCGGAGGTGATTTTCTTAATCACTTTTCCATCTTTCATCGAGATCAGGATGATATCGATGGTGTAGGTTTTCAGGCTGACGGTTAAAATGGCCAGCATTTCACCGGAAGGCGAAACCTGATGAGTAAACGAATACACATACGGCATATCCGGACCGATAATATAACTGTAATCTTCGGGGTTTTCTTTGCCTTCAAAACTCCGGAACCGTTCGCGGGCATATTTTCCGAACTCATAGTTAAACATTTTGGGGGTATAATCCAGGACCTTCAACACATCCGCCCGGCCCGCCATTCGCAAAATGGAGTTCCCTCTCAGGGAGTACAACAATTGTTTCACTCCCCGTTTTCCGAATTTCTTGTCCAGAAATTCGAATACCATGTGACCGAAATCATACGGAATGATCCGGTCGTTATGGTAGGGGGTTTCCAATTCGCCGTATTTGGTTAGCTGCGGAATGCGATCGAAAAGAACCATGTCTCGAACCGTGAGCAAGCTGAACTCGCTCCATTTATTGGTCATGAGTTCCGCAAACCCTTCCATGATCCATAAGGGGGGAGAAATAAACCGGACGGATTCGCCCATAATCGCATACTCGAATAAGTGCGCTAATTCATGAATAATCGTGGTTTCCAATTCATCGAACGGGGCATCTCCCTGAAGGACCAACCGATAGGAGCGGGGTTCGGCGAATGCCACCACACCCGGCGGTAAATACTCGGCGATATTGGTTTGTTCAAATTCAATATGCGTGCTGTAAAAAATGATGGGCACTTTATCTTTGATTTTAACACCCAGATAATCATAAATCTTACTGTAACCGTTCTCTGCCGCCTTGGCAATTTTTTTGATCAGGTTCTCGTCCTCGGTATAATGGTACAAATTAAAATGAGGCAATTCAATGCGCTTCCAATGGAAGACATGTCTAACCACTTTGTTTTTTCCGTAGTAAAATTCATATTGCGGAAAAAGACTCGAAGCTGAAATCATCAATATAAAAATCACAAGCAGGGGTATATAAGACTTTCTGGATAAATTCCTTTGTTGTTCCATTTCCGGGCTCCTTTTTAAAATAATAAATATCTTGTTTCCATACGCTGGCGACGGTTTAAGCGGTTGATGAGGACATTGGAGATTCTGAAAAAAAGGTTATCGAAATTAATTTTTAAATTCGCCGGATCGGCATCGGAGAGTTTTTCATCGTAGGATTGATTAAACAGTTCCTTGCCATTGGAATCGGTTAAACGGATGGACATCCCCATACTCCAATGCTGAACATTGACAAACTCCCGTTTCTTTTTTCCGTTCTGGTCTTTGTTTTCCTCGATTTTACTTCGATCCTTTACATCGAGTTTGAACGTCCCGCTGAGAATGACCGCATCCGAAGGAACTTTCCCTTCCCCGTATGTTTGATTGTTCCATAATTCGACTTTCTTATCAACAGCTTTGGCGAAATCGTTCAGGAAAAAGCTCCTCAATAGGGGGACAGGGTCAAAACCCTGAGGAACGGATTCCGGCACCAAATCTTTATAGATAATCGTTTTATACGGGTTGAGATCCGCGCCCAGCGGGGACGGAATTTCAAGTTTCACTTCCAGCCGATGCTTCGTCACTGTCCGGCAAGAGGGGAAAAGGAACACAAACACTCCCACAATACACAAACATATGATAATTGCGTTATTCTTTTTCATGTTTATCCTTTTTTTCTTTTTCTTCCTCTGTTTTTTTATACATCTTTTTCATCCGATTGAGGTTAACCTGGACGGTGGCGTTGTCGGGAGACACACGCAACGCTTTTTGATACATCTTCTCTGCCTGGTCGAATTTTCCCATTTGTTCATAGGCCACGGCCATATTATTATAAATTTCCGTCTCGTGTTTTTTCTCTTTTAATGTTTTCTCCCATCGATACAGAGCTTCTTTCCATAACCCCTTTTGGGCAAGTTTGTTAGCAAATTCAAATTCGGATGTCACTTTTCGCGTGGCGCATCCGCCCATGCATAACGCAATTAATAGTAATACGATTGCCATCCATCTTGTTTTCAAGGTCACCTCCAAAAATACAACTGTAATTATATATAAAAAATTTTTTTTTTTCAAACAAAGATTTTATTTTCGGAATTCTTATTGTAAGATAATGGTAAGTTAATTCAAAGGTGAACAACGATGAGAAAATTCCTTTTAACCGTTTTTTTGATGGCATGCTTTTTTTTATTTATTTTTTTTATCGATGCCGAGGATCACCATTCATTCATTTCATTCATTCATCATGATCTGAATGTTTTCCTTGATCCGGCTCATTCGTCCATTCGGGTGACGGATACGGTCACGCTTCCGCCGTCTCTCCATCGAGGGAAAGAAGACAAAATCTCGTTTGTGCTTCACGGCAATTTGGCGATCGTCTCGTTTTCCCAAAATATTGAAATCGTCACAGACACGCATCCGCTGAAAAAGCGAAACGAAATGAAAAACGAAAACCAAACAGGGGTTCCTCTGAGTCATTATTTGATTATTCGAAAAGCCGCTCAACCGGGAGCGCCCGAATCGTTGACATCGTTTACAATAACCTATGACGGACAGATCCATCATCCGATCCGGCAGATGGGCGGAGAGTATGCCCGTGGGTTTAGCGAAACACCCGGGATCATCGGCCCGGACGGCGTATATCTGGCAGGATCCTCGTACTGGGTGCCGCGTTTTAGCGACACATGGAAGGATCAACCGGTGACGTTTACGCTCCAAACCACGGTTCCTGAAAACTGGAGTGTGGTATCGCAAGGAAAAGAAACCCAAACCGGAACATCACCAACACCGCCCACGGTTTGGACCTGCACCGATCCCATGGATGAAATCTATTTGATTGCCGCGCCGTTTCAGACATACGGCATTAAAACCGGAAATGTGGATATCCGCGCCTTTCTTCGCACCCCCGACGACAATCTGGCCAATAAATACATGGAAACAACGGGTCAGTACCTTGAAATGTATGAAAAACTCATCGGTCCGTATCCTTATTCCAAGTTTGCCCTGGTGGAAAATTTCTGGGAAACCGGTTACGGGATGCCGTCCTTTACGCTTCTGGGACCCAAGATCATCCGGTTCCCGTTTATTCTTCATTCCTCTTATCCGCATGAGTTGCTGCACAATTGGTGGGGAAACAGTGTGTTTGTCGATCAATCGTCGGGGAATTGGTGCGAGGGGCTTACGACGTATCTGGCCGATCATCTGATCAAAGAAGATCGCGGCGAAGGGGAAGACTACCGAAAAACGGTACTCCAGGAATATACCCATTATGTGTCCGGAAAAAAAGGCGAATTTGCGTTATCGCAATTCAAGGACCGCACCGATTCGCTCTCGTCTGCGATCGGGTATGGGAAATCCCTGATGGTTGTTCATATGCTTCGACAAATGGTGGGCGATACGCCATTCAAAGATACGATCCGGCATTTTTATAAAAACAATCCATTCAAGCATGCATCATTTTCCGATTTTCAACATTCCGTTGAAACCGTGACTCAAAAATCGTTCAACGATTTTTTTAATCAATGGCTGAATCGAACCGGTGCACCGGCGATTCGGTTAACGCATGCCCAAGTCATCGAAAAAACCAACGGTCAAGATTCACCGTCTCATTATACTTTTTATACGTTGCGGTTTTCGCTCGAACAGGTTCAACAACAGGATCCGTATCGTGTTCAAATTCCGGTTGCGGTGTCGCTGGACGGTCGGAAAGACGCGGTTATCAAAATCATTGACATGTCAAAACGAAAGCAGGATTATGAACTGTCATTCCCTCAGGATCAGCGACCGGTACGGATCGATGTGGATCCTCAATTTGATGTGTTTCGGGAACTTCATGGAAATGAGATTCCGCCGACCCTGTCCAATGCGTTTGGAGCCAAAAACGTATGGATCATTCTGCCGTCTCAGGAATCGGGCGAATGCCTCACCGCCTACAAAACCCTGGCTCAACAGTGGGCCAAAGAAAGCGAATGCAACATCGAAATCAAAATGGATAATCAACTCTCCTCGCTTCCCACGGATCGCCCCGTGTGGGTGTTGGGATGGAAAAACAAATATAATCCGGCGCTTTCCAATGGTCCCGGAAGCGCTTATATCGACAAACTCCCGGATCATGAAAAAGCCAGTATCGTGATGGCCGTTAAAAATCCCCGAAACCCCGAGCATGTGATCGTGCTGGTATCTGCGGACCGCATGGCAGCCTTGCCCGGTTTGGGTCGAAAGTTGCCGCATTACGGCAAATACAGTTATCTCGCGTTTGAGGGGGATGAACCGGTCAATAGCGTTAAAGGTCAATGGGCGCCCGAGCATTCGCCCATGAGTGCGAGTCTCGTTTCTTCGTCTCAACCGATCGAACATGGCACCTTGCCGAAACGCGAACCCCTGGCCCGACTCGCCCCGTTATTTTCATCCAAGCGGATGATGGACCATGTTCAGTATCTGACTTCCGATGCGCTGGAAGGACGCGGTCTCGGTTCACCGGGTATCGATAAAGCCGCCCAATACATTGCCGACGCCTTTAAAACCGCGGGGCTAAAGCCCGGTGGAGACAATGGGTCGTATTTTCAAACATGGCAAACGACCGGCGGTTCGGAAAATAAACCCATCACGCTTCGAAACGTCATTGGGGTGATTCCCGGAACCAAACCGGAGTGGGCGAATCAATCCGTGATTCTTTGTGCGCATGATGATCATCTCGGACGCGGATGGCCGGATGTTCATGCAGGCGATGAGGGAAAAATTCATCCGGGTGCCGATGATAATGCCAGCGGTGTTTCCGTGATGCTTGAATTGGCGAAAATACTTGGAACGCTTAAACCGGAGCGGACCATCGTTTTTATTGCCTTTACCGGAGAAGAGAGTCATCGTCAAGGTTCCTCTTATTTCGTACAAAATCTCGAAGAGAAAGATAAGGACCGGTTGACGGACATCATGGGCGTCGTGAATCTGGATACGGTCGGACGTTTGACGGCGCCGAATAAATTAATGGTTATTGGCGAATCCACGGCTCGCGAATGGAAGTTCATTTTTATGGGTGTGGGGTATACCACCGGCATTCAGACCGAATTGGTGAAGCAGGAATTGGATTCGGGGGATCATGTCAGTTTTATTCAAAAGGGAATACCGGGGATTCAATTGACGTCCGGGCCGAATGCCGATTATCATCGTCCCTCGGATACGGCGGATAAGATCGATGCCAATGGTTTGGTTCAGGTGGCCGCAGTGACCCGTGAGGTCATCCTTTATCTTTGTGAACGTGCCGAGCCGCTCACCCATACCATTAACGGTGAGTCGACTCCCAAACCCGCCGAATCCACGGCGGTTCGAAAGGTGGGAACCGGCATGATGCCGGATTTCTCGTATGAGGGAAAAGGTTTTAGAGTGGGAATGGTTTCTCCCGGTTCGCCGGCAGAAAAAGCAGGGCTTCAAAAAGGTGATGTGATTATCAAAATTGCCAATACGGAGATTGCCAACGTTCGGGAATACTCCGATGTGTTAAAAACATTGAAGCCCGGCGATACGGTTCCGTTTGTTTACAAACGAGACGAGAAGGAGTTGACGGTTTCGATTACTTTGGTTGCGCGGTAATAATCGTACGAAAGTGGGGCGCACACATGGGTGCGCCCCTACGAAAAAATTTCGAACGGTCCTTCCCGATATAACAATAATAACTGGCTTAATTTTCTGTAGGGGCAGACCCGTGTGTCTGCCCGTGTGTTCGATGTGGTTTTCGTGTTGGAGATTAAAATGCGATTACTGGACGAAGAGAGGCAACCCTTGACAGAAGGGGTGGTTTATTTTAATATTGTATTGCGAATAAACATAACCAATGATTTTTAAGAACGATAAGGAGTTATAATGAAAGAGTACAGTCCGTTTACTCCGGGAAATCCTGTTCCCCTTGAATTTTTCGTCGGACGGGAAAAACAGATTAATGAGATTATCAGGTATGCCAATCAATCCACCCGGGGAAAACTTGAGAATGTATTTCTTTCCGGTGACCGGGGAATCGGAAAAAGCTCTCTGGCCACGTTCTGCCGTTACCTTCTCCAAGAAAACGAAGATTTTCTGACCGCCCATGTTTTCCTCGGCGGAACCGAGACGTTAACGGAACTGGTACGGCGCGTATTCGAAGTGATTTACAAAGATTACAACAAAAAAAGTTGGTTCAAAAAAATAACCAATTTTTTTGACGACCATGTCCAAAAAGTCGGAATATTCAGCATCGATGTGACCTTTCATCCCCCTGAAAAAAAATTGGCCGAATTGGTCAATTACTTTCCGGATGCCTTATACAATATCACGGAGAAAATCAAAGAAGATAAAAAGGCCCTGTTCATTATCCTGGATGATATTAACGGATTTTGTAAAAGACCCGATTTCTCGAATTGGTATAAAAGTTTCGTGGATAGCGTAGCCGTCCATCAATTGAAATTCCCCGTTTTTTTTATGCTAATCGGACTCCCTGAAATCAGAGATGCCTTAAGTGAACATCAGCCATCCCTCCTCAGAATCTTCAGGGTCATTGAAATTGAAAATCTGGGCGATTCGGAAGTTCGGCGCTTTTTTGAAAAGGCATTCGACAGTGTGCAGATGAAAATAGAACCCGATGCACTCAATATAATGACCGCTCTTTCAAACGGCTTACCGATACTTATGCATGAAATCGGCGATGCCGTATTTTGGAACGCAAATGATCATACCGTGAATAGGGAAAATGTGATTTCCGGAATTTTGGAAGCTGCGGATAGAATCGGCAAAAAATATCTTGATCCTAAAATTTATCGTGCAATCCGCAGCGAAAAATATCGAACGATATTAAGGAAAATCGGCGAAGTCATCCAGGCGGAGTTCCATAAACGCGATATTTTAAATCAACTCAATCTTAAAGAACAAAAAGTTTTTGGAAACTTTTTAAACCGCATGACCGAACTGGGCATGATCGTCAAAGATATCGAAAAAGGACGCGGTTATTATAAATTTGTCAACAAGCTCTATCCGATTTATATCTGGTTGGAAAGCGAAGGATTTAAAAAGAAAACAAAGCAAGTATCGGATGGAGTAAGACGTACACCAAATGGCGTCATTGAAGCAAAATGAGTCATTCATCACCTTTTTTGCACGATCGAAGCTGTACATAAGGTCATGCATGAACCTTTTGAGAAAAATATTTGAGTAAAAAGCTTCGATTTCGAAGCTTTTAACATAAAAATTTTATAAAAAAGCTCCGATTTCAGAGCTTCGACATAAAAAATTTTATAAATAAGCTTGACGCACGATCGATTTTGGTGAAATATTTCAGTAAAAAGCTTCGATTTCGAAGCCTCAACATAAAATATTTTATAAAAAAGCTCCGATTTCAAAGCTTCAACTTAAAAAGTTTTATAAAAAAGCTTGACGCATCATAGATTTTGGGGGAATATTTAAGCAAAAAGATCCGGCGATGATGCTTTCGAGTCAAACATTTTGAGTCAAACGTTCAATCGCGACTCTTTGTGCTTGATCGATCATGAGAAAAAAGCGACACGTGATTCATTTGGGTGCGTTGCAGATGCATTTGAAGTCTCCAAAGGAACAATGAGTCTCAACTCCAAAACCCAACGGGTCGCGCATCCAACAAAATCAATCGTTGTTGACAATGTATTCAAACTGAATTAAAATCGTATTAATAAAACACAATGCTTAAATTCAAGGAGTCATTATAAACACATGAATATCGCAGTCGGAATGAGCGGGGGTGTCGATTCATCGGTCACCGCCTATTTGCTGAAAAACCAGGGACACACCGTTACGGGTGTGATGATGAAAATATGGCGCGGGGATGCGTCGTCCATGATGATGAAAGGAAACGCCTGCTACGGCCCGGACGAAGAACACGATATCCAAACCGCTCAACAGGTCTGCTCCCAAATCGGAATCCCATTGCACATCATCGATTGCTCTTCCGAATACGAAAAAATCGTATTGGACTATTTCCGAGAAGAATACCTGGCCGGCAAAACCCCAAACCCCTGCATCCGATGCAACCAACTGGTGAAATTCGGGGTTCTCCCGGAAGTGTTTCGAAACTCCGGGATTGCATTCGATAAATTCGCCACGGGTCATTATGCCCGCATCGAACAAGACCCGACAACCGGACGCTTCCTCCTCAAAAAAGCCGCAGACGCACACAAAGACCAGACGTATTTTCTCTATCGCCTCTCCCAAAACCAACTGGCAACCGCCATGTTTCCTTTAGGAACCTATAACAAAGAAGAGGTGCGGCAAATCGCCCGCGACGCCAACCTTCATGTTCACGATAAAAAGGAAAGCCAGGATTTTTACAGCGGTGATTACGACGATATCGTCGGAAACGGTCCCAAACCCGGAGACATCGTGGATAAAGACGGGAAGGTTCTGGGACATCATCAGGGAATCTGGCGCTATACGATCGGCCAGCGACGGGGACTTGGCATTTCCCATCCGGAACCGCTGTATGTGATTGCCATCGATCCGAAAAAAAATCGGGTGGTGGTCGGTACTGAAAAGGAAACCTATAAAGAAACCTGCATCGTGAAAAATTGCAATTGGATGTCCATCGAAACATTAACCGAACCCATGACCGTTCAGGTGAAAGTGCGTTCCACGTCTCGCCCCGTTACTGCAACGATTGAGCCGATCGAAAAAGCCACCCATCAAACTGACGATAAAAACGATGTGATCCGTGTTCAACTCCATCATTCCATCTCTTCCATTACGCCCGGACAATCCGCGGTATTTTATGATAACGATACGGTTGTCGGTGGGGGGATTATTCAGAAGGCGAAGTAAAAGGTCAACTCCCGTAGGGGCGCACCCATGTGTGCGCCCGATAAAACCCTACGCCCGATTGATCCGATTGATATTTGCATAGCGGGCAGACACGCGGGTCTGCCCCTACAAAAGTAAGAATCCAATCCTCGTTTACCGAATATCTTTTATTGATTTTTTCGCTTCTTTAAATTCGTCCAATAGAGATAAACCGGTATTCCCAACACAATAATTCCCAGGCCGGCCATGGAGTTCCAGAACTGGGTAATCATCGAGTTAATCGATATATAAAGCGCGGAAAGGATAAAGAAAATCGGTGTGTAGGGATATCCCCATGTCCGATACGGACGCGGAACATCAGGGCGTTTCTTTCGTAAGATAATCACGGCTGCCATGGTTAACACAAAGAAGAGCCATTGTCCGAAAATCACATAGGTGAATAACTGTTCGAATGTTCCGGAGATGCATAAGATGATGCTCCACGCGCCGATGGCAATAATTGAGGAATAAGGGGTCAAATATTTCGGATGAACGGCACCGAGTTTTTTGAAAAACAACCCATCGCGGGACATGGCAAACAGCACACGGGGAGCGGTGAGGACGTTTCCATTGGCCGCACCGGTAATCGAAAAGAGAATCACAAACGAAATTAACGCCGCACTGATGGGACCCACAGCCGCATTCATCGCGTCCGTGGCAATTCGAGTGGAGGTTGCAATCTGTGAGGCGGGAAACACATACAAATACGCCAGATTGGTGATAATATACAGCGAAATGATCAAAAGCGTTCCGATCAGAAAGCCCCGGTAAATGGTTTTTTGAGGGTTCTTGATTTCACCGGCCGTAAACGTGGCCACTTCCCATCCTTTGTACGCCCATAACACAGCAACCAGAGCCACACCGAAACTGCTGACAATATTGGTGGGGACGCCGCCGTCCGCTGCGGAAACGAAATTGGATGGGTTTCCTTTGGCGAATAGAAAGACAATGGATGAAACGGCAAGAATGGCGCCGAATTTGATGATGGTCAATAAATTTTGAAGGCGTGCGCCCCAGCGTACGCCTGCGTAGTTGACGGCAACCAGAAACGTAATTAAAGCCGCTGATACTAATTTCTTTTCAACCGGGGTCAGGTCGAAAAAGAACGGCAAATATTTCGACGAAAATGCAACGGAAAGTGTGGCAATGGAACCCGAATCAATGACCAGGAACAGCGTCCAACCGAACAGGAATGACACCAGGGGTCCGTAGGCTTCGCGTAAGTACACGTACATGCCGCCGGCTTGAGGGAAAGCGGTTCCGAGTTCGGAGAGGGAGAGGGCGCCGAAGAAGGTGAGGAGGCCGCCAACGGCCCAGACTGCGAGCATGAGCAGAGGTGATTTCACCTGGGCGGCAACTGCTGCAGGAACAATAAAGATACCGGAACCAATCACGGTTCCGATGACGATACCCACCACATCAAAGAGACCCAGAACTCGTGGGAGTTCTGCCGTATTTTCGTTTGTCATTTTTTTTTCGTTCATGCGGTAAACAATACTATAAAACAGAGTAAAAATCAATTGAATACTTGCGGTATTTCGGTGATTCCAATTCTTTTAGTCATCACAACAAATAAAAATAAAAAATTTTGGGAAGTCCGGAAACCCTTTTTTAAAAGGGTTTCTGGCCGCCGGAGGCAAAACAGGTGAGGCACCGATCAGAATAGAATGATTTAATATTAATTGATTATTGCTTGAGGTTCTTTTTTATTTATGTCAGTTTTGTTGAAATCACTATCAAAGCTTATGAGCTGCAAATGATGGACTTTGGCTACCAAATATTGGTACGAATCATCAAAATCCAGGTTAAATTTTGCGACGACCTTATCCAATTCGGCTAATTCATTCGTATTTAAGGATAATATGGTCATTCCATTTTCTATCATGTCTTTCAAAAAAGAAATAAATAATTTGGTCTTTTTTAACTTAAACAATATGATGCCGATTGAATGCAATGCCAAATCACTAATGTACATATCGTCTAAATCTACAAATTGAAAAAATGAACGAACGACATCTGCTTTTTCCTGATCCAGAAGCGCTTCAAGAAAGATATTTGTATCTATAAGATACATTAATCTTCTCTCCATGTATCAGCCTTTTTTTGTAACTCAAGTGCAGTAAATTGATCCTTGAATTCCTTTAATCCCCCAATCCAATCAAGATTCGGTTTTTTTTTATGTTTTTTACATTTCTTTTCCATCAAAAAATCAACAAAATCTTCCACTTCATGCTTCAGGTCTTGCGGGAGTTTTCTTAATTTCATTTCTACAGACTCCATTCTTCCCTCCTTTGATTCGTATCCTGCAAATATAATCTATTATTTTTCATAAATTCATTATAAATCGAAAAGAACAAAATTTCAATAATCTTTTAGTCTTTGATATTACCTAACCATACTCCATCCAGGTGGATTTGACCTCTCCCCGGTCATTCAATGTTTCAGGATTCTTCGTGGGGTTCTGTCATGGACATGAAAACACCATGTGAATAAGTATATTTATCGAGATCATTGGATACCTGGGCTTGTTCAAGCCACAGATTCCAATAGGCATATAATTCTTCTTCTGAAAGATTTCGTAAATCCAGATCTTCTTCACTCAAGAATTCGTCTCTCATCTCAACCATTCATGGCCTCCGCTTGCCCGGAACAAATAATTACTCTTGCCTTTCCTTTATTTAAGGGCATTCGTTAACCGGATAATAATGTTGTATTGGATCATAAATCATTTCTATTCCAAAACGGTAAAACGTTTTTCCAGGATCGTTTTATTCATTGATTTTTTCTTTGATATATCTCTCTTATCTCATCTTTCTTAAACCCTAGTTCGGTAAGCCCTGCATAACAGAGTTCCTTTAGGAATTTATTATGTGCGATTGCTACGGCTATTCG
>JBLMYT010000135.1:0-19382 GCA_050258455.1 Candidatus Omnitrophota bacterium | reverse complement strand
GCATCGGCACCATCGCCAGATCGGAAAACCCCTGGTTCAATTCCTTTTCCGAATAGATAAGATATAATGAATTCAAACCCAAATACACATTCCAAAATACCTGGAGCGCTTTCTCACGGTCAATCAAATCCCGAACCCCCAAGGACTCTTCCATGCGCCCGGCAATATACGCGATAAACGGTTCCCATTTTCCAAAAACGGCAAAACCTTCCAATAAATTGGCGTACGTTTCCTTATCTACCGAAAAGAGCCGGGTTTCTTCATAGGTGTCTTTGATAAAGTCGTAAAACAAATGTTTTACGAATTCATTGGGAATGGAAAGAATCGTTTGTTGGGTCAGGGTTTCACCCCGGATGGTTAATAGTCCGAAGTAAAAGAGAAGAGAATGAAAATTTTCCGGTTTTGTCACCTGATCCACAGGGAATCCCGTTTGGATGTCTGTAATTGCCTGCCCGGTTTCCAGAATTTTTTGGAGTTTGGAAAAATTTCCATTGGTGGTCGGTGTACCTTTTTTGTCGATGATGATTAAATGCCGTAATTTTTTATAATCGATCCGCGCATTGCGGTCGATCATATCAGCCGGTATTTTGGCTCGAATCAGGTAATTGCGGATAAAATACAACACTTGAACCGGATTAAATACTTCCGTATCCGAATCCATCGAGAAACGGTAATGGTTATACCATCGGCTCATGATTTCCATTAACTCCGAAGTGGAATGGCGAATTTTTCCGGTTTGCCGATAATATTCAATGATGGTTTCGACTTCGCTCCGGGTAAACCCCAGCATTTCGCTTAAATCCGGGTCAAGGGATAGGTTGGTCGCGATGTTAAACCCGGAGGTGACGTCATCCAAGGTAATGGGAGACACACCGGTCATGAATAATCGCGAAATCGGGGAATTTTCTTCGGTGGTTCCCCCTTTGAGTGCATTAAAAAATGCACGCAGAAAACCGGCGCCATGGGTGATGCGTTGAAATTCCGTTTCCCCGGCTTCGGCCAGGACCGTATTGGCGAAGTTATCATATTCGTCTATAATAACATAAATTTTTTCTTTTTTTCCACTGCAATTTCTTAAAAAAGAAATCATGACATCCGAGGCGGTTTTTTGAGCGTTGAATTCTGCTTCCGCCTTTTTGATATCGATTCCAAGAAGCCGTTGATATTTTTTTATAAACGACTTTGCAGAGCTTTTGATATAATGAACGAATGATTCCTCTACTGATGAAATTTTTGGTTCGATCAACGAGAAATTCAATTTGAAAACCAGGTACTTATTCCTTTCCATTGTTGGATTTTTTTGGATATCGGTCCCATTAAATAAGGTATCGAATTGATCTTTTTGGGCAATATCATAATAATCGCCCAAGACGGAAAGGAATAAGGTTTTGCCGAATCGTCTGGGACGAATGAAGAATAAGTAACGGCCCTTGGTTTCAATATTGCGAATATATTGGGTTTTGTCAACAAAATAATAATGCTCTTCTCCGAAAAGGTTATAATGAGCGATTCCATACGGGATTTGTTTTAAATCTTGTTTTTCGGCCATAGCGATATGTTAAACCAAAAAGGCGAGAATGTCAATTCTGACATTCAAGGGGCAAGCTTACCATTTTAAACCATACATTTCGTAGGGGTGGTTCGGGAACCGCCCTTAATTAAAATTATAAGTATGGGGGCGATTCGCGAATCATCGCCTCAATCCCGGTAGGTGTTGAATTTTCAAAAGAAATGGTATATGATTCTTATAAGAAACCATATGGAGGATTAAATGTGTCGGATAAATCCGAAAGTTGACCTTGCGTTTAAAAAGCTTTTCGGTAGCGAAGAGAATCTCGATATTTTAAAGTCCTTTATCAATTCTCACCTTCCCCAGGATGAACAGGTATCGGAAATCAAATTGAAAAACCCCTATAACCTGGCCGATTATATCAATGGAAAATTGTCGATCCTCGATATTAAAGCCGTAGACGAAAAAGGCAAATGGTACGATATCGAAATGCAAATGGATTCCCTGGATTATTACGGGCAACGCACGCTCTTTTACTGGGGCAAGGTGTTCACCGGTCAGATCGAAGCCGGCGAATTGTATTCCAAACTTCGAAAAACCATTATCATCAGTATTCTCGATTTTATTTCGTTTCCCGATGACGAGCGGTATCATCGCATCATCGCTCCCCGAGATATCCAAACGTTTGAAAAACATGACACGCTGGATTACATGGATCTTCATTTCGTGGAACTCAAAAAATTCAATAAAGAATTAAAAGACATTAAAACCACACTGGATCGTTGGATCACCTTTCTTAATAACGCGTATAAATATGAAAAAGATAAAATTCCCACAGAACTTGCAGCGGATAAGGAAGTCAAAAAAGCCATTGAGAGGCTTGATGTGATGTATCTGAGCAAAGAGGAGCGGGAGTACTATGAAGCGGAACAAAAATTGATCAGAGACCGGGCTGAGGTCATCAGAACCGCAGATTCGAAAGGTTTTAAGAGGGGAAAAGACGAAGGAATAAAGGAAGGGAAAGAAGAAGGAATAAAGGAAGGGAAAGAAGAAGGAGAAAGAAATAAAGCCGTGGAAATGGCGGCATTAATGAAAAGAGAAGGGGAAGGCATCGATAAAATTGCAAAATATACCGGACTTTCGCTTGAGGAAATTCAAAAACTTTGTTAATTTCGACCCGGTTTGATGTGAACAAAAATACTCCGTTTAACGAGACGCCCATCATCATCGGTGGCAATAAAGACAAAATGATAATCCCCAATAAACCCGGGTCCAGGCTGCCAATAAAATATACCTTTATCGCTGTCAAACGTCGAACCCACGGGCAACGCTTTCAATCGCCCACCCACAACCCGATACCCTTCAATGGCTGAACTCAAAGACACGTCTTCAAATGGATGGATTTCCACCCGCTCCAGCTCGCTGATTTCAATATCACGAACCCCGTGATCATCTTCCGGGTTAAGCGTTTCAAATTTCTCAATACCCAAACTCTGACTGCGTCCGGACGCAGACTCGGTTGTTCCGGTATTCAATACGGAAAAATACCGACTCCCAATGCCATCACTGTTTCCCCCATTATCGGTCACATTCCAGGAAATCGTGTGAAGTCCATTGGTTAACGTTGTCGTGTCAATATAAAAATAACCACCGGCACCGTTCGTGTTTAAATAACCGGGAAACAAAGCCGCAATATCGGAACGAAGCGTATTGTATCCCGGATGACCGCTGACCACCCCGTCGATCACAACATCGATCGTGGACCCATCCAAAGGAATCTCATGGGGTTGCGGTGTCAACGCCCACCCAAAATTGACAAACTCACGCCCCGAAACCGTTCCCCCTTGCGCAGGCGTATCGATCGCCCCAAACGGCTTCACCGCATGCGCATTATCCACGGTAATGGTCTTTGAACCCAACGTGACCTCGTTTCCTTCCCGATCCGAGGCTTTGGCAACCAACGTATAGGTGCCGTTTCCCCCATTGGGTAAAAAATGAGTCAACAACATATACCCCCACCCGGCTTTATCATTGTTGGGATAACTGGGAAACGCGGTCTCAACATCCGGCCGCGCCCCTTCCACAAACACGGCGTCCCCAATATAGGTGTCACCATTGTAGATTTTTACGCCGGCTAAACCAATGTCATCCAGCGCCCACCCGGTGACCGCAATACTATTCGATACGGTGGACCCCACCAATGGTGTGGTGAACTCCCCAAACGGCACAGCGGTTCCGCCCTGTTCATACACGCGCAAGGCGACATTGATCGCCTGCGGCGAATTGGAAGCATTGGGATCGGTAATAATAATGGCGCCATAATAATTGCCCACAGCTAATCCGGTGGGATCCACGGAAACGGAAACAGTCGCGTTCCCGGTTCCCGAATCGGGTGTCACCGAAAGCCACGCCGCATTACTGGTTGCTTCCCAATCCAATACCCCTTTCCCACTGTTGGTCACCCATACGGTTTGAGCACCGGTCATATCCCCGGAAAGCGACGCGCCAAAATTCAACGCGGTCTGACTTAATCCGATAACCGGCGCCGCTTCATTCACGCATTGTGTCTGATGGGTTTCCCATCCGGGATTATTGATGGTTAACCAGTTTCTCAATTCAAAATCGGTTGCCGACAGGCAATTATACCAAATATCCAAATCCTTATAGAAACCCACGGGTAAGTTGACAAGGCTTGAGGGAATCACGCCGCTAAGCAGGTTATTATTCAGATAAAGTTTGCTCAAATGGCTGAGATTTCCGATTTCCGAAGGAATCGCTCCACTCAACCGATTGGTGTTCAGATCCAGCGTTGTCAGCGCATTCAAATTCCCCAATTGCGACGGGATCGAACCCGTCAACCGGTTGTCGGACAGATTCAACTCGGTTAAAAGACTGAGGGTTCCCAATTGCAACGGGATAGATCCAGTCAATTGGTTATTCCCCAACGCAAGATATTTCAAATGAGTCAGGTTTCCGAATTCCGAAGGAATTCCCCCACTGAGTTGATTCTCATTCATGACCAGATATTCCAAATGACTCAGATTGCCCAATTCGGGCGGAATACTGCCGGTGAGTTCATTCGCACTCAGATCCAGGGATTCCAGATTATTAAGATTCCCCAAATTGACAGGAATACCGTTCAACCGGTTATGGGCAAGGGACAGTTCCTTTAATGTATCCAAATTTCCCAATTGCGATGGAATCCCACCGCTGAGTTGGTTATCATTCAGATAAAGGTATTCCAATTTTTCCAGGTCACCCAATTGCGACGGGATACTCCCCGTGAACTGGTTGTGTTGAAGATACAAATCTTCCAATTTCCGAAGGTTTCCCAATTCGGACGGAATGCTGCCGCTCAACTCGTTGAATGACAGGTCGCACTCCAATAAATAGGTCAGGTTGTAAAACGGAGAAGGAATACTTCCCGTTAACTGATTATGGCTGAGATTCAAAAACCACAAGCTCGTGAGATTCCCCAGTTCGGACGGAATTTCACCGCTCAATTGATTGTTGTACAGGAAAAGATCGACCAGGTGACTGAGATTTCCGATTTCCGAAGGAATCGTGCCGGTCAATTGGTTTCGGTCCAGCGAAAGATCGAACAATTTACTGAGATTTCCCAATTCGGATGGAATGCTGCCCGAGAGTTGATTATTGCTAAACCCAATTTTCGACAATTCCGACAGATGACCGAGTTCCCCCGGAATGCTGCCCTTAAGGTTGTTTTCCCCTAAATTGAGTGTCACCACATGGTCCCCGCTCATCTCAACCCCCCACCAGTTCGCCTCGGTACCGGGCATGGCAAACCCATCGGAATCCAACGGCGGGGTCTTCCAACCTTGATTAAACGACCATTGATCGCCATGGGTGCTGGTATATAAAGCAATCAAGGCGGCCCGCTCTTCGGCTGGAATGGCACCGAAAACAAAACCGGATAGGACGACAACACAAATTAAAACAACAAAAATAGCCTGCTTCATGGTTTCTCCATACAAAATAAAAGGATATGATAAAAGATATTACCAAATTCTTATCCGTAATTCAATGATTTTCCGATATTTCGTTCACTGAATCCAAATAAATCGCGGAGAATCGATTGACAAGTAACACGAAATACAATATCATGCTACTTGCAACCCATCAGGAGGTTCTCTATGAGACTTAAAATCATTTTTATCGGGCTACTGATGATCGCCAGCCATTGCATGGCCCACGATCTTTGGCTGGAAAAAGAACAAAACGCCCTAAAACTGCTCTATGGTCACAAACAGTCGACGCATGGAGGCGACACGTACTTAACCTATGATCCCAAACAGGTCAAAGAGGTCAAAGGTCTGATCAATGGCAATATCGAGAATGTCAATTTCGATAAAAATTACCCCGTGACGGTGAAACCGATTTACGATGCGACCTTTGCCTGCTACAGCTCCGGTTTCTGGACCAAAACCGTTTACGGCACGCTGAACATTTCCAAAGAAAACCAAAAGAATGTGGTGAAAAGCTGGTATTCGGAAGAGAGTGTGAAGTTCATCCACCGATGGTCCGAAAACGCGGCCAAACCCCTGACCGAAAATCTCGAGTTGAATTCCCTGGTCGACCCGGCCAAACTAAAACCGGGCGATAAAATCCGGCTTCTGGTGACGTATAAGGGAAAACCCGTCAAAGACGTTCCCGTGGCTTACGGTGATGAACCCCGAGGAACCACGGACGATCAGGGTAAAATCAATATTCGGATCCAGCGCGCGGGTTTTCAAATCATCAGCGCGTCGCTGACCCGACCCGGCGATGGTATTAAGGCCGATGAGGTCATTACGACCACGAGCCTCAACTTTATGGTGGAGAAATAACCATGAAAAAGCTCCTTCTTTTACTTTTATTCTGCGCCCCCCTTCTCCACGCCCATGATATTCATTATTCCCTCATCTCCCAACCGGCCACGGTGGTAAACGTGTATTACGCCGACGGGACGAAATTCAATTACGAGTCTTTTGAAATTTACAAACCGTCGAATACCAGTATGGCCTACATGGTGGGCCGAACCGATGCCGAAGGCCGAATCGTGTTTATCCCGGATGAACCGGGAAAATGGTTGATTAAAACCTTCTCGGCCGATGGTCACGGTGCCTCGATTGCATTCGAGGTGGATCCGTCTGAGGTCACGAAAGAAAAAAAATTGGATTTTTTTGAAAAATACGCGCGCGTTTCCTTCGGACTGGGCGTGATGATGCTCATCTTTTCAATCATGGTGATATTTCTCAGGAAAAAGAAATGAAAACCAGGCTCCTCTTATTGTGCTTTCTTCTTACGTGTATGTATCCGGTGTTCGGTCATCACGGCGTGGCGTCCACGGGTGTGGGCGGACTGCTGGGTCCCGGTTCTCCGCTCGAAACCTCCAGTTCCCAAACGCTTCCGAAAGGTTCATTCCTGTTTTATTTAAAGTTGGACCATGCCGACTGGAAAACATTCACCCCGGACAGGGACGATGAAAAAGATTCCAGCACGTTTGTGATGGCCGGTCTGGGTTATGCCCCGACCCCTTATTTATCGTTCTATTGTTTTGCCCCCTTTAATGCCAAAACCGTTGAAGATAACTCCTACAACACGGCCGGATTTGCCGATATCTCGATTATGGGGGTACTCGGTTTCAAATACGATGGCGGTTTCCGACTGGTCCCGGCCAAAGAAAGCCTGGACGATCTGGCAGACTGGCATTTCACGATTTATACCGGAGCAACGCTTCCCACCGGAAATGCCAACACCATGGATTCCCAGGGGAACATCGATCCGGGGATGGCGTTGGGGTTCGGCAAACCCAGTTGGTCAATCGGTCTCACAGCCACGAAAGCCTTTCTGAACCGCTTTACCTATGTATTGGATACGTCTTACATCGGGTTTACCCAAAACCGGTACGCGGATACCCATACCCTTCGGTTCGGTTCGGAATTCCGGATCAACAGTGCGTTCAATTATCGACTCTACACCAATGAAAATAAAAAATTACGAGCGGATCTGAATCTGGAAGGCGGTTACCTGGGGTTGGGTCGGGATGTAGAAAACGGTGCCGGCCTTGATGCCACGGGAGGAAGCATCGTTTATCTGCTTCCCGGGGTTCGGCTGTATGTGAAGAATATCAGTTTTGCGGTTGGGGTGAAGTTTCCCGTTTATACCGCATTGAATGAAAGCGTTGCGCAGCAGGGCGCCGAAGGAAAGGAAAGGCTACGATTGATCTTTTCCGTTTCCACGCTGTTTTAGGAAGGACATCATGCATATTCCCGATGGTTTTATTTCGCCCAAAGTATTTGTTCCGGCCTATGGCGTGGCTGCGTGGCTGTGGCTGCAGGCGCTAAAAAAGATAAAGCAGGTATTAAACGAGGAGGTCTTGCCGTTTCTCAGTGTGACCACGGCCTTCTCTTTTATCCTGATGATGGTGGTGGTTCCTCTTCCGGGAGGAACCACCGTTCATGCCATGGGTATTGGGATTTTGGCCGTTCTCTTCGGTCCCCATGTGGCGTTTTTATGTATCAGTCTGGTGTTGCTCATTCAGGCGTTATTTTTCGGTAATGGCGGCATCACGACTTTACCGATTAATGCGATTGCCATCGGATACCTGGGTGGATGGTGCATCCATCTCTTCTCCAAAATATTTAAAAGGTATGAAAAGATGACCATGTTTGTGGGACCGTTTTTGGCGGTCATGGTCGCGGCGGGAGTCGTGGCGGTAGTGTTGGGAATTCAGCCGCTGATTGCCCATAATGCGGAGGGTAAACCGTTGTTTTTTCCATTCGGATTGAATATCACCCTGCCGGCCGTCCTCATTCCCAATGCCATTGTCGGTGTGGCTGAAGGGGTGTTGACCGTGATTGCGGTCAAAGTGATTCGAACATTTGATAAGGGAAACATTCTTGAAGGAAAAAATTAAGTTAATCGTTTATATGGGGTTGATCCTGGTGATCACTTCGGTTCATTTGCCCGTGCTCCATGCCGGTATCCTGGCAATCGCGCTCCTGTTTTCGAAAAAAAACGCGTGGAGATTGCTCACAAAAACCATCCGATCGGTGTTATTTTTCAATCTGGTCATTTCCTTATCTGTCGTGGTTTATGCGTTCTTCAAAACAGCCATTGACTGGCCTTACCTTTTGTTGATCAATCTTCGGGTGATAACGATCACGTATTTGACATTCTATCTGTCCAAAAACTGCAACATCTTTGCCGCGCTCAGTTTCTCGCGTCAGTTATCGTTTGTGATGGTTTTGGCGTACAGTCAAATCCTCAATTTTCGAAAGGTTTATGATGATCTTCGGCTGGCGTTTCAAAGTCGCATTCTTTCCGGAAAGCCCAAAACTTACACGGGTTACCTTTCGGCTTCGGCCGTCAATCTGTTTCTGACCAAATCCATGGTTCAGTCGAAATCGCTTTCATTGGCCATGCGTTCACGAGGTTTCTTTGATGATCACGCTCAATAATGTATCGTTTGCTTATGAACATAAAACGCTTCTGGATTCGATTTCCTTTTCCATGCAGGAAAAGGAGCGCATCGTGTTGTTGGGGGTGAATGGGTCGGGAAAATCCACCTTATTAAAAATCATCGATGCGTTGATTTTTCCAACCTCCGGCGAGTATGTCTTTAAAGGAACGGCCATTCGTAAAAAAGCGTTCTCTGACCGAAATTTTTCGATTCAATTTCGAAAAACTGTTGCCTTGTTGTTTCAAAATCCGGAAGTGATGCTCTTTAATCCCACGGTGTATGACGAAATCGCGTTCGGTTTAAAGCAGATGGGTTCTGCGACCGGCATCGATGCTGCGGTTCGAGAATGGGCGGAGAAGATGCACGTGAGTCAGTACCTGGATTTACCGCCGTTTGAATTGAGTGGCGGTGAAAAGCAAAAAGTGGCGCTGGCGGCGTTGTTGGTATTGGAGCCGGAATTGTTGTTGTTGGATGAGCCCATGTCCAATCTGGATCCGCGTTCGCAGGGGTTGCTTTTGGATTTACTTTATGAATTACCGGTGGCTACCATTATCAGCACGCATAATTTATCGTTGGCCGCGGAGTTGGGTCAGCGGGCGATATTGCTTTCCGAAGATCACCGATTACTATTTGACGGGGACATTCAGGATTTGCTTCAAAATGAAGAGATGTTGATTCACGCCAATCTCGTTCACATTCATCGGCATCGGCATCAGGATCATGATCACGCGCATTATCACAAACACGATTGACCATCTTAAAATCCTCTTCTCGGGTTTCGAGATATCCTTCAATAGCTTCATGAATATTCGATAAAAGTTCCTCGATTGTTTCTCCCTGAGTTGCACATCCGGGTAATGACGGAACTTCCGCCCAGTATCCCCCTTCCTCTGCGTCATGAATAATAACCTTGACGTTCATAATATCCTCCGATAATGAAATATATACTTTTAGTGTTCTGCTGTCAATACACATTTCCAATTTCTCAAAACGCCGAGGATCGCGCCTCATTGAATTCATTCTTGAAGAGAGAATTTCCGGGACTGTTTTGATTGACTTTCCCTTTTATTTCCTTTAATATAAACATGCTGCTATCTGCGCTTTTGAAATTGGCGAATTGGTGAACAGGAATTCCAACACATGAGACTGACTTGATAAAATTTAGCCTAAAACCAAATTCATTATGGAAGGGGGCGAAGATGCATTTAAGAAACGAAAGGAGATATATGATATATGGAAACCGCTGAGTTAATTGAGACCATTTCTCGGGGCGAAGACAGCCGCCACCAATTTGAAGAAAATTTTCATAATGCCGACTCACTTGCGGCAGAAATGGTCGCCTTTTGCAATTCCAGGGGTGGAGTAATCCTAATCGGCGTTACTGATACGGGTGACGTATCGGGGTTAACTGGTCCGGATATCGGACGACTGAATCAATTGATTTCAAATACCGCATCCACGCTCGTTCGGCCCCCCATTAACCCGGAAACTGAAAATATTACCCACCCGAATGGACTCATCATGGCTGTTTCCATACCCTCGGGTATCAGTAAACCGTATATGGATAATAAGGGCAACATTTGGGTTAAAAGTGGAGCCGATAAACGAAAAGTAACATTAAGAGAAGAAATGCAACGGATATTCCAGGCCGCCGGTCTCATTCATGGTGATGAGATTCCTGCAAATGGGATCTCTGTGGCAGATTTGGATTACGAGTATTTCATGAACTTTTTCCGGAAAGAATACGACGAACCCATCACGGATCAAGAACTTTCCTTACCCCAACTCCTCCAAAATATGAATCTCTGCAAAGATTCAACCCTGAATATTGCCGGGGCTCTTCTATTTGCAACGCGGCCCCAATTTCGTCTGCCCAATTTTATAATAAAAGCGGTAAGTTATCCCGGGAACACGATCGATGAAGAAGACTATCTGGATAGCCGAGATATTGTGGGAAAAATGGCGGATATTTTTCAACAAACCATAAGTTTCATTAATGTAAACATTCGGCACATTCAGGGAAACAGAACCGTCAATTCAACGGGAACACCGGAAATTCCGCGTATCGTCCTTGAAGAGCTAATTGCAAATGCATTGATCCATCGCGATTATTTTATTTCTGCCCCGATACGCATCTTTATTTTTTCCGATCGGATTGAAATCATAAACCCCGGTCATTTACCCAATAACCTGACAATTGAAAATATCAAAAGCGGCAATTCCAATATCCGAAATCCCATTCTGGCTTCCTATGCAACCAAAATCCTTCCGTACCGGGGATTGGGTAACGGAATCCGGCGTGCACTTAAAGCATATCCTGATATTGAGTTCATCGACGATAGAGAGGGCAACCTTTTTAAAGCAATAATTAAAATTCGGAATTAAACGGGGAAGGCACGAAAGGAAACCAGTCTCGGTGGGTTCAAACGTTCAAGTACATGCGCAATACTTTGACGTTTTGCCCCACCGTCCCCGACCCTTACAGGATTTGCTTCAAAATGAAGAGATGTTGATACACGCCAATCTTGTTCACATTCATCGGCATCGGCATCAGGATCATGATCACGCGCATTATCACAAACACGATTGAAACACTCCCGGGGGGCGAGACAGCATTAGCTGAATTCAGGCATTGATTTTCCACTGCCACCTTTCATTATCCCAAATATAGTTTTCTATTTCATTAAAAGTTATCCCCAAAATCGGTTCCAGAAAATTCTCAAGGCGATCTATTATCAATCGAAATTTTGGTTCAGCAATCAAATGGTGTTTTCTCAAAAATGCAGACCACTGCCTTTGCTTCGATTTATCCATTTTATACTCTTCTGAAAATACTACCTTTCGAAGACTTAAAGATGTATTTCTTCGAGAAAAAGTAATGATAAGAGCTTCCTTTAAACGTGATGCTTGAAAGCTTCCTACATTTGCCAAAAATATGATATCAAAAAAATCCTTCATTCTACTGGTTTGAAAATTCAACCATACGATGGCCTGGAATTTTTCAGCTATAATAGATTCATATGGATAGCATTTTACTTTTGGGATCGGAAAATTAAGAAGTACGGGGAAATCAAATTCTTCAATGTTTCCCAAAAGGGTATCTCCAAAACCGATATCGAGAGAGAGGATTTTTTTTATAGCCCCCAGTCGTGCTTCAATCTTCACCCGAACGCCTTCATATTCTGCCCCTTCTTTTATTGTTGTTGCAACAATGCTCTCCTCTACAAAATCAACACTGTCTTCACATTGAACTTGGGCAAGCTTTTTTACTATACTTTTTAGGTTTTCGGGATTGGCATCAATTCCTTTACCTAAGAAATCAACATCTTTGGTTGGCCTAAATGGACTGACGCTTTTCACCATAAGAAGTAGAGCCCCTTTTAATACGAAATTATCTTTGTATTCCGATACGGATATTCTATAGAGAAATCGTTCTTGGAAATATTGAAGAAGCACCGCATCAAAATCCCTCCCGCTTTTGACGGCGATATTTTTTAATTTCGCCCTTATAGATGCGTAAATATCTTTTGTTTTATTTTTGTCCATAATTAACCTACTAATGCTTTAAGATAAGGGTTCAACACATTTTTTATCTTGCATATCTCTGCAAATTTTTTTATTTTATATAGGTCAGCAGATGGTTCGCTGATATAATTTTTCAATGCCTCAATGGCTATATCTTCCCCTAGCTTGTTTCTATACCTGAACATATCACATATGGATTTTTCTTTACAATATATCTTTACGTTGCCATAAGCGGTGACAATGGTTTCTATTCCTGAATTATACAATCTATCGCGAAAATAAAAAAACTCTACAGGTGGATCCAATACCTTCACGGCCGATTGTTTGTTGGCTATAGCAACATATACATGGGATGGATTAAACTGAGTTAATCCATAATGACTGAGCGCGGATATAAGGCAAATTACCGCACCGGGAACAGCTTTGGATACATCTATAAAACCGATGCTTACATTGGACGGATATTCAATATTACTCAGCCGGTAAAGCCCCGCCTTTATTTTTTCAAGTTCCCCTTGATCGACAAGTTTTTTTATTTCAGATGTTCTGATGGACTGAGCCTTGAACTCTATCATCCTGGCATAACCTCCGTTTTGAATGATATAGTCAATAATTTTTTGCTTTTTTGTTTCTTTTTCCATGTCAATATGATACATTGACCTTAAAAAAGATACAATTATTTTAAAAATTTTTTAGCGCTTAAAAATGAAAGAAAAAAACGATGGGGACGCGTCTCAACATTTGGGATTCGAGAGATGCACCCCCAAGTCTTCGGTGGCATCAAGCATATTGGACGTCAGATGAAGCTTTGCCAGATGCAGCAATGCCAATAAATTGGGCAAAGGCGTGTCGGCATGTATAAAATTCGGAATTAAACGGGGAAGGCACGAAAGGAAACCAGTCTCGGTGGGTTCAAACGTTCAAGTACATGCGCAATACTTTGACGTTTTGACCCACCGTCCCCAACCCTTAATGCCTTAATGACGGAACTTCTAAAACAGCACAACCGGGATGGTGTAATCCACGCCGTCGATCTGCATCCATCGCGTACTTTCGCCCCCCCCATTATCCGTGCGGTCCATACCGATGCCGTACAATATTTGCCGGTCATCCTTCCAGATATACGTTTTTCCGGAACAGGGGTCGGGCAAGGTCCGATAGGTGGTGAGCCCGTTCAGAATGTCCTGAACCGGGCGATTGGGGGTGTAGTGCAGATGCAACTCGGCGGAAATTTTGGTCAAATCATAAAAACTCTTTACCGCGTATCCTTTGAACGATGCCACCAATAGATTTTTAGGCACGTTGCTGTCGAGGCACCGTTGAAATTCAATTTTACCGCCGGGATTCTGCAACCACCAGAACCAACCGGACTTGACACTGTCGGATTTCAACGGGTGTTCGTTCCATCGGTAGGGCAGCGTTTTATCGGCCAGGTATAATTTGGCGAATAAGTCGTAATAATACTGCTGGGTCCGGTTCATCTGGTAAAACAGACCACCCTTCTTTTTTGTTTCTTGAATCACGGCAAAACCTTCGGCCAACAATTGTTTACTGTTTCCGAATTCGTCTTGTTCGATCGGGGGCAACCCGTTTAAAATCTGCTCAAAAACGTCCCGGGGGCAATCTTTTTGGTTCATCACGCTGACCAGGCCATACAGCGACATCCGGATCAAGGCTTTACCGATCAGGTTGACCATCAGGGTACGGCTAGTTTTAACCAGTTTTTTACCGAATTTGATTTGCGCGAGGATGTTGGCGGTTCCTTGATTCCAGTTTCCTTCGGTGGCGTCGAGCATATTGGACGTCAGATGAAGCTTTGCCAGATGCAGCAATGCCAATAAATTGGGCAAAGGCGTGTCGGTCAACAGCGTATCGCCTTTAGCCACCATCGTAAACTCCTCCACTTGCTCGCAGTCAAGAATTTTTTGATAGCGCGCCGACAACAACCGGTAAGCTTTTGTTAATTGGAGAATCGTTTGCTTTTTTTCTTTCAGGGTTCCACACCAATCATCCATATACTGGACCGGGAAATCCATCCACTTGACGTCGTCTCCTATTATTTTTTTCCATTCAACAAAATATCGCGTATAGTTGCCGCGCTTGATCTCGTTTTTCTTTTTTTCGACTTGCCAATCGTTACCGCTATCATGCCATTCATTGATGTATTTCGCGTTATCGAATTGGGGATCATGCATCCTTCGGTACTTGGTGATCACGGCATCGGACTCGATATCGACCTCCGGTGCCTCCGTAAGAGTCCATAACCGGTAAAAACCATTGCTCTTTTCAAAAGATACCGGCTTGAACACCCCCGTTAACAGCACTTGCATCGATGAGGTATCCAGGGGTTCTCCCACTTCCAACCGGGCAGGGCCGGAATCGAATTGGTTAAAAACCACATACGCTGCCAGAAGCCCCAACAAGCCGATGATAATTTTGATTACTCGTTTCATTTTTTCCTCCTGGTCCCCACGGCGGAGACCGTTGCATTGACACCCAAAATTATAGGATAATTTCCCTGAAAAAAGGTCTCGTGTTTCTCATCAGATTGTCATTTTTTTGTCACGGACCGATCGGGGGCCGGAGGATGGGGACGAAATTTATAGCCGACACCGTGGACGGTCTGGATATATTCGGGATTTTTCGGATCGGTTTCGATTTTGGTTCTTAATTTTAAAATAAAATTATCGATGGTCCGGGGCGAAGGGTCATACGTATCCCCCCATACGATATCGATTACCCGGTTGCGGTCGATGACCTCGTCCGGATGGGCGATCAGCAGTTTTAATATCTCCGACTCTTTGGGAGATAACGGGTATTCGATGCCTTCCCGGGTCACGGTAAAATTCTTAAAATGAATCTTTGCCGTGCCGACACCAACGGTATCGTCCGGGGTTTTCGCCGTCGGATGACTGCGATGCAACACCGCCCCGACCCGGGCCACCAATTCCTTGACACTAAACGGTTTGGTAACATAATCGTCCACCCCAAGCTCAAACCCCAGCAATTTATCGTTCTCCTGGGACCTGGCCGTGAGCATAATGATGGGAACGTCACGGTTGATCTGTTTGATCTTTTTACACACCTCAAACCCATCCACGCCGGGCAACATAATATCCAGGATGATCAAATCGGGTTTTTCTTTTTGAAACACCGCCAGCCCTTCCTTACCGCTGCCGGCTGTCACCACGTCAAAATCATGGAACAGCAAGGTGTCTTGCAACCCGTCGACAATCAGTCGATCATCTTCGATTATCAATATTTTGTGCATCGGCATCTCCCTGATTATGCGTTTCTACTGTCAAGCGGCAAATAAACCCTAAAAGTACTGCCTTTTCCCGGTTCGCTGATGACATCGATATCTCCTTTATGGGCTTTGACCGCGTGGCGGACCAGGAACAACCCCAACCCGCTGCCTTCCATGGCCTTCACCGTTTCATCGCGCCCCCGGTAGAATTTTTCGAATATCCGTTCCACGTCCCTGGCCGGAATGCCCATGCCCCTGTCTTCCACCTCCAGAACTGCCCGCTGATTCTCTGCTAGATAGAGTCTCACAGTAATGGTTTTTTCCGCCTTCGCGTATTTCAGGGCATTATCCACAAGGTTAACCAGAATCGATTTCAGGGCCTGGGGGTCGAACCCCCCCAATGGCATATCGTCGACCAATTCGATTTGCAAGGTAAAACCCAGGCTTTGAATATGCGGATGCAGGGCATTCAGGGTATCCCGGACAGACTCGGCGATACATCCTTTTTTCATGTCAAAACGCATCCGGCCGGCCTCGATTCTGGAAAAATCCAACATGTTGGTGACCATGTCGGTCATCCGGTCGGTTTCCGAAAGGATGGCCCGGAAATATTCCTTTTTCTTCGATTCATCGTTGATCCAGCCCAGTTCCATTTTTTCCGCCATCATTCGGATACGGGTGAGAGGGGTTTTTAAAGTATGGGACGCCGAATCGACAAACTCCGATTTCAAGCGTACCAGTTCGGCTTCCCGAGCGGTATATTTATAAAAGAACCACCCCCCGACCAACAGCAGAGCAATAATGGTTGCGATTAAACTGTAATCGAACCCCATCTCCTTTTTTACCAGGGACCGGATATAGCCGTTTTCCGGGCCGGAGAGGACCAGGTCGGTACCGGCGAAAAACCGTTTAAACGGAAGGCGTATTAATACAAAAGTTTTGGAGGAATTTTGCGAATCAGCGGGGCCGGACGGTTTGTTGGGTTTTAGGGTCACCATCATCCGCGTATCCGCCAGGTGCTTTTTGACGATTGGGGGGAGTATCCGCGAAGCGATAAAAGCGAACGAAAGCCGAAACCCGAAAATCCGTTGGGGTGCCGTCGCGGGATTCGGGCCGGTGCCTGCGATTCGGGTATAGACGATATCCGGGCGGTCGTTCCAGGGGATGGCACCGGTCCGGTTCCCCAAATTCCGTTCTTTGACCTGTTTGTAAAACAGGGTTTTGGCGTCGGTGGGGAGGTAAAACTCCCATAGTTGACGGAACGTCGAAGGCCCTTCCCCTTTCTCGTTTTTTTCCATGCCAGTTTCGTCGGCGACATCGACGAAATTCCAGCGTAAATCGATATCCAATTCCGATAGTTTTTCAAGGTCTTCTCTTGCCTTGACTCGGTCCGGGCGCGGTGCGTCGGCATTGGCGTCGTTTTTCTTCCTATGGCGGAGCAAGTACGCCAGCGCTTCATTTTTGAAGGCAACAAACATACCGTTATCCACGGCCGGCGCATCCGCCACGCCAAGGGTTTGGTCATACAGGCGGAGGTAGGAGGCCACGGCCTTATCGTCGATATCCAGTTGCCGGTATACCCGCGCCGCCAGGTAAAGGGTCATGGAATAAAAGACGGTATCCCGAATCAGAGCATCGGGCGGGCGGAGTAAAATATCCGTCAAATAAGCAGCGGCCTGAGGGAATTTATTCAGTTTGTAATAACAGCGGGCAATGGCATGATCAACATGGTAAATATATGTCCCGGGATTGTTCCCGTTGATGTTGGCCAGGGCCTGCCGGTAGTACCGAATGGCTTGTTCATATTTCCGTTCTTTAAATTCAAAATCTTCCGCCCGTTTGACCAATGAGTAAACCAATGAAGAAAACGCCCTGTATTTTCCTGCATCCCTGCCGAAGCGCGTGAAAAGGATTCCATCTCGGGTAATGGGCGTCCCCTTTACAAACGGCGCTTTTCGGGTAAACGGAAAAATATACCGGCCATTGGAATCGATTAAGAATGGATATTCAACCACGGGGTTTTCCAGGAGCATATTCTTCATGAGATTTTGCAGCGCATCCGGGTGATCGATCGTGTGGAGGGCCATGAGGGTGGCCATTTGTTTGAAGGTATGCTCCACTGCGGCTTGGATTTGGCGTTCGGTTTCGTCCCGGATTTGGATAAGGATTGTTCGGTATTTTTCATGAAAATCCAGTTCCCTGGCTTTTCCCTGTTTGGAAACATAAAAAAAACCCAGGGCACTCAGAATGAGACCGGGCACGATGACGGCCATCATCATTACGATGATACTAACTTTTTTTTAAATATCCAGCCATTGCTCATCATCCGAGTAAGCGATCCCTTTTTCAAAGCAATTTTTTTGATCGATTGAAATAATGTTGTTGATTCATTTCAGAAAGAAAGCCAGTTCTATTTTTCTTCCGACAAACAAATCCGGGTTACCGATTCTTTCTACGAGTGCGTATTCCATGATCGTTTTATACCACAAATAGGTTAAAATATCAAACCATGGCATTGTAACTAGCGTGCACGGTGCGTTCCCCAGAGAGGGGTTTTGAATTAAACAATTCTATTAATACGAAAATTCAATGAAAGAATTTTTGGTTATTTCATAAAAAGCGTGCACGGTGCGTTACTATGTGACTATGTGCGAGAATCTTCCTTCCCTGACACGGTTGCGCTCACCCTCGCGACAGTGGATCGCCCTCCTCTATTGAGATTAAATTCAATCAAAGATTTTTGGGGTTTTTCATTGATTTTGAATTCCTGAACGCGTATATTATATAGCGTATTTTTAAACATTAAACGGAGGAGAGTAAGATGAGAAAAGGCATCACTTTATTTGTATTTTTTTTGACTATTATTTCCGCAAGCATTTTCCTGATCTGGCCACAATCGGATACCACCCCCCATACCATTATCTACGGCAAGGTCAAAGACGCAACATCCGATAAACCGATTGCCGAAGCACAGATTACGGTTTTAGGCACTTCGGGCGTGACGGTTCAAAGTAGCACCTATGGCGATTGGAAACTGATCGTTAAGTCCGGGGGCACATTTAAAATCAAAATCGCCAAACCCGGTTTCACCGAAGTTTATCGAAAAATCACCCTCAACAAAGGCAGCGAAGATACGGTTTCCACCGCCTACCTGACACCACTGGAACCCCGTTCATCGAGTGTGGTGGAGTTCGAACAGCAAGGATCCAAAAAAGTTGAAGTGGTTGTTTTTTCGAATGGCGGGGGAAGCATTCAACTTAGAATTCCCAAAACCGTTTTGGCACAGGTCAAGGTGAATGGCGTTCTTAAAGACATTTCAAAGGAGGTTCAAATCACAAGGCTTTCGGGCTCTCTCGCGCTTCCCGGCGAACTGAGCCAAACACCCAATCTGAAGTTTCCGATCGCTTTTTTGTTTTGTGCCGAAATCGGTCCGTCCGGGGCCGAGTTTATCCAACCTGTGACGCTTCGCGTCAAAAATACCTGGGGGTTTTTACCCGGTACACAAATTCCGGTCGCGTTCTGGGATACGAAAAGCCTGGAATGGGTGGGGTTAGACAAGCAGGCAATGGTTGACGCCAAAGGCGAATGGATTGGCGCTTCGATTACCCATTTATCGTCTTATGATATCAACTCCC
>JBLMYT010000134.1:10000-96079 GCA_050258455.1 Candidatus Omnitrophota bacterium | reverse complement strand
AGAAGTATAAAGAAATAATCGCGAATTGAGTGACGAAAGGCCTCAGATTCCAGGGGCGACTCGTGCGAGTCGCTCCTTCCCAAAAAAATCCAATTTATGGGGGCGATTCTCGAATCGCCCCCGACTCTACCCTTTATGGGCTCCTCGGATCAATATTTAGCTTTGCTAAAGTGTATGAAGTTTTCAAAAACCATATCATTCGGGTAGATTAATTTGATCCGCATTGTCCCCTTGAATTAAAAGACCTTTTCGAAATGAAGTTCCCACTTTTCGGTATCTTCATTTTCAAGAAGATAAATATAATTTCCTTTATAAAAGGTGTAGGAAAGAGGCGCTAACGGGCTAATGGTTAAGCGTCGAAGGTAAATGCGCTTCACGATTTTTCCATTCGAATCAAGGATAATGAACTCGTCCTTTTCACCCTGGAAGTTATAGGTATGAACATAAATTTTATTACCCTCCACCACAAAATTCCTCACGACAGGGAAATACCTGGGAAATACGAACATTTTCCAGTAAACCTCCGGCATACCTTTGAACATAGGGTCCTGCTTCATCCAGCCATTTATCTTTTTCTTATATTCCTCGGTAATTCTAGCTTTTTTGTATTCCAATGCGATTTTCCCTGCGGGTTTTCCTTGCGGATCAAATATTCGGATAATGAAATCGCCCCTGTTATCGAATACAAATATTTTATTATTATATATCCGGCTGTAAATAAAGTCCGGAAGAATTTCGAAACTGGAAACTTTCTGATAATCGAAATATTTCCTTTGATAAAGAACGGCGATCTCCTTTAACTGAGGATCAACCAGGGTAACTCCCAATAAACTCTCATTGTTTTTACCGGTTAATGGTCGGGTTACCACATAATTTTTTCCCAACGGGGATACGCTATAGGCGAAGTAGGGAAATTTTTGTTCTTTTTGCAGTATTCCATCCCGATTAAACAATCCGCATTTATAAACAGTGGATAAAAAAACATCATTATCAGATACCTGGATGCGGAGATGGACATAGGTGTTGGTCTCGAATTCCGAAGGTCCGTCGCCTTTTTTTCCGAATTTCCGAAGAAATTTATAATCTTTTAAAGAATACACATAAACAAACGCATCTTCGACAATAAAAAGCTCGTCATTATTGGCTTCTACTAATTCGGGTTTATTAATTTCCGAAAGGATGGCCACACATTTGGCTTCAATTTTGGGATTGAATACCCAAAAACCGATGCAAACAATGTATAAAATCAACACGATTTTTTTCAACTTACACCTCCATAACCATTCATAAATTAATGTTCACGATTGACTCATTTGGTGCCGATCAAGAGATCAAGAGACCCGATCCCAATGAAACCATTTAATGGAAACGGCCGAAAAAATGAGAAGAAACACCATGAGTATCGATATATCTTTAAAGCAATTGATTAAAGGGATCCCGTCCGACATGACGGATTGCAGGGCCGACCTGAAATAGGTAATCGGGAGGAAAGCGGCGATATGTTGCAGCAAACGCGGCAGCATGGCTACCGGGAAAAAACCTCCGATAAACATCATAAACATGAGCAACGCGTTGGTAATCCCCAATGCGGCATTGATGGTTTTGGCAAAACTGGCAATAACAAAACCCAGCGCACAAAAGGTTAAAATCCCCAGGAGAAAAACGAAAATTGAAGAGAAAACATGGATTTTTAATCGGACGCCATAAAAACTGACACTGATGATGATCAACATTAACGCGGTTGAGAAAATGATAAGGGAACGGGTTAAGATATGGGAAGCAAAAATAATCCACGAACGCAAGGGCGTGGTTTTATACCGTTTGTATATCCCTGCTTCCCGGGAACCGACGATCGTTATGCCTATTCCGAATAGTCCCCCGGACATCACCGAAATCGCCATAACGCTGACCAACATGCCACTGACAATCGCCATCTTTCCGGCGCTAAACAAAGAGGTAAACAAAACGAGTAGGCCGGCCGGGAAAATATAGGTCCAAAATACGGCCTGCCTTTCCCTGAAAAACATCACCACCTGAAGCCTGGTTTCTTTATAGAGAATCGATAAATCTTTCATACTCAATCTCCTTTTGTAAGGTCAATGAAAATATCTTCCAAGCTATTTTGTTCCGCATGCAGTTCGGAAAGTTGATTCCCGGCCTCCCGAACTGCGGTCATGAGATCGGTGATCGCTTGTTCCACCGTATTGACTTCCAAAACGTAAAAACCATTCGATAATTTTATGTTTTTAAAACAAGGACTTTTTAAAATCAGGGTGTCCATATCCATGGCGTGCAGCGTTTTAAACCTGATATTAATGGACCAGCTTTTGTTTTGGATGAGGTTTTGGGGGGTGTCCACCGTGAGAAGATGCCCCTTATGGATAATGGCGACACGGTCGCTGATGCTTTCGGCTTCTTCCAAATAATGAGTTGTCAGGAAAATCGTTATACCCCGTTTTTTTAAATCAACGATCATTTCCCATAAATTGTGCCGGGTTTTGACATCGACCCCAGAGGTCGGTTCATCCAGGAAAACAATCTGCGGATGGTTGATCAGTGCCAATCCCAAAGCCAATTTTCTCTTCTGACCGCTGGACAATTCCCGGATCCGACTGTTTCCTTTATCTTCCAGGCTGATCCACTTCAATACTTCATCGGGGGGCATGGGGTCTGAGTAAAAATTGGCAAATTGGTCGCAGATTTCATGGACTTTAATTTCCCGGTAGAAATCGTTGTCCTGGAGTTGGACACCGATTTTTTCCTTTATTTTTCTGCACTTCCGGGAAATGTCGGCATCTAAAACCTGAACCTGACCGCTGTCCGGTGGATTAATCCCCTCCAAAATTTCAATGATGGTTGTTTTTCCTGCCCCATTTAGTCCCAAAAGCGTAAACACCTCACCCTCGCTCACCTCGAATGAGACGTTGTTAACGGCGATCAAATCGTCATACGATTTAATCAAGTTCTTTACTTTTATAATGTTACCCATCCAATTCTCCCACAACAATGTTTAAATCACATAATCTATTCGCTTATATCATAACAGGAAAATTATGTCAATCGATGATCAGGGCGAAATTTATTAATGTGCGCCGAATTCACCTTCGCCTGAGTTTTCCGGTTTATAACCCATCGCACAGATATTCATTACCGCTTCATCCACACCGTCCAACCCCAGCATTTCATTCAAGATATCATCATAGTAACCGGCAACCTGGCAGCTTCCGATGTTTAAGGCTTCAGCCGCCAATTGGAGATGCCCCATAAACGTTCCGGCTTCAAAACAAACATAACGGTAACCCCTGGGGCCGTATTTATGGGTGGTCCGATGAAATGCCGCCGATAACAGCAGAAAGAGACTGACGGTTCTTGTTTGGGAAGCGATCAAACCGGGAAGATAAGGTAAGATATCCGATATTTCAAATCCTTCTTTGATGAGTTCCAGGCTGTGCTTTCTCACATTGTAATGATAAATCCCCTTAGGTAAATGCGCCACATTCACTACCATTAAATAAACTTCCAGGGGGTATAAACCGCCGCCGGAAGAAATCACCCGCACATCTTGCTCGGTTCCCTGAACAAGCTTTATTTTTCCTGAAATGCCGTACGAATAATACAATAATTTCGATACATCTTCCATAGTCAAGGTTTTTTCGGAATATTTTCTGATTGTTCGCCGGTTCACAATGGTTTCAAATAAATCGGCCGTTGAATCGCTAAATTCTTCCCTTGGAACAAGGGGGTAATTTGGAATACTGGGGCCGTAATTTTTATATCCTTGGGAGGTCCGCCGCTCAACGGGAAGGCTGTTGAGCATTTCCAGGGTTCTGATTCCCACCTGCTGCTCCGAATACGGGGTCATTTTGGTATTGGCATGGAAAATTTCACTCAAATTCCCCTTGTCGTCTTCTTTTACGATATCTCGAACGGTGGGTAAAATCCAAATATCTGAAAGTTTTTTTAATTTTGACGGTATACGTTTGATATCGGGTTTAATTTGTTCTTTTTTATCCATATTTACTTCCTTTTTAACTATAATTTTATAAACATATTTGAGATCTCAGGGTAATGGGTGGGGAACCGGATTCAAGTCACTTTCCTTCGAAAGGGTTGTCCGATAACCCATTTTTACGGGTACTTCAACCATTCGTTTTCCACCATAAAAACGATAGTTATGGTCCCCTTCCAGAGGTTGACATTGCGGCACAAAGGTCTTGCATACCTGAACTCCCAATGCATAGACATCCGGAGTGGTAATATCTTTACGGATCACATCATACCCCAGATCGGTGCAACACTTGACCAGATGCCAAATGCGTTCCTCATCGGAGTTAAAGGTTTTGGCGAAATTCGGATACCGTTTCTTCAGCGCTTCAACGCTCAATTCCTCTTTCGGATTCTTCGCCAGGAAATCATAATAAGGGAGCATCTCCGGGTACCCCCATAAGATGACCCTTTTCTCGAAATCATCAATATTGGAAAAATCTTTTGTCATAGCGACTTTTTCTTTGGTGCGAACAAGGTAGCGGATGTAATAGTAATCCTGGACCATTTCCTTGATTGCTTCTATGGCACAGGTTTCCACATCCGTATCTGCCGACACGCCAAGAGTCAGGCAGGAATTGGGGTTATTCTTTTCAATTTTGGTGGCAATCATTACCGGTATCTCGATATCGGTGGTCAAAACGTTTATGGTAATATCGGCATACTCTGCGTCGGGAAATTTCTCCCGAATCATTTTGGATATTCGTGGGGATTTTCGCCAATCCAATTTAGGAACGGGCAATTGATTATGCCATACGATCATGTACGCGTCTCGCTCGAGGGTTTCCTGAAGCCCGCTCAACGTGGGGCGAGCAGAGCCGATGGGCCCTGCTGCCATGCCTGTCGAAATCCCGTAACCCAATACCGGTTCTTCCGGGTGTCGGCCGTAAGGCATGTAAATTAACCACGCGGGGTAATAGATCGGTTTAGACGTTCCATTAGGATTTAGTTTTTCGGCCTCTGCCCAACATACTCTTGTATTTCGCGTAAATTTTTTAAAAGGGAAACCTTCCCGCTCATATTGAGTATCAGAAAACAAGGTAATCTGTTCCGGATCAAATAGGTTATAGCCTCTCTTAACTAACGTATTATAGGAGTCGAATATAAAATGGGTCGGATCCTGAAACGAACTGCAATACCGTTCCAGGGATTCGCCGATGGCACCGACGTAAGAACGTAAACGGGTATAGGCAGCTCCCCCATTATTTTGAGGCGGATCATAGTACCCGTCTCCATACTGGGTCCCCTGACACAACACCGTACTAAAATTATAAAGACCAGCAATGTCAGGCTCCCGATAATGTTCAAATACGGTTTTGATGATTCCGCTACGCCTACTGATGGCCTGTTTTAATAGATTATTCAATTGATAACGCAGTTTCAATTGAGCTTTATCTTGATCTGTATAAAAGCGATATTTATCCATTGGGTCCACCTCCAATTTGTATTATTCCAGTGGTAATGACCAGGGAATTACCATTGGTTTTTTGTCGGCCGTCGATCCGCAAACGGCGCAACGAGGCATCCGTAAAAGTGGGTTATTGACCATCCGAAATTGGGGGTAAAATTCGAATGTCACCTGGTTGTTCCAGGTAATCGGATGCCCATACCTGAATATGTTATTCAATTGAACAGCGTCTTCAATAGTCATCGCCTCCAATCTGACTGCCATTATCCGGGAAATATTTTTTTCTAGGTAGGGCATTAACATCAAGATTTCATTGATAATAAAAGAAGAAATTAAATCTAAGCGCGCACTCAGGGCATTACCCACACGGCGTTTCTGCTTTAAAAATTCCAGATAACTGATATATTCCTGGAAGAAAGATTTATTACCCCGGCAACGCTTTTCGAGACATGAAAAACACGCTGTTTCTCCCGGTATAATAGTAGGACCGAAAAAGAAATCGTCTTGAAGGAATCCGCACAATAACGCCGGCCGTTTATGATTAACGAGGAAACGGTTGATTTCCTCGTACGCCGCGTAATTGGAAATATCGAATGCCAGAATCACCAGGTCGGATGTTTTCAATACTTCCTGGTCTTCGTTCTCATAATATACTCTGTATTTTACATGGGGGTTAATCTCTTTACACCGTTTAAGGATAGTCTCTTTTTTGTTTTTACCGATATCTCTGGACCGGTAAAACGTTGTATTATAAACTTCATCTTCCACGACATCTTCGAAATTGGTCAGGATATTAATCGAGCCCACACCCAGTAAGGCTAACGCTTGAATAATACGACTGCCCAATAATTCTGCTCCATAAATGAAAATATCCATGGTCTTGAGTTGCTTAATGTACTCTTCAGAAGCGTCAGCGGGAAAACGTGCCGTAAAATGATTGATTTGTTGGCGATACCGAGCCTGTTCTGTTCCCGATAGCCCGTAATCGACACTCGACGTTTGTATGACCTGATAGCTATCCAGAGTTTTCAGGATTTCTTTCACGTCTATTTCGTCCAGATCCTCATCGAAGGCCTTAATTAACTCTTGAAGGGTAACGCCCCTCCTCAGCATCTCTACTATTCGTTTTACCAATGGTACATATTCTCCGGAAATTTTTGTAAATCGCGACGTGCCTGCATTAATGAGTATTGCCCCTTCCATATCGATTAAATCGATGTCCCCCTTTAATCTTAAAATTTCAGTATCCATATCTGTGTCCTCCTTTAATTATATATTTAAATACTATAAAATAATCGCAAAAGAGGAGATAGTGAGGGGATTGCTCCCCTCACTATCCGTACATTTTTAGCAACAACTCGTGGAGCTTGTCGTACAGGTGCTGCAACAACTGCATGTTCCACAAGCCCCGACGTCTTGATTTCCCACTATTTCCAGAGAAGAGCCAAAGAAATTGTTCTCATCGAGTTGTGTTACCACTAACTTGTTATTGAACAACGCGGTCATGCTTCACCTCCTCTTTTTATCTTCAAAGATAATGCAATCTTAGGGCCGCATTATCATTGAATGTACAAGGTATAAAAACAAATAAATTAAGAAGAAAAAAACACTGTATTGTAAAATCCAGAATACAGTTCCCACAAATTTGTACATAATATGTTTCTTAAAATCCGTGGCTTCAGGTTCAAAGTAATGTTCCAAAATTTTAGCCATATCGCTATTTTCATTAAAGAAATTCAAAGATAATAATATTCGGCATAATGCCGTTAATGACAATAATATACCGAACACCTTTATCAAATGCCATGAATGCAATACGAAGCGAAACATATATACCCCCATCGCCAACAAGATCGCATCCACGATCATTCCCCCACTGATGATCGTTAATTTTATTTTTCTACTCATCGGCTGGTTGGGGGAATGAATAAGGAAGGGGGTTGAAAAGTGGAGCAAGAATACTCCATTGCCAAGTTTCACTTGAATGGGGCCGGGTTTATAATTAAAATATCGAAGAGCGGCACCGTGACCAAGTTCGTGAAAAACGCTGGTTAGGAGATAAACAGTGATAAAAATTACCGGAAAATAAAATGAAGATCGGAGAGTGATAACATGAAATATCTCGCGAATATTAAAAAGAAAAAGTAAGAAACCTGCCAGACCGTTGATCATTAAAAAAGCCAATATTGAAGGATTAAAAATAACCGAAAGGCAGGTATAAACAACTGCGGGTGCCATGAAATTGAACCTCTTCCTCACCGTGCCCATCGGCCTGGGTGAAACGATTCCTAAAGCGATGACCTCGTCGATAAATTCTTCTATAGTATGGATCGGCATTTCGATATCACTCGTTTTTAAGACCTCTTGTTGAATGCTTTCTGCCGAATGCCGGCCATCCAGTAACTTCAATATAGTATATTCGATTTCCCTTACTTTAAAAAATTTTTTAGGGGGAAGTTCGACGATATAATGTCCAAGGCTATCCGAAGCGTCTTTTGTAATATCCTTTGATATATTTGTAATACTTACCTGGGGGTTAAGGATCGGATTCTTTCTCTCGGCCTCGACTTGCTTTTTTCTTCCAATTATTGGCAGGACCATTTTACCCCCCATTTATAATACTAATTTACACGAACATCCCCGCTTGGTATCCAGGAGCGATTCTAATTAAACGAGAAATGAATGTCAACATAGATTTCTTGAACTAAATTATTTATCTCGCTCAAAACCATTATGAAATGGTTTTATATGTGAATTTTAAATTTAATAAATTTTTTATATAACAGTAAAATTCTCCAAAAAATTTACCATGCAACTTTTGAAAATTGTTATAATGCAAGACTTGCCCCTCTTAAATGCGGGGGCGACTCGTGCGAGTCGCTCCTTCCCAAAAATTCCAATTTATGAGGGCGATTCTCGAATCGCCCCTACAGAATAAACCTAAATCTCACAACAATACAAGAATTTCCACGAATATTTCAATTCACTTGACATTATAAAAATTTTAAACTAAAATGCTTTCTTCTTGAAGATAACTCATGTGGTACAGAAAAAGGAGAAAAAAGAACATGAAATCGAAGTTGAATTTGAAAAATAAATTGAATTTAATGAATCTTAATCGGGAATCGGAAATGTTTCGAAAGGAAATGAAACATCTGACGACTTTGGGTGGGAGTGTGTGCAATAATTATAGCTCTTGTTCGTGCGCCTGCGCATATGAAGGACAGGGGGGATCAACGACTGAGGATAATTATTGTGCAAATTCTCTTTGCGTTTCGACTTTAGGATTTGATTATAAAAGGGCAATCGAGCAAATAATTATTTATTAAAAGTTTGACAACACACACCAACAATAAAGGAGTTAAAATGAAATATATAAAATATGTTATTGCGATTTTTTCAGTCTTTTTGTTTTCCATTGGTTTAAAATCAACCACTCTGGTGGATACTTATAAGCAAGGCGACATACTCATCCAAACGGATCCGGAATTCGGAAAAGGCGTGGAGTGGAAAAACTATCTTTACGACATCGCCAAAGAGATGGAAATAGGTCCGGATGGGAGTATTTATATTACAAATATAAGACAGAATAACATTAGTAAATTTAGCAGCGATGGACAATTTATAAAAAAATTCGGACAAGGTAGTCAGGGTCAATTGAATTCTTACGGGCCGGGCGGTTTATCGATACTCGATAATAAATATTTGGTCGTATCGAATTACCCTGATCATATACGGTTAGTGGATATTGAAAACACCGATACCCAACCGGCGAAGGTATTGAAAACGGAACATAATGTATGGGGATGCACCGCACTCAAAAATAATAAAATTGCTTATATATGCAGACGATTTATAAATTTATCAAACGGGGACAAGAAAAGAGTAACCGACGTGATCATAAAAGATACCCTAACAGGCAAAGAAAACCATGTTGCCAGGTATGAATTAAATTACCGGTGCCGTTCACGGCAGGCAGAAATGTTCGTTGACGACTTGCCTCACCTTTTTTGGAATGTCTTCATTGAACGCACCAAAGACGGCAATCTCATCATCGGTGCCTCCGACCGATCCAATATCGATATTTTTTCACCGGAAGGGGAAAAAATAAATTCCTTTACCCTGGATTATCAACCCATAAATGTCACCCACGAGTTGCATGATGAAATAATGGAAAAATTAACCCATTCGATGAAAAGCACAACCCCCGAAGGGAAAAAAAGGGTAGCAGAGTTTGAAAAGGCCATGAGCGGCGCCGAACTGTTGAGCGATCATCTCCCGTATTACACTTACCTTCGCGTAGATTCGGAAGGCAATATCCTGGTTTTTCAAAACCAGAATTGTATAAGAAATTGCGAGACCCTGTTTCGGGTTTATTCTCCGGAAGGTCAGTATATTTGCTCGACGAAATTCAATATGGGTCAATTTAAATATGATCTTTTTATCAGATTAAAACAAATCGTGTTTACCGGCAACGGTATTTTTGGGTTATTTAATTTGAAAGATACCGAAAATGGTAATCTGCAACTGGTAAAAACCAAACTGAGATAAAAAGAGAGTTACGTGAAATCATTTATTCTTGCCAGGTCCCAATGGGGCAATCTCTATGTGCACGAAAGGAAAAAAGGTAGCGTATTATTATGTAATCCGATATTGCACCATTTATTAAAATTACACGAAGAGGGAACCCATATTCGGACCTGGATCGATCGGATCGGTGAACTGCCCTTCGAGCTCCCCGGTTATGGAGTGGTTACAAAAGAAGATCTGGAATACTATTTTAAAAAATTCCTCTTCCTCTCGGATAAGGGATTCTTTTCTACCCCTAACCCTGAAGGATATCTCACCGATCCGATCACGCCGGAAATGGTGGAATATGCGATTGCCAATTCGCGGCAGGTGACCTTTGAAGTCACCGAGAAATGCGGACTTCAATGCAAATATTGCGGATACGGGAATTTTTATGAAGCGGATCATTCCAGAGGAGAAGAGAACCTGGATACCGGTAAAGCCAAACGCTTATTGAATTTTATGGCCGATTACTGGAATTCATCGTTGAATGTTTCCCATGAAAAGGTCATTTACATAAGTTTTTATGGCGGCGAACCGCTGCTCAATATCGATTTCATAACGGAAATCGTCAACTATTGCCGAACGCAATTAACTCCGGTCCATCACCCGGTGGAGTTTTCCATGACCACCAATGCACTGCTCCTGGAACGGTATATGGATTTCCTTGTCTCGAATCAATTCAATTTATTAATCAGCCTGGACGGAAATGAAGCCAATAACGGTTACCGGGTTTATAAGAACGGTAAACCGGCATTCCGGGAGATCAAACGAAATATCGATGCCTTAAGAAAAAAATACCCGGATTACTTCGAAACCAGGGTTAATTTTAATGCGGTTTTGCATGATAAAAACTCGGTTCCGGAGATCCATGAATACATTACCCGGACCTATGGTAAAATTCCCCGGATCGGTGAAATAAAAAATATCGGGATTAAAGATACGAAACAGCGGGATTTCATGGAGATCTATAATGCCATTAATAAGAGTTTACACGAAGGATCCGCGGACTCGGATGTGATCAAAAAAGAGATGTTCATCAAACTCCCGGATGTTCAACAGTTGAGCACTTTTTTATTAAAGTACAGCGGATTCGTTTTCGAAGATTACCATCATTTGTTTTCCTCCGGGGAAACTCAAAAACCTTATCCCACAGGAACATGCCTGCCGTTTTCAAAGAAAATTTTTGTCACGGTTTCCGGTGAATTGTTGCCGTGTGAAACCATTGTCCGCCGGTTTGTTCTGGGAAAGGTCACGGATGAGAACGTGGACTTAAATTTCAACGAGATTTGCGAAACATACAACGCTTATTATAATAAATTACTCGATCACTGTAACGGCTGTTACAACAAAGATGCATGCACAGCCTGCATCTTTAATCTGTTTTTAACCGATGATATGCCCGTATGTTCGATGCAGATGAATGATCGACAGTTTTCGGGTTATTTAGCCAAAATGATGGGTTCCTTTGAAAAGGAACCTGCTCTCTACTCCAGGATCATGGAAGAGGTTATCATTGAATAAAAAAATGTCGCTATCCTATTGGTTATGGATCGAACCTTACGTCCATGTTTCGATAAAGAAAAACCGTGCACTGTTATACAATACGCTTTCCGGAAAGAAATTGGAATTTGGTCACCGGTCGATCATTCGGATGATCAAGGCGATGATGAAAAAAGAGAACCTGCTGGTAATTGAGGTTCGAAAGAAGGAGTTCGAGAAACCTTGTATTAATGAATTTATAGCCGCAATCAAGGATCACTTCATGGGGGATTTGGCTGATGTCAATGCGTCGGTCGCAAAGCCCATTCAATTGATGCCGATGATCAGTAATCATGCGGATGTGCGAAGGGCAAAGAAGAGTATTTATAAACCGGGAAAGTCCATCATGACTTATTTGTATGAACTCACTATTTATATAAACGGCGGGGCCGGTGTTAATCACGACAACATTTATAAACAGTTTTTATTTCCTCGCCCAGGTACCGAAGGGAGAACCAAAGAATTAGCGGTTCACCGTATCGATCCATTACTCACCGAATTAAAAGGGTCGGGGTTATATTCGCTAAATGTTATTGGCGGAAATATTTTGGTTTATTCCGAGTTTGAAAAGCTTTTGACCTGTTTGGAAAGTTACCCCCTATTAAAAACCTTCCATATTTATTACACGGATGCGGCGGATTATTTGGATCGGGTCCACCGGATAAACGGAGAAAAAGCAAAAATTGAATTTTCCGTGACGTTTCCCGTAAACCTGAAGAAATTCGAAACCATTGTTCATTATATCAAGGCGAAAGAAAATATGTCCGTTCTCTTTGCAATTGCAAATGAGAATGAGTTAGAGACCTGTGAACAACTTATTTCACGGTATAATCCGGTAAATTTTCAAATAAAGCCTTATTATAATGGAACGAACATCGATTTCTTTCGAAACGTCGTCTATATCGATAGCGATCACATAAGAGAATCGACCCCTTCTCAGAAAGAGATTTTTCAGCGAATGGCTATGAATTCCAATGATTTTGGGAAGTTGACGATTATGACTAATGGCGATATTTATGCCAACCTGAATCATCCGAGACTCGGTAACATCAATAAGAATTCCATATCGGATGTGATTTATAAGGAATTATTTAAAGGCAAGAGTTGGTTGAGTATCAGAGGACAAAAACGCCCCTGCAACGGATGTTTGTATAATGTTTTATGTCCACCGCTATCGAATTACGAATACGTAATCGGAGGGAATAACCTTTGTCATCAAGTCCAAAAATAAACGAAGCGACAACCCGGATGGCGTATTTTGAGAGTGTCAGAAATTTTGTGTAGATCGTACAGACGTAGCGCGCTACGTCTGTACAATATGGTTATCTACACAAGATCCCTGACACTCTCTATTTTTTCACACTGATCCATGAATACTTCATCGATGATTTCAACCTCGTGTTCATCCGGCGTAATGGGCAGCCAATACCGGAATTCTTCATTACCTTAACCGAGATAAAGATTTCGGTGAATTTGAATTAAATGATTGATTTTTTTTAAAAAAAGTGTATATTAAAATTTTCAAATTTTGGATATTGTTTCTTAATGATTAAACAGGTTTTAAGTATGAAAACCGATAAACGCAAGGAATTTGGCCAAGTTTTTACCCCTACACATATCGCCGAATTTATGGGGACCTTTTTTAAAGGAAATTTTTCCGATATCAAACTATTGGACGCCGGCGCAGGAACCGGTTCATTATTCTCAACGCTGATAAAACATATTTGTTCCAATAACCGGTATACGAAACGAATTACACTTACAACTTATGAAATCGATTCCGCACTTATAGATGAATTGAAACAATCAATAAATAATTGTGAAGCCGAATGCCAAAAGGCTGGAATAGATTTTTCCTCTTATATTCATAACGAAGACTTTGTTCAATCTGCCGTATCAATGGTAGATTCACTCTTCAATACCTCTATTAAGCGCTTCAATACGGTGATCGTTAATCCACCTTATCGAAAAATTCGAAGCGATTCCAGATATCGATTAATGCTTCGTTCAATCGGGATTGAGACAAGCAATCTCTATTCGGGATTTCTTTCATTGCTATTCCGGTTACTTGAAGATGGGGGAGAAATTGTAGCAATCATCCCCCGAAGTTTTTGCAACGGTCCTTATTTTAAACCGTTTCGTGTGGAGTTATTGGAAACCCTGTCATTGCGAAGGATTCATGTCTTTGAATCACGCTCGGCTGTATTTGGGGAAGATAACGTCTTACAAGAGAACATAATTTTTTATGCCGTAAAATCAAAAGTTAAACCAAAATATGTCACGATATCGACCAGTAATGGCAAACCAGGGAGTCCCATAAAACAAAGAAATTGCGATTATTCCGAGATCGTATCGCCAACAGATCCGGATCGATTTATTCATATTATTACTGATGAAAAGCAAGAAATGATTCGAAACCGCATAAAACGATTTTCGCATTCTCTTAGAGATATCGGTTTAGAGGTCTCCACAGGTCGAGTCGTAGATTTTCGTGCCCGTGAATTTCTTCAATTCCTTCCCGAAAGCGGAACTGTTCCGCTTATATATCCGTGCCATTTTAACGGGACATTTATCGATTGGCCTAAATTAAACGGAAATAAGCCCAATTCAATTATTAATGATCAGAATACAAGGAATTCATTAATTCCCGAAGGGATCTATGTTTTAACCAAGAGGTTTACATCCAAAGAAGAAAAACGACGTATTGTAGCGTGTATTTATGATCCGAAACGGATACGATCTCCTTTTATAGGCGTTGAAAATCATTTAAATTATTTTCATGCGAAAGGGGAAAGTTTATCTATGCTTATGGCAAAAGGGTTAGCTGCCTTCTTAAATTCGACGATGGTGGATCAATATTTTAGACAGTTTAATGGTCATACCCAGGTTAATGCAACTGATTTAAGAAATTTAAGATATCCTAGTCGCCGGGAATTGGAAAAATTGGGGAAAATGTTTGAGGATAAGTTGCCATGTCAAGAGGAATTGAGTGAAATAATCGAAAAGGAACTTGAATAGTAACCGTTATTGGAGTAAATTTGGAACCGAAAAATCGAAATAAAGAAGCAATCGAAATTTTAAAGGCGTTGGGATTCGGCCCCAAGCAAAGTAACGAACTTGCAGGATATGTTTTATTGGCGCTCTTGGATTTACATCCTTCAAAAAGCTGGAAAGAATGTGACAATCCTCTTATGGGGATTACACCTATTATGGAATATATCCATCGTCATTATGGGATCAAATATGCCCCGAATACTCGAGAAACGGTTCGAGATGAAGCGGTGAAGCATTTAGTAGAGGTTGGGATTTTATTGCGGAACTCGGATAACTTGAATCGTCCGACAAATAGCGGAAAAACAGTCTATCAAATTGAAAGGAATGCTCTTAGCTTATTCCGATCATACGGTTCGGATCTTTGGGAAAAAAAATTAAAACATTATCTCAAAAAACGCGCAGAAATTCTGAATGAAATAAATAGAAAAAGAGAAATGGCTCGGATCCCTGTAATTTTGCCCAATAACCAAACAATAACGATATCTCCTGGAGGCCAAAATCCACTAATAAAAAAAATCATAGAAGATTTTTGCCCCCGTTTTACGCCGGGAGCTTTCATCCTTTATATTGGTGATACAGAGAATAAATTCCGTTATTTTGAGTCACAGTATTTATTAGAGAAATTAGGCGTATTTCTTGAACCATCGGTAAAAATCCCGGATGTTATTGTGCATGATCCAAAACGGAATTGGCTTTTATTGATTGAAGCTGTTACAAGTGCAGGTTCAATCGATGGAAAAAGACGTAAAGAGCTCAAACAATTATTTAAGAAGAGTAAAGCGGGGTTGGTATTTGTAACTGCATTCGTAAGCCGTGCGACCTTTGGGAAATTTCAAAGCCAGATTTCATGGGAAACAGAAGTATGGATATCCGATGAACCTGATCATATTATTCATTTTAACGGCGATCGGTTTTTAGGCCCTTATCCGGATGTTTTGCCAGGTCAGATTAAATGATTTCCGCACGGGGAGTCCGCGGGGGCGGTGCGTTACTATGTTACTTTGTGCCGACTGGATATAATAATTCCATGAAAAACGAGTAAAATTTATTTTCGAAATCTTGGGAGAAAATAAGTATATCGAGGAATTATTGGCTCGATTCAATCGTCGGGGAAAGATGATACGATGATGGGGGGAAACGCATCGACGAACAGGTCTTCTCCCCAACCGAAAAAGTTATATAAAGACGCGGAAAATCGATTGAAGGAAGGTTCTTCCCATAAAGTTATATAGTAACGCCCCCCGATTCTTCTCAGCCTAAAATAGAGCATCAAGTCGCACAAAGTAACATAGTAACGCACCGCCCCCCGATTAATGGTTTCCTGTATCTGATACAGGAAAGGGATGATAAAACCGTGATTGAAAAATGGCAGGTTTTCGAATGATTATTAAAACCAAAAAGGGTATCGAATCTTCTTTTTCTCGGTCATTAAAGACTCCGGATTTCTTCTTCGGATAAACCGGTTAGGGTGTGCGTGCTCGGTGCGTTACTTTGTGTCGATTTGGGTATTCCAAGACCGTTATTTTTCGGGGAATGAAAGCTCTGCCATTTTAGATTTTAAATCAGATAAAAATTTCTTCAATTCCTCAATTGTTACTTCCTTAATCATATAATCCGGCGGGTTTGAAATTTCCCAACCCGCCAATAAATAAGAAATAATTGCCGGTTCCAATCCACCGTCTTTTTGTTTTGCATTTTTAATATTGTCTTTTATGTCAAACCCATTCTTAACAAGGAAATAAAGATCAACGAGATCTTTTAATTCAAGTCGAGAAAGCAGGGTACAAATTTTATTAATTCCAATTTCAAGAAGAGTATCGACTTTGATAATATCAAAATTATTCTTTTCTTTATTTATCTGCGGGACTTTATCGATAACAAAATCAATTATCTCTCGTTCTTTGTCCCGTGTTAACTCATAACGGTGAAAAAACGGGGCTTTTGTAATGATTTTATATTCTGCCTTTATTTCTTTTGAAATAGAAATAAATAATAATTCGAGAAACTGCCAATCAATGTCTTTTACTGTAAAAAGATCAAGATCATAGGAATAACGATGATCAAAATAAAAAATACCTAATGCTGAACCTCCGGTTAAGAAAAAATCCTGGCACTGCTTGAAAAACGAAACCAGGAAATCATGTTTTAACGGGGTTAAAGATTTAGATTTTTCCCAATTCATGCCAGGTCCTCGTAATATAATTCCAGAAATCTTTCCACCGCCCTAACGAATTCTGTATCCTGGGTAAACAATTAAAAACCTCGGCCGGCGTGAGATAATCCCACACGTCTCTAAACGCAGCCTCACGAAGGATCCAGGCCACCAACCGGTCCCTCTCCGGACCCGTTGTGTTCTTTAATTGGTCTTTAATCTCCTTTTCGGTTAATTTGCGATCCCAACAAAAATAAGGTATCGAATCTTCTTTTTTCTCGGTCATTAAAGACTCCGGATTTCTTCTTCGGATAAACCGGTTAAGGCAACAATTTCTTCCACGGGATACTTTTTTTCAAGCATCCGCCGGGCCATCTCCCGTTCAACCCGGTGCTCGATTTCATCTCTTGCAGGCTGAATTTTAATTTCCGTCTTATGACCTTCCTTTTCGGTTACAGGGCTTAATTCATCCTCCGATTTTCCGCTGTATCCTTCCAATAAATATTGAAGGAAAGATTCCCGGACTTCCAAATTGGGATAAGATAAGACATATTTTTTGTCCTTCAACGCTTTGATCGTCAAATAACCGGTCTGGAAGAGGAGAACGGAAATATCAAGGGATGAAATATCGAATTTTTCAAAAAGAATCGTTCGACTCTCATGGGTTTGGGCCTCCCATGCATCGATATAATCGGAAAAATAATGTTCAATTTCTTCTGAAGTATATCCCAGCATTTTGGAATATCGGGGGTCAATGGTAATATCTGCCAAATGATTCAAATCGCTGAAAATTGAGACCCGGCTAAACTTGGAAACACCGGTAATTAACAAAAACCGGATATTAGACACCTGGGATTTAAGAACCGAATAAAAGTTCTTTAGAATGTCGCGGTTTTTTTCGGCTTCCGGAATATTATCGATATATTCGGTAATGGGTTTATCATATTCATCGATCAGGATGACCACTTGTTTGTCTTTAGCCAGAATCTGAATTAATTCAGCAAATTTTTCTTTGATGGATTTTCGGGCCAATTTTATATCGAATTGGGCGGCCATCGCTTCCAATTGATTATCAATCGCCGGCTCCAACCCAAAAGTCTTAAAATCGATTTCGATAAAATCGATATGAATGATTGTATAGGCTTCCCAAGTCGTTTTATTGTAAATCCAGCAATTCTTGAATAATTCTTTGCTTCCCTTGAAGATTTCTTTTAATGTCGAAATCAGGAGAGACTTTCCGAACCGACGGGGACGCGATAAAAAACAATTGGATTCCCTGTTGATCAAGTCATAAATATATTGCGTTTTATCCACATACACGCAATTTTTGAGAATGCGATCCTTGAAAGAATGGATCCCTATCTCCAATTTATGGGCCGGAACCGGAGAGCCACCCACTGAAACCATCACGTCTTCCATGCCGTTATCGTGCCTCATCGTAATTATAATCGATCATAATCAATTAATCAATTATACCTTATTTCCAACTTTTGGTCGATACCCTCCAACTTTTGATCGGTAATCTCCGATTTTTGGTTGCTATCCTCCAACTTTTGATCGGTAATCTCCGATTTTTGGTCGCTACCCTCCAACTTTTGATCGATAATCTCCGATTTTTGGTCGCTACCCTCCAATTTTTGGTCCGTACCCTTCAACTTTTGATGCGTACCCTCTGATTTTTGATGCGTACCCTCCAACTTTTGATGCGTACCCTCTGATTTTTGATGTGAACCCTCCAACTTTTGATGCGTACCCTCTGATTTTTGATGCGTACCCTCTGACTTTTGATGCGAACCCTCCAACTTTTGATGCGTACCCTCTGATTTTTGATCGGAACCCCCCAATAATGCGCAGGGAAATACCGAATATAAGAATTGCGGTAAAAATTCTATTGATTTTTTCATTAAAAAGTATTAATGTTATAACTTAACATTTGATTCAATCATAAAAACAAGACAGAAAAACAAGACAACGAAGGAGTACGCCATGAAACGACGGGATTTTTTAAAATCATCTGCCCTGATGACCTCCGCCCTCTGCTTTCCCAATGTATTTAATTTTGCGCAATCGTCCGGTGGTTCCCTTGTCGCAAAAGTACAAGGAGAATCCCCCTATGCCATGACCAAAAAAGCAGTAGAAATGCTGGGAGGCATGGGAAAATTTATATCCAAACAAGATATTGTCATGGTCAAACCGAATATGGGATGGAATCGCAGCGTCGAGCAAGCCGCCAATACCAACCCGGAAGTAATCAAAGCCGTTATTGAAATGGCCTACAATGCGGGTGCCAAAAAAGTGATTGTGATGGATAACCCCTGCCATAAAGCCGAAGATACGTACAAACGCAGCGGCATCGAAAGCGTTGCCAAAGCGGCCGGCGCCGAAGTCCGCTATGCAGACGAAAATCGTCTGACCGTTCACGACTTCAAGGGCGAAAGCCTCAAACGGTGGCCCGTGTTTAAAGATTTCCTGGAAGTGGATAAATGCATCAATGTGCCGATTTTAAAACACCACGGCAGCGCCGGATTAACGATCGGGATGAAAAACCTGTACGGGATCCTGGGCGGAGAACGCGGTAAATTACACCGGGATATGGGAATGGGAATTGCCGACCTGGCCTACGGATTTAAAACCCACCTTTGCCTCGTGGATGCCTACCGCGTGATGATGCGCAACGGCCCAACCGGCGGCAGGATCAGCGATGTGGAATTCAAAAAGACCGTCATTGCATCCGCCAACGTCATGGAAGCCGATGTGGTGGCCGCCAACGTGTTCGGCATGGACCCGCTCAAGTTGGAATTCATCCAGGCAGCGGCAGAAAAGAAAATGGGCCAAAGCGATATCTCTAAAATTAATTTGAAATCAATAAAAATCTAACATACACAAAGGTAAGTTTCTCCGATGTCACAGAAAATTAAAAAAGCCAAAACACTACAATACGTTCGTATCGGCGTCCAATTCCTGTTTGTCATTCTCTTCTTCTATCTCCTCCTCCATTCGGGGTCGGCCCATACCGAATCCTTCTCGTATTCGGATTACTTCTTTTATTTCGATCCGCTCTTGCTCCTCGCTAATTTCATTGCGACCCACAAAATCCTGGCCCTTTTCTTGCTCTCGCTGATTCCCCTTTTCCTGACCCTGATCTTCGGGCGATTCTTTTGCGGATGGGTTTGCCCGTTCGGTGCCATTAACCAATTCTTCACCTGGATGTTTCGAAAATCCAAGAAAGAAAAAAAAGGCGTGAATCGCCCCCTCCTCAAACTAAAATACATCGTCCTGGTTGTCGTCGTCATTGCCGCCCTCTGGGGAACCCACCTCAGCGGCTGGCTCGATCCCTTTTCCCTGCTGACTCGAAGCACAGCCACAGCCATCAATCCCGCTGCCAATTACGCCCTGCAAGAGTCATTGAAATCGGGTTCAACAGAAACGGGTATCGTTTCCAAAACCATCAAACCCGTCTACGAATTTAGTAGAGAACATATTTTAACCAATAAACAGCGGGTCTTTACCCTGCCGGTCCTCATCGGGTTGCTCTTCGTCCTTCTCCTGGTCCTGAACCTGTACAAGCGCCGATTCTACTGCAATTATATCTGCCCGCTCGGTGCCATTTACGGATTGGTTTCCCGGGTGAGCTTCTTTAATCTCAAACCCGATTCCAAATGCGTGTCGTGCGGCGCATGCGCCAAAAACTGCACCTATAACGGAAGCCCCCACAAGGATTATATGAAATCCGAATGCGTGAGCTGCTTTAATTGTGTGGCCGATTGCCCGGTGCAATCGGTCAAGGTACGTTGGGCATTACCCAAAAAAGAACATCGAACCTCGATCGATTTGGGGCGGCGGCGTCTGATTGGCGGCGCGATCCTCGGGGTAACCCTGGCCTCCCTTCCCAAAGCCTTTCTGCATGCCAAAACCAAAATCGTTCACCGCTTTTCCCGCCCTCCCGGATCCGTGGGCGAAAAAGAATTTCTCGAACGGTGCATTCGCTGCGGTCAGTGCATGCAGGTATGCCCCACCAATTTCATCCAGCCGGCGTTTTTGGAAGCCGGAGTGGACGGAATGTGGACCCCGGTATTAAACGCCCAGGCCGGCTACTGCGAGTACGAATGCAACAAATGTACCCAGGTCTGTCCCACCAACGCCATTGAAAAACTCACGCTGGAACAGAAAAAAGAATTCAAGATGGGAACCGCGGTTATCGACCGGAACCGGTGTTACACGTACGCCGATGGGTATAATTGCGCGGTTTGCGAAGAACATTGCCCCGTACCGACCAAAGCCATCCGGTTCCGGGAAGTCGACACCTGGAATTTCAAAGGAAAGCAGGTCAAGGTTAAACAGATTTATGTGGTTCCCAACTTATGTGTGGGATGCGGGATATGTGAAAACGTTTGTCCGCGAGGCGATTCACCCGGAATCGTCAACACCGCCGAAGAAGAAGCTCGCGAATTTAAATATTAATAAGGTTGAAATCTAAAAAAGAATTATATAAAATATAATAATAACAATAAAACAATAATATATAATAGGATTAAAAGAGAAGACAGACGATGAACATTTACTTGGCCTCCGACCACGCGGGTTTCGAATTAAAAGAAACCATCAAAGAATTTCTTTCCAAGAAAAATTATTCCGTTGAAGACATGGGGACCTATTCTTCAGCCACCGCCAGTTGGGTGGAATACGGGGCGAAAGCTGCCGAAAAGATTTCGGAAGACCCGGATCATTCCCGAGGCATTATCGTTTGCGGTTCGGGGATCGGTATGTGCATGGTGGCCAATAAATTTAAAGGCGTCCGGGCTGCGGTGTGTACCGATGAATATTCGGCTGAGATGAGCCGAAAGCACAATGACGCCAATGTGCTGAACCTGGGGGCACGCGTGACCGCAAAAGAAAGAGCCCTGCGCATCGTGGATGTCTGGTTAAACACCCCGTTTGAAGGCGAGCGGCACCGCGAACGCCTGGAATACCTCAGCAGTAAAATTGAAAAAAACAATTTTAAATAAATGTTGTTTTTAAAAGGAGATGAAATATGCTAGAGAAAGATTTGTTTCAATTGGACCCGGAAATTACCGAAGCGATCCTTCATGAAGTCAATCGGCAAAACGATAACCTCGAACTCATCGCTTCCGAAAACTATGTCCCCAACGGAATCATGGAAGCCATGGGCTCCATTTTGACCAATAAATATGCCGAAGGCTATCCCACCAAACGGTATTACGGCGGCTGCGAGTTCGTGGATGTGGTGGAGCAACTGGCGATCGATCGTGCCAAGGAATTATTCAAAGCCGATTACGCCAATGTCCAGCCCCATTCCGGAACCCAGGCCAATATGGGCGTTTACCTGACTGTCCTCAATCCCGGCGACACCATGTTTGGTCTCAACCTCTCCCACGGCGGCCACCTCTCCCATGGTCACCCGCTCAATTTCACCGGGAAATTATACAACGTCATTTTTTACGGCGTGAGTCAGGAAACCGAAACCATCGATTATGATGTCCTGCAAGAGATGGCCCTGCAACACCGTCCCAAACTGATCATGGCCGGCGCTTCGGCTTATCCCCGGACGCTTGATTTCGAACGGTTCCGTAAAATTGCCGACAGCGTGGAAGCCATTCTGGTGACCGATATCGCGCACATTGCGGGTTTGGTTGCGACCGGTCTTCATCCGTCTCCGGTTCCGTTTGCGGATTTTGTCACCTCCACGACCCACAAAACCCTGAGAGGCCCGCGCGGCGGTTTAATCCTTTCCAAGAAAAAACACCTCAAAGAACTTAAAAAGACGGTTTTCCCCGGCATTCAGGGCGGTCCGCTCGAACACATCATCGCCGCCAAAGCGGTTTGTTTCAAAATGGCCATGCAGGATGATTTCAAAAACTATCAGGCCCAGGTGCTGAAGAATGCGAAAGTCATGGCCGACGAATTAAAGAAATACGGATTGCGCATCGTGGCCGGCGGCACGGATACTCACCTGATGCTGGTGGATGTCACGCCTCTGGGAATCACCGGGCAGGACGCGGAAATCGCATTGGATAAAGCCGGAATCACGGTCAACAAAAACACGATCCCCTTTGATCCCAACCCGCCCATGGTCAGCTCCGGTATTCGCATCGGAACCCCTGCGGTGACCACCCGGGGCATGAAAGAAGACGACATGAAAACCATTGCCGCACTGATCGTGGATGCATTGAAACATACCACCGATGATACCAAACTGGCAGCCATTAAGTCGAAAGTCAAGGAATTGACATCGATTTATCCGATATACAAAGAAACCATCGAAAAATATTCGATGAAATTGAATAAGTAGGATATATAGAGTCAACATTGAAAGGGCGCATCGGTGATGCGCCCTTTCACGATTCGAGAGAGAAACTTTTAACCATTGGTATTTTTAAATTTTAAAGAAACCGGTAATGACGGAAGAACAAACCAAAGAAGAATTATCCAATAACTATTTAAGCATTTTGACTTATAAGAGTGGATATAAGTTAGATAAACCTAAGGATACCGGAGGTGTCGATTTTGTTCTTTCTTTTGACCAAATGCGTATTTCTAGGGATGGGAAAAAGCGATTTTGCCAGAGTGCAAAACGGATCGACCTGCAACTTAAAACAACCACTGAAAAATCAATTATTGAATCAGATAGAGTAATAAAATATGATCTCGAAGTTAAAAATTATGAGGATCTGATTTCTCGGAAGGAAGAGAGGATTTTTCTTCCATTAATTTTGATTTTATTCATTCTTCCAAATGATAAAAACGAATGGGTCCAATTACGAGACGAAGAAATGGCACTTAGAAAATGTGCTTATTGGTATTGTCCCGAAAATGATTTCATATCGACGGACAATAAGAGAACGGTAAGAATTGAAATTCCAATTAAGAATAAATTGAATTTAAATACTATTAAAAATTTATTTGAAAAATTTTTTGGTGAATCCCATGTTACAATGTAACATTATAAAATTTTTAGAAAGTAGGGGTTGGCTAAAAATAATTGAAAATCAGCAATTCACAGAATTAAAAGCCCCCGAAGAGTTAGGTTTTTTAGAAGAATACACTCTTCGTATTCCTGTTTATTCCAATGATAGCGAGCACGACCGTTATACCGGGATACTTATGGATATAATTTCTGATTTGTATGAAATCAAAAGGGACGATCTTGAAGTAATTTTAAGAGAAGAACAATCCATTTTTTCTGTACACCTTTCAGATGAGGAAACTCAAGAAGGTACAATTCCTCTGATAAAATTTCAAGAAATGATCACCCAAATAAAGGATATACTTTTAAAAACTGCCAGCTTTGCTATATCCCAAGTATATAGAATCAGAAATATACCCGGTGAAGCCTACAAATATGTCAACCTCTGTCGATTTTTGCAAACCCAAAGGGGAAGTTTTATAACCAAGATTCAATTACCATCAGAATGTATTATTAAACCAAAGGATCTGTTTTCCGAAGAACTCAGATCAAAGGATATTACTTATAAATTATCAAATGTATTAACCTTTATTAACAAAGAAATATTTTCTAAAGAAAACATCCGATTCGATGAAAAATTTTTCCAAGAAAATCATGAAAACATCAACCTTGATATACTAGAAGACATAAATAAGTTATATGAAGAAGTGAAAAATGTGGACTTCAAGTTTATCGGTATAGATCAATCGACCGAAATAAATACCCGGGAAGTTTCAGGGGTTAAAAAGAAGAACTTATCTGAATTAATTGAATTTGTAATCGAAAGTACAGAAAAAGAAATAGAAAAAGAAACGATCATTACCGGAAAAATTATTGCCTTAAAATCAAAAAATCCCGACGGAAGTAAAAATGACATTCGTTTATCAGGACTTCTTGATAACAAACCCGTCGAGTTTGAAGCCAATTTAACCAGCAGTGATTACAAGAAAGCAATAGACGCTCATAAACGAAAAAAAGATGTAAAAATGAAAGGTTTAATAAAAGAAAAGAAAAATATATGCAAGTTTTTAAGAGTGGATGAATTCTCGGTTAAAGATTAACATTTCATATCACCGAATAAATTCTTAAAACTACCCCTTATTATTCGTAAATCGTTTTCTTAATGAATTTCTGAATCCAGCCCCCCAAACCCACCGTAAGGAAAATATACGGTCCGGAAACCCCGGTCGAAGGACCATCCGGAACATGGAAATAGTTAATTTTCCATTTCCCCATCCCGGGCGCAAACATATAGCCGGCACGTATTCCTAATACCAGATTGTTTTTCCCTTTTGTCTTCTGGACATACTTATGAAAATAATCGAGGGCAAACCCCGCGTTGATCAAAAAACTGGACCGTTGAACGGTATTGATGCTTTGAAAATGGGTAATATCATCAAAGGAATCGATATCTCCTTTTGTGATCGTGACTTTTACGGCCCCGATTCCGAATCCGATGTACGGATAGTACATCAATCCATTATCCGATTTTAAGAGGTATCCGAAATTCAACACCGTGTATTTCGCTTCCCCCGACGTACTGTACGTGTTGATGATGGAAGGCGTATCCCGGATGGTTCGAACGACTTCAAGCCCCAATATCCATTTTGAAAAGATCACATGCCCTCCCAGGCCAAACGACAGGTAACCTTCATTGAGAACCGGTAATTGATTCCTCCCAAAATACGAATTTAATTTCGAAAAATCGAGGTTTGTGCCCCCAAACATCACGTATGCGGCGTTGATCCGTTCCCGTTTAATGAATTTGGAAATGCCTTCGCCCTCATCCTCTTCTTCTTCGGCCATAACGGCCATCGTCAATGAGACCAGCAGCACACCGACCAGCATCCACCGGAAGCATTTTTGTTTTCGCCACCTTAATATCGATAAGATTGACCCCGTCATCGATCCTAACCTCCCACGTGATTCACGTCATTTCGTAATTGAACATAATTCTCATAATCCTCGAGCGTATTTAAATTATAGTACCATGTTTCCTTTTCAAACGGGACATACTTCACCTTAGCCAGAGGAAAGAGTTCAATAATTTTTCGCCGGTTTCGGTGCAGCAACTCGTTAATCCGCCCCACCAGGATTTTATTGTAAAATGCCAAAATCGGTTCATAATGGTCCGTGCCGGAAACCGGCACCACGATTTCGTATTCATTGGCAAAAGACATCATGTGCCGTAAAAAATCTCCGTCGATTTGCGGGATATCGCAGGCAATCACAAAGTTAACGGACGTTAGGGATGCTTCCAGGCCGCAGAGAATCCCCATCAGGGGACCTTGCCCCGGCTGTTGATCCACCGCCACCCGGTAAGGCAGAAACGCGAAAGGTTCCCTGGATTTGGCACTGATAATAATCTCCTGAAAGTAAGGTTGGATGTTTTGCGCCACCACCTGAATCAACGGCGTACCGGAAACCGATAGGAGCGATTTGTCTGCTTTCATTCGCGAACTTCGACCCCCGGCCAGAATAATGGCACTCGATCCGGGATTTCCGACAAACGAACAGGATGTGCGGATGTCCGGTTGATTCATGGCCTTAGGTGTAAATGGTAAAGGACTTTCCACTTAATAAACCGACGAGACTGACCTTGCATTTCTTGGCCATGTCCACCGCGGCCGACGTTGGCGCCGACAAAGAGACGATGCCCCGAATACCGGCTGCGATGGCTTTGGCGGTCACTTCGCCGGAGATGCGTCCATTGATCATCAAAAAATAAATCTCCGACCCCGGAACGTGATTGTTTAGCAACGCTTTGCCGATGACTTTATCAACGGCATTTCGCATGCCCATATCTTCGGAAAAAAACATGATCGACATTCCATCAAATATCGTTGCCGCCGAGTATCCGCCTCCCGTTTCGTCAAAAAGCACCGAATAGCGCGTAAAGGCTTTATACAATGCCGGTAATTTCTTTATATCCGGCCGGATGAGTTGATCAAACCCCCGCCGTTTGGTTTCCGTTTTCTCCGGTTCCCCCTGCTTTTGATCGGCTCGATCGGCTCGATCGTCTTGATCGTCTTGATCGGCGAGGGTCGGATCGGGTTGCAACGACAGATGCGGAATTTGAACGTCAATCGAATGACGTTTGATGGTGAGTTCTTTTACATCCTCTTTGGAAAAGATCAGGCCCGAGGTAAATAAGTATCCGTAAGTAAACGGTTTTAATTCTTCGGGAGAAATCGGGAATGACGTTTTGGGGATACCGTTGATAATCAGATCGATGCACCGTTCTTCTGCCACGTATTCTTTTTCTTCGGAAAAATGTCGCCATTTATAGCGTCTGACGGTAACCTCTTTTTTCATCCGCATATTCTCCTTTGCAAGATTATACCATATCCTCTTGCCTTTACGAAGTAATTTGATTATAATAAACCATGCAGTTTACGGAATTGAATTTAAATGAGAATTTGTTGAAAGGAATCACAGAGGCTGGATTCACCACATTAATGCCCGTTCAAGAAGAAGCGCTGATTTATACCCTGGAAGGTCGAGATGCCTATGTGCAATCTCAAACCGGAACTGGAAAAACTGCTGCATTCATGATTACCATTTTTCAGCTTTTCCTGAGAGAGGATAGTCCGATAAAAAGAAAGCAGGCGCTCATCATTGCCCCGACCCGAGAATTAGCCATTCAAATCGACCATGACGCTCAATTACTCGGGAAGTACCTTAACTTCACGATCGGTTGTTTTTATGGCGGCGTCGGATACGATGCCCAGGAAAAATCCCTGGCGAATAATGTGGATATCATTATCGGAACCCCCGGGAGATTATTGGATTTTCAGCAGAAAGGCAAAATGGATTTTAGTACGATCGGTATCCTGGTCATCGATGAAGCGGACCGCTTGTTCGATATGGGATTTTTACCGGATATCAGACGCATTGTGGACAGCATGCCCCGTCGGAACAAACGTTTGACCATGCTTTTCAGTGCCACCATGGATGAACGCACCAAGGCCATTACCCGCGAATACATGAAAAACCCTGCCCTTATCGAGATTATGCCCGAGCAGGTCACCGTGGAAAGGGTCACCCAGGAACTTTATCATGTCGCGGAACAAGAAAAGATGAGTGTCATGTTGGGAATTTTAAAGAAAGAAAACCCCCGGAATGTATTGATCTTTACCAACATGAAACACACGGCGGAAAAAGTTGCTAAAAAGTTGGAGCATAACGGATTCAAGAGTCAGTTTATCAGCGGGGATTTGCCTCAAGCCAAACGCCTTCGCGTCATCAGTAATTTTAAAGAAGGAAAGTTAGCCGTCCTTGTTGCCACGGACGTGGCTGCTCGCGGGCTTCATATCGAAAATCTCGAATTGATTATCAATTACGATCTGCCCCAGGATTGTGAAAACTATGTACACCGCATTGGCCGAACGGCCCGCGCAGGGAAATCCGGTAAAGCCATTTCACTGGTATGCGAAAATTATGTGTATAACCTGGAAGCGATCGAACAGTACATCGGTATGAAAATCCCGGTCATGGAAATGGACGAGGGACTGTTCCAGGAAGACAAAACGGCCCATATGAATTTCGACCGACCCAAACGCAGAAAGGGAACTATTCCCCGGTTACACGATTCAAAAGGAAGAGAAAAACGTGAACGAACCAAAAAAAATTCCGGGAAAACGGAGGAAGACGTGAATTACAATGACAATTTGAAAAAAGAAAAGGTTAGGAAAGAGAAAGATTATAAAAAAGAACGAACCAATTTTAAGGAACAAACCCCCAGAAAAGGCAAAGACAATTCGACCAAAACCGTCAATAAACAGGATAAACCCCTGACTGAAAAAAAAGGAAAGTATCAACCCCCGGAACGCCGCGGCGAAAGAAAACCCCACGAAAAAAACAATGTGGCCTATCCCCGGAAAACCAAATCCATGGAAGATCGGCTGGAATATTACAAGAAAAAATACGGCGATAATTTTAGGGTAAACGACGGCGCCACAACCGCCGCTCCTTTTTCGCCAACTGCCCCAACAGAGACGGATTCCAAAACGTCCCTGTTTAAAAAAATTCTGGGATTCTTTCTAAAGAAAAACAATTAACCACCCCCTTTGAACCGACCCCTCCGATTGGAGTCGGCCAAATCTCCGAATGCCCGCTAACCCCCGCCCGGTGGGCATTCGTTTCCCCTTTTTTCCCCTAAAAATTCCACCGACGAACGCTTCAATCTTGCCTTATATTTACGAAAATGTTATAATGTGAGACTAAAGTATATCGTATACACTAAATATAAAAAACCTTGACATATAAGGAGGTAATATGGCTAAAGAAAAAGCATCCGGAGAAAAAGACAAGAAGGAAACCAAAGAAAAAACCGAAAAGAAAAGCAAAACCAAAGAAAAACAAGACAATCAATCCGAAATCCTGACCCAGGAACCTTCTGCCCCGACTGCGGAGACGGAAAAAGAGACCGAGCCGACTGAAACGGACTCCCTATCAACGGCTGAAAACTTCACGTTCCAATCCGAAGTTCAGCAATTACTTCACATTCTCATTTACTCTTTATATAAACATAAAGAAGTGTTTCTGCGCGAATTGATTTCCAATGCCGTGGACGCTTTAAATAAAGTCCAATTCGAGTCTCTGGTCAATTCCGATATCGAAGACAAAGAACTTGATTTCCGAATTGATCTCTCGATCGATCGCGATAAATACAAAGTCATTATCGAGGACACGGGCATTGGCATGACCAAGGAAGAGCTGATCAATAACATCGGGACCATTGCCCATTCCGGGACCTTGGACTTTGTCAAAAAGGTCACCCAATCCAACGCCAAAGATAAAATGGACCTGATCGGTCAATTCGGCGTTGGTTTTTATTCCAGTTTCATGGTGGCCGATGAAATTCACGTGTACACCAAATCGTACCGCAAGGGCAGTCAGGGCTATTTGTGGAAGTCCAAAGGTGGGAACGATTACACGATCGAAGAAAAAGGCAAAAAGAATCGCGGTACACGGATTGAATTGATCCTGAAAGCCGACGAGAAAGAATTTGCCGCTGCCGCCCGCTTAAAAACCATCATCAAAGAACACTCCAAGTTTGTTCCCTTCCCCATCTACGTCGAAGGCGAAAAAATCGAAAGCGTGGACGCGATCTGGACCCAACCCAAATCCAAACTGGAAGATAAAGATTACAACGAGTTTTATAAATTTTTCCAAAATGCCAATGAAGACCCCGAAACGTATTTACACCTTGCTTCGGACGCTCCGGTTCAATTCAATGCCATCATGTATGTTCCCAAAACCAATCCGGAAGTCTACGGCTGGATCAAAACCGATCCCGGCATCGACCTCTATTCCCGGAAAGTATTGATCCAGAAACACTGCAAAGACATTTTGCCCGAATACTTCCGGTTCATCAAAGGCGTGGTCGATTCCGAAGATATCCCGCTCAATATCTCCCGGGAAACCATTCAGAGTGATTTGAAAGTCAATAAAATCCGTAAATTCGTCTTAAAGAAAGTGTACGATCATTTCATCGATCTGAAGACCAAAGACATGGATAAGTATTTAAAGATCTGGAAAAACTTCCAGCGGAATTTCAAGGAAGGCGTTCCCAACGAATACGAATACCGCGATCAATTGTCCTCGCTCCTCCTGTTTTATTCCTCCAAAACCCCCAAGGATCAGTACACCGACCTGGACAAATACATTGAACGCATGCCCAGCGACCAATGGGAGATTTACTATGCCCTGGGTCACGATTACGACTCGATCGAACGAAATCCCGCGCTTGAAGCCTTTAAAAAGAAAGATCTCGAAGTCCTGTATTTCGTGGATCCCATGGATGGCTGGGTGATGGATCATCTCCAGCAGTACAAGGGAAAGATGATTCGTCCGGTTGAAGCCGCCGATATCTCTCTGGAACAGGATGAAAAAGAAGAAAACAAAGAGACCGTCCAGGAAGCGGAAAACCTGGCTTCGTACCTGAAAGTCATCTACGGCGACCGGGTCGAAGAAGTCAAAGTGTCCCACCGGTTGGTCGATAGTCCCTGTATCCTGGTCAACTCGAAGAATGCCCCCTCCGTTCAACTGGAACGCCTGATGCGCTTGCAAAATGCCAAAGCCGATTTCTCCAAGAAAATATTGGAAATCAATCCTCAGAATAACCTGATTCAGGAAATGATCCGGATTCATAAAGTGAAACCCGATTCCGAACAGTTAAAAGCATTGGGTCTTCAGTTGCTGGATAACATGATCCTGCGGGAAGGGATAACCGAAGAAATCGAGCACATCATCCCGCGAATCCATGACATCATGTTTAAAGCGGCCCAAAGTGTTTAAAACGATTCATTTAAATATCAGTCCCATACATAGATAAAATAAAATCGAAAGAGACAGGGCACACCATCCAACATTATTGTGTCCTGTCTCTTTTTAAATAGAGGTGGAAAAACGATGCGACATCGATATGTGTCAATTCTTTTTTGGATTTTATCTGTCCTTTTGACCCTTTTTCTTGCCGTATATCAACGCATGACCGGCCCCACGTATCCGATCCGGGGACATGAGACCGTCAACGGCCGTACCGTCACCTATCAACTCCTGCGAACCCACACCGCCCACCAGGCCCTACCGATTCGGCTCGAAGCGCCGGATTCTTCGATTTCGGCTACGCTGTCGTTTAAACGGTTCAAAACCCAGGACGCCTGGACCGAGGTCCCGATGACACGGGAAGGCAATCGGTTAATCGGCTCGATTCCCGGTCAGCCCATGGCCGGCAAAGTCGAGTATCAAGTCCGGCTTTCAATTGACGGGGAACGGTTCCTCCTCCACCACGGCGAGCCGGTCATCGCGCGATTCAAAGGGAACGTGCCGTTGCCCTTTCTCATCCTGCATATCTTATTGATGTTTTTCAGTATTCTCATGGGCGTTCGCACCGGTCTGGAAACCCTTCGAACGAATGGGAACTATTCGTGGATGGTAACGGCAACCTTGCTGATTACCGGTGTCGGGGGGATGATTCTGGGCCCCATTGTTCAGTGGTATGCGTTTGGCGACGCATGGACGGGGTTTCCCATGGGTACCGATTTAACCGATAATAAAATTTTGATCGCGATGATTCTTTGGATTGCCGCATTCTTTTTAAAAAAGAAAAGCAAATGGTGGGTATTTGCCGCGGTTGTGGTCATGGTCATCGTGTATCTGGTTCCCCATTCCGTGATGGGGTCCGAACTGGATTACGCAACCGGAAAAATGCGAAATAAATACAGTGTCCTAAAAGCAGAACAAAAAAATTCGTTTTCGCTGGAATTTAAATTGCATCTGTCTACCTGAAAGAGATATAATCTTTTAAAAGGAGAATTGATCATGAAAAAGAAACAACCGTTACTCGTAACCCTGTTCCCGGTATTGGCGCTCCTTGTTGTTCTCGCCTCCTTGACCGCGTGCGCCATTACCCTGCCTCCCGATTGGGAAGATGATTATCGTCCGATTCGCGTCGTCCTGAAGGTCGATCCGGATGATGCCCGTGTGTTTCTGAACGGGAAATGGATTGGGGAAGCGTACGAGTTTTCAAAATCCGATTCCGCACTCAAATTAGCCACCCGAAATAACGAAGTGATCCTTAAGCACGACGGGTTTGTCGAAGAGTCCATCGATCTCAGAAACTTTTCCTCCCACAACATTACCCTTCGGGTTCAGTTGCGCCCGGATCGAAACTATCGGGAATCCGAACCCTCCCGAAACGAACGGCCCGAATCCCGATCCCCGGAGGCTCCCAAAACCGTACCGGAAAAAACACCGCCGCCCGAGCCTTCCGATGAAGCGCCTTCGACTGCCGTGAAACCCGCGGAACTGTCGCTGACCGTTTCCCCCGACGAATCATCGATCTACATGAATGGAAAATTTTGGGGAATCTCTCCTGAAAGCGGGAAAATCGAAAATATCCGGCTCAAACCGGGTAAATATTCCCTTGAAATCGTCAAACCCGGATACAAAACCTATAAGAAAGAATGGGAATTTAAAGCGCAAACATACAACCTCTCGGTTCACCTGGAAAAGGAATCGTCAGATAGATAGTAACGAATAACTAATAAGAGAAACGGTCGACACGCCAGACACCGTTAACGGTTAAAGGTAGGTTTCTTTGATCAGGTTTAACATTTTCGCGTTTTCGAAATGACCGGTTTTTTGCGCGGTAATCTTTCCCCGGATGGGGCAGCCCAATAAATAAAAGTCACCGATAATATCCAGGATTTTGTGTCGGGCCAATTCCTCGGTAAAGCGCAGGGTCGTGTTGATGACCTGCCCTTTATCGATGAGAATGAAGTTGTTCATCCGCCCGCCTTCGGCCAGCCCCATCTGAGACAACCGGTTCAAATCATCCACGAATCCGTATGTTCGCGCAGGCGCGATTTCTTTCTCAAACGCTTCGAACGAACTCATGGTAAACTCGTAGGTGCTCCGCCCCAGAGGCTCGGGATAAATCGTCGTATACCGAACCGTGAGGTGTTCGGCGGGTTCCACCTTGATAAATTTCGAGTCTTCGCCCTCTTCACCGAGAATCAGGGTTTTATCGATGACAATTTCCGGAATCAACGAGTCATCCTGAATCTGAACACCGGTTTGCCGGATAAATTCACAGAATTCTCCCGCCGATCCATCGCCGATCGGAACTTCCTTGTTGATTTTAATGGAAAGGTTGGTGATACCGGCGGCATGAAGCGCAGCCATCAAATGCTCGATTGTTCGAGCTTCCAGATCGTCCTTTCGAATCGACGTCGCATAAGCCGTGGTGTCCAGGTATTCGATGCGCGCCGGAATATATCCGGGCTCCGAAATATTCTCAAACCGGATCCCCTTGCCTGGCGGTAAGGGTTTGATGGCCATCCCGGTCTTAACCCCCGAATGCAATCCCATCCCATAAAAGATATTACTGGTTTTAACGGTCTTCTGGATTCGGATGGGCGACGTTCCGGCAATTTCGTATTCGATATCGCTGGGAATTTCTTTAAACTGATCCGAAAGCACCATCTGGGGGTCAAACCGCTGATCGATCTTTTCATCGATAATGGCGCGAAGCCGTTTGTTCTCGGCCAGGATCTTGCGGTAATCCAATCCCCGCTTCAAGACAAACATCACCTTATCCAGACTCAACGGTTTTTCCAGAAAGTCGTACGCCCCTTCTTTGACGGCCCGAACCGCTGTTGAGATATTGCCGTGACCGGAAATCATGATGATGATTTGCAGCGGATCGATATCCAGTATCTGTTTCATGGTCTCCAGGCCATCGATGCCGGGAAGCCAGATATCCAGAAAGATCGCATCGGGTTTGATGGTCTTATACTTTTGTAAGCCTTCTTCACCCGAAGCCGCAAAAAAAGTTTTGTATCCTTCATCTTCCAGAATCGAAGCCAAAGAAACCTGTATGTTTTTTTCATCGTCGATTACGAGTACTTTTTCCATTCGTTGCTATTATTTAATCCTTTTTTTAACTTATCTTGTTTAACCTTCATTTTGACGCATCGCGATTTCGTCGATAAAATCCGATGCTGCCAGCGGGTCGAGGTAGAGGGGATCCGGTTCCAATTGCACCCGAACCTGTTGCTGTTCATCCAGCGAACAGATCACCCGATGGGCATGGTCCCATTCTTTTTCAAGCGACAGATGGGCGATTTTTTCCAGCAGGTGCTTGCGCAATACCCGACCCAGGTGCCGTGCCCCGTATTCTTTGGAGTATCCATTGGCGATCATCAACGCGATCACCTCGTCTTGCAAGATCAGGGTTTTCCCTTGCTGTCTCAGGTTATCCCGGGTCAGCGCCAGTTGAAGGTCAATGATCGTCTTGATGTGGTCTTCTTTGAGATGACTGAAGATCAACACGTCGTCGACCCGATTTAAAAACTCGGGGGAAAAATATTTCTTGAGCGATTTCATGAGCGCGGTGTGGGACACATCCGCTTCGCCCGGGGTATGCTGATACCCCATGGTGGTTTTGGCAAAAAGCGAGGTGCCGATATTGGAGGTCATGATGATCGTGGCATGCGAAAAATCGATCACGTTTCCGCGCGCGTCGGTGAGCCGTCCCGCATCAAAAACCTGGAGGAAGATATTGAGGAGTTGGGCATCGGCTTTCTCGATTTCATCCAGCAGGATAATCGAAAACGGGTTCTGCCGCACTTTATCGGTCAACTGATTCGTGTCCATGTACCCGACGTAACCGGGCGCAGCGCCCACAAACCGCGAATAGGTGTGCTTTTCCATGTATTCGGACATATCGATTCGAATGAGGTAATCTTCCGAACCGTAGAGCGTTCGGGCCAGGGCAATGGCGGTTTCGGTTTTTCCCACGCCCGTGGGACCGATAAAGAGAAAAACTCCATCCGGTCGCCCTTTCTTGACATCGAACTTTAACTTGGCCGTAATCATCGTGGCGGCAATCCGCTCGATGGCTTCCTCCTGTCCGATGATCCGGGTCAACAAGCGGTCTTTTAAACCGATTAGCCGTTGCTTGAGGGAAAGAGGCATGCTCGTTTCCGGAAGGTTGAGCATATCGGCGGTCACTTCAGCCACATCGGTCGCTTCAATGGCGTTTTTGGTTAAGTCGTCCAGGTGCATCTTGTATTTCAACTTGGCCACCGACCGCTCGAGGATCATTAACGCGGAATCGGGACATTTTTTCTCCCGGGAATCCCGCTTGGCAATTTCAATGACCTGACCGATAATATCATCGGAAACCATGATCTTTTCGCGGGTAAAAATATCTTCGGCCGCTTTCTTTAACACCCGGTGCGTTTCGTCCACACTCATTTCCGAAACGGTTATCTTTTGAAAGAATCCCATCAGCGGGTTGTCTTTCTCGATCACGTTCTTCATCTCTTCGTAGTTGGTTGTGGCAATGACCTGGATGGATTTATCTCGCAGGAACGGTTTTAATAGATTGATAAAATCCATGGACGTTCCCCGGGGAATCCCCGTGGCAATCATGAGGTGGACGTCTTCCAAAATCAGGATGGATTTCATGGACTGAAAATCGCCCAATACTTTGAGTACTTTTTCTTCGAATTGGCCCCGGTATTTCGAGCCGGTGAGCAGCGACACGAAATTGATTTCTTTCAGTCGTTTCTCTTTTAATGCCGGCGGAACCTCGTTGTTTAATATTTTCATTCCCAGTAAGCGAATCAGGGCGGATTTTCCCACCCCGCTTTCCCCAACCAAAAGCACGTTGCGTTTGGATTCGGAGATGAGAATCTCGATCATCTGTCTCAGTTCTTTTTCGCGGGGGAGGAGTTTCTCGTCGCCGTGAAAGATCTGGTCCGTCAGATCGAAGAAGTTCTCATTGCGTTCTTTTGCCGATTGCTGTTTGTTCTTTTCGATCGTTTCCCGGATCCGTTTCAATTTCTCCATGACCCGTTTGTTCTGGGTGAGCTGGATCACCTTCTCGTAGAAATTGACCGCCGATTCGAAGTCTTCCTCCTTCAAGTAGATATCGCCCATGATCTCATACCCTTCGGCATAGTAGGGATAGAGGGTGAGAAACTTTTGCATCAGCTTTTTAACCTCGAAGGTCCGGTTCGTGTTTAACAGATTTTTAATCTGTAACAAGTGGACCAGGGGAAGGTCGAGGGTTTCCAGGGAGATATCCTTGAGGAGGCTGAAGCTTTCCTGGAAGAGGCGTTCTTTATGGTAATTGCAGGCATTTTCGATCAGGTCGCAGTTTTCCAGCAGGAGGCTGTGTTGATCCTTGAGTTTGGGTTTGAGGGCTCCGGCGGTTTCAAAATCCAGATTGGAGATTAAAAATTCAAAGATTTTTAGGTCGCATTTGGCATTTTCCAGGATGATCTCTTCCCCGGTTTCGGCTTCGGTGTAGATTAAGGTTCCGTCGTCTTTATCGACGCGGGTTAAAAACCAGTTTCGGTTTTCGCGTTGGAAGACGAATGGGGAAATACTGAAACTGACCGATGTATTGGAGTAGATGAGTTCGGTATGGATCGGGTCGCCGGGGGTAAAGACATTTTTCAGGTTCAGCTTTTGACTGGAATAGATGGTCCCGACGATTTTCTGGTTGGCCATTTTGAAGAGGTTTTCAATCCAGAACCGATAATCTCTGAAGAGTTCCTGGTTATCCGCATAGGTGTTCATCCGTTTGAGGTAATCCAGGACATTTTCGAGGATGAAGATAAAGGTTTGGCGTTCGGTTCGGTTGAAGTTAAAAATGCGGGAGTCGAAGCGATAGAAATAAAGGTTAATATGGCTCAGGAGATCGAACGGTTCACGGGTAAAAAAAGAATGATTCTCGGGAATCATCATGTTTCTTTTTTTATAAAGGTTTTCGCCTTTGATCAATGCGTCCATGGCTGAAGCGAGAAAGAAAATCATTCGATCCGCGGTGGCGGCATTTAATACGATTTTATCGAATTCTTCGTTGGGGAAAAAACAGGATAAAAAAGTGTTTAGTTTTTTTAATTGTTCGAATTGTATGTCCATATAATTTTACACAACTCCTTTATTAAAGTATATCGTTTAACACTGTATTTGTCAATTTCAATATGCGCGATTACGTGATTACGTGATTACGTGATTACGTTTTTGTGTTTTTTGTGTTTTTTGTGTTTTTTGTGTTTTTTGTGTTTTGGCGGTTTTGTTGGTTTTGGCGGTTATCGGTGGGGGAGGAGGAGAAGGGTGAACTCAAAGGGCAGCCCGTCGGCTGCCCTTTGATGACGGATCGCTATGATCGCTCTTATTTTAATTCATCGACGAAATATTTGGGAGAGAGCGGCTCGCCGGTAGCCATTTTCACAAATTCCGGCCAGGGCAGGGTCTGACAGGGTTTGAAGATCTTTTCTTTGAAGTACTTGCCGAATTCGTTGTGCTGTCCATAGTTTAAGGTATAGGACGGTCCCTGATGCCCGGCCATCTTCATCAGGACGCCGCGTAATTGGGCGGCAAACAATTCGCCCAACTGGTAGTTGTGGTAGTATACCGGCACGATGGTAAAATGGATCTTGGCTGCCCAATCGGGAGCGTTTCGGCCGGCGGGCCGTTTGAGCATTTGGACCCGTTCCACGATATCCCACCAGAGTTTGTTTAAATCCTGGTCGGGGTTTTCGTACATGGCTTTTTCAAAGTAGAGCATGGTGATGGACCAGCGGGCAAAGAGGAATTGTTCCCGGCGGCGTTGCTCGAGGAGAGCGGCTTCCACCTCTTTGACGCGTTTGGGGTCGGCTCCGGCATAGGTAACCAACCACACCGGGTTTTTGGCCTGAGCGCCGAAAAGCATGGCCACGCCTTCGGTCGTCAGCGCATGGGCCGAGTCTCGCAGGTTAAACGGCAGGCTGGTGTCGTTGTATTTGGAATAGATGCCGTGTCCCATCTCGTGCAGGATCGTATCCATCCAGTATTCATCGGCACTGATATTGAGCAAGGAGCGAACGTCGCCTCTTTGGTCCAGGGTCATGCAGAACGCGTGTTGCTGTTTGCCCTTGCGGGGATACAGATCCGAGCGCGCCACAATATCATCCATGGGTAAATCGATATCGCTGTAGAATTTTTTGGCCATTTCAACCAGGTCTTCTTTTTTCTTGTTCTTGTAAAACTCATCCAGATCGATTTTGGCCGAGGGTTGAGGGGCTTGAAAGAACGGGCTGTCGTAATGCCAGGGCATCATGTCTTCGGGTTTGACTTTAAAGCGGGCCGCCAGTTCGCGGTCCATCTGGGCTTTCATGGTTTTGAACGGTTCGTTGGTTTGTTTTTCGAGGTCTTCGAAAATGGCCATGATCTGATCGGGCTGGTGTTCCTGGAGCCGGATCTGCATGTCCCAGTAGTTCTTGAATCCCAGTTTCTGGGCAGCGGCGTTTCGGAGTTTGGCCAGAGCCGCCAGTCGGGGACCCACGGCTTGTCCCACCTGTTTTTCGGCTTCCCAGATTTTTTTCCGTTTGGCCGAATTGGTTTCCGCTTTCATCATGGCAGCCAGTTCATTGTCGGAGTATTCTTTTCCATCCATGGTGGCGCGGAACGAATTGAAGATTTGTTCGATCGATGCCGCTTCGGAACTCAATTGCTCCAGCATCTCTTTGGGGAGTTGATTTTCTTTGAAGGCGTTCCAGGCGACCTGAAGGGACCGGGCCGTGATGGGCTCCAGTTTGTCCTTTTGGGCCAGGAAGGCTTCGATTTGCGAAAAGGACTGCGCGTCGCTGTGGAGTTTTTTTAATACCAGGTCGGCAGCGGCATACGCGTCGAAGTCTTCTTTGTTCCCGGAATTGGTGGCTTTCCAATACAGGGCGGCGCGGGTGCAAAACGCCTTATCCAGTTGCGCCAGGTAATTTTGCAGGAAAGAGTCGGCTTGCTTTTGCAGCGTCATGGTTGCCTCCGGTGCTTTCTCTTTTTGACCACATGCGGAATTCATTCCGATTCCAATTAAAATGATTGCTAAAACGAATAAAAACCGTTTCATTGATGTTCCTCCTAGGGTAGGTTTTATTGTGAAAGTTTATTTTATCCGAATGGAAATGAAATGTAAAGAAATTTAGGGGCGCAAAATTCCTCACATGAAAAAGGGGGCGATTCGCGAATCGCCCCTACGAATGATGCAATGATGCATCAAAAATTCTTATGAGGATAATAATTATTGCCAATATCGGGGACCGGGTATCAACTAAGTCAAATTTTGTAGGGGCGGTTCGCGAACCGCCCTCAGAGTTATTCAATGACAATCACTTCACTGGTTGCATGAGTGGGGTAGGTGTCGGAGATGGTCAAAACGCCGTCGGCGTTTCGGTATTGGTAAATCTTTGACGGCGGTTTGTCGGGGAGTACCACGGCCGAAGTCGTGACCGGCAGTCCCAGAGATCCCATGATGCGTTTGACGTAGAGTCGGGTTTCCGAATACGGTGGAATGCCATTGTATTTTCTGACTGCTTCCTGACCGGCGTTGTAAGCCGCCAGGGTCAGGGAGATATCATGGTTGTAAAGTTCATAGAGGTATTTCAAATGCTTGACCCCGGCTTCGAGGTTTTGATCCGCATTGAACCGGTTAATCACCCCATAGAGCATGGCCGTTCCGGCCATGAGCTGCATGATCCCCACGGCTCCCTTGTTGGACACGGCCCAGGGATTAAAACCGGATTCGAACCGCGCCACCGCAATGATCAAATCCTCCCTCAAATTGTATTTTAAGGAAAGGTCTTTGATTTTGGTTAAGTATTTGGACGGAACCACACGAGGGGAAAACGCGGAAGCCATGGGTTCAACCGACCGGTAACGCGACCGGGCTTTCTTGACCGGTGAATATTCATCGGTGATGGTCACGGTTCCTTTGGGATCCTGAATCACTTTGATTTCAGCCGGAGCAATCCGGTAGGCAATGGATAAGGCCATCATAATAATAACCAAAACATAACCCTTCAATCGCTGCATCGTTGTTTTATTTATTTTATTATTTATTTGATATACCTACTGACTATATCGACAATCCGAGGCTTGAGCTGAAGAATATCGTTGATTTCATCGCCGCCGCCCTGGGCAAAATCCGGACGCCCGCCGCCGCTGCCGTTCAGAATAGCGGCCACGTCTTTGGCAATCGTTCCGGCATGCAGTTTCGGCGTCAATTCTTTGGCTACGGAAACCACCATCGCCGACTTTCCGTCCGCGTTGGTAAACAGAACCGCCACGCCGCCGGTTTTCGTCTTGATCGCATCGGCCATCGCACTCAATTGCTTGCGATCGATCGGACCGAGCAACGCCGTTGACACCGGCACCTCGCCCACGCGACTTCCCTCGGCAATCAGGGTATCGATATCCACATGATCGTCTTTGGGCTGCTGGGTTTTCTTGAGCTGCTTTTCTTTTTCTTTCAACTCGGCTTCCAATTGAATGAGGGATTCCACGATTGAGCCGGGTTTTTGTTTGAAGTGGGATAAAATCGCATCCAGAACCCCCAATTGCTGATTGATATACTGATACCCCGCTTCGCCGGCCACGGCTTCGATGCGTCGAACGCCTGAGGCAATCGACGATTCGCCGGTGATTTTAAACAACCCGATCTCTCCCGTGGCACTCAGGTGGGTTCCCCCGCACAACTCTTTGGAAAAATCGCCCATGGAGAGCATCCGCACCACATCCGCGTATTTCTCTTCAAATATCGCGGTCGCGCCGCGGGCAATTGCGTCCTCGTATTTTAATACATCGGTTTGAATCGATAAATTTTCCCGGGCCTTTCGGTTGACCATGTCTTCCACCTGTTTCAACTCCTCCGGGGTCACGGACTTGAAGTGAGTGAAATCGAACCGCAGTTTCTCGGGTCCCACATACGAACCGGATTGTTTGACATGGAGTCCCAGCACTTCGCGAAGCGCAGCCTGGAGCAGGTGCGTGGCCGAATGGTGAACCGCCGTGTTTTTTCGTCTCGCGGCATCCACGTGAATATCCACCGTGTCTCCGGGTTTGAGCACGCCTTTTTTGACCCGAATCCGATGAAGGACCGCCGAACCGCCCATGGCTTTTCGGGTATCCGTGATATTGAAAAAGACCTCGTTGTTTTTTCCGGTTCCCACATCGCCGATTTGGCCTCCGGATTCGGCATAAAACGGCGTTTTATCAAACACCGCCTGCGCCTCACCGCCTTCTTCCACGGCCGCTGCTTCCCTTCCGTCCACATACAGCGCCAACACCACGGCCTCCTCTTCTTCGAGGCTGTCGTAACCGGTAAACGTCGTGGCATACCGGTCGATGTGTTCAAGCGCGCGAATCGATTTCTGTTTGGCGGCTGTATTGAGTCGGGACTTTTCCCGCTGCTGTTCCAGTTCCTCCTGGTAGCCGTTAAAATCGATCGCCACATCTTTTTCGATGGCCAGGTCTCGGGCAAAATCAAGCGGGAATCCATAGGTGTCGGATAATTTGAATAACTCTTTTCCGGGAATGCATGCGGGCCTCTCGGCCTGTTTCTCTTCAATGGCGCGTTGCAGGAGTTCCTCGAAGCGTTTTAACCCATTGGCAAGGGTATTGTTGAAGCGTTCTTCTTCGGCCAGGATGACTTCGGCGATAAAATTGCGATTGTATTCCAGTTCGGGGTAGAACTCTTTCATCATGTCCACGACTTTGGCGCTGACCCGGTGAAGGAAATTGGACGTGAAACCCAGCGACTTTCCGTGCTTGGCGGCCCGTCGGAGAATGCGGCGAAGCACGTATCCCCGGCCGTCGTTGGAGGGCAAAACGCCGTCGGAAATGAGAAACGAAAGCGCGCGAATATGGTCGGCAACCACGTTAAACGCCACGCGGTGCTGGGGCGAATCCGGATCCAGACCCGCCAGTTCCGCGGTGTGGAGGATGATGGGGCGAAATAAACTGTTGCTGTAATTGCTGGTTTTCCCCTGAAGCAACGTGGTTAATCGCTCCATTCCCATTCCCGTATCGATGGACGGAGCCGGCAACGGGTTGAGGGTTCCGGTGTCGTCCCGGTCATACTGCATGAAGACCAGGTTCCAGACTTCCATGAAGCGTTTGTTGCCATCCGTGAACCCTTCGGGGCCGAACGCCGGACCGCGGTCAAAGTGAATCTCCGAACAGGGACCGCACGGGCCGGTTTCACCCATTTGCCAGAAGTTGTCTTTCTCACCCAGCCGGATGATTTTATGAGACGGAATACCGATCTTTTCTTCCCAGATTCGAAACGCTTCGTCGTCGTTTTCAAACACCGTGATCCACAGATCTTCCGGTTTGAATCGGTAATGAAGGGTTAACAGTTCCCAGGCATATGCAATGGCTTTTTCTTTGAAATAATCGCCGAAGGAAAAATTTCCCAGCATTTCAAAGAACGTGTGGTGGAAATCGGATTTTCCGACTTCATCGAAGTCATTGTGTTTTCCGGAAACGCGCATGCATTTTTGAATCGATACCGCGCGCTGGTATTCCCGTTGTTCCTGTCTCAGGAAAACGCCTTTGAATTGGTTCATGCCCGCGTTGGTAAACAACAGGGTCGGGTCTTTGGCAGGAACCAGAGGGGCTGAAAGGACCTTGTGGTGGTGATGCGTCGTAAAATAGGAATAAAAGATGTCTCGTATTTCTGAATTGTTCATCGTCATGGTTATCTCTGTTTATCTCTGTTTATTTCTTTCATTTCATTTTCATTACTCGAGTTCGAGTTCCAGTTCTTTGTGTTCGGAAACGCCAAACGTATTCTTTTTATTATCGTCGGACATGCGGCGTTCCATTTCTTCGATCGACATGTCTTTGGTCGATTGGAGACCGATTTTTCTCAATTTGAATTCATCCGGGTTTGAAGCCCATTTGAGGGCTTCATCGTAGGTGATTAACTCTTTTTGGTAGAGGTGATAGAGGGACTGATCGAAGGTTTGCATTCCGTATTGGGAAACGCCCTGGGCAATTGCGTCTTTGATCAGTTTGTTTTTTTCAGGATCCGTGATGCATTCCATGATATAAGAGGTATTGATTAAAATTTCAACGGCCGGAACGCGTCCTTTTTTATCGGCGCGGGGGATCAGTCGCATGGAAATAATGGCCCGAAGCACCGATGCCAGTTGAAGCCGGATCTGCATTTGGTGGTGGGGTTCGAAGATGGAAATCACGCGGTTGATGGTTTCCGGCGCATCGAGCGTGTGCAGGGTGGATAACACCAGGTGACCGGTTTCGGCTGCCAGAAGCGCTGTTTCAATCGTTTCTTTGTCGCGCATTTCGCCCACGAGAATCACATCCGGGTCTTCGCGGAGAGAGGCGCGAAGCGCCTTGGCAAAGCTGTCCGTATCCTGCCCGATTTCGCGCTGGTTGACGATACTCTTCTTATCCCGGTGCAAATATTCGATGGGATCTTCGATTGTAATCACGTGTTCCACGCGGTATGTATTGATAAAATCGATCATGGCAGCCAACGACGTGGATTTGCCGCTTCCCGTGGTGCCCGTGACCAGGACCAGCCCGCGTCTTTCCTGGGAAATCTTTTCCAGTACTTGCGGGAGGTTCAAGTCGGTGATGGTTTTGGCCTGGGTGGGGATGACGCGCATTACGATGCCCACGGCCCCGCGTTGCATAAACACATTGCACCGGAACCGGCCCAGACCGGGTACGCTGTAGGCCATGTCCAGTTCATGGTCTTTTTTGAAGCGTTCGCGCTGAGATTCGTTCATCATTGAGAACGCCATGGCAATGGTATTCTCTTGCATTAGGCGTTTCAGTTCCACCAGGGGAGCCAGATGACCGTCGATGCGTAGAATCGGGTGGTTGCCGACTTTCAGATGCAGATCCGACGCCCCGCGTTCTACGGCTATCTTTAATAAATCGTCGATGTTCATGATAACAAGATCTCCATTTTAATCACGGTATGATATGATAATTAAATATGTTTTATATTATATTGTTTTTGAAATAATTTCAAGCGAATTAAGTCAGCTTGTTCCAAAAAAAATTGGCCTCTCCTGACGATTCGTCTCCTTTGACTGAAAATATGTCTCTTTGTGGCAAAAGTAAGTCTCTTTTGACTGAAAGTGAGTGCCTTTTGACTAAAAGTAAGTCTCTTTATTGCAAAAGTAAGTCTCCTTTAACTAAAAGTAAGTCTCCTTGTTGCAAAAGTAAGTGTCCTTTGACTAAAGGTTAGTCTCTTTCTGCCAAAAATTCGTCTATTTTGACTAAAGTTAGTACTCTTTGTGCGCGAAGATTGTCTCCTTTCGCGTCAGGTTTGTCTCCATGTGCGCGAAGTTTGTCTCCTTCTGCCCGAATATCGTCTCTTTGCGCTCAACGTTTGTCTCCTTCTGAGCGAAGTTTGACTCTTTTTGCTCCAAGATCGTCTCTTTGTTCCCGAAATTCGTCTCCTGCTGCTCGAAATTTGGCTCTTTGTGCCCCAAGTATAGGTCCGGATACCTTATTCTGTCTCACGATATATTATATCACAATATCACAAAATATCACAAATCCATCAAATCCGAGGTATTTCCGAATCTTCGATTCCCCGCATTTTTAATTCCGCTTCCAGAGCCATCCGGTTCAGGGAATAAAATTCAACCAGATGCCCCAGACACGCCAATCGGACTATTTTGGAATTTTTTAAAAACCAAACCAATGTTCGGAGCTCGTCGGTTTGGTCTAAAATTTCATATTTCCGATAACCGTCTTTGGGCCGCTCGTTTATAAACATCGCGCCTTTGCCGGTAAACAGGTAATTCAAACTCAATCGATGCGTTTCGCTGGTTGAATAAAAAAAATCAAAACCGGGGTGGATCGTTCCAAGTTCGATTTTCGAATAGTAGGTCGGATCCATCCCAATGGATTCGGCAAATTCTTTTTGGGTGAGGTTCAGTGTCTCCCGAAGGGATTTTAGCCTTTGGCAAAAATTCCCGGCTCCATCTTTCATTTGGGCTTCCCGGCTCATACGTTCGGTATATCCGATTCAGCGATCCCGCTCCGGTTGAGTTCGGCAACGATTGCCTTTTCATTATCCCAAAAATATTGGATGAGAAAACCGGAAAGATCATAACGGACAATCTCACTGTTCATCAAAAACCAAAACAATCGCCGGAGAGCCGGATCCTTTTCCATAAACTCATAGGTGTCGGCATCCGGCAAAAACATGGGATCCTCGCCGTGAAACAGATAATTTTGATTCAATCGCGGGTAAACCGTAAAAAGGGAGTTAAAAAACTCAAATCCGGGCTTCTTCTTTCCCGCAACGATTTCGGAAATGTAACTGAACGACATCGCAATCGATTTTGCAAATTCCTTCTTTTGCAGGTTGAGGGATACGATGATCGCATTCACGCGTTTACCGAATTTTACCAGATCAACATGAGTATCGGAAATCATTTTTTATCGCCATTCTTATTGTTTTGTTCTTTAAGCTGGCATTATACCATAATGAAAAATGCTTGACAAAGTATGTTCAGTGAAATAAAATAGATACTTAGCGAATTGTTTGGATCGGAGAAAAGCGACATGGACTCAATTCTCGGCACCATCACATCTTTGGCAAAAGCCCTGGCCATGCTGACCAGGACGCTGAATACGTGTCTTTGCAACTCCCTGGACACGCATTGCATGGAAATACGAAAGCAGTTCTTCGCGGAAAAATCAACCGAGGAACTGGCTGATTTTTTAGCTCAGGCGATCGTCATGGGTGTATTTTCGATTGCCGGTATTTTCGGACGAAAAATTAACGTTTCATCCATCATGGCTTTGTTGACGAAACGAACGAAAATCGACCTGATGATTCATCAAATCATTTCGAATCGGGGTGCGATGGGTACGTCGGATGTTCTGGAAGAAATTGAGAAACAAGTCAATGACCATATGGAGATTTGGCCGTTTATCTATGATAATATTCTGAGTGTGGAGCCAATCGATGTCGATTGGCTCAATGTCTTTTGTGAGGTTTTTTTCACGCATTATGATCCGGATAGAAAAGAAACGTATGGGATTTATATGACGCCTGAGCCGGTTGTTTCCTTTATGGTTAGAGCGGTGGAATGGATTCTAAAGGAAAAATTCGGAATTACCGGGGATATTTCCGATCGGGGGGTGAAGTGGATCGACCCTGGCCTCGGAACCGGGCGGTTTCTCTCTGCTGCATTCAATTCGAACTGCAATCAAGGGAATTTCAATAACCAATATGAGGGCTATGAAATCAATATAACGCCCTATTTCCTGGCTTATTTGAGAATGGAGATCCTGAAAAAACAGGGGCCGATGCCGATAAATGAAATAGACCTCAACTTCAATAGGAGTAGGTGGTGAACATCAATCCTCCTTTCATACCTTCGGTATCTCGGATTCATCGATCCCCCTTAGTTCCAACTCCGCTTTCAATGCATTTCGATTCAATGAATAAAATCGGATCAAATGACCTAAAGCCGCAAATTGAAAGATTTTGGAGTTCCTTAAAAACCAAGACAATATTCTTTAGATCTTCATTTTGCTCAATAGCTTCATACTTCCGATACCAGGGCTATGGAGTGATGTATCTGAAACTTTCAACTTCCCCATTCTTTAATTTTATCATGACTGGCAAATGAGCCGTGGTCACGTATTCGTAAAAATCTTTTTTCTTAAGCATAAAAAAAGGGGCGAACTCCACAGTCGCGGAAAACCCATTCACTTCATCGATTAATTCATGAACCGCCAATGCGATACATGATTTCCCTTCTTTTTTCAAGGTTTTCAAATCATCGATTCCTTTCTGAATACAGGAAAAGCAATTGGTTAATTCGAAAATCATACAGTAGGTGATTTGATCTTTCTTCGCCAGATCCGCCAGTCGGACCTGCTCCCCATTCAAATCGATCACGGAAACCTTTTCAAATTCTTTGATATTGACTGCATTCGGATTTTTGGGGGGAAGGATAAATCTGAAAATAATCACTAAGATGATCCCAATAACCAACACTCCGATCGCAGTCCCATAAAGCCATTGTGCTTTTTTCATCGGTTCCTCCGGCATTTGTTAAATCGCAACTAAAATAAAATTTGATTATAGAACAAAGCAAATAGTTTGTCAAAAATGTTTTCCGATATTACTTGACTTTTATATAATAATTAAGTACACTTAGTTTTTGTGGAAGAGAAATCGGGCTGTTGAAGATTTGGGAATTAAAAAAAACAGTGGAGGTGAGGAAATGAATAAGAAATTTAAAGCAGCGCTGTTAATAGCGCTTTTAGCAACATTTATCATACTGGTATTAATACCGGTAAAGGGTTATACATATATCCAGTTACCCGGACAGATTGAAAGTGCCGGAAATTATGGATTTATTTGCCATTGCCCCACCCAGCTACCCTATAAGTGCGGGTGTGCAATAGAGCCCGGTCTCTCTTCCCAATAAAGCAAATCAATACAGGGGCAAATAACAATGAGATACGTTACAATTAAAATTGGCGTTATATTATTATTACTGAACACTTTTCTTACGGCAAATCCAGCTAATTTTAAACGCATCGACCAATGGAGACATGACGAGCTATTGGTTCATTATAGACGTTTATTTATTGATAAAGATAACGAATTAGTCGGCTCTTTCTACAAGTCGCCCCTCCTTCTTATCTCCGGAAAGAAGATCGTAAAATTTGCCCCTTATGGTGAGGGACCATCGGACTTAACTAATATTGCAGCTCTTTTCGATTATAAAGGCGATCTTGCGGCAGTCGAAAGAGCCGAGAAAATGAAGATTTTCACCAAGAAAGATGGGACCTACGTATGGAAAGAGACTAAATGGATTAAACGGGGAAAATTGCTTCACGCAGTCAAGAACGGCATTTTTTTTGACAATAAGTTCTTTCTCGCCGGTCTTGAAGATCTTTTCTATAAGAACAAAAAGTACCGCGAGGTGTGCTTTTTGAGGGTGCTCGATGAAAAAGGAAATTTAATCAAACAACTCATTAAGAAAACAGTACAGAATAACTTCGATTGGTTAAATATCAATTATTATATTACCGGCTTTAAAAAAGACCGAGTGTTTTTTTTAAGGGAAAACGAATTGATGGTAACCCTCATCTCTTCCAAAACTCTGGAAACTGTAAAAGAAATTCCGCTTGAAACTCCGTCCTTCTACAAAAAAATGCCAAAGGATTTTTACCTAATGGAAGACAATTTCCAACCGATAAATGAATTAATCCGAAATATAGAAAATTGGTCCATGAGTTATTCGAGAATCACCAATTGTTGTACCACGGATAAACATCTGGTTTTGCAAATTCGAACATGCAACGATAAAATGCAGAAATTCGCCCTCCTTTTCTACAATGCCGAAACATTTAAACTCGAAAACACCGTTTTTATCGATGATTTCTTTCTGGGTTATAAGGATGGCAAGTATTATTTCTTTGCCAATGGGGACCCTGGCCGTGATGACAATACCGATGATTGCATCATCAATATTTATGCGTTTACGGCTTCTAAATAATTAATGAAATAAGACTCAATGAATAAAATAAGAGCAAGGCAAGATCTCGATAATATTGAATTGACGAAGCACCAGGGCTATGGAGTGATGTATCTGAAACTTTCAACCTCTCCATTCTTTAATTTTATCATGACCGGCAAATGAGCCGTGGTAACGTATTCGTAGAAGTCCTTTTTCTTAAGCATGAAAAAGGGTGCGAACTCCACAGTCGCGGAAAACCCATTCACTTCATCGATTAATTCATGAACCGCCAATGCGATACATGATTTCCCTTCTTTCTTCAAGGTTTTCAAATCATCGATTCCTTTCTGAATACAGGAAAAGCAATTGGTTAATTCGAAAATCATGCAGTAGGTGATTTGATCTTTCTTCGCCAGATCCGCCAGTCGGATCTGCTCCCCATTCAAATCGATCACGGAAATTTTGTCAAATTCTTTGATATTGACTGCATTCGGATTTCTGGGGGGAAGGATAAATCTGAAAATAATCACTAAGATGATCCCAATAATCAACACTCCGATCGCAGTCCCATAAAGCCATTGTGCTTTTTTCATTGATTCCTCCGGTATTTGATAATTCTCAACTTAACAGGATATGATTATAGAATAAATCTAATACTTTGTCAAAAATGTCTCTGAAATATCTTGACTTTTATATAGTAATTGAGTAAACTTGATTTTTTATAGAATAAACCGGTTTTTTGAAGATCTGGGAATTAAAAATAACGGAGGTAAAGAATTGAGTAATACATATAAAGCCGCGCTGTTAATCGCGCTTTTAGCAACATTGATAATACTTGTAATCATACCGAAAAGAAGCTATACATTAACCTTTTATCCAGGCACTAAAGAAAGGGGGCCTTTTGGTCCAACGTGCCATTGCCCAAGGTCTGTTCAATCCGATTGCGGGTGCGCAATGGAGTTAATCCCAAAATAGAGCTGGTAAGCAGACCAAAAAGAATAGAAAAGGAGAAATCATGAATCGAATTGTTAATATCATTTCCGTATTTGTAGTCCTGAATTTTTTTGTGTTGGCTGCCGGCCCTAACTTCAAACGCATCGACCAATGGAAACATGATGATATGTGTGGTATGCATTTTTACTCGTTTATTGACAAAGATAATAATGTAATAGGTGTTTTTTATAAGGGATTAAACTTCATCATTTCAAGGGATAAATTAGTAAAATTTGCGAATTGGGGTGAAGGCCCATCAGAATTAATGGGGCTTGAAGCTTTTTTTGAATACAAAGGCGATCTTGCGATTGTAGAAAGAGCCGATAAAATGAAAATTTTCACCAAGAAGGATGGCACATACGTCTGGAAAGAAACCAAATGGCTCAAGCGGGGACGATACCTTCACGCAGTAAAAAATGGCATCTTTTTCGACAATAAATTTTTTCTGGCTGGAGTTGAAGATGCGGAGTATGTCCCTCATAAAAAATATACGGATACCTATTTTTTAAGGGTACTTGATGAAAAGGGAAACCTCCTCAAACAACAAATAAAAAAAACAGTTACCGGGGACTTTAATTGGATAAATATAAAACATTATATTACCGGGTATAAAAAAGACCGAGTCTTCTATTTGACTGAACATGAACCCAAAGTCACAGTTATTTCTTCGAAAACATTGGAAATCGTAAAAGAAATCGCTCTGGAAGTTCCGCCTTTTTATAAAAAAATGCCGAAGGATTTTTATATAACTAAAGCGAATATATCAACTGCCGAGTTTAACCGCAGTCTTGAGAATTGGTCCATGGGGTATTCGAAAATAACCAATTGTTGCACAACAGATAAGCACCTGGTGTTGCAAATTCGAACTTGCAACAATAAAATGAAAAAATTCGCCCTTCTTTTCTATAACGCCGAAACATTTAAATTGGAAAATACGATTTTCATCGATGATTTTTTTCTGGGATACAAAGATGGTAAATACTATTTCTTTGCCAACGGAAACCCGAGCATCGATGATGATACCGACGATTTTATTATAAATATATATGCTTTCACGCCCGAAAAGAAATAGACTTAAACTTATACTGGAAGGTAAGTAAAATGAATAAAAAATTTAAAGCAGCGCTTTTGATAGCGCTTTTAACAGCGTTTTTAGTACTGCTCCTAATACCAGTAAAAACCTATTCCACAACCCATTATCCTGGACGAATGATTTTGGGACCCAATGGAGATACATGCCTTTGTCCTAGTGCTGAAAGGATCCAATGTGGCTGCGCCATGGATTTAATTCCGGAATAATTTAAGCCGAATCTTACTTTGTTATCACCTTTTAATTAGTAAATGCGCAGACCGCGCAGGAGTATTATCAGGGTATAAAGACGGTAAATATTATTTCTTTGCCAATGGTAACCCGGGTCTCGATGACATCAATTCTCCCTTCATCCCTTCGGTATCTCGGCTTCATCGCTTTAAGCCGTTCGAAAAATTCCTTGTTAATTGGGTCTTTTTTTATCACCATTGAATTGATGTATTTCCCGAAATAAATGAAGGTGCTCCTGCCAATTATTATCCTTAAACATGATCTTCTTTGGACTAAATTCAGTTGGCATGGGTAAACCGCTATACGTGTTCAAGTATATGACCATCCCTTTTAATGACAATTCATCCATCCGGTCTGCCAGTTTAAAGAAAATATCCGGGGGCATATTTCGCGCCGTATCAAATAAAAGGCAAAGGTCAAAATCCCTCAAAAGCAATGGCGTGATCAGTAATTCTCCCACCTGGAAATCTTCCAATTCTCCGATAGTTTTATTGAGATCCTGTGGTTCCAGGTATTTCAATTGGAGGGCATCGATCGCATGGGGCGGCCGATTAAGTGCAGTAGCCATGGTTTTTAAATAATCGGCGACAATCATCTCTTCCGGCAAATCGCTTTGGTTTCCGATATAAATAAAGGAGTATTTATCTTTAATCTCCCGGATATCATGATTATCGATGGTGAGTTTCCATTTGTCGGATGGCCAATCCACTTCATTGGATTGACCGGATAAAAGGCTGTAAATAACATCTTTAAATAAAGGCGAGCCTACGGTATAAAAGTTCGTGGTTGATTTTTCCAGGTTGGCAGTAGCCGGCTTTAGTTTGTTAATTTCTTCTTTCGGCACATGGTACAAACGTTTTTTAAACTTGTGACAGGAGAGGAAGGAAAGGGTGACGGTATAAATCAGGGTAAGCAACAGGCCGAGCGGGAAATAATACGGAAGGTGGCTTTTTCCCTGGTAGACATTCTCCGAACCTTTGATAAAGCTTTCGACCTTGCAGAGGCCGGTGTTTCCTTTTATATATGTATTATCAATAAAGAAAGCCATGAATTTTTTTTTTATTTCTATAGAATATCGATAAAAATCCAATAAATTTAACATACCGGAAGCGCTAACTTCTTCTATAGTTGAGCTCAAGGCAGTAGTGGGAATCAGCATGGATAGGAGGTGGTACAATGTAGTATTTTGGGCCATTTCCGAATACAGTGCTTCTTCAATTTTACAAATCCTTTGGAACTCGTCGTTATAATACCCTTTAACTAAGGTTAAAATAATCGGTGTGATTTTTACTCCAGTTGGAAATTTTCCTGCTTTTTCTTGCGCATTTTTTTCGAAATCTGCCCCAATCTGCATTTTTGATAATTCATATTTATATACTGGTGTAATTCCTTCCAATTTATTTGAAGTAATAACACCAATTAAAGCAGTTGAGCCCATGATAATGATAAGCCAAAAGGTTATGGCTTTAAAATAGCTGTATTTTTTAAGGTTCCCGATGAAGAGGCCAGCAGCGAAAAAAAACAGTAAAACGGCAATTGCGATTAAGATATATCCCAGAAATTCAATACTGTAACTAACATTGATACCGTTTCCCCCGATCAGCAAAATGCTGAAGCTGGTGAGAATAAAGAATAAAACTGTAAGAATGGTTGCCCTGACAAGGACCGTTGTCCAAAATAACCGCTTATGGGGAATCAGGCTGGCTATTGATTTCCAGTATTCCCGGTCTCGAAATAACTCCATTCCAAAGAACAGCGAGAGGAGTGAACCAATAAGCATGAGGAAACCTGCATAGTCTGTGATTAATATTTTTTTTAAGATTATTGAAAGTAAGGGATTTTTCCCTTGCAATGTATTTGCAATATTTAGTGTTAAGCCTGAATCTATTTTGGAATTGAAATCCCTGTTAATGCCAGAATTGATAAAGAAAATACCAAGAGGGTGAATAGAGAATGTTATTCTAAATCCCAATGTTCCATAAGCCCGATAAGAATGAGCCATACTTACATTTTTTATCTCAATTTTCTTAAAATCTTGATTACTTTTCAATGCTGTTTTATAAACACTAATCCCATATTGAATGTACATTAAACAGATAACAAAAATCATTACGATAATAATCGCATAACGTTTTCTTAATAACCCTCTTAAGTTTTCCTTAAGTAACTGCTTAAATAAGTACATCCTCATTCTCCTCATTATTCTTATCTAACACTTAATATTAATTATTTATTGCGTTAAATACCTGGGCGCAATATTGTCCGAAGAGCACGGATTCGGCCAATTTGTTATTTAGCCTCCAAAGCAATTCAACGTTCTGGAAAATTGAGGTACCTTGGAGGTAGTAAATGGATTGCTGTAATTTTAAGATGGTTTGGGATTGAGCTAAAGTATTTTCAAAGACGCCCCGCACATCGCCAGACGACAAAAATGAAGCGACCTTTCGCATGATGGATTCATTCAACCCCTTTGCAGCGCATAGCCCCATATAATCGAAGTTTTGTAACCGCTGAATCATTACCGGTTTATACGGCGTGGCGTTTGCACTGGCTTCTAAATGACGATAATTGGCGACAGCATTCATCATATTTCCCATGGCATTTTTTAACAACACTCTGAATCCATTGGTATCCAGCGAACCAGGGGTGGAAGTTTCCACCAGATTCAGGGCCAGCAAGGTATCCGAATAGGATTTTAAAAAATACCCGGCCCCATTAACGATATCGGATTCCATGGAATTGGATGATTCTGTGAATTGAAGTACCGTTTGCTCCTCGAAACATTTTTCCCCCGCATTAACGATAAAAAGTGAATAAGAATTGACTTGAAGAAGGCAGAGTAAAATGACTGCCATGATGATGATTTTGATAGTGCTTTTTTTGTTGGATATTTGGTTCATGTTCGTCTCCTTGATCACTAGCATTTTTGGATTTCATATCAGGTATTATATAAAATAACTTCTTGAAAATCAAGAGAAGTCGTGTGAAAAAATTACTTCATTTGATATTTGTGCATAAAAAATTATTTTAATTGTTGACTTTAAATGAAAATGGAATTAAAATCAAAACATGATTGATAGCGAAATGAAATTGTCGGTTAGCGTTAGCGCGAAAGGCGAAACAGCAGGCACAATAAAACCGCAAGCCAGTTCAAGCTCACTTCAAGTCATCGTTATAAATATGCGATCCTCTTTTCGGATCCCATACGTGATGGATTCCTCAAACGTTTATATTAATAATCCTTTTACCCGGAACACTGTCCGGTCTTCCTTGACAAATCGGGGCCGGACCGTTTCGGGTTTTTCCGAAAGAGCGCCGAGTATTTCGGATGTGTAACTGTCGACACATCAAAAACGTTAACCTTATGAATAAAAGTAGGAGGAGTAAAATGGAAACGCAAGATAACATGATGGGTTCAATAAAAACATTGACTAAGGATCAAAAAAAAATCATTGGTGAACGATTACGCCACTTTCTGAGTTATAAAAATTTATCCATTGCCAAAAGCGCCAAATTGCTCAATTCCAGTCAAACCGACATTATCCAATTGATAGGCGGAAAAATCAATCCTGAAAAATTTTTTGAACTGGCAAAGGCGCTCCATAACAAATTGAACCTGGACCTCAATTGGTTGTTGACCGGGAAGGGATACTTATACGAAGAGCTTATTATGCTGCTGAATATACCGAACGTGGCAGAACGGGTATTTAGAAAAGTTGCTGATTTGAAGATTATCTATCATCAAGAGATCTCGGAAATTCGTCAGAAGCATTCCCAACCGATTATAACCGAGTAAATGCATTTCCCTTTAGAAAGTGTTAACGCATAAATATTGATACATCAAAAAAGGGGGGCGATTCGCGAACCGCCCTCATCCTTATTTATTTCCCTTTCCCTTTAGACGGTGTAAACGCATAAATATTGATAATACAATCATCGGTATTGTCATCACGGCCAGGGTCTCCATTGGCAAAGAAATAGTACTTTCCGTCCTTATAACCCAGAAAAAAATCATCGATGAAAACAGTGTTTTCCAATTTAAAGGTTTCCGCATTGTAAAAAAGGAGAGCGAATTTCTTCAACTTGTCGTTGCAGGTTCGGATTTGCAACACCAGATGTTTATCCGTGGTGCAACAATTGGTGATTTTCGAGTATCCCATAGACCAGGTCTCTAAATCAAGATGGAACTCATTTCCGGATTGAGCATACTTTTTAAAGGTATAAAAATCTTCCGGCATTTTTTTATAAAATGCGGGGATTTCAAGGGGGACTTCTTTAACAATTTCCAGAGTTTTGGAAGAGATAAGCGTGACTTTCAATTCGTTTTCAATTAAGAAAAAGACCCTGTCTTTCTTATAACCCTTAATATAATAGTTTTTTAAAACGAATCGGGGATTTGCCGAATTATTTTTTATTAATTGCTTTAATAAATTGCCATTCCCATCAAGAACCCTCAAAAAATAAACCTCACGATCGTTTTTTAGGGTTAAGAATTCAACTCCTGCCAGGAAAAATTTGTTATCAAAAAAAATACCGTTTTTGACTACATGTGCGAATCTTCCCCGTTTGATCCACTTGGTTTCTTTCCAGACATACGTTCCCTGCTTTTTGGTGAATATTTTCATTTTTTCGGGTCTTTCGACTGCTGCAAGGTCTCCCTTGTACTCAAACAGCGCTTCGAGCCCCAATAACTCGGATGGTCCCTCTCCTCGGGGGGCAAACTGGATAATTTTATTTCGGGAAATAATGCGTATCGGCGATTTATAAAAAGATCCAACCACCTCGTTATCTTTATCGATAATTGAAAAGAAGTGATTACCGAATATCTCTTCGTGCTTCCACTGGTCGATACATTTAAAATCAAAAGTGACCGCAAAAATTAAATTGCTAAAAAGAATAATGAAAATAATAGGTACAATCCGTCTCATGATCTTTCTCCTTCAATGGCTTATAAAGAGGAAAGAGAAAACTGAACTTCTTTTTATCTTGGTATTTCGTCTAGTATGGTACACCCACATTCAACAGGGGAACTTGGGCAAACACATGTATCTCCATATGGACCACCACCTTTAAATCCAGGGAGATATGTGGCTGAATAACTTTTTACAGGCCATAAAACCAATACTACAAAAACTACGAAGAGCGCAAGTAAAAGCGCTACTCTAAATTTTTTATTCATTAAACACCTCCTCCTACCACTTAATATTTATTGTTCAGTAATCTCTTTCCCAAAAAAATTATAGCAAATATTTTTTTCTTAATCAAGCATCTATTATAGCAAAATTTACCGGCTATTCAAAAAGGGGGGCGATTCGCGAACCGCCCTCAGCATTATCGCGCTTCGTCGCTGCGGTTAACGCGTCGAGCGTTTCAGCCATTCGTAAATCGCTTCCGGGGTGAGCCAGATCTTGGCCGTTCCATCGGCAGAAGCTGTCACAATGCGCTTTCCATCCGGGGAGAATTCCGCATATAATACCGCGCCCGTGTGTTTATCCAGATCCCCCAACAGGTTACCGTCCAGATCCCAGAGCTTGGCGGTTTTATCTTTGGACGCAGTGACCACGCGGTCTCCCTTTGGCGAAAACACAGCCGAAAGCACCGGGCCACTATGGCGATAGGTCGCAAGGCATTTGCCGCTGAGGTTCCAGAGCTTCGCGGTCCCATCGTAAGAGGCGGTGACAATTTTCTTTCCGTCTGGGGAAAACATCGCGGAAATGACCTTATCATTGTGGTGTAATACTGCCAGGGATTTCCCTTTCAAATCCCAGATTTGGGCGGTTTTATCATCCGAGGCGGTCACAATCTTGCCCCCGTCCGGCGAAAACAGGGCCGAATTTACCGTGCCCTTATGCTTAAAGGTCGCCAGGTCTCTGCCGTCCGGTTCGTACAATTGAGCGGTCCCGTCCACAGAACAAGAGAGTATTTGGGTCCCATCCGGGGAAAACACGGCTGAAGTGACAGCAGCGTTATGTTTGTTAAATTCGGAAAGGCGTTTTCCCTGGATATCCCACAGTTTCACACTTTGATCCCAGGACGCGGTAAGTATCTGTTTTCCATCCGGCGAAAATACCGCGGAATTAATTGAATTTCGATGATTGAGTTCGATTGTATGGCCTTTACTATCCCATAACTGTGCCGTGTTATCGTAGGATGCGGAGATCATGTGGGAACCATCCGGCGAAAATGATGCACCGGTTAACCCGGCTCCATGCCGGTTTAAATCCATCTTCTCCTTTCCGTCCAGGTTCCAGATTTTGGCTGTGTAGTCGCGCGATGCCGTGATGACCCGTTTGCCATCCGGCGAAAATTTGGCGGTCACCACCTCGCCGATATGTTTATTTAAATCCCTGACAATCGGGTTATCCAGCACCCAGACCTTAGTCGTCCCATCCTCGCAGGCGGTCAGGATCTGTCTGCCATTGGGAGAAAACATCGCGGAATACACAATCCCTTTAAACCGATTTAAATTCAAAAGGATACGGCCATCAAGGCCCCATAATTTAACCGTGTTATCCCAGGATGATGTGGTGATCATCGATCCGTCCGGGGAAAATACTGCGGATGTGATTTCTTTATTTCGGGCATGCCCTATTAATTCGACTGAATTTGAAAATGTTCCGTCCGGGTTCAGATAATATAATTTTACGATGCCTTCACGGAAAGGGATAAGCACCCGGTTTCCATCTGGTGAGGATACGACTGCGCCCGGTGCTGAACCAAAAGTTAATTCGCCCAATAAGTTGCCTTTCAAATCCCATGATTTTGCTTTTCGGTCAAACGCTGTAGTGAGGATTTTGCTGCTGTCCGGGGAAAATATGGCGGACACAATGGAACCATTGTGTTTTAATTCTGCCATGCGCTTTCCATCACGGTTCCATAATACGGCTGTATCTCGCGAAATCGTGAGAATCATTTTGCCATCCGGTGAGAACACAGCGGATTGAACCGAACTCTCATGGGGAAATGCACGAATCATGTCCCCATTTGTTTTCCATATTTTTGAAGTTTTATCGCTTGATGTAGTTAGAATCAAGGTTCCATCCGGGGAAAACACCGCGGAATTCACCGTCGCATCATGTTTAAATTCAACCAAAAGCTTTCCATTGATTGTAAACAGTTTGGCGGTTTGATCATCTGCGACCAATATTTCTGTGCTGTCAGGAGAGAAGGCCGTGGACTTAATTCCGATTGTATTAATTATGGTATGAGGTTTTAGATTATTCCCCGTTTGCGAATCAAATCGAAATCCGGTCGGCACATCCCATACGCTGATTTTACCATCCAGACAGGTGGTTAAAAAATGGCGACCATCCGGGGAAAATATCGCCCGGAATACAACGAACTCTTCGTGAATGGATACCAGGGATAACGGTTCCTCTATCGATGAATAACCGATTGCGCAAAGTGTCTGACTGACTAACGGTTGGGGATGGGGTAAACCGATCTCATAGGCTTTCCCCACCATGTTTAGAGATCGGGTATTATTTTTTGGTAATTCGAGGAGAGCCCCATTTGATTCCTTTAATTCAAAAAGTATATGCTTATAATTGGAAATGAGATTCCAAGAAATAAAGATTAATCCAAGTAAAATTATATTAAGAAAACCAAATATTTTTTTTATATTTATATTCATTTTTTTACCTGCTTCTTGATACGGTTTGATTTATTTTATTTTGAAGAGACTATACCATAAATGTTTGGATGTGTCAAATTCCTGAAAATTTTGTTTTTGCTTTATTGATTTAACCTCTAAACCATTTCTCTCAGCGGACTTTGAGGATTTCTTTAATTCTGAATTGAGATTGGATATTTTATCGTAAGAATTTTTGTAAATACTAGCGTTTGGAATATTGATTTATTCTTTTACATGTGCTATATATTAAATTTAATAAAAATGTTTTTCCCGTAGTGTCTTTGTGTAAAAAGAACGTCGATTTATGCATAGCGACCAGGAGAAAAATGACCAAAGTATTATGTCTTCTTGTTTTTGTAGTGTCTTTAAGCGGTAATTTTTTTTTCAGTAATCCCCCCAAATTAATTACTGTAGCGTATCATGAGGATTTCCCCCCTTATGTATTCGAAGAAAACGGTTATCCCCAAGGAATATTCCCCGAAATGATGAATGAGGCCGCGAAGCACATGGGGGTCAGAGTTATATACGTCAAATTTCCCTGGAAACGGATGCTTCAATGTGCCAGAGATGGCGAAGTGGATGCCATTATGCCTCTCTTAAAGAGTGAGGAGAGAGAAACGTTTTTAATTTACCCCAATGGCATTGCGCTTGCCGAAGTTGTTTTTTTTACCCGTTCGGATTCACGTATCCAATATACGGGGGCTTTGGATGAACTAAAACCCTATACCATCGGTGTTGTCGCCGATTATTTTTATGGGGAGGCATTTAATTCGGCCGGTTTTCAGATCGATGAATCCCTAAAAGATGAAATGCTCGTGGATAAATTGTTGAGAGGAAGGTTTGAGGTCGGTGCCGGATCTGACCTTGTTATTAAATATTATACAAAAAAACATTCTGTTGAAGCAAGAATTAAGTTCCTTGAGCCCTCTTTGTTAAGGCGAGTTCTTTATACCGGTTTTCCAAGATCCAGGCCTTACGCATCGGAGTTCGCCGCAAAATTTTCTGAGGCCGTGAAAGAGCTCCAAAGAAAAGGAATCCACCAAAAAATATTGGATAAGTATGGGTGCGGGGAAGACATGGTTTTTGTGAAAGAATTGATCATCGGCTGCGATCAAATGGATCATGCTCCTTATACCTATTGGAAAAACGGACAATTGAAAGGTGTCATTGCCGAAACCGCTAAAAACGCAGCCGATCAAATCGGGGTAAATATCCGGTTCATCCCCATTCCATGGAATGACTTCCCTGAACTTATCCGTGATGGAAAAATAAATGGGGTTATCCCAAATTTTAAAACCAGGGATAAAATTGAGTCATTGAATGATGTGAGAGGTTGCCTTGCATTCCCAAAAACAAATATCTATAAAAAACTCTCGAAAAGTTTGTCAGATGTGATCGATGGATTTAAAAGTAGTGATAAATACAAAGCACTATTAAGACAGCTTCCCAAGATAACGCTGATCGCAGATTCCATGCCGCCATACTACGGCCGAGATTTAACGAATTATGGACCCATTTCAGAAATTATAACCGAAGCATTCAACCGGGTGGGTTTCAATGTTAATATTAATTTTATGCCCCGAATGGAATTGCTTGAAAAAATAAAGAAGGGTCAGTTTATTGGAAGTCTTCGAACCGAACCTTCTTTCAGGAGAGAGAAAGAGTATAAAGGGTATTATGCGTCTACCCCTGTCTTACAGAGCGCCCCACTTGTTTTTATTATGAGAAAAGACGCCAAAATTATATATAACAATCTGGGAGATTTGAAAAATTATCGACTGGGTGTGATTCGGGGAATGGAATATACTGTTTCAATTAATAAGATTGGATTAAAAAAGATAGAAGCCGAAAGCGCTGAAGCAAATATATTTAACTTACTAAATAGATTGATTGATCTTATTATCACCGATCGCTTTCAGGCTCAATTTTTTTTGGACAGGATACCTCCGGATAAAAAAAGTAAGATGCAAATTATCGATTACAAAAGTAAACGCGAATTGCGACAAATAATCCGTCTCATTATTTCGAAAAAGAATATGAGGGCTAAAGAATTAATCGACGCTTTCAATGAAGGGTTGAAGCAGATCTCAATGGATGGAACCTTTGACCGAATATTAAAAAAACATGGCATTGACAACGAAATTCGAATTAAATAAGCCCGGCCTTCTCCGACGGTTTCGATGGGAAATCATCTGGGTTGTCGCATCGATCGTTGTGGTTTTTTGTGTTTTTGCTATTATTTATAGCACATTTAAAATCGATAATGAATTAAAAAACCGGGTAAAAAATCTATCTGGAATTGCACAGGCCAGTTTGGCGAACGTATTGTGGAATGTCGATAAAGAGACAATTTATAGTATCGGTAATTCCCTTTCTCAGGAAAAAGGAGTAGCTTTTTTTATTGTAAGAGAAAAGAATAATGTTTATTACGAAAAGAAAGCCGATGAATACAAAAATAAAGATTTTAATTTTTTCAAAAACTCATCCCAATTCGTAACCGAAACTCGAGATATTTATCACGGAAAAAAAGTCGGAGTAATCCAACTGGCCATTTCAAAAGAGGCATACCGGAAAGAGATGTGGATCAATATTTTTACTATAATAGGTCTTGCAATTCTTATCATTACCGCGATTTCGTTAAACCTTATAAGAACAACCCAGCGGCATATATTCCAACCCTTACAGAAATTGGAGAAATCCGCGGTAGAGATCGCGGGTGGGAACTTGGAAGCCCGAATAGACACCTCAAGTAAAGATGAAATCGGGAACCTTGCATGTGCATTTGATGAAATGAAACATTCCGTAAAATCTCTTATCGGCGAATTGAGGCATAAAAACCGGGATTTGGATGAACTAAACAAAACGTTAGGGCGAAGAGTACAAGAGCGCACCGGCGAACTCGAAAGGGCAATAAACGAAGAGAAGAAAGCAAAAGATATTGCTGAAAAGGCAAACAAGGCAAAAGATCAATTCCTGGCAAAGGTCAGTCATGACATTCGAACGCCAATGAACAGTATCAACGGATTTATTAAATTGCTTCTTCAATCCGAATTAAAACCGGAACAAACCGAGTATTTAAATATCGTCAATTCATCGGCGCATTATCTCATTGGTATCATCAATGATATCCTTAATTTTTCTAAAATGGAGTCCGGACAATTCGAGATACGCAGGTCCAATTTTCAACTTAAGAAAATCCTAAATGATATAAAAAATAATTTTACTCAACCTGCGAATGAAAAGAATATCCAATTTGAGATCGCGTTGCTTTCGAATGTACCCACGTCCCTTTATGGCGATGATATCCGGTTGGAACAAATTTTAAACAATCTGGTCGGTAATGCCATTCGGTATACCCAAGAAGGAAAAGTCAGGGTTGAGGTTTCCTGTATCGATAAAAAATCAGACAATGCCACCATTCTCTTTAAAGTTTCGGATACTGGAAAGGGGATCCCGCGGGAAGACCGGCAACGCATATTTTTGCCATATGAACAATTGGATAAAAATAAAACGGTAGACTCAAGGAACGGAGTGGGACTCGGTTTAACCATTTCCCAACAATTGGTCAATAAAATGGGGGGGAAAATCGAAGTCGAGAGTGAACCCGGCAAAGGAAGCAAGTTCTTTTTTTCAATACCCTTTGAAATCCATTCGAATATAGTTAACGATTCAACCACAAAAAGCATTGAAACAAAATTAATCGATTTATCTATTCTAAAAAAACGTCATGTTTTGGTTGTTGAAGATGATCGGGCGAGTCAATTTTTGTTAAAGATAATTCTTGAAAATGCTGAGATTTCTGTAGACTGCGCAAATGATGGAAGAGAAGCCATGGAGAAAATATTCCGTACTCCATATGATATCATTCTTATGGATATGGGGTTACCTGAAATCAGTGGTCCTGAAGTTATAATAAAAGTCCGTCAAGAAAAACGATTTGAAAAACTGCCTATTATTGCGGTCACTGCTGATGCGATTGTTGGAAATCAACAAATATATCTGGATGCAGGGGCGGATGATTGCTTATTGAAACCAATCGATACAGAGATTCTTTTGTCAGCCTTAGTAAAATGGATAGAGAAAGGAGAAAGAGTATGAGTGTAGAAGATCTGCAGAAAAAAGAAGTATCAGGGAGTAAATTATCCGAATATCCCATCGAAATCCCGGGCATAGATATTGATGATGTGCGAAAGCGTACAAAATTGAAATGGAGTGATTTTAAAATCTATCTGATGATTTTTGCGGAAACAAATGCGTCCAAATTGAAGGAAATAAAAGATGCAATTAATGCGGATGATATAAATTGCGTCCGGAAATTACTCCATGCATTGGAAGGCTCAGCTCTTAACATTGGAGCCAATCATTTGGCAATTTCTTCCACCGCACTTGGAAACGCTGTCAAAAGTGGAGAAAAACAGATCGAACATTTAATCTCAAAATTGGAAGATGAATTCTTTTTGGTACAAGAGTCTATTCTCGCTTTAAATATTTCCTTATATGAAACCAACAATGTAAACCAGATTAAAGAAACAGAAATAAATATTCTTGACTTAAAAAAAATGCTGATTAATCTGCTAAAACTAATTGAAGGATATAACATCAAATCCATAAAACTTGTGGATGAAGTGATACCATATTTAATTGGTTTAAACGTAAATCCGGATGAAATAAAGGAACTTAAAAAACTAGTTTTGATTTTTGATTTTAACAACGCGCAATTGAAATTAAAAAAAATTGCCGAATCGATTAATGTTTTTGTGGAGGAAGAATGAATGATAAGGAAAAGAAGACAATTTTAATTGTAGATGATCAGCCTTCTTCTGTTCATACACTAGAGACATTGGAAGATGAGTATGAAGTGTTGGTAGCGACAGATGGAAAGACGGCCCTTGAGCTTGCGGAAAGGATGCCCGACCTAATTCTCCTTGATCTCAATATGTCAGAGGAAATGAATGGATTCGATTTATGTAAACAACTAAAAAAGAATAGGCAAACCGCCGATATACCAATTGTATTCATAACGATTCTTGACAATCCTGTATTTATAAGACGCTTTTATATGTCCGGGGGAGTCGATTATATAATCAAGCCCCTCGATGTTAATGTTGTAAAGGCAATCATCAAAACGCATATTTATTATTATAAAAGCTTATTTGGGATTTATCAACGCACAAAAAAATTAAACTTGGATAATCAGAGAATTTTAAAACAGCAGATAATTTCTGAATTTGAAGAAGTCTTACAGATTCATTAATTTATTGTAGCATGAATAATAAAAGACAAACAATTTTGGTTGTTGATGATGATCCATCAACAGTTTATAGCATGGCCAGTGCATTGAAAGACGAATATGAAATTCTTGCTGTCACTACTGGGGAAGAGGCAATTAATCATGCAAACATTGCCTACAGAAGACCAGATATAATCCTGTTAGATGTCAGTATGCCTGAAATCGACGGCTTTCAAATATGCAAAACCTTGAAAAGTAACGCAGATACTCGACGCATTCCTATTCTCTTTGTTACCAGGTTCTCTCATCCACAACTTGAAGCACATGGCCTGGCAATTGGAGGCGCCGATTACATATTAAAACCTTTTAACATCGATGTTTTCAAAGCCAAAATCGAAAGCCATTTACGTTTAAAATCGGAGCGCGAGGAGCTCGAGCGGAAAGTCGAAGAGCTTCAGGCGGAATTGAAAAAGCTCCAAAAAGAAGGGAATAATAGTGAGAATGCCTTATATCAGATGCTGGCGATATTATGCGATAGAGATAATCCCAATACGGAAAAAACTATTTGTCATATGAAGCGAGTAAGTGAATATACATATCTTCTATCCATAAAAGCCGGTTTAAACGATGAAGAAGCCAAAAAACTGAGCGTTGCATCAAAATCTCATGCCCTATTCAAGACAATTTTGCCAGTTGAAATAGTAAAAAAAAGTGGCGACTTAACAGAGGAAGAGCGCCAGTTGATTGCTTCCCAAACAAAGATTGTATATGATAAACTTAGAAAATCGAAAAACGATCTATTGCAAATTATTGCAGAAACCGCTTACACCAATACGGAGTGGTGGAACGGTACGGGATATCCAAATGGGATAAAGGGGGGTAACATTCATCAGAATGGGCGGATTGTTTCCATCGCAGATTTTCTCGATGGGGTTATCGGTGAGGGTTCCTTATCTCTTCCCGAAGAAAAAGAGTTGATAATCGATGAACTTAATAAAATGAAAGGAATTCGATTCGATCCCCACCTTATTGATTTAGTTTTGGAAAATATTGAGGAATTCATTGGCATAGCAAGGTAATGGCACTGACAAGCTACCGATGAATAAGATGACCACCATTTATACGAATCAGAAATATTATACGGCTCGAATCCGCATTTCTAATATGGGCGGGGTATTATTGGAAGTTCAGGGTACCGATGGCCAATTCAGCAATCAGTCGACGGGAGTATTTGGGTATAATAAGGTTAAAGTTCGGGTGGAGGAGCTTCATGAGAAAGCTCGCTCGAATGAGCTAAATGGGGCAGAGGTTGAAGAACTCGGCGAATTGTTGTTTTCTGCTTTATTTGATGATGGATTGCGTCGCGATTTTTTAGATATCTATCAAACAGCGAAAGCACAAAACGCTTTGTTGAGGTTGGAGCTTGATATTGATGAAGAACATTTGCCCGAAATAGCAGCGCTCCCCTGGGAATTTATGTATATGCCCGGAAGTCAGCGTTCCGATTCCATGTTTTTGGCTACAGATCCGGGTATGACACTTATCCGCCGACGCGCGCTTTGGCATATTCCTGAACCCATCCATTTTCAACATGGGGAAAATCTGCGTATTGCCGTGGCTGTGGCTGCGCCCAAAGATCAGGGGGCTTTTCAATACCAAGCGTTGATCAATGAATTAAAAAAAATGGCAGAAAGAGGGATGTTTGAAGTTCAGGTTGCTGAAAATGCGACCCGAAGGAGCATCGATGATCTTCTATTGGAACAAAAACCCCATATTTTCCATTTTATCGGTCACGGCAGATTAACGGATGAGAATAATGTAGACATCGGCCAATTGGCACTGGATGATGGTGCCGGGAAGACGGATATTATCGAGGCGAAATATTTCAGCGATTTAGTTAGGCGGTCCAGGCCCGGCCTGGTAATACTGCAAAGTTGTGAGAGTGGTGCCCTTTCCAGTTCAAGGGCTTATGTGGGGATCGCATCGAGGATCATACAAATGAATGTTCCCGCTGTTATAGCCATGCAATATCCGGTATTCAATCCTGTGGCCCAGGCATTTGTACGGGAATTTTATTGCCGATTAACCAAAAATGAATCAGTGGATAAAGCCATGCAGGAAGCTCGGCGATCTTTGATTTTAACCCCCAAAGGATACAACGGGCGTCATTTCGCCACCCCAGTGTTATTTATGAATGTCATCGGAGGCCGCTTGTTTGATTCTGAATCCCCTGTGAACCCTGTTCATATTCAGAACTCCGATATGGGGGAAAATAAAGAAATTAAGTATGATATCTTGGCCAGGCGACTTGAGCGTGGTGAGATTGTTCCCTTTCTCGGATCAGAGACGATGCGTTTATCAGACATTCAGGTGCCAGAATTAAGGGATATTATCGATTCCATGGCCAATGATATCCATTATCCTAAATTTAATGGAACTCTTCCCATGATTTCCCAGTATTACCACATGAAAGATTACAGTCGGGGAATGATTATAGATAAAGTGGGAGAAATCGCGAAAATGAGTGAAGAACCTTTAACCAATAAACCCCTTTATGATTTATTGGCAAGTATCCAAAAGCCGATACTGGTTATTTGCGCTTCTTATGATAACATTTTGGAATTTACATACCGGAGAAAAAATAAGAAATACGCCGTTATTTCTCATTTTGTAGGACCTGATTTCGGCAATCTTATCGTAAAGCGTTCGGACCGTGATACGGAATTGTATACATCGGAAAAGATTTCGGGTTTAAAGTTATTGGAAGAGGGCTATTCGGTTATTTATAAAATCTGCGGTTGCTTTGATTCGAGTATGGATAACCCGGTGTTGATTTTGGAGAATGATTTTTTTACTTTTTCGCGGCATTTCGAGCAATCAATACCCGATTATATTACCCGGCACTCGCGACGACGGGGTTTCATGTTTCTTGGGTATAATTTGGAGCAATGGCATGACCGATTGATTGCCCATGCCTTTCTGGAAAAGAATGCGGGACAGAGCGATTCATCGATTTCTGTGTGGTCCAGGCCTTCGTTATATGACAGCGCATTCTGGAAATTCAACCATGTGGAGGTGTATAATATCGAATTAAATCATTTTGTCGAAAAATTAATGGAGCATCAAAACGGGGGGGCCAATGGAAAAGGATATTAAGTCGATCGATTGCAAGGCAATAGGGGAGCCTTATAAGGGGTTGCGGCCATATGAGGAAGAAAATCAGGGAATCTTTTTCGGCAGGGAGCAGGAAAAGGAAATCCTCATCGATAAAATTTTTGCCAATAAGTTGACATTGCTTTTTGCCGCCACAGGTGTGGGGAAAAGTTCGCTACTTCAAGCTTCGGTTATTCCCGAATTAAAGCGCCCGGAAGGGGATAACCTCGATGTCGTATATTATATCGATTGGGTTTCCGATCCCATCGCTGAATTGAAAAATATCACGGTAAAGACTCTTCAGGACCGTAGGAAAAAGTCGTTTGGATTTGAGGCGGATCCTGATATAGCGTTAAAAGATTTTTTTCAGGTATGCGCCACATTTTCCAGTGATCCTCTGGTGATCATTCTCGATCAGTTCGAAGAATTCTTTCAATACCAGAAATACAAGGATGGGTATATCCATTTTATCGAGCAATTTTCAGCGTGCGTCAAAGACCGATTAACGCCAGTAGTATTCGTAATTTCCATGCGCGAAGATTTCGCGCTGGAATTGAACGCGTTTAAAGATTATCTTTCATCTCTACTTTTCGAAAATTATTTCCGGCTGGAAAAACTGAATGAGGAGAAAGCCAAAGAAGCAATTTGCAAGCCGGTTGTTTTAAAGGGGTTTCGCTATGAAGAGGAGTTATTGAATACCCTGATAAAAGATCTTGCCGATCGTGAGAGGGAAGGACAATTGGGGGAATCTGCCGCCTCGTTAATTAAAGACAGTCCCACGTCTATCGAACCGCCATTCCTTCAGATCGTATGTTCCCAATTGTGGGAAGAAGAAAAAGGGAATCCGGATAAAAATATTCGGTTAAAACGGTATAAGGAAAAAGGTTCTGCAAAAGGGTATGTGGATGCTTATTTTAAGAATAATATGGCTGAATTCTCCCTTTCTGAAAAGAAGATTGCGTCTGCGGCATTTAATCATCTGGTCACCCCGCGGGGGACCAAGATTGCTTACCCGGTCAATCACCTTTCCGGAATACTAAAAATTGAAGAAAAAAAGTTGGAGAACATTTTGGATCGGCTTTGTAAATCACGAATACTTCGAAGCCGGAAAAGTGAAAGTGAAGTGCGGTATGAATTGTACCATGATATCTTTTCTTCCATTATTTATGGATGGAATGAAAAATTCAAAAAACAGCGCATGAAGGGGGCCCTCATTAAATCTGGAATAATAATATTTGCTCTTGCCCTTCTTTTTATTTTTTACAACGTAATATCCAATCTGACGGGGCATTATCTTCGTTTAAGCGCAAACGAAACAATTTCAGGCCGAATTGAAATTTATAAGGGAACTCTAAAAGCCACTGATATATTTCATTTGCATGAGTTTCAAGCAGAGAGCTCATTTGAGCGAAACCAAGTGGAACCGGATAAATTGTTCACTGAAAAGCAAATTGGAGATTTTGATTTATTGAACGAGGAATTGATGGGGTATCTTCCTCTTATTGATCGAATTTCTGCTTATTGGGATGCCGGAGAAATAGCGAAAGCTTTTGAAGTAATTGAGCCTTCACTTACTAAGAACGGCTTAATTTCTGAGAAAGACCTAATCAGGAGCCGGCAAATCATCGAACTGTTATCAACATTTGGTGCCATAAAATTCTATACCCTATTAAATAATAAATTTACTCAATTCAAAAGCATCGATTTGAAAGAAGAAATTGTCGGTGCTTTAGCAACCATGCCTCCAGCGTTGGCAAACAAATATCTCTTAGTTTTTTTAGGAAAAGATAAACCCGCTGAAATCCGAGTAAAGGCAGCTTTGGCTTTAGGGAAACTCGGCAGCAAGGAAGCGGAAACTCTTTTGATAGAATTGATCAAGAACCAGTATCCTTCTTATGTGCGGGGAATCGCGTCCTCTGCGTTGGGTACCCTTAAAAGCGAGAAGGCGGTAACTCCCTTGTTAGAACTGCTCAAGAATTCCGATGAGTATATCCGGCATAGCGCCATTTCTGCATTGGGTAATATTGGCAGTGATCAAGCGGTGGCCCCCTTGCTGAAGATGCTCAAAGACCCGGCTCAGTTTATTCGGCGTAATGCGGCTGAAGCGTTGGGTAACATAGGCAGTAGTCAAGCCGTGGCTCCTTTGATAGGGCTACTCCATGAACCGGATAAGGGAGTACGGTACAGAACGATTTTTGCGTTGGGAAACATCGGAGGTGAGAGCGTATTGCAACCTTTGCTGGCGTTGCTTCAGGATTCGGATAGTTATATGCGAAGCAGTGCGGCTGAATCCTTGGGTAAGGTTGGCAGTGATCAGGTAGTGCCCGCCTTGATAAAGCTTCTCCATGATCCGGAATCGGATGTGCGGAGCAAGGCGGCATCTGCGTTGGGTGATATTAAGAGTGAGAGATCATTGGAACCTTTACTGGGATTGCTTCAGGACAAGGAGCCTGATGTACGGAGCAATGCTACGTCTGCGTTGGGTAAAATCGGTAGTGCGAAAGCGTTAAAACCTTTGCTCAAACTACTCCAGGATCCTGATAGTTATGTACAGAAAAGTGCGATTGAAGCATTGGCTAAGCTTGGTAATATCAAAGCGGTCAAAGCATTAACCATACGGTTAACAGATAAGGATCCTAAAGTACGAAATGATACGGCTCGCATCCTGGAAAAACTTACCTCCAGGAAAAACGCGGACTTTATCAGACAATCCAAACGGGCTGATTTAGAGAGAGATTTACAGAAACCCAGTAATCCACCTGACCTGGAATATGCTAAAAAGGTTTTAAGGCAGGATAATATCCATAAGAAAATCAAGGTAGCGGAAGCCCTGAGCGAATTTCCTTCGAAAAAAGGAAATCTCATATTACTAGAAATGCTCAATGATAGAAATATACGTGTGCGACTATCAGTGATCACATCAATCGGAAAAACCAAAGACAAAAGCTTCCTTTCTTCAATGCAAAAATTAATTCAAGACCAAAACGCAAACATTCGAGAGGTAGCTGTGGAAGCATTGGCCGAGATAGCCGCGCCCGAAAGTATGGAAGTATTAAAGAAAATTTCCATTAACGAAAACGAGCGGATACCCACCCGATTCAACGCCATTGTCGGATTAAGCAACATTCAGCATCCCGATGCGCTTCAGTTTTTAATTAAATTGCTTGATAACGAAAATGAGGCGATTGAATACCACACTGTTATGGCCATTGGAAAAAATCCGCCGGTAAAAAATATTTCTGGAAGAGATCAACTTATAAGACGCCTAAAGGATAAATTAAAAAGGCTTGAAGAACGAAAAGTGGAGTGGCGTAAGATCAGGGATGAGCGCACGGAATCGTACAACGAAAAGCAGATGAAAAATTGGATTAAAAAATTAAGAGCGGTAGAACCCAAGGAACCCATGGAATTTGAATTGGCTTTTGCACTTAGCTGCGTTGTCTCTGAAAATGAAGGTATCAAACTCCTGGGGCACCCTTTGGCCAATGTCCGTGAGGGCGCCTGGATGGGACTTGGAAAATCGATGAATGTTTCTTTGATCCGGGCACTTTATCAGGAGCGAGAAAAAAGCCATGTTCCGTGGTTTAGGCACGCCGCTTATCGCGCCATCGATTATATTCTGATCGATATTGAGGTCTCCGGAAGAAAAGAGGAACTCAACAAATTGAATGAACTCTATGAAGGATTAATCAAGGAAAAAGGGAAGAACTTTTATGAAGGGGTTCGAGCCCGCATGAAATGGACCATGGAATGTTTTAATGAAGTGGGCTCAATTGGCAAGACAGAAAAATGAAAACGTTAAGCTCATTAATAATAGAAAATAAGTTCAAGAATATAAAAAAAAATTTTGACATCGTTGACACGGGTAAGAAATTTTGGTAAAATGTTTACGTGATAATATTCATTCACATAGTCACTTAGCAGATTATTTCTTTCTTTTTTTGTGTTTTTTTAAGATTCCTTTGTAAAAAATTAAGGCGAATTTAGAAAGATCCGATATAATATTGGCATTGAACTTGATGAACATGAATACGGTAAAAATTGTTGTAAATTAAAAATAAAGACGAGGAAATAAGCGATGAGCGGTTTTACAGAAAGACTGATATTTGAAGTAAGTTTTAATAAAATCACAAGAAAGGATTTTATATTGCTGGATAACCCAGCTCACTCCGACTTTGTAGCCCTGGTCAATTTCAAAAAGGAGATAGCCAAATGGAGCTGGTGAAAAAAAAAGGCCCAATATGCGCAGTATTTCTTATTATTTTCGCAATAGGAACGACTGCGCTTTTCTCAATCAATCTTCAACCCATTGAAAAGATTGAATTTTCCCCCAATACGGAATTGCCGCAATTGGCAAGGTCTTTCTGCGTTACCGAGAATGGAACAGTGGTTATCCCTGACGCAAAAGCAGGTGAGATCAAGGTTTACGAAAGAAACGGAAAATATCTGGAATTTATTAAGAGTGTTGGTCAAAAAGGAATGGGAGCGGACCAATTTGCCGAACCCATTTATTGTTCATATAATAATGATGGAAAGTTGGTTGTCTATGATATCGGACAGAGGAAGGTATTGATCTACGACAACGCTGTGCGTGTCTGTGAAATTTATTGCCCATGGGGTGGAAGCGATTTCAAATTAGTCGGAAATACGCTTTTTATTGCCGGATACACTGAGGATGCGAATCGGAAACCCTGGGATTTTTATGCGGTTGATATTTTAAGCAAAGAAGTCACTTATTTGTTGCCTTCTTATCTCAAGTATGGTCTGAAATCAGAAGGGGAATATAAATCGGCATATGAAAGTAAGAACAATTTCCAAGCAATAGGGATAAATGGATGGTTTGATATCCAGGGGCAAAGTTCCTACTTTGTCTGGGAAGGAGATATTAATGCCATTAAATTGGATATAAATTCAGGAGCAAGCAGGACTTTTAATTCTCAAAAGCCTGCCCATTATATTAAACCATATGTGTCTGACGCATTAATCAAGGGCCGTATGACAAAAGATGCAAAAACCATTCGCGATGAGCGGAGTAAATTAACTTATGCTCGGAACCTTCTTGTAACAGATAAATACGTTATAATCATCTGCGAAGGACCAATTAAAGATAATTATTGGATGCAGTTTTACACCCTGTCCGGCCAACCCGTTGGGAACGAAGTCAGGGTTCCGGGACCTGCCGATTACAGAATGCATTTTGATAAAGACACGAACTGCCTATATTTTCTAAGTCAGTCGACTGATGGGAAATATTATATAAATAAGTACGCGATAAAATAGTACCCCTAAATATGTATAAATACATTGCAGGAATACTTGGGGTGGCAGTGCTCTTTTGGTTCAGCGTTATTTACAAAACGGCAATGTCGCCCGTCAAATTCCCGGTTCCGGAAGAAATCAAAAATACCCGATCCGAACCTCCTTTATATTTATACATTTTCTTTTCAAAAAAAAACTGTTATGACTGTTTACAGGTGATACACACCCTTAACAACTTACCCCGGCATTTCGTTGTAAGGGGAATCGTTCCAGCGGGTGAGTTAAAGGACGAAAAAGAATTGCGTGGAATCACCGGGGCTGCATTTCCGTTGGAAAGCGCATCCAAATATAAGAAGAAATATGTTCCTTGGTATATTCCTTCAATTGTGGGTATCTCAATCGATGGTGATGTGTTATTCGTTCTACCCGGGGTTCCGGGAGAGAAAGAATATTTTGAGAATTTTCTGGACTCACTGTATAACAAAATTTTGCCGGTTTTTTTGAAGAATGAAATGAAAACGTGATTTAGGAGAATAATTAAAATGATAATGAAAGCTTTTAAAGCATTTATGATAATAGCCATGCTGGTAGGCATCATCCTTTCAGTTGAAAACTTCTTCTCTGTTGAAACCAAAGCCATAAACTCTGGGGCAAAAATGGGAGCCGATGTATTCTATCCGGATGGCTCCTATAAAGGATGTGAAGGCAGCGGAAATGATTGCTGTATCGGGTGTGATCTTACTTAATAAATTCTATTTTAAGATCACTGTCAATATACGATGCTTCATCCGCTTCCTCGATATTGCTCAATAACTGCAATTTATTCAAAGTTTTAAAACCCGAAGGCAGCACCCCCAAACTCTTCATCCGGTTTGTCAACAATTTTGTTGGGGCAACAAAATTGTTGGGGCATTCATCAATAATATATTCCCTTCTCGATCATTCGCTTTTTTACCTTTCCCGCTGTGTCAACGCCGTAAACGGCGCTTCGCGCCTTTTCGAAGTTGAGATGATGAGAGGTTAAGAAGGTAAGAAGGCGGCGCTACGCGCCTTTCGGAAACTGAACGCCGGAATAGGCGACCTCACCTGAAACACATTTAGGCAGGCTCTCAATCCACCTCGGCCTGCGCCACATACAGGATTCATGATGGGAGGTTAAAAGATGGGTTACCTTGTAAAATCCCTTTCCATATGTTATCATTGAATTAATGAGAAATTTAACTGAAACACTTGGTGACATTCAATCTTGGGATGTACAATACAGAGTGCATGCGACCTATATATTATAACCGTTTATGAACCGGACCCCAATAAATGGGCGAATAATTTTTCGCGGAGGCTATAATGAAATGTGCGATTTGTAAACATGGAAATACAGTTGAGGGAAGGATTACCATTGCAATGGACAAAGGAGAGACGACCCTGGTCTTTAAAGAAGTGCCGGCTCAGATTTGCGATAATTGCGGTGAAGAATACCTTTCAGCCGAAATCAATAAACAATTGCTTAAGTTAGCAAACGATGCAATTAAACGAGGCGTATCGCTTGAACTTTTGAAATATGCAGCATAGGATTGATTTTTCGGTCACGATCATCCGTTTTTAACTTTTCCGCTAATTCTGTGGCGCACCCATGTGTGCGCCTTCAGGCAGACTCAATCAACCTCAGCCTTATAAACCAATCGATTCCCACAAAAAACAAGAACCAACTTCTTTAACGTGGTTCCACCGATCGTTTTCCTAAGATTCCTAGGTTTCATAGATCTTTCGGATATACTCATAAAACAAACGTTTGACCGATTCATTGGGAATAGCAAGAATCGCACTGTGTACCTCATCCATTTCCTGAATGGTCAATAACCCGAAATAGAAAAGAAGAGAAAAGAAATTTTCAGGGTCATGAACTTCCTCGACTGGGATAACTTGTTTAATCCGTGTTCGGACTGTATCTCCGATAGTTTGCTGAAGTTTGGTAAAATTTTCAGTGTTTCGAGGTTTTCTTTTTTTATCGCTGATAATAAAATGAAGGAATTTCTGATAATCGATCCGGACATTATAATCGATGAGTTCATCGGGAATACGGGACTGCTTCATGTATTCATCCAGAAAATACAGCACATGAGAGGGATTATATACCGGCCCATTCGCATATTTCGAGAATCGATAATGGTTATACCACAGCCTCATAATGTGCATGAGATCTTGGGTTGAATGCATGATTTTTCCTGTTTGTCTGTAATAATCGATCAAGGTTTCCACTTCGGTTTGAGTGAATCCCAGCATTTCATTTACATTCGGATCCTGAGAAATGTCCATGGCGATATTAAACCCGGAAATGACATCATCCAGCGAGACCGGGGAAACGCCGGTCATGAATAGGCGTGAAATGGGAGCACCGCTTCCGGTGGTTCCACCTTTGATTGCTTTAAAAAAAGAACGTAAAAGACTCGGGATACAGCGGTACGCGTCTTCCCCGGAATCGGACAGGATCGTATTGGCAAAATTATCGTATTCGTCGATAATAATATACAGCTTAACCTTTTTCCCGGTGCAGGAATTCAATGCGGTGATCATAACGGAAGACGCACTTCGAAGATTATGGATGGTCTCCTTTACTTTTTCAGGGTCGATATCCAATAGTTGATTATAGCGTGTTAGGAAAGCAATGGCAGATTCTTTCACGTAATGAAGAAATGCGGCCTCGATTCCTGACTTTTCAGGATCGATCATTGAGAAATTCAATTTAAATACAAGATACGAATTTTTTCCCTTCGTGGGATTCCGGTGGATGTCGGTTCCGTTAAAAAGGGAATCAAACGCGTCTTGCTTTAGGATATCGTAATAATCTTCCAGAATAGAGAGGAAAAGCGATTTCCCGAAGCGTCTGGGACGAATGAAAAATAAATAACGCCCCTTTTCTTCGATATTTCGGATGAACCGCGTTTTATCCACGTAATAGAGATCTTCTTCCTGGAAAATATCATAATCCGTAATCCCGTAAGGAATTTGTTTGAACTGTTTTTCATCGCTCATGCGGGTATCATAAAATAAAAAGGTGGAGTTGTCAATCGATCAAGGCGGGAATATATTTTTTATTTTGATATTTTTAATATACTTCAAGCTTTAAAATAATGTTATTTGTCAGAAAAGAGTTTGTTTGTGATTTTGGAGAGAAATAAAATGAAAAAAAATGATTGGCAAAAAACGGTTCTTTGTTATCTTGAAAGAGATAGATGAAGGGTTGGTTTTTCCCATTTTTTGAAAGATGGGTGATAATGTTCCAGTGTTTATTTTTCCTTGAGCAATTTATTCCATAAATCCGTAAGATTTAAACGACCGATCCATTTTTCTAAGTATTCCATATCAAGGTTATTCCCCTGTACTTTTAAAACACCGATAATGTCTCTCCATTGTCTCTCCGATACTTCTCCCCCCATTTTAAACCATTCTAACTTACTTAATATGATATCTTCCGGTGAAGAAATAAAATACTCGAATCGATCTCCCTTTATATCCTGTGCATCCAATTTCTTTCTTCTAAATGCTTCCTTGTCAAATTCTCTTTTTTTTAAAATGAAGATGTCTATTTTCATCATCGAATTAAAATGAATAATATTAAATGATGAATGGTTCTTGATCGCTTCCCGGATCATATCTTTATCGATGTAATAGTCAGGTTCAAGAGCCAAATATAAAGCCTCGATATGTTCCGGTTTTATATCGGCAATTATATCTATATCCATGGTAGATCTAGGGATTCCATGAATAGAGCTTGATATAGAACCCCCGATGTAGTAAAGGATTCCTATCTTATCGAAAACAGCGACCACAGGCCCTAATGCCGGAAACAATTCATTGAGCTGCATATATTCCCTTCTCGATCATCCGTTTTTTTACCTTTTCCGCTGTGTCAATGCCGTAACAATTCGTTATGAAAAGGATTTTTAGTTCACTATCGCTTAATCCGGGATTGGCTTTTTTCAAGGCAGCCCTGGATAAAGCCATAAGTTCTTGAGATAACGCCATCGTGATGGAAAACCTTTTCCCTGGTCCTGCATTTCTTAATAAATTGATCTGAATATTTTCCACTTCCAGGGGAGTATCCCGGTAGTATGACAAACCGGCTATCTTCTCTGAAATTTTCATATCAATCAACCTGGAATATCATAATCCGTAATTCCGTAAGGAATTCGTTTTAACTGTTTTTCATTGCTCATACCCGTATCATAAAATAAAAAGGGGGAATTGTCAAATACGAGACCACATCGAACGCACGGGCAGATACGCAGATCTGCCCCTACTGGATAATAAACGGCGCTCCGCGCCTTTCGGATGCCAGTTACCGGGAAAGATAGAAGTTGAGATGATGAGAGGTTAAGAGGGTAAGAAGACGGCGCTCCGCGCCGTAATTCGGATAATTCTGTAGGGGCGCACCTATGTGTGCGCCCTATTTTACGGTGGTTTACTTCAATTTTCGCCTCACATCAAAAAGCGGGCGATTCGCGAATCGCCCTCAGAATTATCTTCCTGGCGGTGAATCATGGTTAATTATTGATTGACAAAAGTCGGTTCTTTTGTTATCTTGAAAAGAGATAAATGAAGAAAACAAATATTTTAAATTTATTTCCGACTGTAACAAGAATAATAAAAAATGGTAGAAAAAATCGATGATCGAATTAAACAACATCCATAAACAAATCGGCGGCAAAAGGGTGCTGGATGGAATCAGTTTTTCAATTCCTTCCCAAAAAATCGTATCGCTTTGCGGTCCCAACGGCGCCGGCAAAACAACACTCATTCGAATTATCTTACAACTGATTGCCCCGGATCAAGGCACAGTAAACTATGCCATCCCCAGGGAACAGGTATCTTTTTTATTCCATAACAGCTCGCTATTCGACGATCTGACCTTAAAAGAAAATATCGATTTCTTTCTGTCTGTCAAAGGGATCGCTTTGGATAAAGCTTATCTTGATCAATGTTTGAAATTATTATCGCTGGAGAATGAATTCAAAAAACGAATCACAACGTTTTCAAGAGGCATGATCCAAAAAGCCGATTTACTCCGAGCGTTGATGGAAAAACCCTCGGTTTTGATTCTGGATGAACCGACCTCTCACCTGGATCCGATTGGAAAAGTCGAGATCAGAAAGATTCTCCGGGAACTGGTCCGACAGACCCGAATCGCGATTTTTCTAACCAGCCATTTATTGGCAGAAGTGGAAAAAGTAACAGACCAGGTCATCATCATGGATAAGGGAAAAATAAAATTGGAAACGGATATCCGGTCGCTGATTGCTGAAAATAGCGACCTTGAATCGAAATATATCGAAATTATCACAGGGAAAATCGAACCGCAATGACTAAAACAAACTGGCTTAAATTTAAAAATCTTGTAACAAAGGACCTCCGAATTGTAAAGAATCGATTTCAGTCCATCCTTGTCATGGTTATCTTTTATTTGTTAATGAACTTTTATGTCTTGCATAAAATCAAAACAGTGATCCTCTCGGGAGGGCCGGATATGGTCTTTATTTTTATCAACCTGTTTGCCGTACAAGTGATTTACATTATGGCATCCATGCTTCTGCCGCTATTGATTTATACCGAGTCCATAAAAGAAAAACATGAAATTTATTTTGCATACGGATACAGTATTTTTGAAATTGTGTTTGGGAAAACATTTGTTTTGGGGCTTTTATCTCTTGTACCTGCCTATTTTGCCATATTGCTTTTCTTTTTTTCGGGGATAACGTTATCATTGATTTTCATCCTGGATTTTGTGTTGATCATTCCTATATTAAGTCTGGGTATTATCGCGTTCAATATTCTATTGACCTGGTTTAGTAAAGTGGGAAAAATATCATCCGCCGTATTTCTGGTGGGGGTTATTTTCTCTCTGAGCCAGGTACACAACATCATCGGCGTATCGATAAAGATAACAAACGTGAACGTTGTTATTTTATTTGCAGGATTATTGTTATCGGCGATTCTTTGGGGAGCAGTTGGTTTATTTTCCCTTTTGATCAAAAAAGAAAAATGTATTTTAAAATATGGTTAATGCCGGGATGGTGAGATAACGAATCGAAAAAATAACCGGGACGCCAAAATTTTAAATGAAAGTTGTAAAATGTGTTATTTTGTGTTATTAATATAAATATGAGTGAAGAATATGAGAACTATATAAAAATAATGAGGGCAGGTAAGTTCCACCAACTGACTATTTCAATTAAGAAGGAGAAGATACTATGAAAGTAGCAGATATCCCTGGGATTTCCGGGATGACAATCCCTGAAAAAATTCTCTTGGTCGAAGATTTATGGGAAGATATTAATACGGATGAAAGAGATATTCCCATCCCATTGGCCCACAAAAAGGAATTGGACAGGCGATTTGTAAAATACAGGTCGAACCCTGGAACCCTTTTAACCCTTGAGCAACTCCAAGAAAAGATACAATCCAGGCAATGACTTATCCATTGCGCTTTTTACCTGAAGTAGAAGAGGATGCAATTAATGCCTATTTCTGGTATGAAGAAAAGGAAAAAGGACTTGGAGATGAATTTTTGCGTTTATTTTATGCCAATTCCAACGAAATTACTCGCAATCCCTTAATTTATCGAAAAGTATATCAGGATTTTCGCCGCCGCTTACTCAGAAGATTTCCATATGCCATCTATTTTACTTTTACAGGAGATGAAATTATAGTTTTTGGCCTCTTGCATTGTGCACGCAATCCTGGGTCGATCTACAATGAATTGCAAAATCGTACGCATTTATAGGGGATCTATGTATCTTCCGCCGCCTTTGGAGATTTGGAATTCTGTAGGGCGCCAAAAGTGGCACCAAAATTTTTTGTTTTTACATTTAATTTTATTATTTCTTTGACTATCCAATGCGGGTTTTTTATAATGGGTGGTGTTCACTTGAAGATTATATTAAGAATATCATTCCTAAACACTCGGAGGCGCCATGAGCATTGCATTAAAGAGATATCTGATTCTTGGAATCGTTTTAATGAGTTTAAACGGATTGGCATTCGGAGCCATATCGGCCCAAGAAAGAGCGGCTTTAATTGCTTTTTACAATGCCAATGACGGCGATCACTGGACCTATAATTCGGGATGGAAAGGGTATAACAATGCCCCGGACGGATTCTCCGGGAGTGGGTCCGAAAGCGGCTGGTATGGCGTGTCTGTTGCCGGCAATACAGTCACGGGAATCAGTCAATACAACGAATCCCGGATTACGCAAATTCCCTCGGAAATCGTGAACCTGCCCAACCTGGAAGTCTTGCTTCTCCCGGGTTGCAAATTATCCGGAAATTTTCCCACGCCATTACTCAGTTTAACCAAAATCAATGCGCTCGAGCTGAGTTCAAACACTTTATCCGGCAGCATTCCTGCCGCATTAGGCAATTTAACCTCCTTGCAATATCTGGGCCTTCAGGGAAATAATTTTTCCGGCAGTATTCCGGCTCAATTGGGTAATCTGTCCCAATTGATTTCATTGGATCTCAGCTCCAACAGCCTCACCGGCAGCATTCCGAATGAATTGGCCAATTTAGCGACCTTGAAAATCCTCTTTATTTACGATAACCAACTCACGGGAACCATTCCGTCCGAACTGGGGACGTACCCTTCGATGGTGAACTTATCCAATAATCAGTTAACCGGATCGATTTCCAAAGCCATGTTATACGGACCTGCCTGCGACGAGTATAATGGCCGGTGGGTGATGCTGGCCCATAATAATCTTTCCGGAAGTCTGCCGTCATCGGATAGCGGAACCGGCAGTTTTTATCAATACCTTGATTTGAGTGATAACCAATTATCCGGATCGATTCCCGCTTCATTGCTCAAAGGTTCGGTATTTTCCGGTGATCCTTCCACTCTGGATTTATCCCATAATAACTTGAGCGGATCGATTCCGTCGGAAATCGGCGAATGCACGGAAGTGGAATTTTTGGATTTATCGGACAATAAACTGACCGGGACCATTCCAAAAGAAATCGCCGGTTTGACCTGTCATCCGGATATCGATTTATCTCGCAATAGTCTATCCGGTGAAATCCCCAAAGAATTTTGGGGATTTCAATGGTATAAAGCCAGCTTAAACGGCAACATGTTATCCGGGGTCATTCCCGTGGACGTGTTGCAGTACCCCGGGCGACTCATGGACATGGGTTATAATGCCTTTTCCGCCACGGATGCGGGAGTCATCGCTTACCTGAATCAGGTGGATCCGGACTGGGCGCAGACCCAGACCGTGTTACCGACCCATATATCCGCCGCAGCATTAACCTCCGATTCCGTACGGATATCCTGGACCCCGATTGGATACACCGCAGATTCCGGAGGATACACCATATATTATTCGACCACCGGATCCGGTTCCTGGATAAAAGCCGGAAAAACAGCGGACAAAAGCGCGTCGTCTGTTGACGTCACCGGGCTGACACCCGGGACCACGTATTATTTTATCGTACGGACGGCCACCGATGCCCATGCCAATAATGCCAACACCGTCATCACCGGGTTTAGCGATGCCGTTTCCGCGTCCACGCTTTTCATTCCTGCCGACTTATCGATAAGTCGAACGCAGTTTTATTTTTCCGGAGTGAGTGGGAAAGCCAATCCGGCGTCACAATCCTTTATTGTCAGTAACAGTGGCGGAGGTGTTTTAAATTGGACCGCGGCTTGCAATCAAACCTGGTTACACGCCACCCCGTCGACCGGGACCGGATGGCGTGAGGTGGATATTTCCGTGGATATTACCGGGTTAAGCAGCGGAACGTATAATGGGGTCATTACCCTGACCGCGCCGGATGCCACTCATTCGCCTCAGACCGTGCAGGTTCAACTCATTGTAAAAGCCGCGTTGGAAGATCAGGCGCCTATTGGTGTTTTTGAAACACCGGTTTCGGGTTCGACCGTGAATGGGAGTGTCCCGCTCACCGGTTGGGCGCTGGATGATACCGGGATGGATCGAGTCAAGATATATCGCGAACCGATATCCGGGGAACCGGAGGGATTGGTGTACGTGGGGGATGTAACCTTTGTCGAAGGTGCGCGGCCCGATGTGGAAGCCGCGTATCCGGGTTATCCCAACAATTATAAAGCCGGATGGGGATACATGTTGTTGACCAATTTCTTGCCGGGGCAGGGGAATGGAACCTTTGTCTTGCATGCGGTGGCCTACGATACATTTGGGAACCAGACCACATTGGGAACCAAGACCATTAGTTGTGATAATTCCAATGCCGCGACCCCGTTTGGGGCGATTGATACGCCGGCGCAGGGTGGAACCGTGTCCGGAGGCGAGTATGTGAATTTCGGATGGGCGTTGACCCCGCAGCCCAATATCATACCGGTTAATGGAACAACGATCAATGTTTGGATCGATGGAAAATCCGTGGGGCATCCGGTGTACAATCAGTACAGGGAAGATGTGGCCGCGTTATTTCCGGGGTTGAATAACAGCAATGGGGCAGGTGGGTATTTTTATATGGATACGCGGGGGTATGCCAATGGCATTCACACCCTTGCGTGGACCGCGACGGATGATGCCGGAAATGAAGGCGGAATCGGCAGTCGGTATTTCATGATTCAGAATGCGCAATCCGGCAGTACGACCGTTGGGAGTAGCCGTCTATCATCGATTCATTTTTCCGAAGAACCGAACGAATCGAAACATATAATTCGGGTGAAAAGAGGGTATTCCGAAGATTCGGAGTTCGTTGAACTCTCCGCCGATGAAAATGGAAATGTGTTCGTTGAAATCCGGGAACTGGAACCGGTAGCGATTCATTTAGCGTCGGGGGTCAAATGGGAAACGGCTCTTCCCATTGGTTCCACGTGGGAGGAAGAGTCCGGAATCTTTTATTGGCTTCCGGGGCCCGGGTTTATTGGGACGTACACCTGGGAATTTACTCAGCCGGACGAATCGGGTGCATCCAAGATGAGGAAAATGGTCATCACCGTGACGCCAAAATTTTAAATAAATCGGTGCATTCAAAAAATATTACAATAATACAAGAATTGCTGATTTTCATCGCGCCATAGTTGACAAAAGGATCTATTTATATTATGCTGATGATAAGGAAGGAGGTTTATCGTGTTGATTGCCAACCCCATTTATGATACGGTGTTTAAATACTTGATGGAAAATTTGGAAATCGCCAAAGGAATGATCTCGACCATCATCGATGAAGACATCGAATATCTGGATTTCAAAGCCCAGGAAAGTATTAAAAAGAAAAACGAAGGTCATCCTCGTCTGGTTGCCTACCATCTGGATTTTATTGCCCGTATCCGGCAGAAAAATGGGACATATAAAACCGTGTTGATCGAACTGCAGAAAACCAATATCGCCTATGATATCATGCGGTTTCGTAAATACCTGGGGGAAGAATATCGAAAAGAAGACGAAGTGATCATGCTCGATGGAAAAATTTTAACGGACCCGTTGCCGATTGTCACTATCTATTTTTTGGGTTTCTACCTCTCGAAAACCCTTCCGGCAGTGATCAAAGTGAACCGGGACTATATCGATGTGTTAAACGGAAAACAAATCAAAGAGCGAAATGATTTTATCGAATGTTTAACTCATGATTCATTTATCATTCAGATTCCGGCGCTTCATCTCCATTTGAGAAATCGGTTGGAATACGTGTTATCGATATTTATGCAAGAGAATTTTATTGATACGGAGCATCATCTAAAGGATTACGCCCACCAGACCGAGGATGCATTGGTAAAGAAAATATTGAAGCGACTGGAGATGGCAGCGGCGGATAAAGAATTACATCATCAGTTGGAAGTGGAAGAGCTGGCGGAGCGAGAATACAGAAATGCGGTTAAAAAAACCGCCCAGGAATTTGAAGCAAAAATTTTGGAGCATCAAGAGGTCATCAGAGAGCAGGAAGAAGCCTTAAAAGAAAAAGATAGGGCGTTAAACGAGCAAAAACAGTATTACGAAGAGTTATTAAAGAAGCTAGGTCATACGATATAGATGATGATTTAGGCTTCGGGGCACCTGTGGTCCTCCGACATGATAAAAACCCAATACAGAATAGTCAGGAATTTTTATATTTTTTTTTGATTTTTGCAAATAACTCCATTATATTATATGGTATCTCTTTAATAACCGGAGGTGGGAAATGGGTAATTTATTTAAGAGAAACCTTATCATTGGCCTGGCTTTAATAATTTTAAATGGGATTATTTGGGGAGCCATATCCGCCCAGGAGCGCGCAGCCCTGATTGCCTTTTATAACGCCAACGATGGCGATCACTGGCATTACAGCGGGGGATGGAAAGGAAATCAAAATGAGCCGGATGGATTTTCCCGAATCGGGTCCGAAGGCTCCTGGTTCGGCATTTCGGTCGTCGGGGATACGGTGGTTCAGATATCGATTTGCTGTGAAACCCGGATCAATCAAATTCCGCCTGAGTTTGTCAATCTCTCCAACCTGGAGAGTCTTTATTTGGAAGAAGATGGGTTTACCGGTGCGATTCCGTTACCGGTATATGGCCTTAAGAAATTAAAAACCTTGTATTTGAGGGGAAACCAATTCGAGAGTATTCCTTCCGGTATCGCCAATTTAACCAATCTGGAAATTTTATCGCTCGACGTAAATAAGATATCGCGTATTCCGCCGGAATTGGGCAGTTTAAGTGCGTTACAGCAGCTTCATCTGGGCGCTAACAACATATCCGGTGCGATTCCAGGGGAATTGGGAAATTTAACGTCACTCACCGTCCTTGATCTTTGGAAGAATCATCTTTCCGGAAATATTCCCCCGGAATTGGGTAATTTACCGCAATTGGTTTCATTGACTTTAAGTTCCAATGAGTTAACGGGAACCATCCCCCCTCAATTGGGCAAATATGTCAAAAATTTGGACTTGAGCGGCAACCGGCTTTCCGGCACAATTCCCCCGGAAATTCTATATAGCACCAATGGAAGATTCTATCTTTCCCTCAGTGGAAATAACCTATCCGGGGCTATTCCGCCTGCCCCTGAAACAGGGACATTGCCCAACTGGATTCTTTCACTGTCTGATAACAATCTGAGTGGCGAAATTCCGCCTTCATTCTTTTCTCATGCGGATTTTGATGGCGAATCGAATCTTGACCTTTCCCATAATCAATTATCCGGGAATCTTCCACCCGAAATCGAAAATCTCAAGTACCTTTCCTATTTGAACTTCTCGGATAACAACCTGTCCGGATCGCTCCCCAAAGAGATTGGAAAACTCGTGTTTATCGAAAGCGCCGATTTTTCAAGAAACAAATTTTCCGGCGTTATACCGAATGAACTTTTCGATTGTCCGTGGTTATACGAGATAAACTTAAAATCCAATATGTTTTCCGGTGAGTTTCCGGCCAAAATTGTAAACAAAACGATTTACGCCCTGGATATTGGATACAACGCTTTGATTTCGACCAACCCTCAGGTCAGGGCCAAACTGGGAACACATGACCCGGATTGGGCGCAAACCCAGACCGTCTTACCGACAAACATTAAAGCGACGGTCACATCGCCCGATTCGATCCGGGTATCCTGGACTCCGATTCTCTATACCGCAGATCCCGGCGGGTATATGGTATATTATTGTACATCGCCAACCGGTTCCTGGATTAACGCCGGACGAACCGCCGATAAAAGCGCGTCCTATTATGATGTGACCGGTTTAATTCCGGGAACCACGTATTATTTTATGGTTCGAACCATCACCGATATCCATCCGAATAATAAAAGCGAGGTCGTCACCGGGTTTAGTAACAAAGTGTCGGCCGCCACGCCGGCAGTTTCCCCCGCGCTGTCCATTAATCGCACGCAATTTTATTTTTCAGGAATCATTGGAAAAACCAATCCCGCGTCTCAATCCTTTGTAGTGAGTAACAGCGGCGGAGGGATTTTGAATTGGACCGCAACCACGGATCAAACCTGGTTACACATCACGCCTTCATCCGGAATTGCAGGAAGTGACGTGACCGTCTCGGTCGATGTCGCCGGTTTGAGTGCGGGGACCTATCATGGCGTGGTTACCGTAACCGCGCCGGGTGTCGCCCATTCGCCCCAAACCGTACAGGTTCAGCTCATCGTCAAATCGGCTTCGGAAGACCAGCCGCCCTTTGGGTATATTGAAACCCCGGTTTCCGGTTCAACCGTGAGTGGGAGTATTCCCGTGACCGGTTGGGCATTGGATGATACCGGGATTTCGAGTGTTAAGATATTTCGGGATCCGGTAGAAGGCGAATCCGGGGATTGGGTTTACATCGGCGATGGATCGTTTGTCGAAGGAGCGCGGCCCGATGTGGAAGCCGCTTATCCGGAGTATCCCATGGCGTATAAAGCCGGATGGGGATACATGTTGTTGACCAATTTTTTACCGGGGCAGGGGAATGGAACCATTGTGTTGCATGCCGTTGCGTATGATCTGTTTGGAAACCGGGCCACGTTGGGAAGAAGCACCATCATCTGTGACAATGCCCATGCCGTGAAACCCTTTGGGGCGATCGATACGCCGACTCAGGGTGGAACCGCATCGGGAAAAGAGTTTGTTAATTTCGGGTGGGCGTTGACCCCGTTGCCCAATACCATCCCCGTTGACGGATCGACCATGAAGGTCTGGATCGATGGAAAGACGGTGGGGCATCCGGGGTATAACCAGTATCGGGAAGATGTGGCCGCGTTGTTTCCGGGGTTGAATAACAGTAATGGCGCAGGCGGGTATTGTTACATCGATACGCGGGGGTATATCAATGGCATGCATACCATCTCCTGGTCCGTGACGGATGATGCCGGAAATGAAGATGGAATCGGCAGTCGGTATTTTATGGTTCGGAATTCGCAATCCGGCCGCTCGGCCGTTTTGAGTCGTCGTCTGTTGTCGGTTAATACTTTCGAAGAATCGAACGAATCGAAGAATTCGATTC
>JBLMYT010000134.1:0-5000 GCA_050258455.1 Candidatus Omnitrophota bacterium | reverse complement strand
GGCACTGTCTCGAGGAGATGCACGACGAAATTGTAGAACCTGTAAAGATGCAGGTTACCCGCTGTTGGACAGAAAGACCCCGTGAACCTTTACTGCAACCTAATATTGAATTCTGGTGTGTTATGTGCAGGATAGGTGGGAGGCTTTGAAGCGGTGACGCCAGTCATCGTGGAGCCGTCGTTGGGATACCACTCTTAATGCATTGGGCTTCTAACTCCGATAGTGATCCTATTCGGAAGACAGTGTTAGGCGGGTAGTTTGACTGGGGCGGTCGCCTCCTAAAATGTAACGGAGGTGCCCAAAGGTACCCTCAGGTTGTTTGGAAATCAACCGTAGAGTGCAAAGGCATAAGGGTGCTTAACTGTGAGATAGACATATCGAACAGATGGGAAACCAGGGCTTAGTGATCCGGTGGTCCCGTATGGAAGGGCCATCGCTCAACGGATAAAAGGTACTCCGGGGATAACAGGCTTATAGCGTCCAAGAGCTCATATCGACGACGCTGTTTGGCACCTCGATGTCGACTCATCACATCCTGGGGCTGGAGCAGGTCCCAAGGGTTCGGCTGTTCGCCGATTAAAGTGGTACGTGAGTTGGGTTCAGAACGTCGCGAGACAGTTCGGTCCTTATCCTCAGTGGGCATAGGAGATTTGAGGGAAGTTGTCCCTAGTACGAAAGGACCGGGATGAGTAAACCTCTGGTGATCCAGTTGTTCTGCCAAGAGCACCGCTGGGTAGCTACGTTTATGTAGGATAACCGCTGAAAGCATATAAGCGGGAAGCTGATCCCAAGATAAGATCTCCCTCACCTTCGGGTGACTAAAGACCTCTCGTAGACTACGAGTTTGATAGGCCGGATGTGTAAGCATGGTGACATGTTAAGCTTACCGGTACTAATCGGTCGTGAGCCTTAATCATAAAGTTTACTTAACTTTACCTCCCGACAAATCTAATAGAACAATAATAATAAAAATTGCACTAATTGCTCGGTGACCATAACGAAGGGGCAACACCCGGACCCATTCCGAACCCGGAAGTAAAGTCCTTCAGTGCCGATGATACTGCCTTGGAAACGAGGTGGGAAAGTAGGTCGTCACCGAGTTTTTTTTTTATATCTATTTTTAATAGATTTTATATCATTTATATCATTTACATATTAAAACCAACGTATCGGAAAGAAAGGAAATCAACCATCAACGTAAAACCATCGACGTAAAAATTTTCAAGAAACCAACCATCGAAAAGAAAATTCAAATCAAAACCAACCGAACCAAAATCATCCCCCTATTTTCTTATATTGACGAAACATAGTAATATATGGTATAAATATACTTTATCGAATATTCTTCCCCTAGGGGAGTTAAAAAATAACTGTAAAATTTAGAGGAGGTCCTTTTTGCCTACAATAAATCAACTAGTCAGGTTTGGCCGAGCAAAAGTCAAGGTGAAGAGTAAATCACCGGCTCTGGATAATTGTCCGTTTAAACGAGGCGTTTGTACGCGTGTGTATACCACTAACCCCAAAAAGCCAAACTCGGCCATGAGAAAAGTGGCCAGGGTCAGACTTTCCAATGGGATGGAAGTCACCGCCTATATTCCCGGTGAAGGGCATTCGCTGCAAGAGCACTCGATTGTTCTGGTACGCGGCGGAAGAGTCAAAGACTTGCCGGGTGTGCGTTACCACATCGTCCGAGGCGTGAAAGACTCGACCGGTGTTGAAAAACGTAACAAGAGCCGTTCCAAATATGGCGCCCGAAGACCGAAGAAATAATGCTTAACCAGGAGTTTTAAATGCCAAGGAAAAAGATTACGACAAAAAAGGAAGTGTTTTATGATCCCGTTTATAACTCTTCTTTAATCGCCAAATTAATTAACAGTGTCATGAAAGACGGAAAAAAAGCCGTGGCCCAAAAGATCGTGTACGGAGCCATGGATGTTGTTAAAGATAAATTAAAAGAAGATCCGCTGAAAATCGTATTAAAGGCGATTGAGAATATCCGTCCGCACATTGAAACACGTTCCCGGAGAGTCGGTGGTGCCACTTACCAGGTCCCGATGGATGTTCGGCGCGAACGTTCCTATTCGTTAGGGTTGCGCTGGCTGGTTCAAAATTCAAGAGATCGGGGTGGAAAATCCTTCCAGGAAAAACTGGTGGGTGAATTGATGGACGCCTACAACCAAAAAGGCGGCGCCATTCGCAAGAAAGAGACTGTCCACAAAATGGCAGAATCCAACCGAGCATTTGCACATTATAAATGGTAGGATATCCGATGGACCCCACCCGAATTCGTAACATTGGTTTTATGGCGCATATCGATGCCGGTAAAACCACCACGACCGAACGAATTCTGTATCATACCGGGGTCACCTATAAAATGGGAGAAGTCGACGAGGGAACCGCTGTGATGGATTGGATGGATCAGGAACAAGAACGGGGTATTACGATCACCGCAGCAGCCATCACCTGCATGTGGAACGATTACCGGATCAATATCATCGATACCCCGGGTCATGTCGATTTTACCGCCGAAGTGGAACGCTCCCTCCGGGTTTTGGATGGAGCAATATTGGTGCTTTGCGGCGTAGGCGGTGTCGAACCTCAAACCGAAAAAGTCTGGTATCAGGCCTCCAAGTATCGAGTTCCCCGTATTCTTTACATCAACAAGATGGATCGGAGCGGCGCGGATTACAGCGACGTCCTCAACCAACTCGAAGAAAAATTAAAAGCCAAACCCCTGTTACTTCATCTCCCCCTGGGGATCGAAGAAAATTTTATGGGAGTCATCGATTTGATTACCATGAAGGCGTACCGTTTCGGTGACCACTTGCCCGATTATGGCTTTGAAATTATTGATATCCCGGAAGAGTACCGGGATGAGGCCGAAATGCACCGGGAACAACTCGTGGAATCGATCAGCGAGCTGGACTTGGAGATCATGGAACTGGCCATCGAAAAGAAAGAGATCACGGAAGAGAAGATTAAAGCGGCCCTTCGGCGCATCTGTCTGCAACAGGATGCTTATCCCGTACTTTTGGGTTCCTCCTTCAAGAAAAAGGGGGTTCAGAATCTGTTGGACGCGATCGTCGATTATTTGCCTTCCCCGGTCGATGTGGATGATGTCAAAGGCATGGATCCCAAAACCGGAACGGAGGTCCACCGGAAATTATCCGATGATGAACCGTTTTCCGCATTGGTCTTTAAAATAATGACCGATATTTACGCCGGTCAACTCGTTTACTTCCGGGTTTATTCGGGAATCGCCACTTCCGGGTCCACGATCTACAACAGCAGCAAAGGTGAACGTCAGCGCCTGATGCGCCTCCTCAAGATGCATTCCAACAAACGCGAAGAAGTCAAAGAAGTCCGGGCCGGGGATATTGCGGCCACCGTTGGGATCAGCCGGGTCACGACCGGCGACACCTTCTGCGAGGAGAAGCATCCCATTATCCTGGATACCATCAAATTTCCCGAGCCTGTGGTTTCGGCCACCATTGAACCCAAACTCACGTCCGAGCATGGAAAATTGGATGAGATCCTGAAGAAATTAACATCCGAGGATCCGACCTTTAAAGTGCAGCAGGATCCCAACACCGGTCAGACCATTATTTCAGGGATGGGCGAACTCCATCTCGAAGTCATCCGGGAACGCATTCGCCGTGAATTTAGCTTGAATACCAAAATGGGGAAGCCCCGGGTCGCGTATCACGAGACCATTCGAGTGGCGGCGACCGGGGAAGATGTGTTTGTCAAGCAAGCCGGGGGAAAAGGGCAATATGGGCACGTCGTGCTTCAGCTTTCACCGCTCAGGAGCAATGAAAAATTTAAATTTAACGTAAATATCAAACCCGGACTCATCCCGGAGGAATTTTACAGTGCGATCGAAAAGGGGGTCAAGGAATCCATGGAAGTCGGCGTATTGGCTGGATTTCCCGTGATCAATGTGGAAGCGACATTGATTGATGGATCGTATCGGGATGAAGATTCAACGGAATTGGCGTATAAGATCGCGGCAGCCGCCGCTTTTAAGAAAGCCTTTAAAAATGCCAAACCCATCCTGTTGGAGCCTATGATGAAGATTGAAATTGTCGTTCAAGATGAATACCTTGGAGAAGTAATCGGAGATTTCAATTCTCGGGAAGGCAAAGTCGTCCGGATGGATATCAAAAACAATTTACATATTATTGATGGGTTGGTGCCGCTCTCCAATATGTTCGGTTATGCGACGATTCTTCGCACACTGAGTCAGGGACGGGCCAACTATTCGTTAGAGTTTGACAATTATGTCGAAATGTCCGAGAAAAAGATGCAGGATGTTTTAAATAATCAATTGGGTATTTATTCTTTATAATTAGGAGGTAATGAATGACAAAGGCAAAATTTGACAGAAATAAGCCGCATTTAAACATCGGAACCATTGGTCACGTGGATCATGGCAAAACCACATTAACCGCTTCAATCACCAAAATATTAAGTAAACGCGAAGGATCGAAAGTCCAATATCGGGATTTCTGGAGTATTGATAACGCCCCGGAAGAAAAAGAACGTGGAATTACCATTCAGATCGCCCACGTGGAGTATGAAACCGAAAAACGGCATTATGCTCACATAGATTGCCCCGGTCATGCGGACTACGTCAAGAACATGATCACCGGAGCCGCCCAGATGGATGGCGCCATACTCGTGGTCAGTGGGGCCGACGGTCCGATGCCGCAGACCCGGGAACACATCCTTTTGGCCCGCCAGGTAAACGTTCCGGCCATCGTGGTGTTCATGAACAAATGCGACATGGTTGATGATCCCGAAATTCTGGATCTGGTGGAATTGGAAATTCGCGAGTTGTTGAGTGAGTACTCCTTCCCCGGAGACGAGATTCCGGTGGTTCGCGGCAGTGCCCTTCGCAGCCTGGAAAGCGACGGAAGCGTTCAAAGCTCCGAATGGAACCAGAGAATATTGGATCTGATGGATGCGGTCGACAGTTATATAAAATTACCGGAACGTCC
>JBLMYT010000133.1:0-56261 GCA_050258455.1 Candidatus Omnitrophota bacterium | reverse complement strand
CGGAGGTCGACGAGAAAATCACTTGAAAATTGAAGGATTACCGATAATCATTTATAGGAGAATAGGCATTATCGTATTTTCAATTGGATGGGTTTTAATCGCACCATAGTGGAATGTAAAGGATGTTTGGTATAATGAAATTATGCAAAAAACAAAGGTTTTAATCGCACCATAGTGGAATGTAAAGGACGTTAACAATATTCCTTCAATATCCGTTTGCTTCGTTTTAATCGCACCATAGTGGAATGTAAAGCATTTCAATGTAAGTAGTAAAAAATTCAACAAATGGTTTTAATCGCACCATAGTGGAATGTAAAGCATGCTGTTCAGAAATAAAGAAACTAACGAATATGTTTTAATCGCACCATAGTGGAATGTAAAGTTCAATTATCACCTCGTTACAAAAAGGGCATTTCAGTTTTAATCGCACCATAGTGGAATGTAAAGTTCAAAACGATGTTGCAATGACCATTCCCGACAATGTTTTAATCGCACCATAGTGGAATGTAAAGCCAAAAGATATTAATGAATTCAACATAATAATTCGTTTTAATCGCACCATAGTGGAATGTAAAGTGAAGGATATGCATTACAGCGCCGTTCCGTCTTGTGTTTTAATCGCACCATAGTGGAATGTAAAGCCTTCAGGGTAGCGGCGGCTTGAAGATCTGTAAAAGTTTTAATCGCACCATAGTGGAATGTAAAGTTAAGCAAAAGATCCAATCGATATATTTTTTCAACTGTTTTAATCGCACCATAGTGGAATGTAAAGGTTAACTATTAATATCAACGGTAATTCAATCGAGTGTTTTAATCGCACCATAGAGTAAATACCCGGGGTCAAGTCTTGCATTATAACATTTGGCAACTAGCACCTATATATTTCAAATTTCTAATAATGTTGAAATGCAAGACTTGACCCCACCCCTCCCTGACCCCATCCCTCCCCCTGACCGGGAATCGCCAATTACCGGGAAAGTGAGCGCAATCAGTGACCGGGGATCGTCAACTTCCGGGAGGGAGAGAAAAAAATTTTTAAATCTTTTAAAACATTCCGCCGCCTCCTTTTCCTGTGGCCAGGAGGTATCCTTCATTGTCAATGATTTTTCACTATGCTATCATTTCTCACTATGTTATAATGGTAGCGGTGAAGTACCAATGAATATGAAAAAATTACCGATCGGCGTATCGGATTTTAAAAAAATAATTGAAGAGAATTACTACTACATCGATAAAACCCTGCTGATCAAAGACGTGATCGATAGCGGCGATAAAATTTTACTTATTCCCCGACCAAGGCGTTTTGGAAAAACCCTTAATATCTCCATGCTGGGTTATTTTTACGGCTGCTGCCCGATTGGGTTTCACCCCAAGACCGATCCGTCGATTCAGTCCAGGGAAAACCCATCTGCCGGTCCCTATCATTACTTATTCGATTCCCTGGCCATATCCAAAGCGGGTCCGAAATACCTGGAGAAAATGGGGAAATACCCGGTCATTTTTTTAACGTTCAAAGACATCAAAGAAAAAAAATGGAACATATGCTGGAGTAAGATCAAGGAGCTTATTCAAGAAGAATATTTACGACATGATTATCTTCTGGAAGCCCCCGGAATGAAGCCCGTTGAAAAAGATTACTTTAAAAAAATTATTTCATTAGAAGGGGATGATGGCAATTATGAAAGCAGTTTGAGAAAACTGCTGATTTTTTTAACCCGTTATTACAATCAACGGGCCGTTGTTTTAATCGATGAGTATGACGCGCCGGTTCACGCCGGTTTTAACTCCGACTATTACGACGAGATCATCTATTTTATGAGCAATTTTCTGGGCGGAGGATTGAAGGATACCGACCCGTATTTGGAAAAAGGGGTTGTAACCGGCATTATGCGAATCGCCAAAGAATCGATTTTTTCCGGGTTTAATAATGCTGGCGTATATACGTTGTTATCCGAAGATTTTAACGACCATTTCGGGTTCACCGAAGACGAAGTGAAAATCATGCTCGACGATTTTCAGGTTTCTCATATGTTGGAGCAGGTGCAGCGTTGGTATAATGGTTACCGTTTCGGTAACAAGGTGATTTATAATCCCTGGTCCATTATCAATTTTCTACGCAGTAAGGAAAAGGAGTTCATCCCTTATTGGGTCAATACCTCTGATAACGAAATCGTGGAAACCCTTCTCTCAAAAAGAAAGACGGGACTCAGAAAAGAATTGGAACAACTCATTCGGGGGGAATCGATCGAAAAACCGATTGAGGAAAATATTATCTTGAAAGATGTATTCCGGCGGGATGATCTGTTGTGGAGTTTTTTATTGATGGGGGGATATCTGAAACAAACCGCCAGAAGGCGAGACGACGTATCGGATAAAGTATATTATACGTTATCCATTCCCAATAAAGAAGTAAGGAAAACGTATACCGATATCATTGACCGATATTTTTCCACCCGGATCGAAAATGAGAAGATGGAGGTCATGCTTAAGGCCTTGATTGAGGGCGATATTAAAGTTTTCGAAAAGATGCTGAAAGAAGTGGTGCGGGCGGTATGCAGTTATCATGATCTCAGCGGGCAACCGGAGAAAGTATACCATGCGCTGGTGATGGGGCTCTTGATCTGGATCACCAATACCCATGAAGTGAAATCCAACCGTGAATCGGGTTACGGAAGGTATGATATCATGATAATCCCGAAAGATATTTCAAAGATCGGGTATGTGATTGAGTTCAAAACAGTGGACAAAGCCGACAATGAAACCGTTGAATCCGCGTTGGAATCCGCCTTAACGCAGATCGAAGAAAAGAAATACGAAACCGAGTTAATCGAGCGGGGAATCACGCGTATCAAAAAAATGGGGATTGCCTTTTTAGGAAAAAAGGTATTTGTAAAGGTTTTTTAATATATCGTTGGGGGTGCGTCTCAACAGTTTGTCATAGAACTCAAACGTGGAATGCTTTTTGTCCGTTGTTTATTTTCCCATTTTCCCAGTTGACAAAATCCGAATGAAGTACTATATTAGAATTGTCTGATAAGGAAGGTATAACATGCTGATTGCCAATCCAATGTACGATGTGGTATTTAAATACATGATGGAGAACATCGATGTGGCCAAAGGATTTATTTCAACCATTATTGGTGAGGATATTGTCACACTGGATTTCAAGGCCCAGGAAAGTGTTCATAAAAGTCAGCAAAAGAACCCGACAGTCCTGGCCGTATATCACCTTGACTTTATTGCGAAAATCCGTCAGAAAGATGGCAAATGCAAGAACGTATTAATCGAGCTCCAAAAATCCAATATTCCGTATGATATCATTCGATTCCGGGAATATCTCGGGGAGCAATACACAAAGGTAGATGAGGTATTACTGGAAGATGGAAAGACCGTAAGCCGGGATCCTTTACCGATTGTAACCATATATATTTTAGGATTTATCATATCCCAGACGTTACCCGCGGTAATAAAGGTCAACCGAGAGTATATCGATGTATTGAATGGGAAAGAAATCCATGAAAAAAATATGTTTATCGAGCTATTGACGCACAATTCGTATTTGATCCAGGTACCTAAATTGAAGCCGAAGATGCGCACCCGGTTGGAATGGGTATTATCGGTATTTTGTCAGGAGAATTTTATCGAAAAGCAAAACCGGCGGTTGAAAACATATAATTATGAGCCGGAGGACGATTTGATGCAAATCATCTTGCGTCAATTGCAGAAGGCGGCGGGGGATAAAAAATTGATGAAGAAATTGAGATTGGAAGAAATGGCGGAACGGGAATACGAAAATGCGTTCGGAGAGATGGAACGCATGTTGATGAAAAAAGAAATCGCCCTGAAAGAAGCCTGCATGGAATTGGAACATAAAGACAGATTATTAAAGGAACAAGAGGCATATATTAAAGAATTATTGAAGAAATCCGCAGAATAAAGGCGTTTCCCTTCATCCAATGAATTTTCGATTGCCATGTAATGCCTGCGAGGCCGAAGCCTTCACGTGGACTGAATTCTAAAATGTCAAGGAGTTTCGAAATATCCATGCTATTACCTATTATTCATTATTATGGATTCTGTGAACATCTTTCTTATTATTTAAGTTTTTGAAATTGTGAAATATCCGCCATTGTTCCTATTACTTTAGTTACAGGGGATTCTTTATTTTCTGTTTGTACTGTAATAACATCCCTTTCTATATCATCTACATACAACTTGAAAGTGAAGTAATATTTTTTAAATATCCACCAACCATCTTCCGAAGGGGTACCAATAAACCTTATATTCTTACTTAAATCATATCGTCCTTGTGCATATGCCCTTTCTATGCTTTCTTTCCTGGTTTCCTTCATTTCATTAATTGTATTGTTCATTTCTTTAATTGTTGCAATCAATTCCGATCGAGTAACCATTTCCAGTGAATTTAATTTTTTTAAGACCTGCTTATACTGGGTTTCCAATCCCTTATAATCGGCTTTTAATTTATCATACTCACTTTTAGGCACTTTTTCTTCTATACATCCTGTAAATATTAAAAATAAAGGAAATAAGCAAAATAAAATCGAAATTCTTTTTCTTAAATGCTCTTTTCCAAATATTTTATGTCTCATAGTTGTTTTCCTCCTCCTTGAATTTTGATCCCAGCGTTCTTTCAATAATATCAACCTCATTTTCTGTCAACCCATATAATTGATAGAAAAGTTGATCGATTTCTATTTCTAATGAGTTGGTGTCTGCATCAAAGTCATAAGCTTTTAAAGAAAGAATTTTATCCACCAAGTCAATAATAATTTCACGTTCTTTCTCATTGGCATTTTTTACTGGCATCTGGGCTATCTGATTAGCCTGAATTTCTGAAAAAACTTTTTTGGTAGATTTCAAAATTTTTTTATAATAATAATTAAATAGCCTAGAATTAAAAAGCCCCAGAATATATTTTAAATTGTAATTATAAAATCGAGGTTTTAAATTTATTACAACTAAAGTATTCAGCGCGAAATATTGATGATCATCATATGCGGCTACAAGGCGATCGCCTACTCGCCTAAAAAATATTTTTTCATTACTCAAAAAGATATCTTGGCTTTTACAACTGTGAATAGCTGAAATATCGTATTTAAGATAAGTGCCCGGCCATTTTATACCATAACGTCCAATATCTCTTCCCTCCAAAACAGGTTTATATTCATCGCCCATTTTTTCTTGAAATAAAAATTTTGAGCAATCTTTTTTAATAGCTATAGCTTGATTAATTTCAACGATATCCCCAAGTTTTAAGTTCCCCTCTTGCATTTTACTTTGAAAATTTATTAATTGATGATTTAAATTTACATTGAAACTGTTTAAGTATGTCTGCTCAAACCATTTCTGAGGAATAATTTTTATTGAACTTAACTTCTTTCCAGATATTTTTTTTATAATTACATTTGCTGAATCTTTCCCTTTGCTTAAAATTAATATGATATTTTCTACAACCGCGTCATCGAAAGGCATTTTATCTATTTCCCAGATTTGGTCAATTGTATAATCTTTAAGTATAATGCTCCTTAACTCTTGATAATATTCCTGCGTTAAAATAGTGTTAGGAATAATATAAGTTAAACAACCCTGAGAATTCATCAATTTAATTCCTTTAGCGATGAAAAATCCAAACGCATTAAAACGGCCCATGGCTGAAGAATATTCCGAAAGTAATCGATCTTTTTGACCCTGAGAAAGATTCTTTGATAATTGGATATAAGGGGGATTGGAAATAACAATATCGAAACCATCTGTTACCCCGAACATCAAGTCTGACTCAAACCAACAGGAGGAGCTATGTCCAAATGGATTCCATATCGATAAAAACATTGTTTCTTCACCAAATCCAGCCATTTGGTTCTGGGATTCTTTAAACTCTTTCTTAATTTTTTCCTTGTCGTGCGCGTAACTATCAAAATATAGATTTCGTAAGGTTTTCAATTTTTCTATTCCGTCTCGGTCCTCGAGTAACCTCCCAAAGGTTTCACGATTTTTATATAATCGATTGAGGGAATCGGCACATACAAATTTAAATTCAAGATTGGGCAACGGTTTGATTCCCCGATTATTTCCCGGTTTTGATTCTTCAACCCGCGTATCGACAATCAAAGACAAAAACACCCGTAATTTGGAAATTTCCACAGCGATTTCCTGAATATCCACCCCATATATGGCACTACGAATTAGTCCCTCCTTGTGGATATAATTGACAGTTTCCTTTTTCAGGTTTTTACGGAGATATTGGCGAAGTTCAGGGGGAACTTTTTCCAATCTTTTTTCCAACCATCGCTCCGAACCGGGATCTATCTTTTCAAGTATCAAAACAAGCTTTTGCAACACGCCCATGGGAAACGCCCCGGATCCACATGCGGGATCAATGATCTTCGCTTGATCCAAGGCATCGATAATTTTATTTTTCTCTTCTTCCGTAATCCCTTCTTCTCCGTTTGTTTCATCGATTTCCTGACTGAATGAAAGAAGAGTATCCAACTTCTTTTCATCGATTTGGGTCTTGGTTTTGAGATACTGTTTCAGACTCCCATCGACCATGTATTCCACAATGGATCGCGGTGTATAATAACTGCCGGTGGATTTCCGGGCTGTTTCCCCGGTTTGCGGGTTAATCTCTGCCAACAAGTTTTCGAATATGCGCCCCAACATCTCCGGATCAACGGATAATTCTACATCCATGGATGTATTCTCATCGATCGTGAAATTATATGTTTCCAATAGAATGAAAAATTCCTTCATCCAATGATTAGGAACTTTTAAACTATTAGGGCATTTGGGAATTTCGGTAAACTTATCCAATTCATAAAAATCAGAGTCTTTTCGAGGTTCAAATAATCCGCCATTGAGAAACGGTATGCCGGCAAATAGACCGGTTTGAAATTCTTCCCTCCGCTGCTCTTGCGGCGTATTCAATACCTGGAAAAAAAGCTTTTCCAATACGGAACGATAATAGTTCTTATCATTTTTAACAGCATTTTCGACTGCTTTAAATGATAAAACATCATCCGGAATAAGCGGTTGCCCATCAGGCACAGCCTTTTTTTTTAAGAACCAACAGAAGACGATACGACCAATCATTCGCACTGCAAATTCCTGCATTTGTTTATGATTATTTGTCGAAGGAAGTTCCAACAAGGCTTGAAATTCCTTTGTCTCCTTTCCACATTTTCGCGTGCCGCCAACCAATTGTGTAAACAAACATGAAATCTCATGGTAAAACTCTTTATTTACAACCTCTACGGAAAAGCGGTTCTTCAAATCATCGAGACTTTCAACCCGCCCCTTAAGATACTGATTAGGCGTTTGCACTTTTGCATCAGGCCCAAGAAAGTACGAATACCGACGCGGATTGGAGTGCTCGTAATCGATTTTAGTACCCTTAGCGATGAGCCCCAATGTAACATACGATAACCGGTAATTTCTCGAATTGCGCGAGGTATAAAGCGCCAAGACATGGTTGTCGCCATATTTCTTCATGAGGCGGAAAGTGTCTTTGGTTAAAGAAACTCTGGGATCATTCGGAGAATCATGACAAATCTCATAAACCGTTAACTCCCATTTCTGATTTTTTTCTTTCAGCGTATGACTTTCTTGCAGCTTACATTTTCCTAACCGCGTACATCGCTGAATATATTTCGAATTGAAAGTCAATTCCACATCTTCCTCACAGGATTGATAGTCTTCGGGTAAAAACTTATCCTTAAAGAAACCCGTCAATAATTCCTTTTCATACCTTTTATTAAAAAATTCCATATCTGCTCGCTTTGCTCTTGCTTTCGGCGGCGTAGCTTTCTTGAAAGAAAGGTGCGCCAAAGAACTTTTGGTATTTTGGGGTGTTTAAGACAATTGTATTTTTTAAGTTAATTCCAATCGGATCCATTATCATACTATTTTTTTTTCGCTTAAAAAGAAGCCAATACTAAAAATCATCAAACGTTTTTGCGGGGGTACAGGGGGCGTTTTTTTCAAAAAGAGCCTCCTGCCCGTCGGAGACATCAAATTCCTCAGCAAAGATAATGAATTCTTCGCCTTCTTCAACTTTCTCAGCCCTGCGCATAATATTCACCAGATAGCGATGCGGAATGGCCTGCTCCATCCGGGCAAAATCTTCATCCAGATGATTAAAAGAAACGCGCCGGATAATTCGGGCCAAATGCTCGGGTAACGCATCCAACTCTTTCATGACCGCCAATAAGTCAGCCAAGTAGTCCTTTTTATGGGGCAATTTTCCTTTCATTACCAAAACTTTATTAATCGCATCCCGTTTCCCCTTATCCGTGGAAACCTGTGAATGCTTCAAAAAGAGGTTGGCTTTGACATTTTGATAAATATCATGAAACCCGGGACTAACCTTCACCCCTTTTTCCATCACCTCGGCTTCAAAACACTCAAGGGCTTGTTGGGTGGTGATGGTTTGAACGCGCAACGGATTTTCCCCCCACTTGAAAACATAATCATTGCCCTTTTTCCCGAAGACTACAACGCCTTTGACGTTCTTCTTTACGGTGCGCCGAATCCTGGCCCGCCGCGGTAACTGGCGCGCCTGATCAATAATATCCATTTCTTCTTTCCTCAGATTTTCCAGAAAATTGCGGTAAGGCGTATCCCAGGACAACTCTTCCTGATTTTCGAACTCTTCCCTCATCTTTTTGGTAAAATAAGAATCCAATTCTTCATCGGCTGTCAATACCCGGGTATCTTCACCCAATAAGGCGTTAATCATCGCTTTTTTTAATGTGGAGATGCTTTTGGTTCGGACCTCTTTTTCACCGATAGCAGTAGGGAAAAAATTATAAATAAAAAGCCGGTCAAACATTCGCTTGTTGATGCGGTTAATGCGTCCCACCCGTTGAATGACCCGCGTCGGATTATAAGGAATGTCGTAATTGAAAATCGCACCGGCACGATGCAGGTTATACCCTTCGGAAATGGCATCGGTGGCAATCAGGATATCGATATCTTTCTTTTGAACCCTCCAACCGGCATCGAAATTTTCTTTAATAATCCGTTTGTTTTTTAACGACGCATCCGAACCCGTATATTTGAATACCCGAAGCGAAGCCTTTAACTGCTCATACAAATAATTCGCCGTATCCGCATAAGAAGTATACACGACCAGTTTCCGCTCCGGATCTTCCCTCAGGAGTTTTGCCGTAATGGTTTTAAAATGCTCCAATTTGGGATCATGAGGAATCCGATCATTTTCAAACCAACGGTCCCGAATCCCTTTCAATAAAGCGATATCTTTAAGAATATCCTGCTTAAACGTTACCTTCAATTCGTCAGCAGGGATAAATTCAAAACCTTTCTGCTTTAATAATTCGATATTGTTGTTAAAGACCAGATCTATGGTCGTCTCCGTCTCTTCCATATCGGTTTCCGAATTAACCAAATCATAGACATCCGGGAGATTCCCTTTTTTATAAATAGGTACCAGTTCGACTTTATTAAACCAATCGAGCATCCGGTATGAAGAATCGATCATGGTACTCAGCGTTTTTTTAAAAGCAAAGATAGAGCTTTCAAACCGAGAAACCAACAAACGGCGCATAAATAAGGCCAGGTTAACCTGTGCCTGTTTAAACAACTGATCATCGCCAAATTCTTCCGCGATTTGCTCTTTATATTTTTTGAAATCCTTCAAATAGGTAACCGGTTTGTACCGGGCGCCGATAAACCCGTTCTCATTATCGTCGTCCTTGGGCGCAATTTTCTCCAGTGTTTCCAGGTAGAGCGTGGCAAGGTCGCCGGTTGGATATTCCAGGGAAATGGGATCTTCAACCCGGGGAAAAACAATCGCCTGAGCCTTTAAATCGTCTCTATAATCCGCAATGGCTTGCAGGTCCAACCGAGTTCGGCGAATAATTAACGGTGCCAAAATATTGCGGATTTGATCGGCCAGATCTTTAATCCTTTTTTTGATCAATTCCGGTGATTCCTCCTTTGATTTCCGAATATCTTCAATTTTTTTGTATTCTGAAATTAACCGTTTGAATTCAAGGGACAGGTTTTCCACGGTTTGAATCGTGGATTTGGCCGGAACCTGAAATAATTTAATCATTGAGAAAACATCCTGAGGCTTATTACTATAGGGCGTAGCCGTTAAAAGAATGACTTTATTGCCTTGACAGAGCCGGTGCAATAAGGCATAACTTTCGGTCATCTCATTTCGGTATTTATGGGCTTCATCGATAATAATCAGTAATTCTTCGTCTGAGTTATTTTCTTCAAGAGCGTGCTTAATGGCCCCGCTGCTGTAAACCCTGGCATTAAAATCAAACTCCGAACGAAAAACTTCCCATTGATCTTTTAAATGGGGAGGCGAAATAATAATATTTTTTAACCCGAGGTTATAAGCCACGACAGAGGCTACGATACTTTTTCCCAACCCCACCACGTCGGAAATGATAACCCCGCCATGGCGTTCGATGACAGTGATGGCAGAATCCATGGCATCGGTCTGGTATTTTAAATTAAAATAACGTTGCTTGGAAATTTCGGCCGGGTACTTTAAACGCTGCTCTTTTTTGGGAGAAAACAACTCATCCAGGACCCGGACGTATAACCAGAACGGCTTAAAATTCGGTTCATTATTGATCCATACTTTCTTTAGTACTCCGTTTTCGAACTCCGGCCAGTTACCCGGTCCTGCGATATCAATGGCCGATTCCCAATATTCATCAAATAATACCTTCCCTTCCTCATAATCACGTGGGTCTCGCAGGATGACATTAACTTCCGGTCGATCCTTTAGACCGGCCCGCGACAGATTGCTCGAACCGGTAACCAATGTGCCGGGAAATTCCCCGCACTGATTATGGTCTTGCTTATGTTCAAATAAGTACATCTTGGCGTGATGAGGGTATTTCGTTTTCTTTATCAGAAGGGAACCATCCTTGATTTTATCAAGATAAAGTTTAAAGGCTTTCTCTTTTTCTTCCGAATCAAAGAAATCCGTATCGTTGCAGAGCCGAACCAATGATTGGTAATAGGTGTCCCGGCTATCGCCGCGGGAGCTTTCCACCCGTTCGATCAGGGAGAACTCCTTGATTTTGTTTTGGAGTTCCAATTCAATATCCATGCCCACCAGGATTTTAAGGTTTTTATCGCGCAGGTTTTGATATATTTCCTGAAACCCGGAAAAATAGAAATATCCCACCAGAAAAAACAGGTTTTGAGAACTGGGAAGAATGTGCTCAAAGACTTCGTGGAGGAATTTATCTTGGTTAGTAATCAGATTCTTGTGGCCGGTCATGTGTTATACTCGATAGAGATTCCATTGCATTTAAGAGATCGCATATATCAATATAGCTGAAAATCGAGAAAAAGGCAAGGGCATTCATGGAAGGAAGATTTTTTGACTGATTTTGATATTTGACAATGCCACAATGTGTAAATTTTTCATGCAATGTCGGATGGAGAATGGATTTAGTACCGATCGATTATGTATCCGGTAAATTTAAGTCCAAAACCATCAACGAAGGGAGGATAATTTTCGGATTCCTGGGGGTATTGATGTTGCTCCTATTACCTTAAATCATCTTTTTTTCTTGCAAGATTTCTTTGACTGCCGGATGAACGTCATACCAGTTTTCGCTGCTATAGCCCAGTACACACATCCTATATAATAAATCCATCATTCCCCGATTGTTCATGGGTTTCTTCTCTTTATCCTTGTAGCATTTGACCAGGAGATCATAATATTCCTGGGGGGTAATTCCTGTTTTTTCATTATAAGAAATCGAGTTGTAATAATCGTTTTTTAATTTTGCAACGCTGTATTTATAATCTGTTTTATCGATTTTATTTCTTCCATAAATTAAGGCATTTTCTGCGGCAAGATTTAACATACGAAACAGATCGCGCAAGGAACCGCCGCTCATTCGAATAAAATCTTCCACCAACTCCATTGGGGCAAGTTGAGCCAAATCATCGATTCGTTTATTTAAGAGAGTTAATATGCTATCGATCCCTGGTTTGAAGTCGTTCCATTCTTTATCATGAACTTTGATCATGGGTAAAACGAGGTTCTGATCGAACTCGTTAATAATGATATTGTACATGGGGTTAAAAACCAATGCGATGGGGAAGGTAAAAATAAAAATGCAGCGAATCGAGGTTAATTGCTTGGAATAGTGAAATAAAAGTCGTTCGGTAATTGCAGGATTTACTTTTTCAAGATCATCAACCATGATGATAATATTCTTTTTTCCGATGGCAGATAATTGTTTCTTGATTTCTTCGACAACGAGGTTGCAATGAAGCATTAACTCTGAAAGTGTGCGTTCCGTTTCAATGGAGGAGGTTTCCGTGAATTTACGCCCATTTTGAAATCAAAACTCAACTTGGCAAAAAAATTGAGAATTTTTCCTAATCCGGCAGAGATATCAACCCCTGCACCGATATGGCGTTCGGCATAATTGTAAGAGATTTGCTCTTTAACGGTTTTTTCAGACCAATTGGCTAATTTGGTTTTTAATTCGTTACTTAATTGAATGGTATCATGGTTCTTATAGACATATGCCAGCAAATCGGTTGTGATGGAAATCATCAGTTCCGAGATGGAGAAATTATTGGGGTCCATTTTGTCCAGGACAGAAAAAATATGGATGATGAAATGATCGTCCAATTCGCGTTTTAGTCTTAGGAGTTCGGTGCTTTTCCCGCAGCCTTTGAAACCGGCAAAAAGGATCTTATAATTTTTGCCCCCGTTGTGTTTCATTTGCCGGATCAATATCTCTGTCGGATTTTCACCGCGACCTTCGGTGGTATTGGTATAATAAGCCTCGTAATTGGTATCGTTTAACGAATGAAGATCAAGAACAGAACTAAAATCGTCAAGGCTTTTGGCTTTTTCCACTGTCATTATTCCTCCGGGTATGTCTTACCATAAGAAATTATAACAGGCCTAAAAACGATTTACAAGGAACCCTTTACTCAATTCCTTGACAACACGGTTTTATTCCCCTATTATATAGTGGAATGATAGTAGAAAATCAAGAAGGAGCGTGTCATGAAGGTAAATATAAATGTCAAACGCACGTTTAAAATCAATGGGAAAGAGTACAATTCGGTGGACGAAATTCCACCTGATCTTCGAGAGACATTGAAACAATCGGCTAATTCGATTTTTACGTCAGAATCTTCGAGCAATCCATCAGCAATACACACAACGATTAATTTTAACGGTACGGTGTATGAAAGTATTCATACCATGCCGAAAGGTGTACGGCTTTTATATGAAAGCGCGTTAAAAGCGGCTCATGTCGATAATGGCCGGCAATCTTCCCCATCCGAATCTTTCTTTTCGCTGAAAAAATTAATTGCCGCCGCAGTTATTATCGCTGCCTTACTGATGCTTTATTATTTATTTCACGCCAAATGATCGACGATTGGATGAAACGGTATTTCTCCGATGACCAATTCCCGGAAGTTCGGGCCATATTATCCCGATATGGAACAGAAAGTTGGCACCGAGAAGAAGAACGGGTCAAACGGGATGTGATCATTATTTCACGAGGATCGCTCGATGTTTTAAAGTCGACGATCGAGTTAGCGATGAATGACTATCGGGATATCCTCATCGGAGAACAAATCGATCCATGGATCATCGAAGAACTAAAAAAATATTAAACAATCGTTGCACAATGTCGGTCGAAGGCCCAACCTCTGTGCAGGGAATCGCCAGCCTCGCGCCTGGAACCTTAAACTCCTGGCCGGAAACCGTCAACGAGTGAGATCAAACCACTAATCATGTGACCTTGAATCGCAAACGAGCGACTGGGAACCACCAACCATGTGACCTTGAATCGCAAACCAGTGACCGATAACCACCAATCATGTGACCTTGAATCGCGAACGAGCGACCGATAACCACCAATCATGTCACCGGAAATCGCGAACGAGTGACCGGAAACCACCAATCATGTCACCGGAAATCGTCAACGAGCGACCGGAAACCACCAATCATGTCACCGGAAACCGCCAGCGAGTGACGTGAAACCACCAATCATGTCACCGGAAATCGCGAACGAGCGACCGGAAACCACCAATCATGTCACCGGAAATCGCGAACGAGTGACCGATAACCATCAATCATGTCACCGGAAATCGCGAACGAGCGACCGATAACCATCAATCATGTCACCGGAAATCGCGAACGAGCGACCGGAAACCATCAATCATGTTACCGGAAATCGCGAACGAGTGACCGGAAACCACCAATCATGTCACCGGAAATCGCCATCCTGTGACAGGGAAACTCCAATCTTACGGGAGGAAGGCTCGACGTTGGAAGGGAACGGGGCATTAAATCGATACGAAATACCCGTACCCGAAGAAATGCCCGGGGTCAAGTCTTGCATTATAACATTTGGCAACTAGCACCTATATATTTCAAACTTCTAATAATGTTGAAATGCAAGACTTGACCCCATCCTTCTCGTTTACATTATTGGCGTTTAGAAAATTCAAAAAGTCTTTGAAGTCTTCCGGTAGTCGCTTCAGGGCCATAAAAACACTCCCGTAAATAAGTTATCATTGAAACCTTTTCCTCAATTGAAGATTTTATCCAATATTCCCTTTCTTCTTCATGATGATCTTCTTTATTTGTAAAAGAAAAATTTCTCCTATCCATTTTCATATTCGAAACCCTCTTTTTTACATTGTTTTTCATCGATGCCACCAAAATTAATTTAACATAAATTAAGAGAAAAAACAATCCTCACTGGTGCTGCGTCACGTTAAATTATCGGATTAAGTTATTTCATCGGAGGAGACGTCTTTCGGTGATATTGGCATAATAAGCCTCGTAATTGGTATCGTTTAACGGATGAAGATCAAGAACGAACTAAAATCGTCAAGGCTTTTGGCTTTTTCTACTGTCATTATTCCTCCGGGTATGTCTTACCATAAGAAATTATGGTAGGCCTAAAAACGATTTACAAGGAACCCTTTACTCAATTCCTTGACAACACGGTTCCATTCCCCTATTATATAGTGGAATGATAGTAGAAAACCAAGAAGGAGCGTGTGATGAAGGTAAATATAAATGTCAAACGCACGTTTAAAATCAATGGAAAAGAGTATAACTCGGTGGAAGGAAGGCTCAACATCTCTCTCTGTGACAGGGAATCAACCAACCGCTCGCCCGGAGACGCAAACTTTTCACATGACACCATCAACCACACACGGGGCAGCTCCAACTTTTCGTATGGCAACTCAAACTTTTCACCTGGCAGCACTAACTTTTGGGATGGCAACACCAATCATGTCACCTGACACCTCCAACTTTTGAGATGGCAGCATCAACTTTTGGGGTGGCAGCACCAATCATGTCACCTGGCACCTCCAACTTTTGAGATGGCAGCACCAACTTTTGGGGTGGCAGCATCAATCATTTCACCTGACACCTCCAACTTTTGGGGTGGCAGCACCAACTTTTGGGGTGGCCGCATCAATCATTTCACCTGACACCTCCAACTTTTGGGGTGGCAGCACCAATCATTTCACCTGACACCTCCAACTTTTGGGGTGGCAGCACCAATCATGTCACCTGGCACCTCCAACTTTTGGGATGGCAGCACCAATCATGTCACCTGACACCTCCAACTTTTGAGATGGCAGCATCAACTTTTGGGATGGCAGCACCAACCAGTCACCTGGCACCTTCAACTTTTGGGGTGGCGGCTCCAATCTGTCACCTGACACCTCCAACTTTTGGGGCGGCAGCATCAACTTTTGTAAGGGAACGCCCAACCTGCGGGAGGAAGGCTCGACGTTGGAAGGGAACGGGACATTAAATCGATACGGATGCACCCACGATCACTCGATTCTTTACTCCGGGATTTACTTCATCCATGAATATGAATACGACATTTACAAACGGCGATAGGGTGACGCTCCCAATCTTAACCGGAACAGTGGCTCCCAAACTGAGATCACTCAATCCGGAACGGTTAATCCACTGCTTGCCGTTGTAACCCAACGCGGCAGATAAATCGAGCCCCAATTCCGCGGATAACGGTAGTGAACGGGCCAGTTCCAACAATACATACGTTCCATCTCCATTGTTGAAATCATAGTAAACCGTCACTTCAGGCTTTAGAAACACGTTGGGCAACCCGGCTGAGACATAAACTTCCTGCGTGGTATTATTCTTAAATCTGAACGGTTTAACAAAATACCAGCCATAATGATTAAATCCGATAGATAAAGAATAATTCTCCGGGGTTTTGAAGGCATAGGATAACGTAAAATCGATTTCATTAAGAGATCTACTTTGAAAAGAAAAACTGCTCCATATATCGAACGCGATTCCGCTCTTCCCCAGATTAAACGTCACGGAAGGCTGTATCACGGGTTTATTGGGCGGGTTCAAATCAAAACCTCTCCAACTATACCCGGTGGCAACGGTTAACCGATACACGGGTTGAGCACTCAATTGAAATACCGAAACAAGACTCATCAGGATCAAGCCGCAAGCGAATAAAAATGACTTCTTCAAATGTTTCATCAATCACCTCTGTAAATTTTATAATTTACACTATTTTTCAGGAGTGTCAAGTACGATTTTTCTTACCTTCCAACGTATTGCTTATAAAATTTCATTTTAGTAAAATAGCCTTTTATAGGAGGAATAATGAATAATCATCCAACGTCAAATACGTTAATGAGCATGAAACGATTGGGAGAATGGCTGCCAACCAGAGAAGCCACCCTGTGCGAATTTCGAAAAAAATTGGCTGCCCATGTCAAAGAAAACCGACTGGATCAGGAGCTATTCCCGGTGGTTCGGGAACTCGCGGAATTGGTAAACACCAATCCCATTCTTCGGATGTATTTTACCAAAGCGATCAGCCAGGCCGTGGAATTCTGCCACAAAAAAGGCTATGAACTGGGATACACGACCTTCGATGAATTAATCGGTTTGATCAATGGCGTGATGACGCAATCGATTTCCTTTGATACCACGGAACTGGTGGGATGCCCCCTCAACGCGTTACTGGATTGGCCGATGTGTATGCCTTCCGGATTCTCCCTGTTTCGATTCCCGGAACTGAACGCCCAATTGAAAAATGTGTTGAATTTCTGGTGCAATTTCCTCAGTGGCCCCGATTCCCGCACGTACCTCAACGATACCGCGCCTACCGGCTGGTTTTGCAACGAGGCCATCGAGAAAACCCAAATGATGCAATTTGAGTGCGATCCGACGCAACCGTATTGGGGTTTCACGTCCTGGAACAATTTCTTTACCCGCAGATTCAAACCGGGCGAGCGCCCCGTGGCCAGTCCGAATGACTCAAAAGTGATTGTCAGCGCGTGCGAAGCCACGCCTTATAATATTCAAACGGATGTGAAACTTCAGGATACGTTCTGGATCAAATCTCAGCCCTATTCGTTGCAGGATATGTTTACGGCATCCCGTGCGAAATGGGCCGAACTGTTTGTGGGCGGCTCGGTGTATCAAGCCTTTCTCAGCGCCTATAATTTCCATCGCTGGAACACGCCGGTGACCGGAACGATCGTGGATGCCTATCAGGTGGACGGCACCTATTACTCCGATGCGACGTCCGAAGGGTTGGATCCGGCCGGCCCCAATAACTCGCAGGGTTACATCACGGCCGTGGCTGCCCGCGCGGTGGTCATCCTCAAATGCGACGATCCCGCTCTGGGTCATGTGGCGTGTGTGTTTGTGGGAATGGCTGAAATTTCATCCTGTATTATCGATCGAAAGATCGGCGAGCATGTTCAAAAAGGCGATGAACTGGGATACTTCCAATACGGCGGATCGACTCACTGTCTGATCTTTCAACCGGGCGTGATCCAATCGTTTATCCCCAAACCGCCGTTTGATATCAATACCCAACCGATTGCGGTGAATTCACAAATCGCAACAGCCAATTAAACTGCCTTAAAAACGACGGGGATGAAAACATCCCCGTCGTTCAGTATTCAATTCAATGCGCTATTCCTGGTAACCGATCCCAATAATAAAACAGGTGACGCTTTTTTCATCCCGGGTATGAATCGTCGGTTCGACAGTGGTTCCCGCCGGTGTTTCGGCATCGAAAATAACGAGGAAACCTTCGCCGGCCGTTTCGGTAACCAAATATTTCCGGGTAACCTGCAGGATTCCCTGCTCGATTAATCGCTCTTTATCGCCGCGATGGTTCACTTTGGTTTCAATGATGTATTTCCTGTTTTTATAATTCAGAATGATATCCATCCGCCCCAAACCGGTAATGGATTCATAACGCAAATCGCCGGATCCGCCTCGGACAAATTGGTAGAGCCAGGCAGTGAGGAGAAATTGTCCGGTTTTCTCATAGGGTTTTTTATTTTCATAAAACGCCCGTACGCCAATCTGTGCGACGTAGCGGTCAAAGTCCAGGAGAATATTCTTCATATCCAGCCGGCCGCCCGGTAAATCATAAAATTGCGGTGAGAGATACGCATTTTCCGCGACTTCGTCAAAGAATACCTTCAAATACCTCATCTTGTAGATATTATTGGCTACGACGGCTTTGTCGTCCCGGTTTTTGATGAGTCCGAATTGTTCCAGCCAGGTTTGGTCCTCTTTACCGGGATTGTATTCCACCCCATCAAACACGATCTCGATAAACGTCTCTTTGAACTGTTTGGCTTTTTCATCCAGATTATCGAAATGCGAGTTTCGTTCTTTGATGAGAATTTGAATTGATTTGTTTACATCGGGTTCGTCAATGGGTTCAACGGTTTCCGGCTTGATGTTCACCGTGAGGATCGTGGCCAACCGGTTCACCAGCCAGGTTTGTCCACCGGTTTCGGTGTGGACTTTTTCTATCGCTGCTTCGGTAAACGGTTGATTGGTTTCTGCCGTGTATTGACCGTAAAGATCGCGGATGTTTTTCAATGAGAAGGGAGGCAGGTTAACCTGGTCGGCAATATTAAAAGGGGAAACGCCTCCCACCACCAGTTTGGTTATATTACGAATGCCGACCAGCGCCACAGCGTGCAAGGCTTTTTGGCTGGCTTTCTTGTATTTCAGGTATAATTCCCGTAAGGTGGTCAGAAAACCTTCCAACGCGTTTCGAGGAATCCCGTCAAATTCATCGATGAACAGAACGATCTTTTTATGCTGGAGAATTCCCATTAAGCCTTCGAACAGGAATCGGAAAGAAATGTTATTGGTGAGATGATGCTGATGAAGAAATTGCCGAACCGCTTCGGTTTTCTCACAGTTGACCCGGTTTAGTCTGTCGATGAATTGGGGATAGAGATTGTTTTCGATTTCAGCATAAAAACGGTCGACGTCCAATTCCTTGAACTCTTGAAAACTTAACGTGAGCGCCACATACGTGGGGTCGCGATGAAGTTGAGCGCATAATTCTTCGATAAATGTCGATTTGCCGCTTTGTCGCGGTGCAAATATGGAAAAGTATCTTCCCCGGTCAATCATGGTTTGAATATCCTGGTTATCCGTATTCCCCACATTTTCCATTGGAACGTAATACGACGTCGCAGGATCAACTATTCCTGAATTTTCAAAAAACCTCACCGATTTTTTATACATTAATTTATTTGAATAATTTTCTGTTGTCTGCATGGTTTTTAATAATAGTTTAATGATAAATGAATAACGGAATCGTGCCATCTTCAACAATATGCTTAATGGAATTTCCCAGAATATAATCCGATAATTCATTGGTGCCATTGGTACCGATCACCAAAAGGGTCTTCGTAGACGTTTCACACTCCTTGGCGGTTTGATAAATCACTTCCCGCGTTTTTCCGCAAACCACTTTACCGGTTACGTTCAATTCATGGGCTTGCAAATAAGGTTGTGCTTTCTCTACGATCCTCTCCCCTTCATTTAAATCTTCGTTCACATTTAAAACCGTCACTTCCGGGGAGAGATGAAAACGATCATTCAAACACGCAAACGCTTTCAATGCGTTATTGGCTTTCAGATTCCCGTCATACGCGATCAGTACCCCCATTTCGGCGGGTAATTCCTGATCCGTGACCGCAAGAACCGGACACTTTCCATGACTGATCACTTTCTCAAACGTCTCATCGGGATCCTCGGAGGTTTCGAAATGGAAATAGGTTCGGATTCCGATGATCAACAGATCCGCCAACTCTGTTTCGTTGATCATTTCTTTGACAGGAGTTCCGGATTTTAAGATCGTTTCACACGCCACGCCGTTTGCCTTGCATTGATCTTCAAAGTCATTTAATAGCGTCTCGAGTTTAGACCTGGAATCATTTATTTTTTCATCCATGAGCTTTTCGGCATAGGAGTATGCGCCGGGTGCAGCACCGGCGGAATGTCTTTCGATTCCATCCGCGTCAACCACGCCTATTCCGGCCACTGTTGCCCGGCTTTTTCTGGCCAACTCGATTCCCAACGCAATGGCTCGCTGAGAAAAACGTGAATTATCGATACCGATTAAAATCCTCAAACCCATTGATACGCCTCCTAAAGATTTTTATATTCAATTATACTAGAAAAAAACAGAAGGTCAAACCTTTCCTTCAATGGAGAATTACCGGAATGGCATAATCCAAACCCGCACCTTTCGAATCGATATTGGTGTTTCCCCGGTTGTCCACTCGATCCACGCCGATACTGAATAAACGCATGGTTTGATCATTCCATCGATAAGGTTGTCCCGAACAGGGATCCGACACCTTATAACTATCCAAACACGGAAGAACGTCCTGAACCGGTTTCCCCGGTTCATACTTTAAATGAAGCTCCGCCGCTATTCGGACCATATCATATTGCGCTTTGGTTCGATAAGTTCTTGAAATGATGTTATTCATATATGCAGTATTCGGATTGCCTCGAACCGGCATATAAGAGCGAATCAACATTTTCCCCCCGGCATTCCATACCCACCAAAACGATCCGTCCAGAATCGGTTTAACCCCGACCATATCGGCTTTCCACCGATAAGGCGGCGTTTGTTCCCATTCAATATACCGTTTAACCATTCGATCGAAATCATTCATGGTCTGGTTTTTCACGAGAAAAATCTTTAATAGCATATTACCCAAAAAACCAAAGGCGCTATTCGGTTTCTCTTCATACGCGTTATCGATATAATCAAAGTTAAACGTTACGGCTTCGCAGATCAGGGATTTCCGCGCTCCGTATTCCTCATAAGTCAATGGCGGCATTCGCTTTAACACCATTTCATATACCGACGCCGGACATTCCGTTTGATTCATCAGAGAAGCAATGGCCTCAAGAGAAAAACTTAAAATCGATTTGCTAACCACATTCACGACTAAATAACGGCTTCCTTTTATCGCTCGCTTGCCGAAATCAACCATATCCAACAAATTGGAAACCCCGGTTTCCCATTGACCGTCCAGAGCCGTGAGCATATTGACCGCCATGTAAAGTTTCGCCGCATGAATCCAGGCGAAAAGATGAGGGATTCGGGCCTCGTGGGCAATCGGTGTGAAATCTTCGAAAACCTTACTATCGATCATCATGCGAAACCGCTGACAAAGGACCTGCAAATCAGGGTCCAACGGCTGCAAGAGCGGTCGTACCGATAATACTTCGTGAAGCAAATCCGTACAGTTGTTCAGGCAAAGATGGAGTTTATTATAACTCTTCTGGAACCGGACATATTTTCTCTTTACCGCCACCGGATCAAGGGTATCGATGTATTGCTGTTCATCATACTGAGAACCGAACAACGCCCGATATCTTTCAAAGTACTTATCCGGAGTGACATCCACGTCCGGAGGTTCGGTGAGCGCCCAGAGAATATAAAAACCATTGGTTTTGTCAACAGACGCGGGCGGAATATCGTTCCGGGTGAATAGTTTGGGATTTAAGCCGGTATCGAACTGATGGGCAATCACCCATACGACGATAACAATACCCAAAATGAATAACGTTTTAAGAAGAGCTTTTTTCATTGTAGCCTCCTGTAATTAATTATAATTATCTGATAAAAATTTCTCAAGTCCAAATAATATGAATGTCAGGACCTTTTGAAAAAGGTCCCGACACCCCCAAAACTTTTTATTTTTATTTTATTAATAAAAAGTTTTTTGGGGTCCAGGGGCGATTTTACAAAAAAGCCCCTGGTTTATTTATTGACATATGCTTTCCTTTTTTCTAAAATCTCTTAATGGCACATGATATAATTTTAATCGGAATCGGTTTAATAATCGGTTTTCTCTCCGGCCTCTTCGGTGTCGGCGGAAGCAGCATCGCTACCCCTGTCCTTCGCTTAATCGATATCCCCCGCATGATCGCCCTGGCCAGTCCCCTACCCGTCTCCCTTCCCACTGCTGTTGTCGGCGGAATCACCTACTGGAAAAAAGGTCTGGTCAACACCAAAGCGGTCTTTTGGACCGCTCTCGGAGGCGTGCCAACGGTTGCTCTGGGCGCTTATCTCACAACCGTGGTTCCAGGCCGCGTGCTCATGGCCCTCACGGGTGCCTTTGTCATGGCTGTGGGGATTCGTGTCCTTTCGACGCGCGAAAACAAAGAAAACAAAAATGAAACCCAAACGTCGTCCCTAACCCCAATAGGAAACCGATGGCTTTTTCTGATTGTCGGGATGATAACGGGGGTCTTCTCCGGTTTGCTTGCCAATGGCGGGGGTTTTCTTCTCCTTCCGGCTTATTTGCTGATCTTTCGATTCTCCCCTCAAGAAGCCGCAGCCACGTCACTGGTAGCCGTCGCTTTCCTGGCGTTGCCCGGAACATGGACACACTTTGTATTGGGTCATATCGATTGGAAAATCGCCGGACTTATGGCCATCGGAGTGATCCCTTCCACATACGCCGGCGCGCGCATCGGGCTTTCACTCGATCAGAAAAAAGCACGCCGGCTGTTTGGTCTTTTCTTGCTTTTATTTGGTTTATTCTTCCTGACCCGAACCCTTTATCGCGCCGAACACTTTGGGTGGTATTGATGCCTCCGGCGGCCCGAAACCCTTTTGAAAATGGGTTTCGGGACTTCCCAAAACTTTTTGATTCAACGTTGATTCGAATCAGATTTGAATCAATCTGATAATTGGGAATCTAAATTAAATAAGATTTCGAGTGTATTTCCTTTTAACAATACCTTTCCGAATTTTCCTTTATAATCGTTGAATAGTAAAACATTGTCTTCATTATCTTTATTGTCTTTATTGTCTTTTGTCTCCAATACCTTAATATAAGAGTCAAAATTCGCCTTGAGATAGGAAAATGCTTTTTGAGCATATTCGGTATCCGGGTAACGCACCATAATTCGACTGTAAGTCGTATTATTCTTTCCTTTATACTGCGCCGAGACACCGAATATCTTATCCTTTAAGGATAAGATATCCCCTTCACCCAATGTATACACGCTCTGTAAGGAATACATGCCCCGAATAATCAACTCCGATCCCGCTACCCGGTTTTCCCTGGGCAACAACGCAAATAAATCCTCGGCTTTGGCATCGAAAATATTCTCCAAAGTTTTATTCGCAAGCGCGACCATCACCGGTTGAAGCGACGCGGTTCCATTAAAGTTATTGACCGTAACAAAACAATCGCCTTTGAGAATCGCAATCTGATAAGGATCTCCTGTATTTCGGGAAGTCACACCGGGAACGGGTTTCTCCGGTCCGGATTTGATTAAATAAATCCCCAATGCCGCTTCCGGATTATTCATCCGGTAAACTTCAACCGAAATTTCTTCAGTTCCATTCCGGTATTGCTGAACGCGAAGGAGTTGAAATCCATATTCAAGAAATAACTCCGCTCCGCCATCGATGTGACCGTATAGCCCATTACCGGGAAACGTTTTGACGTCACCGTTTTTCTGCCATCCGTTCACAAAGCCACTATCCGGAAATAGATTTTTTTCTCCGGACGCAGGAATCGCCGCGGACACAACAAACGGAAAGACCACCACTAACAGGAATAGAAAACGAATGAGACGAATGACTTTCATTCCGGTTATGCCTTGACGTGTTTGATCTTCCGGGGATCTGCCGTTCCCAGTCCGATCCGTTCGGCATACCGGAAATACTCGGTAAACCGCGGATGTTCATTGAAATCTCTGACTTTCATTTCTTTGCGTTTTTCAACCAGAATATTGTGGCAAATCAAATCCATCGCAAACGGGTCGGTGGCAAAAAACATGGTATTGTAGATATAAGCAAACTGCGCATTGGGCATGGGACCGCCATCATATTGCGCGCGCAATCCGTCGGCGATATTGAGAACCAACTTATCACGCACTGCGGGGAAAGCGAGTACTTCGGTGTTGACATCGAAAAAAAGCGGACGATGCAACCGTCCGGTATTACAAATGCATCCGTACCCCAGGTTCTTGGTGGCAACGGATACGCCGTTTCCGGTATTTTTCATGACCGGGATATTGATAATTTTCGTCAACTTTTGCGTCACCAGTTTTCCAAAATAGGAGTATTTGCCATTCACGACCTGCTGATTCAGATACGGCATATCCGTGGGACCATCCACATCGGCATAATAGTACACATTCATATCGAAATTTCCCAGGCTGACATGCTTCCCGGACTTGTCCAACCACCGACTGTTGTCCTTGGTTTTCCCTTCGGCCGCTTCTTCATCCATGGTTTGAATTCCTTCAATACCGATTCCCGGATAACGCTGGGCGGTAAAGCCGGCGTCTTTCAGCATGTAATCGAAACGGTCCCAGATAATGATGTTCTTAGCCGGAATGCCACCTTTTTTAAGCCAATCGATAACCGCATCCACCACTTCCAATCGGGTTGCAATGATACCCGGGCCAACCGGGTTCACTTTGATTCCCACCACATCGCTCTTATTAAAGAACAATCCAAAACTATCCGTCAGGCTTTTCCCGGTTAAGTTGGTGATCCCGCGTTCAACCATTTTTTTAACCGCTTCGGCGTCTATTTTTTCCGGGGTCATGGCTTTGGGGTCGTTCACTTCAATGACGCGACCGGGGAAAAGTCCAGGAAGGGAATATTTTGTTCTGGGAATCTTAAGCACATCATCGATATTGGTTTTGGGTTTGACCGGAGCAGCCGTTTTTTTGGCTTCGGCATCCTGAGCCCAAAGATGAGGCGTTCCCAAAACGAGTCCGGCGCCGACAAGCGATCCGGCGGTTCCGGTCAGTTTGAGGAAGTTTCTTCGATTCATGGAGAAATCGGTTTTCATACTCTTATATCCATTCGTTTCTTCTTTTTTGTGGTTCATTGACTGTCTCCTTTATCCGATAGTTAAAAATGGACTTACATCCATGCCCATTTATCTAATTTTCGAGATACGATCACATAGTAGGCAATTGCGATTACCAATAAAATAGCAAAGGAAATGGTAACGGCCAATCCGGAAGACGAGGTGATGAAAACGTTCCAATCAAAATTTCTTTGAATAATTCGATCCGCCTCTGTCGTAATATTAAACCACCATCCCCGTTGCTTACCGATATAAAAAGCAATAAGCGGTATGATTAAGAGGAATCGCGATAACAATGCAATTGCGCGCTGAATACTGACATCCCGCCGCCATTCCCCACACTTCGGACATATGGGGTTTTGAGCGGGTACCATACTGCCGCATGTTTTACATTTCCACGCTGCATTCGTGTCCATCTTCATTGTTGTTCTCCTTCATCTCTCTTTCCAGACTCACTGGTTTTATCTTTAATTTTACCAGAAATTGATCGAGTCGCTGTTTATTTAATTGACTCAACCAGATGCCGGTAAAGATAATGATCATGCCTAAAATCGAACGCCAATGGAGGACTTCTCCATAGACAAAATAATCGGTAATTAATGCAATCAGGGGAATGACGTAAATGGTCAGCGACAGGGAAATGGCGCTCATATGTTTCAGAAGGTAATAAAATAGGACGAAAGCAATGGCCGATGCAGCCACGCCCATGTATAAAACCGCCATCATGACCCGCACGGTCAAGTGGATCTTACTGAAATTTTCGGCAGTCGAAGCCATGATGGCTAAAAAGACGGATCCCATAGCCAGTTGATAAAAGCTCAGGATGACCGGATCCATGTGATTCAGGTACTTTTTGACCAAAACCGTGGAAAGGGCCGCATTGATAGCAGCGGCCAGCATGGCGGCGGAAGCCAGGATGACCATGACACTGAAACGGGTAATGATCAGTTGATCGTAAAATATGGTGAGCACGCCTAAAAATCCGATCACCAATCCCGTGTATTTGGAGGCGCTGAACGGTTCGTTTTTAAACACAAATGTGGTAAATAGCGCCGTAAACAGGACAAATGTGGAAGAAAAAATGGAGGATACGCCGGCGCTCAAATATTGTTCTCCCCAATAGATAAGACTGTAATCCAGGACATAGGTCAGAAAGGCGCAAATCAATAGCATTTTGAATTCTTTGCCATTGACGCTGAATGACATTTTTTTCCATTTGATATAAAGAAACATAATGACGGATGCAGTTAAGAATCGAAGGCCGGCGCTTGTAAACGGCGGCAGACCTTCCAGCGACATTTTAATGGCGACCCAGTTGATTCCCCAGAGCAGACATAATAAACTAAGTGCAAAAACCTTTATTGGATTCGACATTAATTACCTCAATTATCTCTTAACCATTTTTTCATCAGGATGCAATTATATCACAAACATTCGGATTTTTATAATTGTGGAGGAATTTATATCTTTACAAATTGTTTCCATTCACAGGTTTTACCGGATTGGGGTTCCCGGGCGACAATCAGTAATTTGAAGTATCCGGAGTATTCGGCAGGGATGGTGACGGAAACGGCAATCGCGTCGTTCTTGGGTTTGAGAACGTTTCCGGTTTGATAAACGACAGTTTGCTGATCATTGATTAATTGAATCGTGACATGGATACTCGGGAAAGCCGAGTTGCCCGGAGTCGACGGACCGTATCCGGAAACGGTGAATGTGAGACCATGATTTTGAAGGTCGTACCCCGAAATAAAAAGGTTTTGGGGAGCAAGTGCCGCCATCATGGCATTCAATTCGTCCTTTCCGAATTTATTTTTATAATACACCTCTCCACTCGAAGGAGGAACATGGATATCAATGGTTTTATCTTCGATGATGCCATCAAATGGAAAGATGAGATCATAGTAGGAATCCGTATGCGTGTTGACAGTGGTTAATGCCTCTGTGGGATTCGTGGAATGGATGGAACATCCGCCGGTACGCATGGCAAGGGCATTAAACGTCTCATTCAAACCGTAATTGATTTCCGTGAGGGATTGAGTTTCGGAAGCGGATGGCAAAAACACGACGTTGAAATTAATATTTGCGGCGAGAAAGTTATTGGTAAGTGAATCAACGGGAATATGAGAAGCCATATCGAAGAGTTTCTCGGTATGATCCAATTTGTCCAGGAGGGCAGGCAACTTCTCCTTTACTTTTTTATCGGTCATACGCGCGAAGGAATCTTTAATTTTCGTACAAATGCGTTTAAAACGCTCATGCAAAGGAGTGGATTCGTTTTGATGAAAATGAATGAGCCATTTATCGCCGGTTGGATTTTCCATATTCAATTGCGAGGCGATTTCATTGAATTGTTCCATATTGGACAGCACGAATTCGGAATAAAAGGTTCTCCATTGGGTATTGAAATAACGAGTAAAGAATTCAATGGCGCTCAGAGAATTTTTGGAAGCATCCAGTTGGGGCTCAATGTTTTTAATCAGGTTATTCAGTGCGTTGAGTTCATCGCTTTTTTCCCCGCGTTGCCCGGGAATATCGGTTTTCAATATGGAAGCGATTCGCTCAAGCAGTTCTTCTTTACTGGCGTTTGAATTGAGCTTATAAATCCGAAGGGGAGAGCGGACCAGGAGTTGATCGGAAGGGAGGAGGATCCGGTGAACGAAATAGGCGACAGCATCCGACAAAGGTTTTCCGTATTCATCCGCATCAAAGGAAAGTGCAAATTGCCGTCCTGATTTAATAGCGTCCATGGACCGATTTTTTTTATAAAATTCGGTTAGTGGTTGCGGTTTTCCATTGATTCGACAATCGAAATCATTTTGATTGAGTGAATCCGATAACCTGCCGTCTTTAAAAACCCGCACGGATAATTTCAACAGAAGGTCATGATTATCCATATTATCAGAATATAAATAAGCGTTATCAATCACCCCATTACATATGAGAATAACAAAAGAAAGTGCAATGAAAATATGTCTGATCATCCCCTACTCCTCATACCCAAAATCTCATCACACCCAAAAAACAAAAAGTTTTGGGAAGTCCAGAAACCCTTTTTCAAAAGGGTTTCTGGTCGCCGAAGGCAACGCATTATAAGTTAAGGTGTTCCTCGATAATTAAGCGGGAGAGCGTATTGACCACGTCGGTGACGGATTCCTCAACGATGGGGGTTAGGGAGGCACCGGGCGTAAAGTCGAGTTTTTCCGGTTGGATGCCGATAATAATGACCTTGCATTGGACTTCATCTTCCAGGTATTGGGTAAAGATATTGAGGGGCATCATATGGGTACTGAAGGAAACCCCGCCGATGACTTGGGGATCGATGAAGAAGAGGCTTCCCGGTATTTCGCCCAGGTCTGCGGCATCGATGAGGATGAGGTGCGTGGGTTTAAATGCTTTAATGGCGCCGGTATAATTTTCCGGTGCCGAGCATCCGTGGTAGATGCGGAGTTTTGCGAGACGGCTCTCCTCGGGGTCGTTGAATGTTTCGGCCAACCGGCGGGTAATTTCAATGCCCGCGGCATCATCTCCCCTTAACTCGGAACCGATCCCCAGGATTGCCAGGCGATCGGTTCCCGAAAGGGTGTTCTTTAATTCCCTGTAGAATTCCAAGGGAGTCTATTTACACGATGTCTAAATATCGACTTTTAGTTTGTCCCGTTGAAAATGGGCCAACTCAAATTCGGTGGTATTTTCCAGGGCCTGTTTGGGGCAGGCTTCGCAGCATTGACCGCAATAGATACACCGGTCCAGGTAAACAACGGCTTTGAACTTCTTTTCTTCGCCAATTTTCTCGATTTCAATGGCTTTTGCCGGGCATTCACGCATGCAGATCTTGCAGCCGATACAACGCTCCGGGTCAAATTTCAGCTTGCCCCGAAACTTTTCCGGGACTTGCGCCGGTTCAAACGGATAAAGCAGAGTAGCCGGTTTACGGGCTACCGTACCCAAAATCAGGGGGAGCATTTTCCCTAGTTTTTTCATTGTAGTAACACTCCTTTAGCAATAATGATCAGAAGAATTTGCAACGTTGAAATGGGGGCTAAATACAGCCAGCAGAAACGAACCATCTGATCGATACGAATTCGAGCCAATACGGAACGCATGATCGCCAACAGGAATATGATGAACAATGTTTTTACAAAGAAAAGCAACATCCCGATTATTGGATTCTCAACAAAAAGCGGGAAGAAGATCGCCGATAGCAAAGCCGACAAAACGATCATTTCCACATCGGTCGCGAGTCGGAACATCGCCAGAAGACCTCCGCTGTATTCAATGAATGCGCCGTGAACAATTTCAGTTTCTGCTTCCGGGATATCGAATGGCAGTCGTTCCAATTTTCCCTGAACCGCAATCAACGCCACCACAAAAGCGGGGATATTGAACAGGATGTGCAGCGGAAAATCATGGTAATATTTTGCCATTTCGGTAATCGACCAGGAACCCGAGAGGAGAGCCGGAGACAGAATGGCCATAAACAGGGGCACTTCATACGCAAAGAGCTGAGTCATGGTTCGCAGGGAGCCCACGGTGGCATAGAGAGAGGTGGACGACCATCCGGCCAGGGAGAAGACAATCGTGGGGATCGTCAACAAATACAGGACCACGATAACATCACCATTAAAGGAAAATAAGGACTCCATTCCCCAGATGGGAATATACAGGAACACAGAATAAGACGCCGCCAACGCGAACAGGGGCAGAAGTTTAAACATTCTTCGATCGGCGTCACAGGGGATAATGGTTTCCTTGCTCACCAATTTGACGAAGTCGGCAAACGGCTGGAACCAGGGGGGGCCAAACCGATTCTGGAAGCGGGCGTAGAGTTTGCGGTCCACGAATTCCGCCAACAGGGCGTAGGTCGTCAAAAACAGGAAACCAGGAAAGACCAGGATATTAAATAATGTATAGGCAGTCGTCATGGTTCGGTTACCTTCCTTTATCGTAAAATTTTCTTATCGTTGAAATCAATACCATTTTTTTTGTACCAATCGATACTGTATTTCCGCAGCCGGTACCAATCCCAAAGCGATTCGTGGTCATTGCGGGTATCGATGATGGAAATCATCCGATCCGTGCACGAGAAGCAGGGATCAATCGCAGCAATAACAATGGGCACATCGGCCAGATATCCGCCTTCGAGCATGTGGGAGATGGCGGTCAAATTGGCCAGCGTTGGCGCGCGAACCTTCACGCGTTCCGCTTTATCGGTTCCATTGCCTTTCACATAATGGACGTCTTCACCCCGGGGGGCTTCGTAACGGGTAATGGCTTCATTGGCCGGAACCTTTTTCGGAAACTTGACGTTAATGGGACCTTCCGACGGCCAGGTTTGAATCAGTTGTCGGATGATCTTATAGGTTTCCATTAATTCCTTGACACGGACAATGGCTCGGCCCAGGACATCGGCATGATCATCGATAATCACATCAAATTTCACATCCGAATACGCCGCATAGGGGTCATCGCGCCGCACATCTTTATCGACTCCGGCGGCCCGTGCCGTGGGGCCGGTGGCACCGAAACGAATGGCGTCTTCTTTGGACAGTTTCCCCACGCCAGCCAACCGGGCAAGGATCGTATTCTCTTCCAGGACAACGCTAATATAGTATTTGGTCCGTTCCTCGAGAATATCGGTCACTTTCAAGGTCTCCTGAAGCTGTTCGGGGGTAAAATCCCGCCGAACGCCGCCAAACGTGTTGATGCCGTAATTGACCCGGTTACCGGTTAAGGTCGCCAACAATTCCATCACCAATTCACGGTCCCGCCAGGAGTACATAAACAGGGTATCAAAACCGATCTCATGACCGGCCACACCCAGCCATAACAGATGGCTATGCACGCGTTCCAATTCGCCAATCAGGGTTCGCGCATACGCGGCTTTCTTGGGGATTTCAATCCCGGCCACTTCTTCGGTCGTTTGCGCAAAACAGGTGGCATGGGAATGGGAACAGATGCCGCAAATCCGTTCAATCAAATATAACGATTGAATATAAGTTCGATTTTCACACGCTTTTTCAATTCCACGGTGGTTGTATCCCAGGGTCACATTGGCGGCCGCAATCCGCTCCCCTTCCAGGTAGAGCATGAAGCTCGCGGGTTCTTTTAATGCGGGATGCTGCGGTCCGACGGGAATGGCCATTTTACTCATTGTCCCACCTCCTGTTTTTGATTCAACATTTCAGGTTTCCAATCCTTCCGGAGCGGGTGCTGATCCTTGGGCCATCCCTCGGGTAACGGATAATTCCGCCCGGCGGGAAGACCTCGCGCCTCGATTCCAAACATATCCACCAATTCCCGTTCATAAAAGAGGGAACCCTCATAAATTCCGATGATCGCCGAAATGACGGGATCACTTTTGGGGATATTCACCTTCAGGTTCAACATCACACCATCCATGGTGGCCAGGTTGTACATGATTTGATACTCATCCGCAATATCCAGGCCCGTGATGGTGCACAGAAAGTTGAAATCATTATCCTTTAAAAAGGCAAGGATTTCCAGGTGTTGATCCCGGGTGGCCGTCACAAAAATACGGCGCTGCCGGGTGATCTGATACTTGCCTTCAAGATAAGGAAATTTATCAGTTAAATGTTTTACAATCGTTTCTTCTCTGGTCATGAGCTTTCCTCTTAGCTTTTTAGACTATTAAGCAATTTGACGACGCCATCGATGATGGCTTCCGGACGGGCCGGGCAACCGGGGATATAAGCGGACACCGGAATCACCGAATCCACACCGCCCATCACATTGTAACAATCATGGAAAACACCGCCGGAACTGGCGCATGTTCCTACCGCGACGACAAATTTGGGCTCTGCCATTTGCTCATATATCCGCACCAACCGATCTTTGATCTGCCGGGTGACGGGGCCGGAACATATCAGGACATCCGCATGACGGGGGGTTCCCTTCAGCATCACCCCGAAGCGTTCCAGGTCGAAGCGGGGGGTCAAAGCGGCCAGTACTTCAATATCACAGGCATTGCACGCCCCGGAATTGAAATGAATGATCCAGGGTGATTTCACCCGAGACCAGGTCACTACTTTATTAATCCATGAACACATACTAATTTCTCCTGAATAAAATCATCAATGCCAGGATGGCAATTACCAGGTATAAGATGGGAAAGAAGAGCATCGTTTTATTGGGCAATGTGGCCACTACCAGGACAACGACGTGCATGATCGTGAAAAAGAAGGCCATGGGGAAGAATTCCGCGTAATTCGGCTGCGCACGGTTGGTATATGCATCTTCACCGCAGGCATAGGTTTTATTTTTGCCAGCCTGCTCAACGCTCTTGATACCTAAACGTTTTAAAAGGGTGAACACCAGGGCTGAAAAGAGCAAGAAAATTAAAAACAACACCGGTGGACTCAATAATATCGCATTGATATTTTCCATAATGCTTTCCATACTTTAACTCCTAACCTTTCAAATTGGCGACCTTACGGGTATCCAGCGAATCGTTGTGGCGGAAAATACCGAGGGCAATTCCCGCGGCCACGGCAATTACGACCACTTCAACCACGATCAGGATAATCGCAAACGACTGCGCCGACCCCAAATCCCCGGTATACCGGCCAGCCAGAATCAACAACAAGGTCAGCCCTTTGGTGACCACTTCCAGGGAAAGGATAATGCGGATCAGATTACGGGTTAACAACAGGCTATAGAATCCTGTAATGAATAATAATATGATCGAGATAATAAAAATCGCTAAGGGTGTCATTTGTGTTCACGCTCCTTGAAAAGTACAACCACGCCGAATACTCCGACCAGAATCACAATGACCAATGCCAACAAATCCAATTGCCGGACATTCCATAAGGTCTCCTGAACGGAACTTCCGGTCGTCGAATTCTTGAGGAAATCAAGGCTTTTGCCATTGAGATAAACGATGAGGGAGATCGCGGCAACGATCAGGATAATCGGAAGATAAACGAACCGTTTCATCCGGAGCTTCGTTTTTTCATTAATTTCCTGCTGGGTTCGCGGTTTGGTTAAACTAATGGCGCTAATGAAAACAACTGTAATCAGGCCTGCGCAAACCGATAATTCGAAAACCGCCGCCATGGGCGCCCCAAGATAAAACATAATCACCGTGAGCACCGCACTGGTGGCCCCCAGCGCGATCGCTGCCTTGACCAGGGAGCGAATCATGACGGCGCATACGGCAAAACCAACCAATAACAGGCTCAGGATTACAATGAATGATGTATTTAAGCTAATCAACTTAATACCCCCAATATGATGTCTTCTGTAGAGTCATACACATGTTTCTATGTTCACGCGTCTATAACAACGCTTTGCTTTTTAAGTAAGCCCAAATCAACGGGAAGAGAACACCGACCAGGATGATGATCCCGGACAGCACCAACGACGGGATCGTAATCCCCAGATTGGCTTCCCGAACATTTTCCAACCCTTCGGCCAATTTTCCGAAGAACACTTTGCGCTGCAACACCAGGAAATACGCCAGGGTAATGACACTTCCCAGAATCGCCAGAATGGCCATTTCACGGTATTGAGCCATCCAAAGCGCCAGGACGATCATCAACTTACTCCAAAACCCCGACAGCGGCGGAATACCTGCCGTGGACAGGAACGCGATCGCCGAAGAACCACCGGTAATTCGCATCTTCGAGGCCAAGCCGCCCAATTTGTTCAAATCCCGGGTCCCGGTCTGAGACTCGACGGCCGTGGAATTGACAAACAAGAGCGATTTGAAGGTCGCATGGTTGAAGAAGTGCAGAATCGCACCGATAAATCCGAGGTTGGTTCCCACCGCAGCCCCTAAGATGATGTACCCGACCTGACTGATACTGGAATAGGCCAGCATGCGCTTAAAGTCGGTTTGTCCAATGGCTGCCAGGGCTCCGATAAAGATGGAGAGGATCCCCAGTCCCATCAATAAATGCTGAATGGAAAGGATGTTGACAAATACGTCCCGCACCATTCGCATCACGATATAGACACCGGCGACTTTGGTCACGATCCCGGCCAATAAGACCGAAACGGATGAAGACGCCGACGTGTACGCGTCCGGAACCCAGCCATGAAACGGCACCAGTCCGGATTTGATCGCCAGACCTGTAAAAAACAACATAAACGCGACAATAAACGTAATCGGATAAGCCGATTTACTGACCACGAGATACGCTTTCACATCATAGAAGACCAGACTTTTGCTTTCCATGAACAACAAGGCCAATGCGGACAGGATCAACAAGGTGGCAATCGCCGAAAGCACGAAATACTTGAAGGCGCCTTCCAGGGCATCGCGTCTGCGATCGATCGCGATCAACACAAACGACGAGACCGCCACGATCTCCAAAAAGACGTACAACGAAAACAAGTCATCCACCATGACCACGCCATTCATACCGATGACAATCAGCATGACTAAATTGGTAAAATTGAAGTGATCGCCTTGACCCGCATATTTCTCGACAAACAGGGCAACCAAAGCGATTAAGGCAATGGTGAACAGCGCTACGGAACTGAGGAAATCCACGGTCAAAATGTCGGACAAATACTTAACGACCGGCATTCTGGCAAACGCGTTGCCCGGATTCCCCACTCCGATGATGACCTGGACCATTTGCCAGGCCAGGATGAGCATCCCCATCCAGATCATCTTCTGACGGGTGGTGTCTTTGAAGAGCTGGTTCATGAATATCAAACCAATCAATGGAACTAAAATAAATAATGCAGTCACGCTGGTTCCTCCAAATTCTATTTCCTAATTTTAATTGAAAGTTGCGGCAAAATAAATGATGATGAGAATCAATCCGCACACGGTCCACAATACATACATGGCATGGTTCCCGGTATGGGCTTTGCGAATGCCTTTGGAAAAGGTATAAGCGAGCCACACGAACAAACTGTTGTAAATCCAATCGATTCCACGATCGATGAGCCATGCGATCCGAGCAATAATATTGGTGATTTTCAAACCGATATCGTAAGGATCGAAAAGCCGACGCTCTGCCATGTCGTATACATTATTCAAAACCGGGGCATGATGGATATGATCCACCGCACCCAATCCCATTCCGGTCTTCCTGGAACCATACCGATGGTTCAAATAGGCCAGGAAAAGAACGAAGACGGAAATTCCGGTTAATAACCAATTCTCAGGGAGAACCCCACCGAAATGGTGCCCTTCCAAATGCTGACTGATGCCCGGTCCAATCAAGGTATTGAGCGGGATGACGTTGAAAATGCCAAATACGATACACCCGAGGGCAATGACGATCATCGGAAGCAGCATCGATAAGGGCGCTTCTTTGACTTCGCCGACACTTTCCCGGGGCTTGTCAAAGTAAGCGGCATGCCCCAGCTTGAGGAAGGAGGCCGCCGTAAAGAAGGCACCGATAACGGCAGCCAAATAAAAGATCGGTCCGGCTTCCAGGGCGCCATCGAAGATCATTTCCTTGGAATAGAACCCATTGAGAAACGGGAAACCGGAGATGGCGGCCGCAGTCACCATGAAGCAGGCAAAGGTGATCGGCATCTTTTGACGCAATCCGCCAAGTTTTTTCAAATCGGCGGTACCGGCTTGCCGTTCCACCGAGCCGGCCGTTAAAAAGAGGGCGCTCTTGTACATGGCATTGTTGAGCATGTGGAAGAGGCCGCCGATGATTCCCACCGGAACCGCCGTACCGATCCCCAGGATCATGTATCCGACCTGGCTGATGGCATGGTAAGAAAGCAATCGTTTGTAGTTCTTCTGAACGAGAGCCATCATCACGGCAAAGAGGATGGTGACCGCCCCAATAATCATCATGAGAAAACTCATGTCCGTATGGGGTTTGAGTTCGAACAGATCCAGACTGAAACGGGCGACGAAATAAATGCCCACCAACTTTTCCAGGGCACCGGGCAGAAATGCCATAAACGGCAGAGGCGCGTCCGTGGCCGCATCGGGAATCCAACTGTGAAAGGGCATGGACCCGGCTTTGGAAATGGCCCCAATCAACATCAGAATAAAGGCAAAACTGGTTAAAGGTCCCATTTGCAAGTGAATCTGATCCATCTGGAAGGTTTTGGCGATATAACCGGTCATGGCCACGCCGACCATTAAACATAAATCGGCGACACCGACGATGATGAACGCCTTGATGGCGGTGCCGAACGAGGACTTGCCGCCGGTCATGATCAGGGCAAACAAGGTGATGAGCAACCCTTCCCAGAAGAAGAGCATCAAGACCAAATTGTTGGCCAGAACGGCGCCATTGGCCATCGAAACCGTGATGAGGAAAAATGCATAAAACAACGATGTATATTCTTTTCCTTTAAAAAAGGCCAGGGCGTAGAGGGTAATCAGGAAAGCGAAAACCGCCAGCGCCGCCACAATAAAGGAATTAAAATGAAACAATTTCAACGAAAAATCAACCGCAAGGTTTCCCACACTGATCCAGGGATTTTGAATGGAACAATTCCCCCCGAAGAGCATGAAGGCAGCCACCACGTTAAAGGTAACCGCCAGAGTCGTACACACTTCGGAGAGGTATCTGACCTTTTTCCCAAATAGAAAAATGGGGATGGACAGGATTGCGGGAACAAGAATTATCCACAGTAACATGTATGCGTTCATTTAAGCTTACCTCCCAATCTGTTGGATAATAATATTGACAAAATTCGCAGGGTATTGGACCAGAAAGCCACCGGCCAGCGAGAGTACGGACAGGATGATGACGCTGGCAAGCATGGTAACGGAGCCTTCATTGGCGGCCGGCGTTTTGACCGCGCCCAAAAAGACCATGGAGAAGGCGCGGAACAGGTAGAGGATGGTCATAATGGCCCCGATCATAAAGGTCAGCGCGATCCAGGGATGTCCCGCATCCACGGCCCCACCCAATACCATGTATTTGCTGAAGAAGCCACCAAACGGCGGAATGCCCATGACGGAAAACGCACACATGAGAAACGTGATGGCGGTAATGGGCATCGTGGTAATCAATCCACCCAGTTTGGTAATATCTTTGGTGTGCGTCTTCTGCTCGATGATTCCGGCACACAGGAAGAGGCCGCCTTTGGCCAATCCGTGCATCAGGATGTAGAGGAGTCCACCCATAATCGCAATCTTGGAATTGGTGGCCAACCCCAAAAAGATGAAACCGATCTGACTGATGGTCGAATATGCAATGATGCGTTTCAAATCGGTTTCCAGAAGCGCCGCACCGGCAGACACCAGCGCCGAGATGGCCGCAATGATCGGAACGATCACGTGCCACTGCGCATCCAGATTAAAGTTCACCAGGAACAACCGGGCATACGCATATACGCCGATCTTGACCAATACAGCCGCATGGAGCAGCGAGGTGACCGGGGAAGGCGCCACACCGGCATCGGGCAGCCAGGTATGAAGCGGCAGCGTCGCCGACTTGGAAAAGATACCGAACAGGATGAAGAGGACCGCGACACTGTCAATGGTTTTTCCCTTCAATTCCATCAGGTCAAAGGTCTGATACTGGTTGTAGATCATGATGAATCCGATCAGCATCATCAGCGCCCCGAATACGGTAATCAGGAATGCCTTATCTGCGCGAAGCACCTGATACTTTTCACGGAAGAATCCGATCAATCGCCAGCAGCAAATGGCCGCGATTTCCCAGAATAAATAAATCATGATGATATTGGTGGAATAAACCAGGCCCATCATGGCTCCCAGAAAGAGAACGACCATGAGGTAATATTCGTCTTGGTTTTTATAATGGCTGATATAGCCGAATGAATAAAGCACAATTACAACGCCGACGGATGAGGAAACCAGGGCCATAAATACTGCAAGCCCATCACCCAATAAACCCATGGTAAAACCCATCGGTAAATTGATCGAAAACAAAGAGGGCTGGTGACTCAAAGCCGAAGGCAGCAAAAGGGCGCTGCATACAAACGACGTGAGCACAAACAAAAGCGCCAAGGCATTTCTGACCTTGGTGGAAATCCCCCCGGCAAAAGGGAGAAAGAAGGCCCCAATCGTCGGTGTAAACACGGAAAGAAAAAGTAATGTATTACCGCTCATGGCTGTTTTAACTCCTGCTTGTCATTATTCTCATTATATTTTAATATGCTTTTATGAATTGGAAAAAACATTTTTTTTAACGCACTGTCTGATGTATCATTTTAGTCCTTTTTTTCTAAATGTCAAGACTATCGATAAATTTTTAACTTAATAATTCTTTATTGAATTAACTCTTCAATTCAGGCTTTTTTTTAATTTTTCAAATCCCATATTGATTTTCGTCATGAATTCCATTAATATTATGGCGAGAGAAAAAACATAAACCGATCGAATTTTGCATCATGCAAAAATATAGTCGTTTATGGAGGGAATTCGGGTGATACCTTTTAATCGCGGGAGGGAGAGGAGGAGAGCGGAACGTGGATAATAATAAAAAACAGGAACTTTTATTTTACGGGTCGAATCGTCTGACGCGTTTTTTCCCCCGGGCCGGTGCCCGACTTCTGGATTTACTCATCCCCCCGATCTTGAGCAGTCGCTGGTTATCGATCCTTTTCAGGCAACACAACCTGAGTGTTGTCCGATCCATTCCATCGTTTAAGCGATTATTGATCCTCCCGGATATTCATATCGGCGACGCGGTATTGACGCAATCGGTACTGGGAGCCATCCGTGACTTTTTCCCTGATGCGCACGTGGATTATGTGGTCAACAAAGTGGTTTATCCCCTCATCCGAGGCAATGCGGAGGCCACCCGCGTGTTGCCGCTCTTTTCTCTCAAGTCCCTGCCGTCGAGTCACGAGATCCGGATGCTTCGCGAATTGATCGCGCATGAACGGTACGATTTGTGTATGACGTTTTGCACTTTTATTAGTAATAAAGATATTGTCTCGGATTCCTGTCGGTCCATCCATTTTTTAACCAATTTGGGGGCGATGATCCGAAACGATAAGGATCCGTCGCTGATCAACCATCTGGCCTATCAATTTTACCGGTTTTCCCGGGATCTGTTTTTGGAGGTGGCGTCGCCGGTACGGGAGGAGTCGTTTCAGGGCATTCGCCTGGCTCTGGCCGATTCGGCGGTGGAATACGCGTTCCGTTTTCTTTCGGAGGCTCGGGTCTCGTTTGACCGACCGGTCATTCTGTACAACCCGGATACGGCGTCGCCCTACACGCGGATGCCGTTTGACAAGCAGGTTCAACTCCTGAGACTCCTGGTCCGGCTCCCCATCACGCTTCTGTTGGGGACCGGACACAACGATGCCACGATCGGGGAACGGTTGAAAGCCTCACTCCCTGCGTCGGCTCATCGGAAAGTCATTCTCCTGCCGCCGGGCTTTCCCCTGGAATCGTATGCGGCACTGACGGATTTTTGCGATGTGTTTGTTTCCGGAGATACCGGCCCGCTTCATCTGGCGTCGGCCCGGCGCTATTCTCCGTCGGGAAAGTACCGGTTCCGAAACCGAACGGCGGTGATGTCTTTCTTTGGTGCGACGCCGGCACGCCTCACCGGCTACGATTCATCGCGGCCGGGTTACTTACCGGCCAACCAGGACGCGCCGTCCTGGTGTTATGTCTCGGAAAGCGCGTGCCGAAACATTACCTGTATCAATAAAATATACAAATCCTGTGACGTTATTCGATGTTTTGAAAAAATCGATATCGAGGATATGGCCGGAAACATATCCCTCTACCTGAAACGCTTACCGCATCATGCCTCAAGCATCCCATTGACGCATTAGGTGAGGACGTTGGATGGGGCTTTATTGAATGTGAAATCCCAGGATCCGGTCTCCGACGTGAATGCGATGCACCACGTCCATTCCGGAAACGACTTTCGCAAAAATGGTGTATTTTCCATCCAGATGGGGGGTGGGTGAATGGGTGATAAACCATTGACTGCCCTCGGTATCTTTTCCGCCGGAAGCCATGCCCACGCTTCCTTCGTCGTAGTACGGGAGGCTGAAATCCGAACCAATCACATAGGGCGGCCCGCCGTTTCCATCCCCGCGCGGGCATCCGGCTTGAATCACAAAGTTGGAAACCACACGATGAAAATAAACGCCTCGGTAAAACCCGTCCTTAATCAACCGAATAAAATTGGCGACCGGTGCCGGCGCGTCCTCCACCATCAGCCGGATGACGATGGTTCCCCGGGTGGTTTTGATCGTCACCCGTTGCCCCGAAGGGATCGTTTTTACGAGTTTCCAATCGATGGGTTGAACCTTTTGAGAATCCGATACCTCGGACGTATTCCCGGTTTCGCCGCGAAAGAAAGCAATGGTTTTTTTTAATTCCACCCAGGCGTCCCAATCGTCGGGTAAGTGACACTGCGCCAACGCGGTGGTTAAGAAGGCACTGTCTTTAATGAATCGTTTCAAATTGAGTCGGGGATCCCGCAAAATCGCAGCCGCCGTTCCCTTAACGGCCACATCCGGAGTTCCGACCGCTTTCTCAAAAATGGCGGCAAAGGCCCGGGCTTGATCCTCAGTTGCATTACCCGGCGCGGCACACATCGCGGTTAACGCCCCGATCCCATTGGTGCAAAGAATGGGATGCGTTCCCACATTAGCAAATACCTCGGATTCCAAAAACCGGACGTTTCGAATATCGCCGGTGAGTGCGGTCATTAGCCAGGACTGCTCATAAACGTTCCGGGATTTGCGATAGGTGTCGATGATGAATGTCGATATGGTGTTTTTGTCGTTTTCGTCTTTGGAGAGCGTCAGGGCAGCGTTGAGCATATTGGCCCGGACGCGCCAATGGCTCAGATGACCGGCTATTTTAAAATAAGACATGGCCTCTTCTGGGGGCAGCGGCTTTAGACCCGGGGTAATGAAGTATTCGGAAGCCGCAATGGCCACGTGCGCGTTCGGATCGGATAAGAGTCGCATGAGTGTGTCTTTGATTTCGGGATAATCAAAGGCGCCCATTGCCCGAACGGCGTTCACGCGGACCCGATAATCGGTTGGGGAAAGGGCAATGGTTTTCAGTTGCGTGAGTACGGCCGTCGTTTTTGCTTTTCCCAGGGCAAGCGCCAATGCCATGCGGATATTCACATCCCGGGTGGTTTTATAGGCCTCGAGCAAGGGTTGAGCGTACGGGCTGAGGTCCATATTCCCTCCCCGCGCCAGGTAATGGAGGGCGATCAAGCGGGCACGGGGTGCCCCGTCTTGCCGGATGATCGCCATGGCCCGTTCGGTTTCGACGGGCAGCACCAGCTTTCGCAGGGCGTAACGGTAAAGGGCCAGGGCCTGGCCTTCGAGTAAGGCCGCATCGGGATGCTCCCCCACGGCTTGAAGCACAAATACTAACCCTCGATTCGAACCGCATTTTCCCAGGGCCTCGAGAAGATCCCGTTTAACGGCTGCTGTTTTTTCATTGGTAAATGCCCGGATTAAAAACATTTCGGTTGCGTTATTCCCTATTTGTCCCAGCGCATAGGCAGCCGCCGAACGAACGCTCTCATCAGAATCGGTGAGACACCCGACCAACGGTTCCACAAACCGGGGATCCGTTGGCTGAACCGAGGCAAAGGCCCGGGCCGCAAGGCGCCGGTATCGGGGATCGTCATGTTTTAAGTATCCAAGTAATCCGTCGGCGTTTCGATCGTTTTGAAGGGTGGCGATCTGTTGCCGGATGGGGTCGCCGAATGCATTTCGGCTGCGATCGGACCCCAGGCCAAAGACCATCATTCCCCCAATTAACAAGGTGATGAGAAATAAGTGTTGTTTCAAACGCATCCGTTTACCTCCCGGGATCGACATCGATTATGGTACCCTATATTATTATTGTATCGACTCATTGTTTGTTGTTATTGTTTTAATTGACGATGTGGGTGCGGCGTTAAGAAAGAATCGGGGTGAGAGGATTCGAACCTCCGACCTCACGGTCCCGAACCGTGCGCGCCACCAGGCTGCGCCACACCCCGATATTGATCTTTCACGTGGTTTATTCTACCATAAAAATCCGAAAGGGGGAAGAGCCCAGACCCAAAAAAAATCAAAAGAATTTATTTCACCTTAAACAAATTAAAGGCTTCCATGGCCTTTGCAAATGATTTAAAGTCGGGATCATGTTCATAATAAAACGAACCGGGCGGAAAAACGTCTCGAATGGTGTTCTTGTCTACATCTTTCTGGGCAAGCATCTTCTTATACACGGCTTCCTGGTATCCCCGGGAAATATAAAAGATGACAAGGTCAAAGAAATCCGTGATTTCAAGCATGAATTCATTGGCCTGATAAAGGGTCAGCGTGTTGGGTAGAAGCGCTTCGGATGAAATATAATCGAATAAGATTCGTTTGGTAAAATGAAGGGAATATAAGATTTCACACAGCGGGTAACCGTCGGTATACCGCTGGCCCCCCAGGTCGGCATAATACTTTCCGATCTCGGTTTTGGATGTTTGGGGTTCAAGGTACCGCCCCAGATTTATGTATGATTTTTTTGCGATTTTGGTGAGCTCTTCCTCATTCACTTTATGGTAGGATTTCGTAAACTGCGATGATTTGACAAGTTTGGCCCATCGTTTTGCGATGACATGCGAGTTCACTTCGATGCTGGTTATAAATTTTTCTCTCATGCTCTACCTCCTGACTTGTATACTTTAATATTATAATGATTATGATTTTTTTTCAATAAAAAAAAAATGAATGAACCGGAACAAAAAAGAATTCAAAATCGTTTTTATGATATGATGAAGTTAGTTAAGACGACGTTGAACGAGTAGGTGTTAGAGATTAAATAAATTAAAATTTACGGAGGTGTATCATGAAACGGTTATACAAAAGTAGAAAAAACAAAATGATCGACGGTGTTTGTGGCGGTATTGCCGAATATTTCGATGTGGACCCGGTGTTGGTTCGGCTGGCATTTGTCTTATTGTTTTTCGTCGGCGGTTCAGCCATTATCGCCTATATCGTCGGCATGATCATTATCCCCAGAGCACCCTTGGAAGAAGAGAAGAAACTGGAGCCGACCGGAGGGGACGGGGGACCCGTTCCTCCCCCATCCCCGGTCGCACCCGAACCGGCGCCTCCGCATGCCCATAAGGGGGCACTGATTGCCGGGTTGATCCTGGTTATCATCGGGGGACTGGCGCTCATGGATAACCTGTGCTTCTTTGGGGACATTTTTTATTGGTTCAGGCATCACTTCTGGCATTATATGATACCGGCATGCATCATTCTGATCGGTGCGTCATTGATCATTAAAAGTTCAAAAAAGTAATCGGACCGAATGTCAAACTTCCTAAACATAAAACCAGGCGGGCGTGCCCCGGTACGCCCCCTTTTTTATTTATCCTTATTCACCGTTAAATCGGTTTCTTCACGAAGAAATAATGTTCCATGGGTTGAGCGTTGACCAATTCGGCGACTTTGGATCGTCCCGGCTCCGGTAAAGCACTCAACCGATCGGCAATGGCCCGGTCCTTGATGTGTTTGGCCGGGTCATAGAGTTCCGGAAAGACCCACCGCAACAACCGCCCGCCGCCGGCTTCAATGACCGCCAGCACTTGCGAGACGCTAAAGATCTTCTCTTCTGTCAGATCGAGAAATTCCCGGATGGTTTCTTTATCCCCTTTTTGTAAGTTTTCAATCCAATCCTTGCGACTCCATGCCGGGTGATTGTTCGGCAATCGGGCAATCACCGATCGGATGACCTTCTCAATGGTGGAACGATCCGTGGGTTCAATATCGGGAGAGAAGTTTTTGATAATGGTTCGAAGCATCATCAACCCGGCGTAACCGCAAACCCCATAAACGCCGGCAGCAATGGCTCCCCCGGGTTTTAACCGGGGCAGAAACGCCGTTAACATCCGGTGCAAGGACGCGGCATCCGGTTTGAGTTCCGCCAGGGTGATGTAATCATATATTAAAGATGAATCAAGCTCCGCTTCTCCTTTGAAGCAGAGGATTTCCAATTCGGTTTGGTTTCGGTCGGGAAAGAGAATCGGTCCAACAAAATCGAGATCGGTTAAGAGATTCATGGCAGTGTTTATGGGTTGGAAAGGAATACCAGGGCCAGACGGTCCAGGGTTTTGGTCAGTAAATGTTCCACGGCGGCATTCACGTCGTTTTCTTTTTTAAACGGCATGCCGTTTTGAACCGCGGGATGAATCAGCACGTCTTTCAGGGTGATGTCGGGTCGAATCCGGCTTAAAAACATGAGCTCCCATCGGTTGATTTCCAGGGGGCCCCAGGCATCCTGAACGATGGTAAAGGGAACCGCGAAGGTATCCGGTTTTCCCTGGACCGGAGCGATGCGGTTCCAGGCCATGCAACCGGTGAGTTTGGCGTGAAGGTTTCGCCAGTTTCCATTGGAAAGGGAAAATTGAGGTGCCGAAAACTCCGGCCCTACCGCGATAAAGCTGTGCTTGGAGTTTCGACCGTGTGCCAGTTCCGCGGTTTCTTCCTGTTGCTGGCGGGACATTCGGATTTTAGTCATGCGGTTTAATAAAAAGGGGTCATTAAAGAAGGTCTCCAGGTTATAGATCAGGGGGAAGAGCCATCGGTGGAATCGCATGCCTGCGGTTTCGCACATCCGGTATACGGATGGCACATCGAAGGGGATGTCGTTGGCATGAAGCAAGAGATCGACAATGCCGGCGTCTTTTCCTTCCTGCATTTCGCGTCCTCGGGAGCGGGCGGACATGGGGTGCCAGGGCGGTACATGTTGGGCGAGGCGATGGGTAAATCGGATCCATTCGGGGCTGAAGTCGGCGGAGGCATTCGAATCGGGTTCCGATTCCCGGATGAGGCGCATGGCGTCTTGAAGCATGTAGATGCCCGTGCGTCCGTATGTTCCATAGAGCATGATGGAAACTGCGCCCTGGGGATTGAGAACGTCGCCAATGGCTTTGAGGCCGGCAGCCGGATCGGCCAGATGGTGGAGGACGCCGCTTGCGCTGACAAAATCGAATCGACGTCCCAGTTCGGGTAATCGCTCGATGGGAAGATGAACCAGGCGGATGTTTTTGACGTTGTACTGATCGATGAGTCGACGGGCTTTGTCGAGGGATGCCTGGCTGAAATCCACGCCCACGATCTCCGTGTTGGGATAGTTCATGGCCATGGCGACCATGGCGCTTCCGGTGCCGCATCCGGCGTCCAGGACTTTCAGGTCTTCGGGCGCGCGTTGCCCGGCCCAGATGACGTCGCACATCAACCCGAGGTGACCGGAGACCAGCAGTTGAGGCCGATCCCAATCGGGGTCATCATCCGGATACGGGTATTTTTCGTATTGGCGTTGAACGTTTTCGGTAATGGCGTTGAAATGATCCGTCATCCGTTATACCATATTATATATGTAACCAATAATATATGTATGGTAAGAGAAACCCCTTAATTCGATTCGATGATTTGGGGATCGATGTTGATAATACCGGAAGAGAGGACTTCATCGGGTTTGATGACTTTGCCCCGGTGCTCGTGTTCGTTTTTGGCGTAATCATCGGGCATGCCTTCTTGTTTGGGGAAAACAAGGGAGCGTTGCACTTCGCCGTTGACGAAGAAATATTCAACCATGTGATGACGGATGGCTTCAAAGGAGTAATCGGGGTGATACACGGCGCCGCCGCCGGCCGGAATGCCGTATCCTCGGTTGGTTTCTCCGGTATAAACCACCACGCTGCGAAGGAATTCCCAGTCCGCTTCGTCGTGAACGTCGACCACGGCCGGAACGATTTGGAAGGTGGGAAAGATATCTTTCGGTATTTTTTTGGTTTGTCGCCAGCCTCTGAGTCCCAGTTGAACGGCGCCCGCCGATATACCGATCAGGATCGCGCCATTGTGGTAGCAGTCCACGACTTTTTGCTGGAGTTCGGTTTTTTTGATGATGTTCCACCCTTTGACGATACTGCCTCCGGCCAGCAGCACGATATCTGCGGTGCGTAAGAATGTATAATCATGGGTGGTGGGTTTTTCGTGAATGTGACGGCAGAGGTTGACGTCGATCTGTCTCATTGCAGCGACAAATATATCGAAAAATTCGGATTTATCCCCATTGGAAGCGCCGATGTAAGCGGCTTTGAGTTCGCCTTCCGGGCGTTCGGGGTCTTCTTCGATGGCTTTTTTGATCCGGTTGAGAAACAAGCCATCTTTGGAATGCCAAAATAAGAGTTGGCTATCGGCTAAAAGGTAAATCGGTTTAATCGTTCTCATTGGTCTTGACTCCTGTGTTCTACGTTCTACCTTCAAAAATAGTATATTATATCACATTTTGTCAAATGGGATGTTATTTTCGCAGTATTTTCAAAGAATTCGCATTTTATCCCTGATACAAAACCCCATCGAACACACAGGCAGTCCCCCATTTCTAATGGGTAAATTGTCTCAGCTCATTAGCCAGTAATTCTTGCGGACCTTGCTGCAGGATCATGTCCGTAAGCGTTTAATAAATTCTACGGGGGAGATGATTTCCACTTTGGGAAAATCAATCTCCTTTAAAACATTGAAATGATGATCCGAAGTGACAATAAGATCAGCATTCCCACATATTGCACAGTCAACAAACTTATTATCCTCTTCGTCTGCCTTTATTAAATTAAAACGATAATGGGGGTTATTTCTAATAATAAACGGAGAATAATTAAAAAACAAAGAAAGCTCTTTTAACGTTTGTTTAGAATAAATCCGTCCAAATATCTCGAAGTATTCAAGAAAAATCTCATTAGTAATAATAAGAGTATTTGTACCCTCGATGATCGACCTGAATATTTTATGATACGGACTCCTCGCCGAAATGGATTCAACGAGTACATTGGTATCGATAACAAGATTCATTTATTCTTTGAATGCCTGTACTTTTCCACTTCGTCATTTATTTTTTCGCGAGAGATAAAACGTTCCGTCCAATCTTTATTCGCATATTTTATTGCCTTTTCCGCTGCCATAGTCGCAAGCATCCGGTAAAGGCTTTGCAATTCATCCAGGTCCAGGATATCAAGGTCTTCTTTAATTTGAGTTCTTAAAACTTCCGCGTTAGACGCCGCAGCAAACATGAGAACCTCCATCTTTGATATTAATATAAAATCGGTCTATTTTCAAGAAGGAAACAAAAATTTCCCTTCTTATTTGTCGGCAAGAATGCGACGTCCAAGCACCTTAAACGATTGCGGATACGTTTCATTCAACCCCCTCAATACCCCGGCCAACTCTATCCGGCCTTGCTCACAACTGTTTTCAAACCCGCTGAGCAGTAAAAAAAGAGCTTTCCCTTCGGCTAAAAGATGCTCAATGGCGGCTTGCCACCGGTCTTCCTGCACCAGCAAAAGAATCGCCCTTTTCTGATAAAATTTCTCGAATACGTCGTTAATAAAAACCCTTTCGCCCGGTCCCCGTTCCCAAGCAACCTGTCGAGACGCGCCCCCTAGCATTTGAGGCGGCATACTTTGCATTAAACTCGCTTTGTCCATACATGATCTCCAAAACAGCATTCAACCGCACGTACCGAGGATTTCGCCTTATTTTTTCATTCCAAACCTTAACCATCACTTCTATTCCCACTTCATTTTGAAGGGAATAAATGTCCTCAAAATCACCGTAAATCAATACTTTTTCTGCGATGATACCGACGGGTAAATCGGCATCTTTTTTGTAACTCCAAAAATAATTGGCTTTAAAGGGCAATTGATCGATTCTCATTGGTTTCCATTACCGTTATCAGGCCATTTGTTCTCATCAATCCAATTATAATTTCAATTCCCGGATTTGTCAATTCGGAATTAAAGAATTCTATTTTCGCCGCTCGTCTTTCGCTTTCTTCATTCAAAGGAAGCGTATCCCAACGTCCGGGATACGTTCATCGATTACCGGAACCGGTTCCGCTCGCACCGGAACGCAAACTTTTGGCTCTGCTAGCAAAACTTTTCACTCTGCTAGACGTTCGTCTGGCTCTGCTAGCAAATTTTTTCGTTCTGCTAGGCGTTCGTCTGGCTCTGCTAGCAAAACTTTTCGTTCCGCTAGTCGTTCGTCTGGCTCCGCTAGCAAAACTTTTCGTTCCGCCAGGCGTTCGTCTGACCCCGGAAGCAAATTTTTTCACTCCGCAAGACGTTCGCCTGACTCAGGAAGCAAATTTTTTCATCCAATTAGGATGAAGCCTGAACCAAAAACAATAATCCAAGAATTCCTGGCCGATTTCACTTTGACAGCGCTAGAGTTCTATGTTATAGTTATATTTAATTGATTTGTCAACACAAATCATTTGATTTAATTCATAATTGCGAGAGGAAAAGAAAAATGAGCCGCGACGATAAACAAATTATATTCTCCATGTCCCGCGTTAGCCGGACCCACCCACCCCATAAACAAGTGCTGAAAGATATTTCCCTGTCTTTCTTCTATGGCGCAAAAATCGGCGTCATCGGTTTGAACGGTTCGGGAAAAAGCAGCCTGCTGAAAATTATAGCCGGTGTGGATCAAGACTTTACCGGCGAAGTGATTCCCGCCCGGGAATACTCGATCGGATTCCTGGAACAGGAACCCCAACTCGATCCGGGAAAAACAGTCAAACAAGTCATCTCCGAAGCCGTTCAACCCATTCTGGATATGATGGCCGAATTCGACCGCGTAAACGAAGCGTTCGCCGATCCGGAGCTTGACCCCGATGATATGGAAAAATTGATCGAAAAGCAAGCGTCGATCCAGGAAAAACTCGAAAGTCTGGACGCCTGGAACCTGGACAGCCGCCTGGAAAACGCCATGGAAGCCCTGCGATGCCCTCCCGCAGATACACCGATCACCACCATTTCGGGCGGTGAAAAAAGACGGGTGGCTTTGTGCCGCCTCCTGCTCCAGGAACCGGATATCCTCCTGCTGGACGAACCGACCAACCACCTGGACGCCGAGTCCGTGCAATGGTTGGAACGCCACCTCCAGGAATACAAGGGAACGGTTATTGCCGTTACTCACGACCGATACTTCCTGGATAATGTGGCGCAATGGATATTGGAGTTGGATCGCGGTGAAGGGATTCCCTGGAAAGGGAATTATTCGTCCTGGCTGGAACAAAAACAACAGCGATTGGCCACCGAAGCCAAAGCATCGGACCGCCTCAAACGCCAACTGGAACGCGAATTGGAATGGGTCCGCATGACCCCTCGCGCCCGACAGGCCAAGGGAAAAGCACGATTGAACTCTTACGAGCAATTGCTCTCTGCTGAAAAAACAGTACGCGTCGAAGAAGCCCGGCTCTATATTCCACCCGGTCCGCGCCTCGGCGACCTGGTGATCGAGGTCAATCAAATCAGTAAATCTTACGGCGATAAATTATTGTTTGAAAATCTTTCCTTCAATCTCCCCCGCGCGGGAATTGTGGGTATAATCGGGCCGAATGGCGCCGGTAAAACCACGCTGTTTAAAATCCTGACCGGAAAAGAAACCCCGGACAGCGGCAGCCTCCGCATCGGCGAGACGGCCCAACTGGCCTACGCCGATCAGGAACGCGATGCGATCGATCCCAATACGGCCGTTTGGGAAGTGATTTCCGACGGTGAAGATGTGATTACTCTGGGCGGCAGACAGATCAACGCCCGGGCATATGCCTCGTGGTTTAATTTCACGGGCGGCGACCAGCAAAAGAAAGCCGGCGTTCTATCCGGCGGTGAGAGAAATCGCCTCCACCTGGCCCGAATCGTCAAAAGCGAATCCAACGTTCTCTTACTCGATGAACCGACCAATGATCTGGATGTGAATACGCTACGCGCTCTGGAAGACGCGCTGGATGATTTTGCCGGATGTGCGGTGATTATCTCCCACGATCGATGGTTCCTCGATCGGATTGCCACTCATATTTTAGCGTTCGAAGGGGATAGTCAGGCGTACTGGTTCGAAGGGAATTACTCGGAATACGAAGCCGACCGGCGACGCCGCCTGGGTCACCAAGCCGATCGTCCCAGTCGGATCCATTACAGAAAATTAAAATAGCGCTGTCTTCGACGACCAGGGAACCTTTTTATAAAAAGGTTCCCTGGACCCTCCAAAAATTTTAATAAAATTTCTCACGACTGGGGTTATTATAATTGGGGCGCATACATAGATGCGCCCCTACAGAATGATCCGAAGCACGGCGCGAAGCGCCGTCTCACTCTCACCTTCTGAACTTCTTACCTTCTGAACTTCTGCTTTAAACAGCCGGTAACCGACAACTGGCAACCGAAAGTTTTTCAATTGAAAAAATATTGTTGGAAATGTTGATTTTTATTAAAAATGTTGCTATCGTTGTACTGGAGGAAAAGATGGTAATTACAATACCTGAATCGATCGAATATGCCTTAAGGGTCCCGGAAAAACAAAAAGAAAAGGAATTGAAAAAACTGTTATCAATTAAACTTTACGAAAAAGGCATATTGGGGATAGGTAAAGCGCGTGAATATCTTGAAGTCAGCTACCTGGAATTCTTATATATGTTAAAAGAAGAAGGTATTCATCTCAATTATGATAAGGAAGAATTGGAATCCGATATCAAAATATTAAATGGTGCTGCCATATAAACGTCTCTTCTTTAAAAAAGTATATAAGAAATGAGAATAAAGGACGCAAAACACCTTCTTCTCAAATCTTCATCCTCTTCCCTTCTCTATTTTCCCCTCCCCTGTTGAATCGAGAGTGAGTATCGGTGACTTACCGGCTCACAATTCACGGCCCCCAAAACGTTGCCACATTTCATGGCGCACTTCTTCGATATCACCGTCATCGACCTTTTCGTCTTTCCATAAGCCACCCAAGGCAATAGGTTGATATGGGGTTGACACTTGATTCTTTTTTTGAAGTTTGAAACGCTCGTAATCCAAAAAAGTTATCACTTCTCGTAAACTTTCGGGTGGAAGACTATCCAAAGACAGTATAATCCTTTTTTTTATATTGTTTGCAGGTGAAGATACGCTCATTGGTCACCTCCATTATTATACGTTGCATCATCCCAATTAGATAATAGCATATGACTTTCAATATTTCAAGCGAAGGATTATTTCCGTTATTTCGCGTGTAAAAGAGAGTAGGCCAAAATGGGGTTTTCTTTTACTGGTAGCCGGCAACTGGCAACCGAGAGGACGTGAAGCGCCTCTCTAACCTTCTTGAGCATTCCTGGAAGGGTTGTATAATTGGAACACAGAAGAAGAAAGCATTGACGTTGATAATTCATTTATAATATAATTAAACGGGTATAAAAATGAGAATGAAAAAAATTCATTCAGGATCTCAACGCATTGCACATGTTTATGTGCACTGTTTTAAGGAGATCCTGAATTTTCGGTCTGAAGACGAAGATCACAAAGGAGTTTCAAAGTGCCAGAGTCCAACAGGACATCCCCGGTTTGAAAGAAGAAGTTAAGAGGTTAAGAGGATAAGAAGGTGAGAAAAGAGAATGCCCGGCGCGAAGCGCCGGATATTCCGTAGGGGCAGACCTGCATGTCTGCCCGTGTGTTCGATATGGGATTTTGATGATTGGGGCGCATACACAGATGCGCCCCTACAGAATGATCCGAAGCACGGCGCGAAGCGCCGTCTCACTCTCACCTTCTTAACTTCTTATCTTCTGAACTTCTGCTTCAACCGGGGTACGGAAACAGTATTGACCTAAATTCGACCTTTCAAGGAAGTCCAACAGGACATCCCCGGTTTGAAAGAAGAAGTTAAGAGGTTAAGAGGATGAGAAGGTGAGAAAAAAGAATGCCCGGCGCGAAGTGCCGGTTATTATTCCGTAAGGGCAGACCTGCGTGTCTGCCGGTGTGTTCCGGAAGCCTGCATCCACTTGACAAGTATTCCTGATTCATCTATGATTATCATGAAGAACAAGGATAAATCATGAAGAAATATTTCAATGACACAGGCGCCTGTTTCCCGGAAGAACACTATATGGTCGATATTTCAAACAAACTTTCCAATATATTCCAATTGGTGGAACAGGGCAAATATTTTATTATTCACCGCCCCCGACAATACGGTAAAACCACGGTTATCAACAAACTCAATAAACTGCTGCAAGCAAACGCCGACTATTTCCCAATCAACTTAACCTTCGAAAACATCGGCGAAGAAGGCTTTCAAAATGTTTCCATATTTATCGAGGAATTATTCATCCTCTTAAGAAATGAATTCGCTACTTCCGGGAAGGAAGCGCTTGTCGAGTTTTTGGATGCCGGTCCTATCCCGAATCGTTTCACCAAACTGGATTTATGGATCAGTCAACTGGTTATCAAAACCGGAAAAAAAGTCGTCCTGATGATCGATGAAGTGGATAAAAGCAGCAACAATCAATTATTCCTGGATTTCCTGAGCGTATTGAGAAGCAAATATTTGAAACGTCATACACCGGGCAATCCCACGTTTCACAGCGTTATCCTGGCGGGTCTTCACGATGTAAAAAATTTAAAACTCAAACTCAGACGGGAAGACGACGCTCAATACAACAGCCCGTGGAATATCGCGGTTGACTTTGATCTGGATATGAGTTTCAATCCCGAAGAAATATCTTCCATGTTGAAACAATATGTCGAAGAAACCGGTATCGAATTGGATATCGATGCCACAGCACAATCGTTGTTTTATTATACGTCCGGTTATCCGTTCCTGGTGAGCAAGGTGTGTAAAATTATCGATGAGAAAATTTTGAAGGAAGAAAACCGGACGAAATGGAACAACGACGATATCGAACGGGCGGTCAACCGCTTGTTGCATGAGAAAAACACCAACTTTGATAGCCTGATCAAAAAACTCGAGAATAATAAAGATCTTTATGATTTCATTGAAAAAGTGATTCTTTCCGATGAAAAATTCGAATTCAATCGTCATGACCCCATTATCGATTTGGGAATCATGCACGGAATTTTTAAAACAATGGGTTCTTCTATCGATATTCACAACCGCATCTATAGAGAACTGATTTTCAATTACATGACATCTGTTTTCAAAAGAAAAAATCTTCTGAAACCATCCGTTACGAATTACAGTTTGGAAGAAGGGTACTTAACCCCGGATGGGGGACTGGATTTTGAGAAGGTTTTGCTTAAATTCCAGGAATTCATGAAAAAAGAGTATAGTCAACGGGACCAGGAGTTTTTGGAACGACACGGACGACTTATTTTCCTGGCGTTTTTAAAGCCGATTATTAATGGTAAAGGGTATGATTTTAAGGAAGTGCAAGCTTCGGAAGAAAAGCGAATGGATGTGATTGTCACCTATGAACGCAAAAAGTTTATCATCGAATTAAAAATATGGCGGGGACAAAAAGCCCATGAAATGGGGATCGCTCAATTAACCGATTACCTCGAAACCCAGGGGCTTAGCACCGGTTATCTCATTATTTTCGATTTTACGCGTAAGACAGGGAAGGCGTATAAAAAGAAACGGCTTGCTTCAAAAGGGAAGGATATCTTTGCTGTTTGGGTTTAAGGAAGTTATTATTTCCGTTTGAGGGTGCCCCAAAGGTCAATATGGACGCTCGAATCGTCTCGCCCGATGGCAGTTATAAACTCGGTGTTGATTATTTTTTCAATTGATATTATAATCAATATACAATGTCTTGGAGGCTTAAATGAGATTGTCGGCTGCAAAATTGAAAGAGGAACTTTTCAATGTGTTGGACGAAGTTCTCGAGAAGGGAACGCCTGTCGAAATCGAAAGAAAAGGCCGAATTCTGAAGATTGTCGCCGAACCAAAAGAAAGTAAATTGAAAAAATTGGAACCTCACGATGCCATTGTCGGAGCCCCTGAAAGTATACTAAATATCGATTGGTCCAGGGAATGGAAAGGAGAGAATTCCTTGTGATGCATTTCTTGGACACTCATATTGTGGTTTGGTTATATCAAAAAACACTCGGCCTTTTATCTTCATCAGCATTGAAGGCCATTGAAGATAATGAAATATTTATTTCACCAATTGTCATTTTGGAACTCGAGTACCTTTTTGAAATTGGAAAGCTGAAGGTTGATGCGAATAGTATTATTCAATATTTAAAAATTACGATTGATTTGAAAATAGATGAAGGAAGTTTTCACGAAATTATCGATATGGCATTAGGAGAAAATTGGACAAGAGACCCTTTTGACCGCCTTATAACCGCGCACTCAAAATACAGAGATGCGTTCCTCATTACGAAAGACGAGAAAATCTCTCAATACTACTCAAAGACAGTATTTTAAAAAAGACGTGAAGCGCCATCTTCTCACCTTCCTGAGCATTCCTGGAAGAGGTTGTATTAATTGGAAGACAAAAAAAGAAATGCATTGACGCAGATAATGCATTTATAATATAATAAAACATGGCAAAAAGAACCTACCCAAAAGCCGAGTACGATCTCCGCTCATTGCACATCTTTATGTGCACTGTTTTAAGGAGATCGTATTTTTTCGGTCTGAAAATGAAGATCAAAAAGGAGTTTCAAAGTGCCAGGGTCCAACAGGACATTCCCTATAGAGGGGTACGGAAACTTTTCCTTTTTATTGTTTGGTTGTCGAAGGAAGTCCAACAGGACATCCCCGGTTCGGTGGCCGGTGGCCGGTTTGAAGTGGCCGGTTAAAAGAGAGAAAGACCAAATGGGGTTTTTCTTTTACTGGCAACCGGTAACCGGAAACTGGCAACCGAAAAGGCGCGAAGCGCCGGATATTATTTCGTAGGGGCAGACCTGCGTGTCTGCCCGGGTGTTCGATATGGGATTTTGATGATTGAGTTATGATAATTGGGGGCGCATACATAGATGCGCCCCTACAGAATGATCCGAAGCACGGCGCGAAGCGCCGTCTCACTCTCACCTTCTTAACTTCTTATCTTCTCAACTTCTGCTTCAAACGGCAACCGAAAAGTTTCTCAATTGAAAAAATATTATTGGAAATATTGATTTTTATTAAAAATGTTGATATCGTTGTACTGGAGGAAAAGATGGTAATTACAATACCTGAATCGATCGAATATGCCTTAAGGGTCCCGGAAAAACAAAAAGAAAAGGAATTAAAAAAACTGTTATCGATTAAACTTTACGAAAAAGGCATATTGGGGATAGGTAAAGCGCGTGAATACCTTGGAGTCAGTCACCTGGAATTCTTATATATCTTAAAAGAAGAAGGTATTCATCTCAATTATGATAAGGAAGAATTGGAATCCGATATCAAAATATTAAATGGTGCCATATAAACGTCTCACTCTCACCTACTTAACTTCTTACCTTCTCAACTTCTGCCTCAACCGGGGTACGGAAACATTTATGTTCTCGTCGTCATAATCATCGCAATAGTCCAACAGGACATCCCCGGTTTGAAAGAAGAAGTTAAGAGGTTAAGAGGATAAGAAGGTGAGAAAAAAAGAATGCCCGGCGCGAAGCGCCGCCTCACCCTCACCTTCTTAACTTCTTACCTTCTGAACTTCTGCTTTTAACACCCGGTAACCGGCAACCAAAAGTAATATTTATACGCATAAAATTTTATCTGCCCCATTGACATCCATAACAAAAATGTTTATATTAATAGCGGAAGGAGTAAACGTATGTATTTAGCGCCGTTAAATTACGACCGGTATTTTAAGAAGGTGTTTTCCGATCCCGATATAGCCAAAAAATTTCTCGAAGATTTCTTGGATGAAACCATCGAGGAATTTGAAATGTTAAATGGTCAGCACCGCATCACGGATGATGCCACGCTCGTGGAGTTCGATTACCGCTGTAAGATAAAAGGCGCTTATGTGATTATCGATATGCAGCAGTGGTATAAACGGGATATCGGTCAACGCTTTTATCTGTACCATGCGATCAATACCGGATTGCAATTGGAAAAGCTCCCTGAAAGGAATTTAATCATGGATCGGTTGACTCAAAAATTGAAGAAAGTAAAGGATTACCGAGCCCTGGAACCGGTCATCACGCTGATCTGGATGGTGGATGATACCTTAGGTTTTAAAGAGAATTATGTTTCCTATTGCATGACGCCCGAATTGGTGGTTGATTTTGTTCAAAATGATAAATTGTGGCGAAAACCCGATTTCGTCGAATTGCTCAAAACGCGGACGTCAATACTGGGTGTGCTCCATAATAAAAGAAAAGGAATGCCGTTTTTATCGATGAACCGGTTAATCTTTTTGCTTCAGG
>JBLMYT010000132.1:0-153478 GCA_050258455.1 Candidatus Omnitrophota bacterium | reverse complement strand
CATCAAAAATCAGAGGGTTCGCATCAAAAATCAGAGGGTACGCACCAAAAGTTGGAGGGTACGCATCAAAAATCAGAGGGTTCGCATCAAAAGTTGGAGGGTTCGCATCAAAAATCAGAGGGTACGCATCAAAAGTTGGAGGGTTCGCATCAAAAATCAGAGGGTACGCATCAAAAGTTGAAGGGTACGGACCAAAAATTGGAGGGTATCGATCAAAAATCAGAGGGTATCAACCAAAAGAAACCGGAAAGAGATATCGAAATGACAGATCCGGCGAGTAATCAAAACCGATTCTTTAATATAATGAAGAATCTGAACAGCAAGAGAATAATTCTCCAATGGTCACTGTTGATATCAGCGGTATATTAACTTAATCTTCCTTATTTTTTCAATGCGTCAAGAAGTTCTTCGATCGTCTCATCCCCGGGCCATTTTCCCCAAATCTTTTTTAATGACTTACTCAAACTCTTTTCCATTAAAAACTCGTCTGTGATTTTTAAATCTCTCGGGAGCCCTTGATTCCGCTGTAAAATTTCTTCCTCTTCTTTATACCCGATAGTCGTCAATGTTTTTGCCTCCAGTAACAATTTTATCATAAAAGTAAGATTGTTGCCCAGCATGAATTTTCTAAACTTGAAAGCGCTTTCATATTATTATATAATAACCACATGAATAAATATACACATATTCGATTTGATTGGGCAATCAAAAAACTTTTGAGGAGCAAAGCCAATTTCGGAATTTTGGAAGGTTTTCTGAGTGTGCTTTTGGGGGAAGATATTCATATCGTTGATATTATTGATAGTGAAAGCAACCGGGAAACCCAAAACGATAAATCCAACCGTGTGGATATCATGGTAAAAAATTCCAAGGAAGAGTTAATTATCGTCGAAATACAGAATACGCGAGAATTGGATTATTTTTACAAGATTCTTTACAATACGTCCAAAGCGATCTCAGAACACATTTCCAAAGGGGACTGTTATACCCGGGTTAAAAAGGTCATTACGGTCAGTATCGTTTATTTCGATCTCGGGCAGGGAGAGGATTATGTATATCATGGAAATACGGTGTTTACCGGGATACACAGAAGTGATGTGCTTGAGTTATCCGAATCCCAGAAAAAAATGTTTAATAAGGCTACCGTAACTTCACTATTCCCCGATCATTATATTATTCGGGTGAATACATTCGATGATATGGCCAAGGATCCTCTGGATGAATGGGTCTATTTTTTAAAAAACAGTGAGATACGGGCTGAATTTAAAGCCAAAGGGCTTGAAGAAGCCAGAGAAAAACTCAAGGAAATCAACCTTGAAGGGGCGGAGCGCAAAGCGTATATGCGTTATTTGGAAGACTTGATGTATGAAGCCAGTATCGCAGCCACCATCAAATTTGAAGAGCAATTTTCTAAAGAGAAGGCGCGTGCGGAAGGCCATGCGGAAGGGGTGGAGGAAGGGATTTTAAAAGTTGCTCGTGCAATGAAACAAAAAGGAATCAGTATCGATTTAATAAAAGATACTACAGGCTTATCCATAGAGGAAATAAACTCTTTACAAGAAATTTCGTAATCGAGCAGACTAAACTGGTCTTGGCATGGTCAGAAATTCATAAAGAGGAACTTCTTGCCGATTGGGAGTTAGCAACAAATGGAGAAATGCCGTTTAAAATAGACCCTTTAAAATAAAACGGAGGCCCATGATGTACCCTGGAGTGAAGGAAGTCAAGCCATTAAGTGAATTTAAATTATATCTGATCTTTGATAATAATGAGGAACGAATATTTGACATGAATCCGTTTTTAAATAAGGGAATATTCAGAGAATTGAGAAATAACAGTCTATTCGATACCGTTCATGTTTGTTTTGATACGATCCAGTGGGAGAATGGCGCAGATTTATGCCCTGAAATTTTATACAACGATAGTATTTTGGTCGAAATACAGGTCCATTAAATGCATCCCAAGCGTTATATTGTTTGGTCAACGGTTCTGTGACAGAACCGTTTGTTCTCTGCTGTTATTGGGAAGTTTATTTCAAACCCTCTATCAAATCTTCAAATAAAAGAACATCAGAAAAACCTTTCCCTTTCAACCCCTTGTACAGTTTTTTGTCATTGGTGATAAGAGATAGATATATTTGCGTCAACAACGTATTTGCTCAACTCAAAAAATCCTTCTTATATTCTTTCCAGGCTGTTGCCCTGACCTTTTCAAGCTCTTCATCATAATCCATATCTGAAGCCTTGATTTGTTCTTCAATTTTATCCATTAAATGACTCAAACCAAGATACTCCATTTGTTTTTCAAGGTACTTTTTCAAGAAAATCTCTCCGTACTCTTTTACAATTTCATCTTTCAGATTTAAAGTTATTTCAGTCATTTAATTCCTCGTATAATGGTATTATAAGTATTTTATCATTTTTTTTCAAGTCTTTAGCAAATATTTTTTAAACCGAGCTTTCGCTTCCGGCTTCATCGATGTATTCGGCATACATACACCTGAATGCTTCTTTTAACCGGTGGTACATCTCAAACGGTTCTGTCACAGAACCGTTTGTTTTTTTTCCTGATTACTTCTAACCAGATCGGCAAGGCACCCTATTAATCTATAAACTCTATTATTTCAGTTAAATCCTGGTTTTTAGATATAAAATCGTATTTATCATCGCAACTTATAAGGATGGGGTCTTGTGTCTTTTCTTCATTTAATGGACCCAACCACGGTAAGAAGTAAACTGCCGAGGGGATCTCATTACAAAAACGCTCAAGGTCCTCGCGACCATGGAAGAACATCAGTAATTGGTAATTCTGATTTTCATGAAACAATTTTACCAATTTGCCAATTCCTCGGACAAGCGTCGTTACCGTTAATTCGTCCATATTCTGTAGCGGGTCATCAAATACCAATGTGGATATGGGGTTTTCAACACGCATCGAACATAATATGAACAATGAAAAGGCAAAAAGGTTAAGTTCTGCCGTATTTAACCTTAAATCCGCCCTGGCTTTCGGTTTTTGATCTTTCGCTTCTTGACCTTTCTTATTCGGTTCTCGATTATCAATGAATCCAAGTTGAACTTTATGCTCTTTATCGGTGTTTGAATATTCATGTCGAATGGATATTTCATCGTATGCCCACCTGGCTGGCGTAAATAAATATATCAATTCATTCAAAACCTTGATGAGACTTCCATCTTCTTTACTCTTTAATAGTTTTATAAATGTTTTTTCAACTTCTATACTCAACTCATTTAATTCTTTATATTTCTGAATCGTTGTTTTTAAATTTTGGAATCTTTGAACGCAAGTCTCTTCGGATGCATTTACGTTCTTTTTAATCTCTTCATAAACACCAATGAGATTTTGGGTTTCCTTGATCAATGAATCCGCCCAATGTTGAATTCCGATTGTAATATTGGTGTTAAACTTTGATATTTTATTTGCTGTAACGGACTCTTTAATTTCAGTTCCTAATCCGTGACAGGAAAGTAATTTTCCTAGCTCGTTCAACTGACTGATTTCTTTCGGATTGGGGATGCGGATGATTGGGATATTGGATATGGATTCATTTTCTTTAATTTTTCGCTCCTCCACGGTTAACTCCAAACGTTTTCTCAAATTATCTCGTTTGAGAATCAATTCATCAATTTTATCTCTTATAATCCCGGTATCTATAGGACCGGTATCAGTTTCAAAAATATTTTCTCCAAAAATTTGGCGGATATCTTCCGGTATTTTCCAACCTTCGGCGACGCTGTTTTGGAAAGAATGAACCACTGCATAATATTTCTCTGATAAATCAACCAAAACCGCTGTTTCCAACCAGAGGTCAAGAGTTTCCTGATAATCAATTTCGCTATCAGACGACACATACCATTGATTTAACCCGTTTAATAAATTCAGTGTTTGTCTTAAATCGGTTAATTTCTGTTCAGGATTTTTAAAAATTTCTTTTAATCGATTGTCGATTTCATTAAGGGTTTCTTCTCGGATGGGTGCGATACTCTTCAAAGAATTCACTGGGGTCTCTAAATCTTTGAAAAATAGCGATAGTTTTCCGAGTAAATCGATGGATACGGGTAACCAGGCTTCTTTCAATTCCACCGGGTTTTCACCCCCTTCTTCCAACTGTTTTAAAATTTCGCTTAACCCGGATTCGCGATTGGCTTGATTTTTAACTCTCTCTATTATTGCTTTCGGTAATTTCTTAAAATTTTCAGAAGCTTCCTTTTCGGCTGAATTATGTTTTTCTACAATTTCGCGGTCCTTTGGAAAAAATGCCTCAATAAATATTTGAGCTCTTTTGGTATCTCCGTCGCGGGTCAGTTGATCCATTATTTCTTGATTCAGGATAAAAGAGGCAGCTTTAAGCTTTTCATTTAATGGCTTTGCTGGCTCGGCTTGGGTATTGTTTGTTATAGCATATTCTATGGCTGACTTTTCAAGTTCAAGCGTAATATTTATCAATTTTGCGTCCGAATTTTTATTTTTTATGATGCTAAAATAATCTTTGGCTTTTTCAATTTGAGATTTTGAATAATCTTTGGTTCTTTCAAGCCTTTCTGATTTTCCTGTAACAATGATTTCCAGTGCTTCCACGATCGATGATTTACCGCTGCCGTTAAGTCCATGGAAGAGATGAACATTGGTATCCGACTTTAATTCCATCTCACGCTGTCCCGGTAACCGATAATTTTCTAAAGTGATCTTCTTAAGATTATTTTTGACATCATGATGAACATCATTTTTGTACCACTTCCGCGCTTTTTGCAAAAGCCAACAAAAAGCTCGATTGATGTCTTTCTCTTTGAATTGGTAGACGTCTTTCCTTTTTAAATATTTCTTAGAATAGGGCAATAAATTCACGCCAATTGAATAGAGGTAACTGGTCTCACGAGAGATCTTCTTTAATGTCTCTCCGAATTCTTTTTGTTTATTTGCCGGGCAAAGGAGGATCAATTCCACGCTCCAAGGTTGAATGACCTCCTTTCCCTTTCCGTTTTCTTTAAATTTGGCTTCTGCATCTCGGATTAATAGGTGACGTATATAGGAAGATTCATCGATACAACTTTCCAAAAAGTCAGAGCAGGAATTGTTTTTGCCTTCGTCGTCCGGATTACAATAAATATAAACCAAACCCAGGGTATTTAGAAAGCAATCCTGAATCATCATATCGGTTTTCGGATCAAAATGATTTTTAATACGGATTTTTTTTCCGCTTCCTATAAAACAGCATCTCTTATTAAGGTCGCAAAGAAATTCTTTCATTTCAAAAGGTTTTTTTTTTAATTTCTCACTTAATTTACGGATAATTTCGGCTTTGCTCATTGGATATTTTCCTTGTTATTAATTTTTTCCCCAAAATATTTGGCTAAGTCTTTATATTTATCCGGATCTTCATTGGCGGCCCAGGACCAGATTGTTTTCGCACCTGGAATTTTGAGCTCAGCAATTGGGCCATTGCTATAGTCCTCTTTTTCCCAGGGTATGGCTTCAGGATTCAAGTTCCAGGTTATTTGTTTACGAAAAACCCCTGGGATTTTTAGTGAGGGTTTAATGGGATCGAAATCTTGAAATTTGAAAACCAATAAAATGGGGGTATAAATGGGGGTTTTATACTTATTACTTTGTGTTATCGCTAAAGTAGGTGTGGCAGCAGGAATTATCCTTATATCGGAGTTGGAAATATTATGCCATTCTTTTCCACTATCCGCCAATTTGTTTATTATTTTTCGAAGGGCAATTTCCAATACGACAGTCCACGCTGTCCATCCGGGATTTCCGGTAAATGGAAAGTACCAGAAGGGGGAACGTTTCTCCGGTTTATCATTTCGAATGCCCTGCATCCCTAGTTTATAATCAGCGGTTGCATATTGTTTCAAAAAGCCAGAATGAAAATATTCTGTCCAATCGGTTATTTGATTAAAAGAATTCCGGCTATTGGCTGAATCATCCCAACTTTTTTTTGCGCATTCCTTTTCTTTTTCGAATAAACGTTCAAACTCCTTTTTAATTATTTCTAACTCGCTGAGCGGGCATGGATGCTCCAATAATTGAGCTCCTATTTGATGCAGGTTATTTTTTATACACTGGTATTGAAGTCTTCGGGAGGTCAAATGAAACAACCAGATCAAGGATTCATCGAGATTCGGGAATTTATTTTCCTTAATATGAAATTCCAAATAATTATCATGGTCCGTTACATCATAAGCTTTCTCTTTGACTGCTTTACTTGCGGCCCGAAGTATTTCTATACCATGGAATTCTTTTTTATCGGCTGCACCAAAGAAAAAAGCCGGGATATTTTTTTTTTCGCTTTTTGGTTTATCCTTCGGAGGTACACATTTGCTCCTTTTTCCTTCCATTTCTTCATATACGGAGCGAAATGTATCATGTAAAACTGGGTCTGCTCCGCTGTACCCACAAAAAACAATTGTGCGTGTTCTGAGTAAGGTCCGTATGTAATCCCTTGACCACGAATCTTCTCTCCAATTTTGAATTTCCCTATAAGTAAAAACCATTGCAGGAAGATATTTCCCCCAATCCTCAAATGATTTCTTGTTTTTGCGGTATTTGTCTACGCAGCCATGGATCTTAGTTATTAAGGCTGTTCTATGGGCGCCCCCATAATTGAAAAAATGATTCGCATCGCCGATGCTTTGAAAATAGGGGTATAAATGTGGAGGTGGATTCATTATTTGTTGGTTTCCATTCACTTCATGCCTTGGAGTAAAGCCGGCTAATCGGTATCCCCCTTCCAGAAGCAAATCATAATTTGTTGTTATTAATGGATTGGATAAACCTTCGCGGGCCAACCTTGCCAGTATATGATGTCTTTTGCGAAGACGCCCTTGATAACTTTTTAAAACTTCGTCAATTTCCTCATTAGGTTTTCCCGCCATTATATCACTATTGTCGAACCCCATTGTATCCAGGAACATAGCCTTACCGGGGTGGCAAAGATGGAAATTCAATTTTTTATATTTATGTAATTTTATAGGGTCTATCGCTACATTATCATTATCATTGAGTAACTCCTTTTCCTTTCGGTATATCGCTTTACAAATTTCTTTTTTTTTAACTTTTAATTTTATCATTTCATTAATCAACATATTATAGGCACTGCACATCCAATCGTTAATTTGGTAGTAATCACGGGCCAATTTTTCAATGATAGCATTATTTTTAATGATATCATTACTTGTTAACTCCTTCAAGTCACTCAACTCCTTCAACTCATACCTGTTCAGTAAAATTTTTTTTAATTTTTCTGAAGTCTCTTTTGTGTTTTTTTCGATGGAATTCATTTCGCATAAGACGTCAGTTATTGCTAAAAAGCGTATAAGTAATCGCCTTATTAATCGTTTACTGGAATTGTCCTCACTTTCAATGGAAAAGCCTGCCCCTATAAAAAAGACAACTTCTCCGCTCAGTATCCTTTCGGATAGTCCTTCCAGTTTTGTGAAAAGATTTTCACTCATTGGTACCCATTTCCCAAAGCAACGCTTTGATCTCCTTTATACGTTTTGATTGAGTGGTTTTGATCCATGAATTCCAAAGCGGATTGGGTTTTTCCTTATTTCGGCGTATGAGTTTTTGCAAATGCAAATATACGGATTCGGTTTCTTCTCCGGGAGTAAATATTTTCCGTATTGCTTTGTCTATTGAATCGGGGTGTAAATCCAAAAGTAATTCAGGGGAAGCATATCGGGATAGGACAAGATGGTAAGCCATCATCGGGATATCTTCTTCTTTCAATAATTTTTGATCTCGTTTTTTCTCTGCTTTTTTACGCAATTCTTCTACCGCTTTACGAATTTCCACTGCTTTCTGTTGAAATTCCAATGCCCGGTCCAATTGGTTCATACCTCTGTAAATCATCGATATATTATCATACGACGTGGCTAAATCGGGATGCTGGGGCGGCAACACCGCTTCCCGGATTTCAATCGCTTTTAGTTGAGATTCCAACGCGCTGCCAAATTGGCCCATATCTTTGCAAATCAACGCTAAATTATCATATGAAACGGCTAAGTCGGGATGCTGGGGGCCCAATACTGCTTCCCGGAATTTAATCGATTTTAATTGGAATTCCAATGCCCGGTCCAGTTGGCCCCTATTCTGGTATATCATCGATATATTATTATACGACGCGGCTAAATCGGGATGCTGAGGGTCCAATACCACTTCCCGGATTTTCAATGCTTTCAATTGAAATTCCAAAGCCCTGTCCAATCGGCTCATATCTTTGTAAATCATCGATACATTATTGTAAGACGTGGCTAAAGAGGGATGCCGAGGGTCCAATACCCCTTCCCGGATTTCAATCGCTTTTAATTGAAATTCCAATGCCCGATCCAATTGGCCCATAACCTGGTAAATCAACGATATATTATTGTATGATGTTGCTAAATCGGGATGCTGAGGGGCAAATACCGCTTCGGCTATTTCAATCGCTTTTAATTGAAATTCCAATGCCCGGTCCGATTGGCCCATATTTTTATAAATCATCGATATATTATTGTACAAAATGGCTAAAGAGGGATGCCGGGGGTCCAATACCGCTTCGGCTATTTCAATCGCTTTCAGTTGAAATTCCAATGCCCGATCCAATTGGCCCATCGTCTGGTAAATCAAGGATATATTATTATACGAGTCGGCTAAATCGGGATGCCGAGAGTCCAATACCGCTTCGGCTATTTCAATCGCTTTCAATTGAAATTCCAATGCCCGATCCAATTGGCCCATAGTCAGGTAAATCTTCGATATATTATCATATGATGTTGCTAAGTAAGGATGCTGTGGGTCCAATACTGCTTCATAGATTTCAATCGCTTTCAATTGAAATTCCAATGCCCGGTCCAATTGGCCCATAGTCAGGTAAATTATCGATACATTACTGTACGACGTGGCTAAATCCGGATGCTGGGAATCCAATACCGCTTCCCGGATATCCAAGGCTTTCAATTGAAATTCCAATGCCCGGTCCAATTGACCCATCGTCCTGCATATCATCGATGTATTATTGTACGATGCGGCTAAATCCGGATGCTGGGAATCCAATACCGCTTCCCGGATTTTTAAGGCTTTCAATTGAAATTCCAATGCTCTGTTCAATTGGCCCATTGAGCTGTAGATAATCGATAAATTATTCGCCAGGGCAGATAGGCCTTTGTCCTTTTCTTCCCCCATCCCGCGCACCACCGATTCTCCATATATCACATACTCTTTTTTGTGAATCGGGTTATCGCCAGGTTTTAAATATAATTTTTTTCCAATCGAATCTATTAAAACCTCGCATTTTTTGGTATCGGGTTTGGTTTTATATTTGACTACCTCCTGAATGGCCGGGTGCATATAAATGCGTAATTCTTCATCCCTTTTTAGCCACCCCTTTTCGATCAGCGAAGCAATCTCCGTATTATCCTTTAATTTCAGCCATTCTGCAATCCAGACAATCGGGATATAAATAGACGGCAATACCGACATATTGATCAATATTGATAATTCCTTCTCGGTTACACCGGATATATCGAATACCTTTAGGAGGTGATCGAAAAACGTCTTCTTCTCTTTTTCATCGTGCCAAAAGGTGGAAACCGTTTCGCTGCGGTTTAAATTAAATCCCCTTGAATTCAATGTCTGATACAAATCCCCGATCGTCATGGCCGCATGATATGCGGTTTTGGCCAATAATTCCACGGTCAAGGTATGATATCCGCATAACGTCAATACTTTCTCCACCCGTTCATCATCCCGCTTCCACTTGTAAAACTCATAAAACAAGGTTTTACAATCCGCCGGGCTTAAAAAATCCAAACCCCGCAATTCATACCCGTCAATTTTGGAACGCGAGTTGGCCAATACTTTAATTGATGCAGGAAGTAAGTTAAACAGATCAAGATCAGGATCATTCGGGTTTTGGATATTATCCAACACCAATAAGAACGGTTCCCGGATCTGACCCAGTTTTTGCTTTATTTTTTCAAACCGATCATCAGGCGTATCGGTTTCATCAACCGAAATAAAGGTGGAATTATCCTTGCCCAACGCATTCACCATGGATTCCCTGACTGAGGAGATCCAATCCACCCATGCGGCATACCAGTATATTTTATAATTTTTCAGAAAAAATGCTTTGCATACTTCGGTTTTACCGATACCCCCCAAACCATTGACCAATACTACACGATCGGACTTATTCAAGGAATTTTCCAATGAGATCAAGTCCTTCTCGCGACCAATGAGATGAACCTTTCTGGACGGTAAAGGCGTGAATAATTCACATGGAATAATTTTATTTATCTTTTCGGCAAACTCTGCCAGACATTTTAATTGTTCCCCTTTAATCATATTTATTAATGTTTTATTATCAGAAGGAAACCCCTGAATAGGACTTAACCAGGGAACCGATTTCCATGGACAGGGTTTCACAAATAAAGGTAAAACGATTAAACCTTCCTTTTTCCGTCGTCTTATGATCGTGGGAACTTCTTTACCCTTGATAAAATTGGATGTGAGAAACCCCGCACTGATCATCAACACGGCAATGTGCGCGTTGTTGATTGCTTTCTCGATTTCGGGAAACCAATCTATACCGGTTTCGATACGGCTATCTTCCCAGAGATCTAAATTACCTTCCAGTTCCAGAACCTTCAGTTGTTTAACCAGCATATCCTTAAAGGCTTTATCTTCATGACTGTAACTGATAAAAATCTTTTTTTTCATATAATGCTTATATCACGAATAAAAACAATAATCAAGAGAAAAAAGAATTAATAAGGGAGTTTTTGGCTGAATTGGTTGCATGAATACAGCTTGGGCGAAGTTATGGAAGAAAAATGTTTTCGGCGGGAGTCCGGGGAGATGATCCGCTTAAATATCTTTATAAAATGGGTTCCCTTACTTCATACTTTCCCTGGTCCCCCCTTTCAATAGGGGTATCTGCCAACGATCCGGCAAACTTATCGATAAAATTTTTCCACTCTTCTTTTTTTTGTTCTTCTTTACCAGAAGACATTTCATCTTCGATCGAATCTTCGGGTTCTTCAAAAGCCTTAATAATCTTATATAATGGTATTATATATTCATCCCGCACATTATCGATTTCTCTTTTTAATCGTTCTCTTGTTATCATTCAATTATTCAACCGGGCTTTCGCTTCCAGCCTCATCGATGTATTCGGCATAAATACGCCGGACGGCTTCATTGGGAATGTTATAAACCAATCCACCCAACGCAGACCCTCCAATGGTTAATAACCCCACATAAAAAAGGAAATAAATAAAGTTCTCCGATCGATTCAACCTTCTTAACGAAAACCAAATGCCGGACATCAACTCCACCGACCCATTGGTGAAAACCTCCTTAAGCACGGAGAATCGATCCCCATTCTCCGGAGATATCTTTCCATAAGATTCAATCAGATGCCGAAACTTTCGGTAAGCATCCCAAATCCATTGATCGATCATCTCTTGCGGCAGCACTGAATTTTTGATCAACTCTTTCACAAAGTATAAAACCATCGTGGAATTAAAAACATCCTGGCGCGCCCTTTCGGCAAAACGATATCCGCCATACCATTGATGCAGCATTGCCAGGAGTTCCTCGGTAGGCTGAGAAATCCATCCCAAACGCTTGTAATAATCGATCATGGTCTGGATTTCGATCGGATTAAACCCTGCGACTTGATTGATATCCCGACTATCGGAAATATCCCAGGCAATATTAAACCCGGAGGTAATATTATCGAGCGAAATGGGAAAGGTACCGGATAGAAATATCCGCGAAAACGGGGCACCCGACCCGGTGGTTCCGGCTTTGAGTACCGTAAAAAAAGATCCCATAAACATTTCTTTCCGCAAACTTTCACGGGAAGGAAATTCGCCGCCGGCAACAAAAAGATTAAGGGCCAAACTGTCATACTCATCGATCATGACATAGACTTTGGGCTGGTCTCTTCTCCACCCATCACAGAAATGGATTAAGGTTCCCAGGATGTCGGTAGCACTTTTTCCTTCATTAAACCTTTCTTTCGCTTCTTCGAGATCGATATGCAGATATTTCTCATATTTGATCACAAAATCGGAGGCGGCTTCCTTCATGTAGGCGAGGAACGACGCTTCGACTTTTTCCAGGTCCGTATCGACCTTTGAAAAATCCAGTTTAAAAACCAGGTAACTGTTTTTTTCTTTGGTGGGATTCTCATGAATATCCGTACCTTCGAATAGAAAATCGAATTCATCCTCTGCGCGAATGTCGTAGTAGGCTTCCATGGTGGAAAGGAGAAGGGATTTTCCAAAAAGAGGGGGACGATGGAACGTCAAATAAACCCCACTTCGTTCAATATCCCGGATGAACCGGGTTTTGTCCACATAGTAGTAATTATTCTTTCGAATCTCCCGAAAATCGGATACCCCATAAGGGATTTGTTTTAAACCTTTCTCTGTATTCATGACCATATGTTAAAGAAAAAGTCTCTGAATGTCAATAGTATTGCGTAAAAGTAACAATTTTGAGGAATTTTAAAGACCGGTTGTTTCTGGAAAAGCGCATCCGTGCATGCGCTCCTCATTGATGTTTCTTTGGTTTCAATTGAATGACCGCATCAAAGGCATTTCCCCACACGGGCGCGAAATTCGGGACATTGGGAGTCGGCGTTCGAATCCAGGACAGAATGGCGCGAATGTTCAACAGTCCGGGTTTTACGCACGACGACCGGTAAGCAGATAAATCCACGGGTAAATGAACCGAGTAGTGCAGCCCGCTCGCCGGAAGTCCCGGAATATCATGAATATTCACGGAAGCCGTTCCCAGGTATTTCCACTGGGCACCGTTTGATCCTTTGGTTTGAACCCAAAATGCCACGTTTTCGTTACTTCCCGGTTGACACAGGTCCCCGGAAAAACCGTAAGGTTTTTTAATCGTGATTGTGGCCGTCAACGTTTCCTGATGGTCATCCCAACCCACGCCGTTCAGTTGTTCATAAGCGGTATTGGATTGGTTCACCGGAAGCGACTCATCACGCGATTGCTCTCCATTCGATTTAAATAGTTTCATGAATTCGGATTCGGAAAGAAAGTCCGTGGGTTTTAGTGGTATATTGATTAAGGGTTCGGTGAATGACCACCATTTCCATCTGGGTTTGATTTGGATCCATTGATCGATGACATGTCCATAAACCGGCGTATAATCCGGATCGTTGGGTAGGGGAGCTTGATTCCAGGAGAGAATGGCCCGAGCCTTGACCAGGAACGGTTGTTGGCAGAAGGTTTTGTTTTTCGGTTTGAGTAGAATGGAAACCGCATAAGACAGCGGTTTGTTTTCTCTGTTTTCTCTCACGCGATCGGAGTTTCGGGGAATATCGTGAACATTTACGGTGGCGAGGCCAACGCTTTCGCCCGGATCGTTAAAATCGCCGTCGCTGTTCCAATCCACAAAGAAGCGGATGTATTCGGTGGAACCGGCTTGACAGAGAGTGCCGGAATAACCGGTACTCTTTTTGATGTTTATGATTGCGGTAAGGGGGCCTTGATCCGGACTTTCCGGGTAAAATCCAATGCTGCTTAATTCTTCATAAGCTTTCGGTTCCTTTTGGACGCGTTGGTGGCAGAATCCCCAAACGGAAAAGATGAATATCAAAATAAAACACGATAGTTTTTTATAGTTAGTGATAATATTATTCGTCATGCTCTCCCTCCAGTCTTTCTTCTAACGCCATATAATATAGTATAAAACGGGTTCTTTTTCAATTAAAAAGAATTAATTAACACGCATTGAAATGACGCGGCGGGGAGCGGGCAGACACGCGGGTCTGCCCCTACAGAAGAAAAAAAAGTTTAACACTCTCTTAACTTCCCCGGGAAACACAAACTTTTGGCATGGCATCACCAACCAGACACATGGCGGCTCCAATTTTTGGGATGGCATCACCAACCAGACACATGGCGGCTCCAATTTTTGGGATGGCATCACCAACCAGACGCCGGGCAGCTCAAACTTTTCACATGGCAGTACCGATCAGGTCAGGTGGCAGCACGAACTTTGAGGTGGCAATACCGATCAGGTCAGGTGGCAGCTCCAACTTTTGAGGTGGCAGTACCAATCAGGTCAGGTGGCGGCTCCAACTTTTGAGGTGGCAATACCGATCAGGTCAGGTGGCAGCACGAACTTTTGAGGTGGCAGTACGGATCAGGTCACATGACAGCACGAACTTTTGAGGTGGCAGGACCAATCATGTCACGTGGCAGCACGAACTTTTGAGGTGGCAGGACCAACCAGATACATGGCGGCTCCAACTTTTGATGTGGCAGTACCGACCAGTCACATGGCAGCACCAACTTTTGAGGTGGCAGTACCGACCAGACACATGGCGGCTCCAATTTTTGGGATGGCATCACCGACCAGATATATGGCAGCTCCAACTTTTTGCAGGGAATCACCGACTGACGCGAGGGAGGGCTCAACTTTTGGCAGGGCGGCTCAAATCTTTTCTGCTAACCGCTTTTTCAAAGGAGTCTCTTTCTTTATTATTACGATGAAAACACAAAAAAAGAGTCCAATTTATTATTTCGGATGAATGGTATCGTAAATCGCCGAGTAATCCAGATCCCCTTCGCCGTGTTCAACGGTTTGGTGAATGACGTCCCGCGTGCCTTCGAGGGGAAGCGTGTTGATCCCGGCTTTACGGAATTCCTCCAACATTAAATTCGTATCTTTTAAGAGGAGCCGGACCGGGAAATTGGTATCGGAAAAATCCCGCTGTAGCATGAAGTCCAGCTTTTTGTCGTAATTTTGGGTATACATGGCGGTTTGTCGCAGAATCGTCATAAACAGATCGACATCCACGCCTTTTTCGCGGACCAAACCCAGGCTCATGGAAAATCCAGCCATGATCGCAACCGTTAAATGGTTAAACGCCAATTTGACGGCGGCTGCCTTTCCGACTTCTCCCATGAAGTAGCGTTTATCGCCGATATGGGATAACAGTTTATCCCAGGTGTCAAACTGATGTTGGGTGCCGCCCACCAGAACAAAGAGCGTTCCATCGGTGGCTGCCGGTATACTTCCCAGAACCGGAGCTTCAAGGTAATCGCATCCGGCAGCATCCATTTGTTTCTTGATCTGAAGGCTCTGATCTGAGGAAATCGTTCCCATTTGAATCAGAGTTTTATCCTTCAACACTTCAGGCGGAATATCGGAGAGGACATCGGCGGTCGCGTGAAAATCGGCGAGCATGGTGATGAGAACATCCGCTGACCGGGCGGCGTCTTCCGGTTTTTGGGCCACAGTTGCCCCTTTTTCTTTCAGGGGCTCGGTCTTTGACGCGGTGCGGTTATAAGCGGCCAGTTCATAGCCGGCGTCCAGTAACCGAGCGGCCATGGGTGTTCCCATGAGGCCCGTTCCAAAGAACGCGATTTTGGGTTTCTTTATGTCCATTGTGTTAACCTCTTTTTCTATATCTCCAAATCGGTTAAAACGGTAGGGGAGTTTCGCCAATCGGGAACGATTTTGATAAACAGATCCAGATAGACCTTTTTGTCAAAGTGATCTTCCAGTTCCACGCGGGCGAGTTGTCCGATTTCTTTCACCAGTTCCCCGTGTTTGCCGACCACGATCTTTTTCTGGGAGCGGCTTTCCACGTAAATCTCGGCGCGGATATACACGACATTTCCCCTGTCCGTGATTTCTTCTGTTTTAACAGTGGTTGTAAACGGAAGCTCCTGTTCGACCAGTTGCAGGAGTTTCTCCCGGATGAGTTCGGAAACATAAAATTTTTGGGTTTGCAGGGTCGTTTCTTCAGCGGGATAGAAATTGTCATTTTCCGGGAGGTATTTGTAAATCAGATCTTCCATCAGATCGATGTTTATTTCTTTCAAGGCCGAAATGGGAACGATTTCAGTCCAGGGGAACACATCTTTATAGGAATTGATGACATCGAGAATTTTGCTTTTGGCGAATTTATCGATTTTATTGATGACCAGAAACGTCGGTTTTTCAAGTTCGTTGAACATGGAAAGGATGAAATCGTCTTTTTTCGCATCGCTGATGTCGATAAAGTAAAGGATCACATCGGCGTCCATTAACGAGGCATGAACGCCTTTCATCATTTGTTCGTTCAGCCGGAAATGGGGGACGTGGACGCCCGGCGAATCGAAGAAAACGATTTGTCCCCGGTCCGTGGTTTTGATCCCGAGGATTTGTTTTCGGGTGGTTTGAGGTTTATTTGAAACAATGGAGATTTTCGCTTCCATGACGGCATTGAGGAATGTTGATTTACCGACGTTTGTTCGACCGATCAGGGCAACATATCCGGAGTGTCTTGTTTCATTTGCTTTTTGTTCATCCATAAATGAATCTCCCTATTATGTATTTACTCATTGATCCATTATATACCATAAACCTCGGGGCGTAAAGAGAAAATTTTAATCCCCATCCCTCTTGACGGTGAAGACTCAAAATTCTTTCCTATATCAAACATCCTAAAACATCATAAACATCAAAAAAGAAACTGCGCATTTTTATAAAAGGAGAGCAAAAATTTGGTAATTCATATTATCTATATAGAGTCAGAAGAGGAGGTAAGCAATGAAGGTATTAAGTCCGAAAACCCGTTTTTTTAAGCTCGAAATCTTCGTATTAATTTTGGTTGTATCTTCCGTTTCGTTTCAGGGTCAGCAGGTGGAATCGGAACGTCAATTGGTTCCCGCCCCGTCCCTGATCTGCGTTCCTTGCGGTCCCCACACGCCCAGGGGCACTCGCGATATCAATTGTTCCAGTATCACCGATTTTGAGTGTACGAGTATTGCCGACGATTTGGGCAATGAAGTGAAAGTGGCCTGCATCGATAAGGCGTTTTATGCCTGTCTCTATATCCCTCAAGGAGGAAAACAACGTTTTGTGGGGCTTTGTCCCTACTTCGGCGGCCGCAATACCGTCAGTCTCTACGTGATACCGGATCAAAACTGTAACGGCAAAATCGACCGGATTCTGGGCACGGTTTGGATTTCGAGGGATGGGCCATCGCCCTGGGAGGGTTATAACGATGATGATGACGATGGGAAATTTGACCGGTGGATGTATATTTATAGTGCCCTGGCCGACAAGGTGAAGCAGGACCGGTTGGATTGCGACAGTTATTATTCCGATTCCTGTTTACAGACCAAATCGGAGACCAAAAAGCCGAAGGAGGATTGTTTCGAGGTTACCGACCTGCAACCCAATCCCCCGGAAGACGATGGGGACTCGATCATGGACTCCACGCTCCTGGCGTTTCCGGACCATGCCGTGGTCAGGGGCAATTTTACACTGAGAATGGCCCATGAGGAGATCGTTGTTCGAGCGGGAGAGCAAATGGATTTAAGCGAATTTTTGGAGCGTCTTTACCGGCAATTCAAAGTGAACCGGAACCTGGGGAAAAACCTTCACCTCATCCCGCAATTGCTGCCAAACGGGCAGCCAACGATTCGCATCCAATGTATCGATCCTCAGGAGATTGCCATCATGGAAGCGGATCAGAGTCTGGAATTTTTACCGCCGGTCACCCATCTTCAAGCGACCTGCGATCCTCACAGCGGCCGGGTTCATTTGACGTGGGCGCCCGGAACGAAGTATGACATGGTCGTCATCTGGCGGAATGGAAACCGGATCTCCGATTACTATTCCGGTAAAACCAATGCGTTTACGGATGATTTCAAGTCGTCCCCCCTTGATCTATTGGAACAAAAGAAGGCGGGTGGTAGTTACACGTACACGGTTTTCGGTATCCAAAACGGGGTTCATTCGATTGCTCAAGAGGTGACCGTTAATGTCGTTTCGGAAAAAAATTCGTCATTTACACCTGGCTTCCGTCTGGCCTTGGGGCTGGATTGGCCTGGAGATTTGATTAAACCATAAATTTTAAGGAGGTAATATGAGAATACAAAAATTGATGAAACTCGGTTTTTTCGTCGCGGTCATGTTTGTCATGATGGGACACATGTATCCATCCCAAATGGCCGCAAATGCCCGGATAGGGGTAAGCTTCCCGCATATGGAGGCTTATCCGGGAATCGGTTCGAATGGGGGCTTTGAATGTTACGTGACGCCTTCGATCACGCTCGAAGGCGTTTTGGGGTATCACCGGATTGGGGGGAAGCTGCTTGGCGCTGCCACGATAAATATTTGGCAACTGTCCCTGAACAGTCGAATTTATTTCTCCGTGATTGGTCCATTAAAACCCTATGTCAATGGGGGGATCGGGATTTATTTTCAAAGACCGGTTCAATTACCGATTCAACGACCCGGAAGCGAAGATTTCGGCTTTAACCTTGGGGCAGGGCTGGATTATTACTTAAATCCCTCTTGGGCTTTGGAATTGGCGTATAACTTTCATTACATCAAACCCGGATATTGGCGCATTGAGCTTTCGTCCCTTCAAGCCGGGCTTAAATGGAAATTTTAAGGAGGTTAAAAATGACTAACAAATCATTATGGGGAAAAATTCCCCAGGTTATGAAATTCGGTTTAGCCATAATAGTGATTTTATTCATGGTGGGGGAGGCGTATCCGATGCAAATGGCAGCAAGCGCCCGGGTAGGAGTGACCTTCCCGCATTCGAGTCTCTATGATCCTGGAATGAGTGCAAATATTGGTATTAACTATTACGTGACGCCTTCGATTACGCTCGAAGGCGTTTTGGGGTACCATATGCTCGTGGGCAAAAGTTTTGGCATTCCGAATCTTGATGTATGGCAGCTATCCCTAAACGGTCGCGTTTATTTCTTCACTGCTGGTCCATTAAAACCTTATGTCAATGGTGGGTTTGGGCTTTATTTCCAAAAGGAAAGGATCCAGTCGGCGACCAGTCACTTTGGCTTTAACGTCGGTGCAGGGCTGGATTATTACCTAAATCCCTCCCTGGCCTTGGAATTGGCGTATAACTTTCATTGTATCCAACCCGGAGACTGGAGCCTCAAGTTTTCAGCCCTTCAAGCCGGACTTCGATTCCATTTTTAATGGTGCCTTGATTTCATCCTTGCCGAGGCACACAAATTTTAATAATAAAGCTCCCGGGGTGAGCATGACCCCGGGGGTTTATCTGTTCCGCGGTGGATTAAAATCCACTTATTTTGAATTGAAGATTCCCATGAATTTGCCCCAGACATTTTAACCCCAAAATATCATTTTATAAAAATTGATATCCAAAAATTCTTTCCTGTCGAACCTCAAAAAAAAAGGTTTCCATTTCTATAAAAATAGAACAAAAATTTTGGTAATTGTATTATTCTTATCCCGGATCGATGAAACATGGATCGAATTTTTTAAAGATATTTTTTGGGGAATGAAGAGAGAGAAAGTGATTGAGTCATAAATTTATTAAGGAGGAAATATGAGTATAAAAAAATTGATGAAACTCGGCTTATTCGCCGTGGTTATTTTATTCCTGGTGGGGGACATGGTTTCGGCCGATATCGCCATGAGCGCCCGGTTGGGGATGGCCATTCCGCATCGGACCTACGACCCGGGAATCAGCGCCAATGTGGGACTCGAATATTACCTGAATCCCTGGATCACGCTCGAAGGGGTGTTGGGTTATCATCGGCTCATGGGCAAGGCTGCCGCTAATCTTCATGTCTGGCAGATGTCGCTCAACGGCCGGATTTATTTTATCACGGGTGGCTCGCTTAAGCCTTACGTTAACGGTGGATTTGGGCTCTATTTGCAAAAGCCATCGAATTGGTCCGGGCACGACCAGATCGGTTTTAACCTCGGGGCAGGTCTTGATTATCAAATCAAGCCTTCGGTGGCGTTGGAATTCGCCTACAATTACCACGACGCGTACCCTGCCAAACGAGGCGTCGAGTTCTCCACCCTTCAGGTCGGTCTGAGGTGGAAGTTTTAAGCAGTTAAGTGGTTCCTTTATTATCGCCGATGCACCCAGTTTAAATAAAAAGCCCCCAGGGTGACCTTCACCACCCTGGGGGCTTTATTTACCCGAGATTGACGGCTTGAATCTCCAATGGGTCGGAACGTGCGCAACGGTAAATCGAAAACGAAAATAAAATCTTTAGGAGGGATTCAACCATGTCCAAACAAAATGCCCTTATCGGTAAAATCACGAGTATTTCCCCGTCCTCGGAGATGCGAGGCATCCGGCCATTTCCGGGAACGCCGCAACTGAAGACAGTGATCCTGGAAGGAGACCGAAAAGGTCTTTTGGATTTGAGTTATCCGCGTGCATCGGTTTGGGTAAAAATAATCGAGTACCTCCGAAAGAACAATCGGCCGGTGTATGTGGAAATCGATCCGGATACCCGGATCATCACGGCCTTGTATGTGCCCCAGGCAGCCAACGTGTTAAGAATCGCGGATCAGGGGGGAGACGTCGTTTATGTTTTTTTCTCTACCTCCGAAGCCCGCTATTATATCCGACGCAATAATCCCGATTTTCAAGATATTCGCGACGCGCTGCAAAACGCCCTGAATACGCAGACAACCGTCCAGGTGACCGCGGCCAATGATTTTGAAATCATCGATGTTCGGCCCCTTCCGCCCTCATTTGGAGAAAACGAATCGCCGGAGTCCCCGGCCTCGAACCCTCCGGATCCGCCGGTAACCTGGAACCGGGCCGTCGAACTCTTTAATCAGATGAAAACACAGTCCTGTATCCCCTGTGCAATGGAAGCGTCCTGCATCCCCTTCAAGTACCCGTACGACGGATGCTGGATCCGAGCCCACATGATGTGTTACCTGATGCAAGCTCAGGGGGAAACGCCGGAAAAAATCTGGATATCCGGGAATTTACATGTGCTGACCGCCAACGTTCCCGAGTGTGAAGTGTACTGGGGGTGGCACGTGGCCCCGACCTTACTGGTCAAACCAAACGATGGGCCGGCGGTCAAAATGGTGATCGATCCCTCCCTCTTTAACCGGCCGGTGACGCTCGAGGAATGGAAAACCGTTCAGGGAGACCCGGGTGCGGACCTGACGTCTTCGGCCTGGGATCGGTACAACTATGGCGGCGGAACAGCGACCCAGGTGCAAGCCGATAATGACATGGAGTTGTATCGACTCCGGCTCAATGAAGAATGCAGTGCGTATGGTCCGCCTCCGTATGTCTGTCCCCTGGAGAAAAAATGTGCGTTCATCGTTGACCGAAGCAATATTTCAAAAGACGAAGTCGACGCGTTATTGACTATCGTCAATCCGGCCAATATCAACAGTGCATTCTTTGTCATCGTTGACGGCTTTACGCCTTCGGAACTCGGTATCACCGACATTACCCTCGTGGGCGTTCCCAATATTCACCCCACGCTGACACTCTCCCCGGATGTGCCGCAAATGGCCGTTGAAGTCATGGCCACCATCGGCCTGGAAGACCCGGATCATCTCCTGCGCCGACAGCGCATCACCTGGAAATACCGGATTCGTTTTACCGGTAATAACGCTTTTGCGGCAAGCGATTTTCAGATCGTGAATTTGACCGCCTCCCTGTCCACCGTATCGGCGAATGCGAGTATATACCTGACCACGCAACCCAATCCCTATGAAATCGATGGGGAAATCACCTGGCTCAGCACGGATTTGCGCGTGTTTCAGATCAAGACCGGTGACATGCGGTTTAATCAGACGATGAGCGGTGATCCCAATGATTTCATCGCCGGTGTGCTTCACAACCTGAACAGTGGCGCCACAGGCGGGGAGGGGTTCGAGGGCATATCCGCGGATCCTCAACTCTCCCGATTGGAGCTTTCTCAGACCGTCGACGGTATCCCGGTTTACAATTATGCCATTGCCAAAGTCCGTTATCGGGCCAAAGTTCAAGCGGCGCACAACGTGCGCGTTTTTTTTCGATCTTTCCCGGCGTCATCAACCTCTCTGGCGTACGATCCGGCCACCAATTATCGCCGTTCGACCCAGGGCACGGAGGTCAACGCGCTCCTCGGTCTGAGTGGGGGCGAACTCATGACGATTCCGTTTTTCGCTGCCCCGCGGATCGACTCCTCGGCCGTATCCATGAGTCAGCAAACCGATCCGGTCAACGTTCGGGAGATTCCGGCGGATTTAAACGGCAACGAGGTCGTGAGGTATTTCGGGTGTTGGTTGGATATTAACCAAACGCAACCTCAGTTTCCGATTTACCCGACGCCGCCCGATGGGCCTTACGCGGCCGTGAACCGAAAGACGATTCAGGAACTCATCCGAAACCAGCACCAGTGTTTGGTGGCGGAAATTGCCTTTGATCCGGCACCTATTCTCACCGGTGCGTCGCCATCGCTTTCGGATAAACTCGCCCAACGCAACCTGGCGATTGTAGAATCCGCCAATCCGGGAACTATTGCCTCGCGTCGCATTCCTCATACCTTTGAATTCCGACCGACCGGATCGGAATTAACGCCCGATGAGGTTCCGGACGAACTGATGATCGATTGGGGCAATACGCCGGCCGGGAGTCTGGCCACGATTTACCTTCCGGGTGTGGATACCAACGAAGTTCTCGAACTAGCCATGAAACTGTACCGGTCCCATCACGTTGTGCGAATCGATTCCCATACGCTGCAATGTGAGACGGGCGGTATCGATTATATTCCGATCCCCAAAGGGGAAGGCGGCAATGAGGTCGGGATGATCACGATCGACCTTCCGGAAACCATCCGAAAAGGGCAGGCGTTTACGATCATTGTGCGGCAGGTCACGACATTGACGCGGGCGTTTATCCCCAGGGAAGAGGTGCGGTTGGCAGCGGCCTCTCGTCCGCGAAATCAGCGGCGGGTCCTGGGGTCGTTTCAGATCACGATTCCGGTGCGGGAAAAAGAGGAAATCGTTGCCCGCGAAGAACGCCTGTTGGCCAATTTACGGTGGATCGAACGGGAAATTCCCGAACACAACCGTTGGTTTTCCGTGTTTACGCGATACGTGAAGCAAGTCGCAGACCGCGTCGATGCCTTGGGGGGAAACTCGAAACGAGCGATCCCGTCTCCGTCGGATGAATGGCGCCAAAAGCCATACCTCAAGTGTCGGATTCTTCTTTTCGCCATTGCCTTGACCCTCATTGCCCTGATTGTCAGCATGATGACGCTAACCGGAGACCCGATGCTTATTACCGTGTTTACCCTTTCCGTGATTCTGATCGGTGTGATCCGTTCCTTTATCAACGTTTGCCGCCCACCTTTTTGAAAAAAGGTGGGGCCAAAAACTTTTTTATTTTGGGTATTGAAAATTCCGAAATGTGTGATACGCTATTATATTAAATTCAACATCGAGGGATCAACCATGTGTGGAATTTGCGGAATGTTTGATTTAAGACAGCGGGGCCGGGTCGATGAGGCCGTGATCCGACGCATGACCGCCCAACTCTATCACCGTGGACCCGACGGCGAAAATGTGGTTATCGCCAACCACGGAAACCTGGGGTTCGGTTTTTCCAGGCTCAGCATCATCGACCTGGAAGGGGGCATGCAACCCCTGTTTAACGAAGATGGCTCCATCATGCTCATCTGCAACGGTGAAATATTCAATTACATCGAGCTCCGAGAAGATCTGATTCAGCGCGGGCACACCTTTAAAACCCGGACTGACGTCGAAGTTCTGGTTCACCTTTACGAAGAATCGGGCCCGGAGTTTTTAAATCAACTCAACGCCCAATTTTCCTTTGCCATTTTCGATTTTAAAAAACAGCAGTTATTCTGCGCCCGAGACCATTTCGGCGTGCTTCCCTTTTTCTATACCCTGGTCGACGGACTGTTTATCTTCGGTTCGGAAATCAAAGCCATTCTGGAATATCCGGGCGTTAAGCGCGAAGCCGACCTCGTGGGCCTGGACCAGGTGTTTACCTTTCCCGGACTGGTCAGCCCCCGAACCATGTTTAAACACATTAAGAGTCTGGAAAACGGTCATTATTTACTCGTGAAACCGGACGGCGATCGCGACGAGATTCGGGATGTCGAATACTGGGACGTCATTTATCCGGAAATTCATGCCGCCGATTACCGACACGATGACGCGTATTACGTCAAACGGCTCGAGGAATTGATTACCGAATCCGTGCGGTTACGGCTTCGGTCCGATGTTCCGGTGGGCATTTATATCAGTGGGGGATTGGATTCGTCGGTCATCACTGCCTTGACGCATCGACTCACCCCCGAGAATCGACGGCATTCCTTTGCGATCGATTTTTTGGAAAAAGAGATATCCGAATCCAAATTTCAGCGGCTCATGGCAAAATCCGTGAATTCCGATCATCATGAAATCCTGTTTCGGTTCGGGGATATCAGTTCCCGCTTACCCCAGGCCATCCGGCACTGCGAATGCGCCATCAAAGAAACCTACAATACCGCGTCTTTTGCGTTATCCGAATCGGTTCGAAGCCACAACATCAAGGTGGTTCTCACTGGTGAAGGGTCGGACGAATTTTTTGCCGGTTATGTCGGATACCGATTCGATAAAATGCGGCAGATGCAAAAGAAAACCGTCACGCCCGAAACCCCGTTTGAAGACGCCATCCGTCGGCGGTTATGGGGCGATGAAAACTTCTTCTATGAGAAATTCAAATACGCCTTTTCCGCAGTCAAACGGGATTTGTACTCCGAACAGGTGAACGCAGACTTTGATGCCATTCACTGCATCAACCATTTCGTCGTGAACAACGAACGGCTAAAAAACAGGGACAACATCCATAAGCGGTCTTACCTGGATTATAAACTTCGGTTGGCCGATCATTTGATCTCCGATCACGGGGACCGGCAGGCCATGGCCAATTCGGTCGAAGCCCGCTATCCGTTTCTCGATAAAAACCTCGTGGAATTTGCAGCCACCGTTCCCCCGGATTTGAAGTTAAAGGACTTCGATGAAAAGTACATCGTCAAGCGCATGGCTTCCGGCCTCGTTCCCCCGGAAATCATCAAGCGGGAGAAATTCGGGTTTGTGGCGCCGGGAAGTCCTTACTTATTGAATCGCAATATTGAATACATCAATGACCTGCTTTCCTATGAACGCATTAAAAAGCAGGGTTATTTTAACCCCGACAGCGTGGAACGGTTAAAAAAACAGTACAGCCAGGAAGGATTCCGCCTCAATTTACCGTTTGACAGCGATTTACTCATCACGGTCATTACCTTCGGTATCTTTCTGGATCAATTTGGAATCGGCGATTTTGTCGCATGAACATCATCAACGTCATCAACATCATCAGCATTATCAACATTATCAACAATGAGGAGTTTGGAGTGTAATGACAGCACCAGCGTTAACGCATTTTAGTTTTTCCGGGATTTCCAGTTTTAAAACCTGTCCCCGGTCGTTTGAGTTTAAATACATTCGGCAATTACCCGAGGCGTTCTCGTCGATTGAAGCCTATATGGGAAGTACGGTTCATCAGGCCCTGGAATGGGCTTATGACCAGCGGCGCCAGGGAACCGAGCCGTCCCTTCCGCTGACCCTGGAGCAATACGAACGGTTTTGGCATCAGGGAGATTTTGAAACCATTAAAATTGTCAAAGACACCACCACACGGGACGATTATTACCATCAGGGCCGTGCCTTTGTTTCCGCGTATTTTCACCGGGTATTTTTCGAGGATCGCAGCTTCACCCTTCACCTGGAACATGAGTTCGAATTTCCCTTAAGGGATGACATTGTTTTCCGCGGTGTCATCGACCGGATCGCGCTTCATTCGGACGGGACCCTTCGCATCACCGATTATAAAACCGGGAAAGTGGACCATCCGTTGAGTACCCTTCAACTCCCGTCTTATGCCCTGTACCTGTTCTTAAACCGGTCGGAAGCGGAGATCGAATTGTGTTACGAACATTTAAAGGAAAACCGCGCGATTGTTGTTCGGTTTTCCCGTGAGGAGGCCCAAAAGGTCCGAGAGGATTTACTCCGCGAAATCGATACCATATTAAATACGTCACCCGACGCCTTTGTGGCCAAACCCTCCATGCTGTGCCTGTGGTGTGGGTACAACGCCATGTGTGACGCGTCCCGCGAGTCGGCCACCGGAAAAGCCGCCAGCCCCGATGCGTATCTGGAAGCCTGCCCGCTGTGCGGCGGCCAGTTGCAGGAAAGAAAGGGGAAATTCGGAGCGTTTTTGGGGTGCCGAAATTACCCCCGATGTAAATTTACCCAAAACCTCGGCGTTAATGAGCGTAATGCCGCCGCAGATCCCAATATCGACGGGACCCAGGTGTGTCCCGAATGCGGGGGGCTCCTCAAGCCGCACAAGGGAAAGTTCGGGTCGTTTCTGGGGTGTGCCAATTACCCCGAATGCCGCTTCACTCGTCCCGTTTCCTAACCCGGGCGCATCCCGATGCATCCCTTGTACCTTATTTTCGGTTTACTGATCGAAACCCTCTTTTTATTCTATAAATTTTACCCCAAAACCCCCGCGCAAGCCGTGATCCTCTACACGATTGTATGGGCAGCGGTGTTTATCCTGACTGCCATCGCCTTTGGTTTATCCAAAAAACAACCCTTTTCGCGTTCCTTCGCGCTCACCGTCATTCTCTTTTCCTTGCTTTTCGGTTTGACCCTCATGACCACGCCGCCCGATCAATCCGACGACATTTACCGCTATATCTGGGACGGAAAGATTCAAGCCAACCATATCAACCCGTACACCTACGCCCCCAATGATCCGGTCTTAGCGCCGTATCATTCCGAAGTCTTACCCGAGCGGGTCAATTTCCCGACGCTCAAAACCATTTATCCGCCCATGGCTCAGGTCTTCTTCTTGCTGTCCTACACGCTCTTCGGCGAGAGCCTCACGGGGATGAAATTCCTCTTTCTCTTAACGGCTTGCGGCAGTATGACTATTTTTTATCTCCTGCTCCAACGATTCTCCGGTTCTCCCCGGTGGTTTCTGTTCTTTGCCTGGAACCCACTGGTAATCATGGAAACTGCCATCAACGGTCACCTCGATATTCTCATGGTTTTCTTCGTTCTGTTGAGCCTCTGGCTGTTTGATGACCGTCGCTTTGTTCTTTCCGGAATGGCTGCCGCGTGTGCCGTGATGACCAAGTTAATCCCCGTGATTCTGCTTCCGATTCTTTTCTTCTATTTGATCAAGAACCCCGGCTACGGACCCAGGGACCGGATCACTCGAATCACTCATCCGCTATACCGCTTCGTTATCCCGCTGCTTCTCACCGGACTGGGTTTTTATGCCTTGTATTTTTCATCGGCGACGAATTTATTAAACGTGGTGTTGAACTATTCTACCAGGTGGTATTTTAATAACCCGCTGTTTTTTGCTCTCCTTTTCATTTTTAAAACCAATGCCGCCGCGCACATGGCCGCTTTTGTCTTATTTGCCGCGGTTTACCTCCGGATGTTACTTCGCCCTTTCCCATTAAATAAAAAAATAATGGTCGCCGTTCTGGCGTTTGTGGTGCTGAATCCGACCATTCATCCCTGGTATTTAACAATTCTTACCGGTTTGCTCTGCCTCTCGGCCCATCCGGCCATTGCCCTGTGGTCCGGGACGATGGCTGCCAGTTACGCCGTGGTTTACCGCTACAAAACAACGGGGAGATGGAGCGATTCGGTTCTCTGGATGGCGATTGAATACCTGCCGCTTCTGATTTTATTCATCGTCCGGGAGTGGCGCTCGGGGCGTCCATTTATCGGATTTCTTCGACAAAAAACATCAAACGAGTGAGTCCATTTAACGCCCTTGACAAAACCCGTAATTCTGGTAAAATCTTATTTTGAGAGTAAAAATTCACGCACATAAATTCAGTATGTACATTGACAAATGAACATAAATAAAAAAGCCGCGGGTTTACACGTAACTGCCTCAACCAGACGTTGCCTCGCGGGAAGAAAAAGGAGAAGCGCATGATAACGTTTGAGAACCTGACCAAATTCTACGGGAACTTCTGCGCAGTGGACAAGATCAGCTTTGAAGTCAAGAAAGGGGAAATCCTCGGATTTCTCGGCCCCAATGGCGCAGGCAAATCCACTACTTACCGAATTCTGACCGGATATCTCCAGGCTACCTCCGGGAATATTCGGGTCAAAGACTACAACATCCATGATCACCAGTTGGAAATTAAAAAACTTATCGGCTATCTTCCGGAATCCGCACCCCTCTATCATGAAATGATGGTATACGATTATCTCAATTATGTGGCGGATATCCGGGGCGTTCCGAAAAAACAAAAGCTTTCCCACATCAGAGACCTGGCAGAACTTTGCAGTCTCACCGAGGTAATGCATAAAAACATTAACCAGCTCTCCAAGGGATACCGTCAACGGGTCGGTATCGCTCATGCCTTAATGGGGAACCCCGAAATCCTGGTTTTGGATGAACCGACGTCCGGCCTCGATCCGAACCAGATTGCCGAAACCCGTGACATCATCAAACGGATCGGCAAAGAAAAAACCATTATCTTCTCGACCCATATCCTGAGCGAAGCCGAACTCACCTGCGACCGTGTCTTGATCATTAACCGCGGCAAGCTCGCGGCCGATTACACCATCGAGCAACTCCACGAGTTAACCCGGAACGAATCCTTTGAAGATATATTCAGACGAATTACAAAGGGAGTCACTAATGGAAACTAAAACCAAAATCAAAATTCAATATACCCAGAATATCAAACACATCTTTAAACGGGAATTTATGGCCTATTTCATTTCTCCCATCGCTTACATCGTTATCTCACTTTTCCTGTTGATCATCGGTTGGATGTTCTTTTCCACCTTCTTCCTCAATGGCCAGGCCACCCTGACCCGGTTTTTCTCCATCCTGCCGGTAACGTTTTCGTTTATCCTCCCGGCCCTGACCATGCGCCTCTTTTCGGAAGAAATCAACGTCGGAACCTACGAATTGCTGTTGACCCTTCCCGTGACGTTCCGAGACATCATTGTGGGGAAATTCCTTGCAGCGGTGGCGTTTGTCGGCGTCATGCTTTTACCGACCCTGTCTTATGCCATATCGGTAACCATCGTCGGGAAACTGGACTGGGGCCCGGTCATTGGCGGTTACCTCGGCGCCATGCTGTTGGGAGCCACCTACTGCGCCGTCGGACTCCTGGCGTCCTCCCTCAACCGTAACCAGGTCGTTTCGTTTATTATCGGCGTGGCCATCTGCTTTTCGCTAACCCTGTTTACCGATTTCCTCCTGTACTTCCTGCCCGATAAACTCGTAAAAACGTTCCAATATTTCAGCAGCAATTACCATTTCTATAATGTCGCCAAGGGGATGGTGGACAGCCGCGATATCATATACTTCCTATCGGTCATGTTTATTGCCTTGTACGGGGCACACCTGATTATGGAAGAAAAAAAATAAGGAGATTAAAATGGCTGCGAAAGATTATAAACCCTCTCAAAAATATTACAAATTCGTTCTCTACCTGGTGATTATCGTCTTGATTAACCTCGTGGGTATTACCCTCTTTTTTCGGGCGGATTTAACATCCAACCATCTCTATTCCTTATCCAAAGCCAGTAAAGAGGTGGTCTCGTCCCTCAAGGAACCCCTGACCATCGATGTCTTTTTCTCCAAGAACCTCCCGGCCCCCTACAGCAACGTGGAGCTCTACCTCCATGACCTGCTCAACGAATTCGAAATTTACTCCAATCACAACTTAAGTTACCGGTTTTACGACGTCACGGCCAAAGAGGGCGACCTGAGCGAAACCGAACAGGTCAACCGCAAACTGGCCGAGAGTTTTGGGATTACCCCGGTCAATGTCCAGAAGATCGAGCAGGATGAAGCCAAAATGCAGCGGGCCTACATGGGAATCGCCTTACTCCATGGCGACCTCGTTTCCCGAATTCCATCCGTGACCTCAACCGATGGGCTCGAATACAAAATTACCACCGGCATCAAGAACATGACCGCCAAGGTTTCCGCACTGTTGAAATTACCCCGGAAGATCAAGATTACAGCGGTCGTGAGTCCGTCTCTTGCCATGATTGCGCCGCTGGTCAATCTGCGCGGTCTCGATACCGTGCGCTCCTCGGTTCAGGGCGCGGTCGAGCGATTGAATCCCAAAACCTATGGGAAATTGGAATGCGCGTTCGATGATCCCGCTTATGCCCCCGGCACACCGGGGCAACAGGGGCTCCTGGAACAATTCGGTTTGCAATGGCCGGAAATCAAAGCGCCCAACGGCGCCGTGATCCCTGCCGGTAATGGCGTGGCTGCCCTGGTGATGCAATTCGGCGATAAAACCACTCAGCGGAATTTACTCGATCGAAAAATGGCTTATACCCCTCAGGGGATTGCGGAACAATTTTCGATCATCGACTCGAATGAAATGGAAAACTTCATCAGCGACAACGTCGATAATTTGATCGAACTCAATGACAGCATCGGGTACCTCAATACCAATGAATGCCGGCTCCTGAACCCCATATTGCCGAAAAAATTCGAACCCGGCATGGCCCGTCCTCCCAAAAAGGAAACCCTCGATAACTTAAACATGGTGTTAACCAAAATATACAGCGTCAAAGACGTCAACCTGCTGGATGGCATCCCGGATAATATCGATACATTAGTGATATCCGGTCCCAGGGAAAAATTTTCCGATTACCAGCTCCTCCAGATCGATCAATTCCTGATGAAGGGAAAATCGCTGGCTATTTTTCTGGACAGTCTCAATGAAATCACGGTCAAGGAACAGGGCGTTCCGGAAACCTATTATATTCCCATCAATACCGGCCTGGAAAAACTCCTTGAATTTTACGGTTTGAAAGTAAAAAAATCATACGTCATGGATGAAAACTGTTACGTCAACAAAGAACAAACCGGCGAGCAAACCTCCATCTATTACGTTCCCATGATCAAGAATGAAAACATCAATCATAAATTGCCATTCATTGAAAACATCAAGCAGCTCGTGATGATCAAGGCCTCTCCGGTGGAAGCGCTTCAGGAAAAGATCAAACGGAATAACTTAACCCTGAATCCATTGTTCACGTCTTCGGACAAGTCATGGGAGATGAAGGGCCGCATTAGCTTGATGCCCTATATGCTCAAACCGCCGACCAACCCCAAAGAAAAATTTGCCCAGCCCCTGGCTTACCTCCTGGAAGGTCATTTCTCCAGTTATTTTGCAGGGAAACCGGTTCCCGATAAACCCGCGGTGACCACAGAAGAATCCACCGGTGTGACCAAAGAAGACACCAAGGCCACGGCCGAATCCGCACAAAAGGGATCCGTCATCAAGGGTAAAAAAGAGATCCTTACCCGGGCAGTCAAACCCGGAAAAATCTTTCTGATCGGAACAACCGAGATTCTCAAGAACAATGTGATCGATGAAGAAGCCAATTCGCCCAATGCCCTCTTTGTTTTAAATGCCTTTGATTACCTCAATAACCGCGAAGATATCGCCGTGATGCGAAGTAAAAATCAGAAATTTAACCCCATTGAAGATACCAAACCGTTTACCAAAATGGCCATTAAAATATTTAACATCGGTGGGTTGCCGGCGCTGTTTATCGCTCTGGGAATTGTCCTTTGGATTCGACGTGTTCGTCGGAAACGCAAAATTCAACTGATGTTTTCTCAGCAAAAATAAACAATACCGGAGGCGATCATGAAATCGATGAGAAAAGAACTGATTATAATCGTCGGGATCATCCTGATCCTGGGTGGGTATTTAATTTTACGAAAAAGTGATAAACTCAATTATCGGCTTCCCCAGATGAAACCGATTAAAGTCGAAGATATCGATAAAATTGAGATCATCAAAAAGGGAAAAACCTACCTCGCCGTTAAAAACAATTCCAACTGGACCATTCCTCCCAAAGGGTATGCACCGGATGAAGACAAGATCAAGCGAATAAATGAAATCATTAGCAAACTGACCCTGACCGATCTGGCCTCTAAAGCCAAAAATTTCGCTTTATATGATCTGGACCCGACCAACGTGATCCGGGTCATCGCCTATCACAACGGTCAGGTCATTCGGAGGTTCGACGTCGGGCGGGTCGCCCCCACCGACCATCACACGTTTGTCAAACTTGAGAACGATGACAAGGTGTACTATGCCCTGGACGCGTTTCGGGATGACGTGGATCTGAGGAAAGATGAACTTCGCGATAAACTGGTCATGAAGTTTACCATCGAAAACATCGATGATATTGAGATCGAAACCGGTGGGGCCAAACTCCATTTTATCAAGAAGATCCTTCCCAAGTCGCCGGAGAAAAAGAATGATCCGACGCAAAATCTTCCGGGCTCGGATGTCGAATGGGTAACTCCCGATGGTAAAAAAGCAGTTAAAGCCAATATCGATTCCATTCTCAGCCAGTTGAGTTTCATCATTTGTCGGAAGTACATCGACGATAAAACCAAGGAAGAATTCGGTAAATCTCAAGCTCCCATTTTTTCTGCGAAATTGAAAAGTAAAAGCAAAGAATATCATGCTTATCTCTACCCCAAAATTTTGGAAACGGATCGAAAAGCTTCCGAACAAGGAATGGAAGAATATATCTATCCGGCCATTTCATCGGAAAGTCCTTTTGTGTTTTGTATCGCTCAATGGAACTCGGAACAGATCCTAAAGAAGCCTGAAGAACTCATCGAGAGCGCTGCCAAAAAGGATGAAACCAAAAAGTAAGATTTAAAGACAAGAAATACAAAGGCGTCCCAACGTAAAATTTCGAAATTTCGAAATTGCGTTGCGGCGCCTTTTTTATTTGGTCTTATTTTTCTGTAAAGGGGTTTTCGTTTGAGAGATGAATAATCCGCCAACGACGGCCAGAATTCCCAGACCCATTCGCAGGGTGATTTTTTCATCCAGGATCATCCAGGCAAACACGGCGGTAAACACGGGCATCACATTGGAAAACATGCTGGCGCGAGAAACCCCCAGTTGCTTAACCGAGTAAGCGTAAAGAACGTAAGCCAGGGATGACGATAGAACCGCCAATAGCCCGAGAGAGATGAGGACGCTTCGGGTCGGAACCGCATTTAAAAAATGATTCCAGTCGACCCAGAAGAAAAGGGGAAGAAAGCCCACGATACCAAACGTATTTTGATAGGTCACAATCGTAATCGCATTGTATTTGAAGGATATTTTTTTCAAAAGCGTCGTGTACGTCACCCCCATCGCCACGGCGATCGACAGAAGGATGAAGCCCACAGGAGAAGCCGAAAGGGTGAAGTCCTCTTTAATGACCACCAGGAGGACACCCCCAAAGGCAACGGCCATACCGACGATATTCACCGCCATTAATTTTTCCTTGAAAAAATAAAAAGCCGCAATCGGCGTAAACAGAGGAATGGTTGAAATAATCACGGCCGCAGGCGTTGGAGACACCGATTTAAGCCCATAACTTTCACACAAAAAATAAAGGAAAGGCTGAACGATGGCCAACAGAATGAAATAGCGGAGGTCTCCGCGTTCGATTCGCTGTATTTTTTTGGATAACCGGGAAAAAACGGTCATCAGGACGGACGCAACCAATAATCGGAGAAACACGGTGGTAATCGGATGGTAACATCGATACACGATCATGATCCAGGGATAAGATAACCCCCAAAACATCATGGACAATAGGATACCGGCATATACGGCAAATTTTTTTGAATTCAATTCGGAGCCCTCCTCCAAAAACACTTGAGATTTAATCGTATTTCTGGTATAATATGATTTTAGTTGGGTGCGCCTGTAGCTCAGAGGATAGAGCGTTGGTCTCCGGAACCAAAGGTCGCAGGTTCGATCCTTGCCAGGCGCGCCATTTTAATTCCTTCCGATAGTCTCCTCAAATTATTATCCCCGATTATCTATATCGATATCCGTTTTGTTAGTTATCTTTATCCGCCCCGCTGTCTGCGGCGGAAAATGCAGCTTTTTCGGTTGCCCTTGACGTGGGGATTCGCAAGACATAGGGTGTTGGAATCGGAAGCTGACGTTTAAAAAGAACGGGACGAAGGGCGGGATTGAGTTTTTTGAGGTTATCTTGAGAAACCCCCAATTGCTTCGCGAGTTTTTGAGGAGCCAGGGAATTTCTGATTTGGATTTCATTGAATTTCAATTGGGGATGAAGGTTAAGGTTGGAAAAATATTTTTCCGGTTGGGAGGCAATTTCGCTGGCAGCGATGAAACACCCGTAAAAATTTTTCGACGCAAATTTGAAGCGGCGGTTTTTGTATTTCTCGATAATCACGCCGAGGTTCCGGGATCCGGTTTCCAGTACCGCGCGTTTAATACTTGCGGGGCCGTGATTGTAAGCGGTAATCGCCAATGGCCAGGATTTTAGATTTTCGTAATTTTTGATTAACAATTGAGCCGCGGCAAGGGTCGATCGAATGGGGTCATGGCGTTCATCGATTTTCGAATCCATTTTAAGATGGAACAGTTTCCCGGTTCCCCGCATAAACTGCCACATCCCGGCCGCCCCCACCCGCGAACGCGCCTCGATATTAAACGAGGATTCCACATGGGGGAGGTAAGCCACGCGTTTGGGGATATTCATTTTCTCGAAGGTTGCCATGATGAAGGGCATGTAAGCGGCCGCCCGCTCCAATCCTTCCTTGAATCGTTCCTTTTGTCCCAATTGAAACCGAAGCCGAGACGCGGCATCTTTTAAGGCGTCCAGATTCGCGTACTGTTTAAATAAGTCTCGAATTTGGCATTCGATGCCGGTCCATTGGTCCGGGCTTTTGTTATTCATGGTCTCCAATATCCTTTCGACTGCCGCCATGTTTTCTTGCAGATAACCTTTACGCGTTTTTCCCGTTCTATTCGCCAGACTGATCAATCGGTAAATGATCATCGGGTATTCATTATCGTGGATGACCCCTTCGGTCAACGATACTTCCGTATAAATTTTCTTCCAAAACATCACATTGTCCTTCAAAATTTCAGGAACATCAAATATTTCCTCACCCACCATCATTTGGGGTAAGAAAAACAAAAATACCAATAGACAAGCGCTCAATGGGTAATGTTTTTTAATCATCTTTGGAATCTCTGAATAAATTATATCAATAAGTGCTATTATTTTTTTCATAAGACGCAATTATCTCATAACGTTTATGGAAAGTCAAAAGAGAAATCCGGAAATTCGAGAAAGAAAAGGGGAATTGAAAATTGAATGGGGATTGCATTGAAAAAAACACAATTCTATGTTATAGTAAAGATGGAAAAAGCTTTTATTTATTATTATTCATTATTATCTATTTTAAAAACTAAATTTTTTTTGTGAGATGACTCATGGTACATCATCATATTTTACAAACAGTCGGACATACACCGATGGTTTATATCCCTCTCAATGAGTTAGCACATATCGATGTGTACGCCAAACTCGAATTTCTTAACCCGACGGGAAGTGTCAAGGATCGAGCGGCCGCTTATTTACTCGATAAAATCCTTTCCAGGGGAGAAATCAATCACGATACGACAATCATCGAATCCTCCTCGGGGAATTTCGGAATCGCTCTATCTGCGTATTGCCGGTACAAGGGATTGAAATTCATTTGCGTGGTGGACCCTCATATTTCCCCGATGAATGAGATGCTCATCCGGTCCTTCGGGGCAACCATCATTAAAGTCGAGGTTCCCGATGAGAATGGGGGATATCTCCTCAACCGAATCAAGAAAGTCAAGGAATTGGTCAGCGAAATCAAAAATTCGTATTGGGTCAATCAATACGGCAACCCTTATAATGCCGAGGCTTACTATCAAACCCTAGGATCTGAAATTTTGGAGACCTGCGACCGACTGGATTACCTGTTCCTGGGGATCAGTTCCGGGGGGACGATTACCGGCGTATCTCGGCGGGTCAAGGAGGCGTTTCCGGAGAGCAAAGTCATTGCCGTGGATATTATCGGCTCGGTCATCTTCGGGTATCCGCCCCAAAAGAGGTTTATTCCCGGAATTGGTTCCAGCATGGTCCCGGAAATTTTAAAAATAGCAAAAATCGACGATGTCGTCATGATGGATGAGATTTCCACCATCGATATGTGTCATGAATTGTTGAAACGTCACAATATCTTTGCGGGCGGATCATCCGGATCGGTGTACGGGGGAATTAAGCGGTATTTTGAAACCCACCCGGTATCCACACAAGCCCGGGTGGTGACGATATTCCCCGATAGGGGTGAACGGTATGGAAATACGGTTTACGATGAAGCCTGGTATCAGGATTTCAAAACCAGAAAAACCAAAAATGAATCCAAATGAAATGAAGGAGAATCAGGGATGCTTTATTTAAATGAAACGAGTATTCACCAAGTCGGAATCGAATGGGAAAAATTGATTGATGTGATCGAATCAGCGGTGTTATGTTTGGACCGAGACGATTTTGCCCAACCCATAAAACCGTACTTACGGTATCGGAATTTAAAGAATCGGATCATTGCGATGCCTGCGTTTATCGGTGGCCATTTCAATGTTGCCGGCATCAAGTGGATTGCCAGTTTCCCCGATAATATTGAGCGGCGTATTCCGCGGGCCCACAGCGTCGTGGTTCTGAATGAGGCAGATACGGGTAAACCTGTGGCCATTATCAATACCGCGCTTTTAAGCATTTTGCGTACAGCCGCCGTCACCGGTTTAATGATCCGGTATTTTGACAACGTTCGCCCCCTTCGAAACATCAAATTGGCCATTATCGGTTGGGGACCGATTGGACAATATCATTTACGGATGTGTCTCGACCTATTGGGGCCACAAATCGAGACGATCTATTTATATGACTTGCGACCGATCGATCCCGGCTCGTATGCCTTTGCCCCAAACGAAAAAATCGTTATCGCCAAAAATTGGGAAGAGGCTTATACGGATGCGGATGTGTTTATCACGGCAACGGTTTCCAGTGCCCCCTATATCGATAAAGCCCCCAAGAAGGGTTCGCTTCAATTAAATATCTCTCTTCGCGATTTTAAGACCGATGTGTTTGATTACGTCAAAGACAGCATCATCGTCGATAATTGGGAAGAAATTTGCCGGGAAAAGACGGATATCGAAATGCTGCATCTTCACAAGGGATTACAAGAAGCGCATGTTAAATCCATCATCGATGTGGTATCGGGAAAATGGTTGGAGAATATTTTACCGGATGCCCCCATTATGTTTAATCCGATGGGCATGGCGGTTTTTGATATGGCATTGGGCGCCTATTACCTGGCCAGGGCCAGTGAAAAAGGGATCGGGCAACGATTGGAATAAAATCACATTAAAACAATAAAGTAATAAGAGGGAGAGCATGTCATGCTCTCCCTCTTGACGTGCTTTATTTAATCTCACCCGATCGGGGGGAGACATTTAATCGGTTTTTCAATGGGTCTCTGCCACTTTAGCATTTTGATGTTATTTTAACGTTTACATTTTCACTTTGGAACCGAGTTTGGTGACCTTCTTTTCCATCTTTTTGAATGCATCTTTCACATCATCTTTCAAATCATCGTATTTGTTGCCAATGACTTCCCTGGCTTCTTTTCCTGAAACGGGTGCAAAAAGAAGGGCTAAGCCTGCTCCGATTAACCCCCCTGCCAAGAAGAAGCCGACATTTTTTAACATTGAATTTTGATTATATTCCATTTTCATTCTCCTTTGTAGGTTTGTTTATTTTTCTAATATTTTAAAACTATTTCATAAAAATTTCAATAAAAAAATTTTTTTCGATTCATACGGAATGGGTTGCAAATTATTCCATTCTGCGTTATAGTATCCTTTATTTTTAAAAATTTATTTTACTAGTCGAAGCGATAAAAATGGAAACAAAGTGCCTGGTAAAGTTTGATTTTAATATCGAAGATATCGGTAAGCGATTTAAATTATTTCGAAAATCTCATAATTTAACAATCCCGGAGATTGCAGATCAAACATCTCTTTCGCGGGATACGCTTACCGAGGTAGAGGCAGGCAAAACCAAGCCGTCCGCTATTTTAATGCTAGCCCTCTTTAAATTGTATGGACTGAATATCAACTGGTGGCTCTCGGGTAAGGGAAAGATGATTGAAAAATGGGATGCCGATTATCCCAAAGGCGACGAAGAAATCTCCACCGATACGTACGAAGACGACTACAATCAACTTTTATGGTACTTGGAAAACGCGCCGGTGGCCAAATATGCAGTTTTAGGTTTTTTTCAGGAATATATTCACAAGAATAAAGATATCGTTGATGAGAATATTCGAAAAGCTTTAAAAAAAAAATAATCTCGGAATTGAATTCCATCGCCTCCTCTGGTAAGAAATTAAGGTTAAAAATAAAATTTTTTTTAAGAGTAAAAAATAATTTTAGACATTCTTTTTTTCATTAAAAATCTCAAAGATCAATGTAAACGGCCAAAAGAAAATGCGGAATAATTTCTTATTTTTTGAATTTAATTTTTTTTCATCTTGAAATTGAATTCGATTTGAGTTATATTATTCATCTATGAAAACAAAACATATTTCCTTTTTTACGCTGCACATGAGTCATTGCCTGAAAAGTCTATTGCTTAGCCGAAGTACTTGCGGAACCTTGATCCATTTGAACCTGTTTATTGCGTTGATGTACCAACGTTTTTCGCAATTTAAAAGTAATAAAAAACAAAATAAATAATATTAAAGGAAAAAATATGCTGAAACAACTGAAACAAGACGTCGGTCAGCGGTTCAAAACGTTCCGCATTGACAGGAAAAAGGCGCAGCATCTTCTTGCTGCTGAGCTTAAAGTTCATCAATCAACGATTACGAATATTGAACATGGGACGACCTTTCCCAAGATTAATTATTTACAATACTTTTATGAAAAGTATGGGCTAAATATTAATTGGCTGGTCACCGGGGAAGGCGAAATGTATATGCGGACCCATCCTTCAGCCGTGGGTGCCTCTACCATTAGTTATCCCAACGTTCAATATGGGGATCCTAAATTTGAGCAATACAATGAATTAATGAACCTGATGCAGATTCCCGTAGTCGAACAGGTTGTCCTTGCAAAGCTAATGGAATGCAAAACGCTTTTTAAAGACGAAGTAAAGGATTTTTTAAACCAGCAGGAAAGGGAAAATCGCGAGAAAAAGAAAAGGGCCGAAAGGGCAAAAGTTCAAAAGTAACTTTTGAATGGGAGCTGTTTACTCTTAATGTTCAATTTTTTGGGGTGAGTTATACGTGTTGTACTCTCAACGAGTGGTGGAAGATTATCCCTTTTCTCCCCAGAAGGAATAGTACCGGCCTTTATTGCTCATCAATCGATCATGGGGCCCGTCTTCGGTTATTTTACCCTTCTCGATCACGACAATCCGTTTAAAATCCACCACGGATGTTAAGCGGTGTGCGATAAATATGATAATTTTTTCTTTATATTTATCGAACAAATCATTTAAGACGATTTTCTCGGCATTAAAATCGATGTTGGAGGTTCCTTCGTCGATGATGAGTACATCCGCTTCCTTGAGCAACGCTTCGAGTAATTCGACCTTCTGGATTTCTCCTCCGGAAAACTGCTTTTGATGGATATGGTGCAACGCTTCGATCGAGGATTTCTCTAACCTAAATTTTTGAAGCAATTCTCGGGCGTGCTGCTGTTTGAACATGTCTTCCACGTCATCTTCGAGGATAAAGGGGTTTTGAGGAATATACGCAATGCGTCGGCGCAAACTTTTGATTTGGATATCTTTTGAATCTTTTCCGGAAATTAAAATTTTCCCCTCTGCCGGAAGATAGAATTTTAAAATCATCTTAACGACCGTGCTTTTTCCTTCGCCGCTTTGCCCGACCAGGGCAATTTTGTCGCCCCGTTTAATCGTCAGGTTTAAATTCTCCAATACGGGATCATTGCCCTCATATCCGAACGTCACATTCTGAAACTCGATGGAATCGATGCCCTCGATGGGTTCGATGCCTTCCATTTCTTTTTTCTCATTGAAGATTTCATGGATGCGTTCGAGCCCTGCCAGCGCCCGGGAAATCGAAAAGCCGGTTTCGGTTAATTGCCGGGCCGGATTGTATAAATACCCGGTAAATGCATTGATGGCAAAAAAAGAACCCAAGGTTAGCGTTCCGTTGATAATTTCCGACATCCCGTACCAAAGAATAATAAACGGGGCAATCATACCGACAAATGAAGACGCGATCCCAGCCATGGCGCCGGTTAACTCCGCTCGCATGCCCAATCCGATGACCCGCGAGAGCCGTTGGGCGATGCGTTTTCCCTCGATCTCTTCCTTGACCCATGACTTGATTTTCTCCATGGCATTGAGGTTTTTTTCAAGCTTCCCGTAATACTGAGCGCTTTCTTCCCGTAATTCCCGATTGATGACTTTTATTTTTTGATGAAAACTCTTTAAGGTGAAGATAAAAAAGGGCAATAACGCAATCGAGATCATGCCGAGTTTAAAGTGAAGCCCCAAAATCAGTATCACGCCGACAATGATGGTAATGGTATCGCGGAGAATGTAGAGGAACGTATCGGCAAGGATGGATTCAATGGAGGAGATTTCTGAAATTCGAGACAGGATGTAGCCTGTGTCCTTTTGGGTAAAATAAGACACAGGCAGATCCTGGATATGAAGGTAAAGCGCCTGCTCAAGGTCAAAACGAACATTCGCCTTATATTTGGATATCGTATACTGCATTAAATAAGCACTGGCCTGTCGAAAGAGGATAATGCCCAGGAGAATCAGGCACAACACGTTGAGCGCATGAAAATCTCGGGCAGGGACGATTTTATCGATCAGGTATTTGGTCACCAGCGGCATCGGCAATTGCAAGAGAACGTTCACAAGCAGAAGCACCGCGGTAACGATCGCAATCGGGAGATATTTTTTCTGAAATGAAAAGAAGAATTTAAATAACTCTTTTTTATTCAATTTCATGTTTCCCCCAATTGCCCGCTGATCATTTCGATTTCTTCAGATCAATTTTATATACGGAAATCTGTTGGAAACCGGTTTCGTTCTTATGAAGGTAATACAACCGATTGTTTTTGATTCGAAGGGTTCCTTTGTCCAGCATCGGAAACCGAAGCGCGGCTCGGGTAACAAAGCCCCCGTCAGGGCCGAAGATATCCACCATGTAGCCGCCGGAAACCTTATCTTTTTCGTAAGTCATGACAAATAAGCGGCCGTCTTCATCCGTTGCAAAGTAATGAAACGCCGGAAGAACTTTGGGAAATTCCAATTTATTCTTGATCAAGTCGTAACTCTCGCCAAAATTTCGGATGAAGGCTTTTTTATAATCTTCCCAGGGTTGAACCGGGGTGGATTTCCGTTGAATATGGCGAATCAATTTACCGGAGAAATCGGAAACCCAAAAATCATAGCCTCTGACCTGATTGCCGGTGATGATTTTATCCTTTGAAATTCCAACCCCCATATGATAAAAAATCCCCAATTCTTTGGGGGCCTGAGGGGTGGGGCGCTCCATGGTATCCAGGGGTTTGATTTCAATGGAAGCGGAATTGTACAAAACCGACGAATAGGTCATGTTTCCGCCTCTGTATGTGGGATAGACAAATTTTTTTAATATGAAATTTCCGTTGTCCAGCATGAAGCCTTCGGCTGCTCCGGGCTCAAATCGCATCTCTTTGACAAATTTTCCGTCTTTATTAAAGAAGGAAAACCGACTGATGATGATATCGGCAAGCACCACTTGACCGGAAGCGGTGAGGCGAATGTTGGACGGGTTGTCAATTTCTCCCGGTTTGGCACCCTTTTTCCCAAACTCTCCCTTTATCTCCCCCTTGTTGGTCAGCATGACCACTTTACAGGATTTGGTGTCCAGCAAATAAAGATTGCCGGCGGAGTCGACATCCATATCGATGACATTGCCGAGCGACGGAGAAACTTTTTTCAGGTCAATCGTATAATCCTCGGTGAATACGGATCCTTCTTTTTTTTCAGGAGCGCCGGTCAGAATCATCGCGATCGACAGACTGCATAACGTGAACAATAAACCGATAATCTTGATTCGTTTCATTTTGCCTCCAAATGGTAGTTTCATGTATTAGTAGATAATCATAATAATCATAATAATCATAATATGATTTACCGACAAAGTCAATTCGATCGATTGGATCGATTGGATCGGATATCGAGGTTACCGGGGATCGATAACCTTAAAGGATCCTTCGATTTTGTCGTTATTGTTAATGAGCGTAATCGTGTATTCTCCTTTTTGAAGTGTCGTTTTCTTTTCTTTATCCAGCATCAGATCCCAATCCCATCGGTTCAAACCATTGGCGGCGTTTATTTCCAGGGTTTGAGCGGTTTGAATTTTTTTCCCGGATTTGTCTGTGATTTCAATCGTTAATCGGGTGGATTCGGAACGATAAAAATAAACCGTCAGAGGCTGACCGGGTGAATAGGGACCGGCGGATGGCCACGCATCGGTAATGGGAAACACATGCATCTTTTTTTTCAACACATCCGGAGTTAATCGCTCGATGTGGTCGATCGGAAGGAGAAACACCCCCCGACCGTGCGTTCCGATGATCAATTCCTTTTTGGTCGGGTGAACCCTCAGGTCGTACACCGCATTGGTGGGAAGATTGTTTTTGAGTGCGTGCCAGGTGGTTCCCCGGTCCAGCGACACATAAATTCCCAGATCCGTTCCCAGGTACAGCACGTTTTCATTGACCGGGTCTTCGCGAATCACATTGACCGGTTCTTCTTCGGGTAGGTTTCCCTGAATAGCCCGCCAGGTCTTCCCATAATTTTCGGACACATACACGTAGGTTCTGAAATCATCCTCCCGATACCCGGTTAACGAGAGGTAAATCCGCTCTTTTTTATATTGGGATGCCGTGACCCGGGACACCCATTTGGCGGGAAGCCCATTGGTGACCTTTTCCCACAACGAATGGGCGTCTTTTTTAACCCATACATGACCGTCGTCGGTTCCCGCAACCAGTAAATCGGGTGAAAGCGGTGATTCGTCCAGGGCCGTAATCGTGGCATAGGGGACATCGCCGCCGGTATTTTTTTCATTGGTTAAATCCGGGGAAATCTCACACCAGTTCTCCCCACGATTCACGGACTTGAGGACCTTATTGGCCCCCATGTACAGCGTCAGGGGATTGTGGGAGGAAACCAAAAAGGGGGAAAGCCAGTTGAAGCGATAGGGCACATTCTTATCCGGGGATTGGGGTTTGATATACGTTCGCTTTTTGGTATTCATCTCGAGGCGGAATATACTGCCGAACTGAATGGCCGCATAAACCGTATCCGGGTTATCGGGTTGCGGCTGAACAAACGCGCCGTCTCCCCCTAAGATGAGTTTCCAATCGCAGTTGATTTTTCGCAAGGCGTAATCCGAAGGCCCCATGTTGACGCCATTATCCTGTAACCCCGAATAGATATTGTAGGGCTCGCGGTTATCAAACTGGATGGTGTAACACTGGGACAGGGGAAGGTTATCGAACCGCTGCCAGGAGGTTCCCCGATCATACGAGACATTCAGGCCGCCGTCGGTTCCCAGCAACATCTGTTTGGGATTTTTCGGATGGATCCACAAGGCATGCAGGTCGGCATGAAGCCAGTAATAATCATACTGGGTTTCATCGCTGAAAATATCGCGAACCGTCTTGCCTCCGTCGGTCGACACCATGAGCGGGACGCCGAGGAGGTAAATAATGTTTTCGTTATCGGGTGCCACCCGGATCTGACCGAAATAGTACCCGTACGTATAAACCAATCCGTCCAGGTATTGGGTGTGGGTTCGGGTCCAGGTGTCGCCGCCATTGTCGCTGCGATAGACTTCGCCGCCTTTAATGGTCGTATTAAACAGATTCTTATTCGCGTCGCTGCTCTTATCGTCCTTAATTCCGGGTTTGGGTTCCTGGTTGTCGATATAGGCGTAAACCACATTGGGTTTGGACGGCGCAATCGCCAATCCGATTCGCCCCACGTATTTTCCCTGCGGCAGTCCATTCATGATCTTCGTCCAGGTTTGACCCGCATCCACGGATTTAAATACTGCGCTTTCTTCGCCGCTTTCTTCAAAATTCCACGCTTTTCGATCCTTTTGCCAGGACGCGGCATAGAGAATCCGAGGGTTTTCGGGATGCATGACCACATCGATGATTCCGGTTTTGGGACTGATGGACAATATTTTCTTCCACGTCAGCCCCCCATCCGTGGTTTTGAAGAGCCCTCTTTGGTCGTTGTCGGTATACAGATGACCGATGGCTGCCACATACACCGTATGGTTGTCTACCGGGTCAATGAGGATCCGGGCAATATGGTGGGTATCGGTCAGTCCCATGTTCTTCCAGGTTTTACCGCCATCGATGCTTTTAAAGACCCCTGTTCCGGCGTATGAACTGCGGGACGCGTTCGGCTCACCGGTTCCCACCCAAAGCAAGTTCTCATCGCTCTGCGATACGGCAATATCGCCGATGGTAATCGACGACTCGTTATCAAATAAGGGCGTCCAGGAGGTTCCGTTGTTTTCCGTGAACCACAATCCGCCGGAAGCCGAAGCAATATAATATTTATGAGGGTCATTGACATACCCTTCGATATCCGTGATGCGTCCTCCCAGGTAATAAGGCCCCAACTCTTTCCACTTCAGGATCTTAAACGGGGAATCCGCTTTCATTTGCAGGTGTTTTTGATAGGAACGCAGGCGGGCTTCCGGTGCGGAAGCGGTGGGATCGTTCGCGTTGGGGGAGGCAAGTGCCGCCATGGATAAGAGGCTTAACCCCAATAACAGGGTAAGGATTCGGTTCTTCATTTGTCCTCCATGATTTTTAAATGGACTTTTCGGTTTCTTGGGCCGTCGAATTCACAGAAATAGATTCCCTGCCAGGTCCCCAATACCAGATTCCCGCTATCGATGATGAGGGTTTCGGAAGCGGAAAAGTAACCGGACATGATATGGGACGGCGAATTGCCTTCCGCATGTTTAAAGTACGGTTCATGCGGGATATGACGGTGAAGGAAGGCCTCGATATCTGCCGTGACTGCCGGATCGGCATTCTCATTGATCGTTACGGCGGCGGTGGTGTGGGGAGTATAAACCAGGATGATACCGTTTGAAACCTTTTGCTCGGCAATGTAATCGGTGACATCCCGGGTGATATCGATCAATTGAATCCCCCTGGATGACTTGACACTGATGGTTTTAAAGTGACTCATGATTCACCTCGAAATAGGTATGTAACACGCGTTTGACTTCGTCAAACGTATGGCAACTATAAATATGCTGACGGATTTTTTTTGAATTTTGGCGATTGCTGAACAGAAAGCGGGCATAAGCCTTAAAGCGGGACAAATGAAACATGGGATGGTAATAGGTCTCGATCAACTCCAGGACATGAAACACCATGCGCCTGGTATCGAAACCCGCGGGGTCGATTCCGGCCATTTCGGCAAAGATAAACGGGTTGATGACCGCACCGCGCCCGATCATGACGCAGTCGACCCGGTTTAATTTTTCTTTGGCTTCTGCGGCGGTTTTGATGTCGCCATTTCCGATAAATAAGGCTTTCTCTTTTAACTGTTCCCGGATGATGGGCGCATACTCCCAATTGGCGTTTCCCGAATAGCCTTCGGAACGCAGCCGAAAGTGCACGGTAACCGCATCGGCGCCTTCGCCGTCGATCGCCTGGAGCATGTCCAGGATGTTGACGGTATTAAAGCCCAATCGGAGCTTGACCGTGATGGGGAGCCGGGTATGGGTTTTGATTTCCCGAATAATGGACGCTGCTTTTAGCGGATCTTTTAATAAGGCGGCTCCTCCTCCCTTTCGCACCACTTTTCCGGCCGGACATCCCATGTTGAGATCCACCCCGGAAAAAGGGGTTTCGTTTTCAATAAACGACACCGCATCGGCAAATTGGGACGGCTCCCATCCGAACAATTGAATCAATTGCGGGGTTTTAAACCCATCGGAACGCATAATCTCCAGGGTTTTGGTCTGCTGACGGCGCAGACCTTCGGCTGAAATCATCTCCGTGATCATATAATCGACGCACCCGATTTCATCCAATAGTTTACGGAACACAATATCGGTAATCGAGGCCATGGGTGCGGGGATCGCGCGATAATGGATCTTAAGATTGCCGAGTTTGAATGTCGATTTTTCCATGATCGGAACAAGAAAAAGTAACGAATACCATTTCCAGCTTACAGCGGCATCACGCGTCCAATATCAGGGCTGTTGCGCGGATGGGGGACGCCTCGCCATTTTCCAGTTTCAGCGGGAAGCAGGAAAAGAGAAAACCGGTTGAGGGCAGTTCGCCCAGGTTGGTTAAATTTTCAATGATCACACTGCGTTCCAGAAGCGTTTTGTGAATCGGAACCGTGGTCGATGTCGCCTCATCGGCCGAAATGGTATCCAGCCCAATGCCTTTCAATTGGAAGCTGTGAATCCATATGGCTGCTTCCAGGGATAAAACGGGAAAATCACGGAAATACCGATCAATTCCCCAAAAGCGATCCCAACCGGTTCGAAACAGAATATAGTCGCTACGTTTAAAAAGGTCTTCATGGGGTTTGAGGTCGGAGAGGCGGATTTCCGAGGCGTTTAACCCGGTTAAATCGATCACCGCACCCTTACCGATAAAATAATCGATGGGAAGCCGATTCAATACTGCGCCATGGGGTAACATGTGCGCCGGCGCATCCAGATGAGTCCCGGTATGGGTAGAAAGCGTTAAGCGATGGGAGGTATATCCGTTTTGTTCAATCGTGGACACCCGCGAAATCACCGGCGGTTCATCGCCGGGAAAAACAGGCATCCCGCTGCACAACGTATGCGTAAGGTCAATAATTTTCATGATAACACCTTTAAGACGACAATGGTTAAATCGTCCTGTTGTTCATCCAGTCCCGAGAAATGGATCACTTCATTTTTGATATGAAGGGCCATATCCGATGCCGGTATCCTCTGTCGGGCCAGATCGAGGAATAGCATTTGCAACCGGTTTTCGCCAAACATTTCCAGTTCGGCATTCATGGCTTCGGTGACGCCATCGGTATAGAGGAGAAGGATATCCCCGGCCATGAGCTGAAGGCCTTCGCTTTGATAGTGGGGGGTTTTCATGACCCCCAGCGGGAAACGCGCCCCCGTTCCTTTTAGCGTTACGAATTGCTCGTTTCGAAGCAAAATGGGTTTGGTCTGCCCCGCATTGACGTATTCGATTTTTTGGGAAGACACATCCAGCGCAATCATTAATAGGGAGACAAAACGGGAGCGATTGTTGCGCGACAGAATGGCGGAATTTAAATTATGGGCCACTTTGGCCACATCGTCCTCGTGCTGGGTTTCGGAAACCAGGGCGCCGCTGGTGTACACCGCAGTCAGGGCCGCATCCATGCCTTTACCGGAAACGTCCACGACCGGGATACACAACTTGTCCGATTTTTTACCGATCCATACAAAATCGAAGAGGTCTCCCCCGACATCGCTGGCCGGAATACAGCATCCGGCAATATCAAAGCCCTTGATTTGCGGCGGCTTGGACGGCATCAGGCTCAATTGCATCTTGCGGGCGGCTTCCAATTCGATGGCCATCCGGTTTTTTTCCTGACGTTCGCTCCCGACCACCCAGATCAATAAGTTGGCCCCTGCCAAAATCAGGGCGGCAAGGATGAAGAACAACACCAAGTGGCCGTCCCAATTCTTGTAAAAAACAAAAAGGGCCAACCCGATCAGAATGAATGATGTTTTTACAAAGTCTTTGCGGTCATCCGGGATATCCTTGTAGATCTGGTTACTCCAAAGAAGTGAAAATAAAAAGGCGTCTTTGATATTGATTTTTCCCTTGTTTTTTTCGATCCGTTCCCTGGCATTTTCCCTGTATTTTTGGATATCTCTGAATATCTCCTGCATGTCATTCCAAAAGAGCCAGGTGATGAAACCCAGAATGAGAAGGGCCAGGGATTGGGTTGCCAGGGCTCCCCAGTTCCGAGTCATCAGGGCAAGCCAAACTTCATATAGAAAATTAATAAAAATACCCGCTGTAATTAACAGGCTAATTTTTTGAAGCCAGGGCATATCTTTTTTTTCTTTTTTTCCGCTCATATGAAATGATTATAACGATTGACGATCGAATTGTCAATTTCCTGGATAAAGTCTATAAAGTCTATAATTATAGTTATGATTATGATTCAAACGAATGCGGCTTAAATGAAATGAGGGCATAATCCTGACCGACGGTCATGTGATGGGCAAGGGTTTGGAGGGCGTTTTCCGCTATATTTTCAATATTGGGTAGCGGCAGATCGGGGGGGGCGAGTCTCACACACTCGTATTCGTGAAAACCGGCCTGATAGATGATAAAGGCCAGGATCGGCGGCGGAACCGGACGCCGATGGGTGGGGTCCACGTAGAAGTTGCAGGAACCGACCAGGAGATTTTCGGGATTGGGGGTTTCGAGAATCAGAATCCCGCCGGGCGCCAGGGTTCGCCGGATTTCTGCCAGCATGGCAATGAGAACCGCAAGCGGCAGGTGTTCGACTACATGAAATCCGCTGATACCGGAAAGCGAAGTCTCGGGAAGCCGGCGAAGGTAATCGAGAATATCGGCGTGCTCGACCTCAAGCCCTCGGGAACGCGCCTCATGAATCATGTGGACATTGAGATCGATGCCCCGGGCCGGAATATGATTCTCGTTTAATATCTCCAACCACTCGCCCCGTCCGCACCCAATATCCAGAAAACCGCCGGGAGCCGATACGTTTCGAATGCGTTCCACATAAGGAAGGTAAACGGCCAAGCGGGATTTGATCATGTCGCGGCTGCCGCGAAATGTTTCTTCAAAGGCATAATAAAAATCATCGGATGGGGCAGAACACGACCCATCGAGCGGGCCCCATTCCTGCTCGGCCCGGCGGCGTAACTCATCCATTCGTTTGATTTCTTCAGAAAGCGCGCGGTTTTGGGATTTCAATTCATCCAGTTGATCCAATTCGGCAATGCGGCGAATCTGTTTGAACCCGCGCCAGGAGGCTTTGACTTTTTCCCAAAATGAATCCGGATGAATGATTTTATCCATGATTTTATTTCTTTTTCTCTTCTTTACCACGATTGATGATGAATTTTCGAACAGCCCGGTTATGTTCGTCCAGACTTTCGGAAAAGTAATGCTTTTGCGGATTCTCCGCCACAAAGTAAAGGTAATTGGTTTGGGGAGGATAGAGTGCCGCTTTGATGGAGGCGACGCCCGGACTGCAAATGGGACCGGGAGGGAGACCTCTGTATATCCGGGTATTGTACGGGGAATCGTACCGAAGCGCGGCCCATCCCAATTTCCCCTTATAGGCGTTGTCCCGTTTCAGTGCGTAAATTACCGTGGGATCACAGGCCAGCGCCATCTGAATTTTTAATCGGTTGTGAAAGACCGAAGAAATTAAATACCGCTCTTCCGAGGAAGCGGTTTCTTTTTCAATGAGCGACGCCATGGTAACGGCCTTTCGGATCGAAAAATCCATCTCATGGCTTCTCTGCTCCATAGGTTTGGTGAAGTTTTCTTTGAATCGATCCACCATCATGCCCACCAGTTCTTGCGCCGTCACATTGCGCCGCAGCATGTAGGTGTCGGGAAACAGGTAGCCTTCCAGGTCCGGAGCTGTGGGATCGAGTTCCCGGATCAAATCTCCCGAACGCGCTTCCCGGATAAATGCGTCGGATGAGATGTGCAGCGACGGGTGGCTCGCGGCCAGTTCGGCAATCTCCGGGATGGATAATCCTTCCTGGACCGTGAGTTTAAATAGGGCGACTTTGCCTTCGTGGAGTTTTTCAATCACGTCGTGCATGGTCATCGGACGGTCGAACAGATACTCACCGGATTTGAACGTGAGATTTCCAAAAAACAACCGGTAATAGATCCGGAAATGGTAATAACCGCTAATGACTTTATTCTTATGGAGAATGCGGGCAATCGAAGCCGCGGAAGCGCCTTTGGGTATCTCGACATAGATGGGATTGCCATAACCCGCATAAGGCGTGAATACGTTTTTATAAAAATCAATCCCTATCGCAATTCCAACCAGAAGAACAATCAGCAAAACCGAAATCATTATTTTTTTATTTTTGAATGATGAATTCTTCGTCATGTTATCTCCATAAAGCGTTTTAATAATACCTGGGCGGACATCGAATCGAGCATTTTCTTTTTCTTTCGATGATCGATATTACCCATCGGGTGCGTTTTTAACTCTTCTTCGGCTTCAAAGCTGCTGAGCCGTTCATCGATAAAATCAATGGGGATATCCGGTCCCAATCTTTTTTTTAACCGTTGGGTAAAATGTTCTACCTGTTCGGTAAATGAACTTCGGGTTCCATCCATATTCAACGGGTACCCGACAATGACATGCGTAATTTCATATGTATCCACCAGTTGTCGAATGTGGTCGACCGCTTGTTTGGAATTTTTTCGGATAAGGGGGTCGATCGGGGTAATGGTGTGAATCAAGGGATTGCCGATGGCAAACCCGATGCGTCTCATTCCGAAATCGACGGCAAGTATTTTCATTGGGAGGGAAGGGTTATTCCGTCATGCAGGGCCGTGGAAATCGGCTGTTGATTCCAGTATTCAAACCCGTATCCGATCAATCGGGTGATGAGTTCGGTAAATGAAATATCTTGCAGTGTCCACAGCTTGGGAAACATACTGATTTCGGTAAAACCGGGAATCGTGTTGATTTCGTTCACGTATATGGTCCGTGTTTGTTTTTCGATGAACAGATCGACCCGGGACATTCCGTTGAGAAAGAGAGCCCGGTATGCGTCTTCGGCGGTGATTCGAATCTGTTGTTCGAACTCCGGTTCGAGGTGGGCGGGCATATAAAACGCGGTTTTACCATCGATGTATTTATCGTTGTAATCATAAAAGTCGTTGTGCGGGATCAATTCTCCGGGGCGAGACACCATGAGTGCGTCGTTTCCCATGACCGATACTTCGATTTCCCGAATATCCAGTCCCTGTTCGATCAGTACTTTCCGGTCGTATTGAAAGGCCAGTTCAAGCGCTTCCTTTAATTGGCTTTCTTCGGTCACTTTGGAGATACCCACTGAGGATCCCATGGCATTGGGTTTGATAAATAGGGGATAAGTCAGCGATCGAGCGTCAATCCTTTTTTTAATTTCGTCATAATCGTACCTTTGGGCCAGTACATAGTCGGTCACCTGAAGCCCGGCGCGTTGAAACAACATTTTGGCTACCGCTTTATCCATGGCCAGCGCCGAAGCCAGACTGTTGGCGCCAACGTACGGTTTGCCGGCCAGTTCCAGGAGAGATTGGATTTTTCCATCTTCCCCGTTGGGGCCGTGGAGCATTGGAAAATAAATATCCGCGTTCATGTGTTCCCCCACCGAATCGCCCCAGGGGAGGAACGAGTAACCGGAAGAGGGTAAGGCGTGCATGTCGCGAGAAATAAAGGTCTGCTCGTCGATAATCTGCCATCGCCCGGTGTCGCGGGATATATAGATAAACAAGGGGGTGTATTGATCCTTATCGAGGTGGGTGTATAACGCATGAGCGGACTTTAAGGAGACGTCGTGTTCCGCCGATTGACCGCCAAAGATAATTCCGACTGTGATTTTGTTAGGTTCCATGTTGATTCGATTATTTTTCGTTCATGTAGTTATTGAGTTTCAAACGCGTAACCTTTGAGTAATTCTTTTTTTCCGCGGGCCAGGGTCTCAATCAATTGGCGTTCGAAGGGAGCAATATCCCGGTATTTGTTGAGGTAGAGCTCGCGCGATTGAAGAATCGTAGTTTGAAGAAATTGGAACAGGTTTTGGCCTGTTCTGACAATATCATCGATTTTGGCTTTATTATAAAGGTAAATATCGTTAATGATGACTCGCGCCAGGCGTTCGGGATCGTTTTCCTTAACAGGAGCGGGGGTGCGTTCTTCGGGTTCGGGACTGTAGGCGTGAAATTGGGCCGAATCCGATTCTTCGGGGTATTCCTGAGTCTTTATTTTGGCAAGGATTTTTTGACGGAGCGGGAGGAGATCAAGGCTCATTTCCGCGACAGTCGCAAGGATTTCGATTTCCTTTTCGCCGATCGGTTTTTCATCGAAGGTGTCGGTATACACGACGGCCTGGGGCTTTCCCTTGACAAAGAAAGGAAGCGCAAATATTTTTTCGGGTTCTTCGCCACCGAATCGACTGTAAAGAATGTGGTCATCCGGTTGGGAAAGAGGGGCTCCCGAATAGGGGATGCGTTTATCCAGTACATACCGAAAGATCGTGTTTGCGGATAGGGAAAAGAAGAGTTTTTTGATCTCGTCGTCGCCGATGTTTCCCTCGCGGGCTGAAAATCCCGAACCTTTCCAACCGACCAGTTTATCGTCGCGGAGGAGAAACAACGCCGCCCGGGTGCAAAAGCGGTTGATTCCTTCCAGAAAGTTGTTGATTAAATCCAGTTGGTTGGCGGATGATGATATTTGTTTAATATATGGATGTAATATATCGACAGAGGGTTCGGTTTTCGGTTTGTCCTCCATCCGGAAATTTTCCGGTATCGTATACTCATGAAAATCATCCAGGGCTTTTAATTCTTCGAGTTGAAGAATAATATTATTGGTAATGCGGTCGATTTTCTCATAAACTCGGTCTCTGCGTTCATCGAGAATCTCGTCTATTAATTTTTGAAGTTTCTCAAATCCCATAATCAGCCTCCTTGATTATTAATTATTAATTATCATATACCTGACTCCAGCCGAGTGGCAAGAATTTCCGGGAGTCCGGCAGCTCTTATTTTTCGTTGGGTTTCACTAATATTATATGAAAAGCGGGTAAAGTGGATTTCTTTTTTGATCGAATCGAATAGAATGAAACTGGGGTTGGGGTTTTTGTCCCGGGGTTGGCCGATGGAGCCCGGGTTAATCAGGTAACGGGTATTGGGGTCGAGTTTGATACGGGTTTCGGTAGTCAGTTGAACGATATCGATTTTTTCGTTTCGCATGAGATAGATCACGGGGAAATGGGTGTGGCCGAAAAATCCGATGGATATCGATGAATTCATAAATTTGAAGGATTCGACAGCTTCAAACATGGAGAATACGTAATAATCTTCGTCGAAGTTCGACCCGTGGCAAATGGTGATGAAATGGTCGACCGTATCCGGTCCGGTTTTGAGTTCTCGGAGAAAGCGGAGATTATCCGGAGAGATTTGGAGTTTGCTCCATTCCGCGGAGAAAGCGGCTACCGGGTTAAAGAGGGAAGACGATTCCAGGTTGGCAATCACTTTGTCGTGGTTTCCGCGAATGCAGGAGGTATTTTTCAGTTCTCTGAATCGGGTAATGGTTTCATCGGGACTGGCGCCGTATCCGACAAGGTCCCCCAGGAACAAATATTTATCTGCTTCTTTGAAGAGCGGAGAATGGAGCATCTCTTCAAAGGCTTCCATATTGCTGTGAATGTCGCTAAAAATCAAATATTTCATTCAAATCCTATTCATTAACCGATAAGTATAAAGTCTTTTGAGAAAATATTCAAGCCTTTTTGGATTATTTTCAGGAAGTGACAGAAAGTTCGTGGAACGGGATTAAAAAATTTCGGTAGCTGTTAACCGTTTGCCGGATGGCGTTGCAGGTTTTTCGGAAAAGGTTAAAAAATTGTCGAAATGCGTTACTGGATTTTGAAAAACATTGAAAATTTTCGGGATTTGATTGAAATTTTGCGGAGATGCATTAAACGTTTGCGGTAGTGCGTTAAAAATTTACGGTAATGCATTGAAAATTTCCGCAAAACGTTATTAGTTTGTCGAAACGTGTTAAAAATTTGCAGAAGTTAATTGTAAGATTTCGGAAATGGATGAAAAATTTCTGCGATTTATTAGCAGTTTGTCGAAACATGTGATAAGTTTTCGGAAATGTTAGATAATTTTTGGGAAATGAATGAAAAGTTTCCGGGATTATTAAAAAAAATCACGTAAAGGAATATAATTTTTTAAATTCCGATGATTGGTTATCGTTGTCATTGAACAAATAATTTAAATATGTTATTATGCTACCTTAAAAAGTCAGAATTTTGTAAAAATCCAACGATCATTTGTAAGGGCTCATAAGCAATAAGGAGATTTTTTTAAAATGAGTGTCAGAGATTTATCCGGTTTTGACAGATTATGGATGGCAGCGGGAAAGAAGGTGAGAGAAAAGGAATATTGGCTTGAAAAATTATCCGGCGATTTGATAAAAAGTCATTTTCCTTATACGCCCATACAGGAAAACGTCGAGGTTTTGGGGGGAAATTCGATCGATATTTTTTTTGATGAAGAACTTTCGTCGCGTTTAATGAAACTGAGTGCGGATTCGGATATCCGTCTTCATATTGTCTTGAGTGCCATACTGACTCTTTTACTTTCAAAATACACGGATCATGAGGATATCATCATTGGAACGGGGGTTTCTCACGGAGCACACGGGGGACACGGAGAAAAGAATAACGGGGGAAAGGTTAAGAATAATGAAGGCAATCGGGGTGAGTTTATCAATACGATATTGGCATTGCGGAACCGGTTGACGGATCATATGACCTTTAAAGAATTACTGCTTCAGGTCAGGCAGACCGTCATTGATTCCGAGGAAAATCGCAATTATCCGTTTGAGGTATTGGTTCGGCAGTTGGGGGCGAGGTTTTCTGAAAAAGAGTGCCCGCTCTTCGATGTGGCGATTATCCTGGAAAATATCCAGAATAGAGGGGATATTTCACGTGTCAGTCCGAAAGTGGTGTTTTTGTTTTCACGCGTTAACGGATTAATTAATGGTAAAATCCACTATGATGCGCGTTTTTATAACCGTGAAGCGATCAAACGAATTGGGGATCATTTTCATCATCTTTCGGAAATGGTGTTATCGAATTTAGAAATAAAGGTATCGGAAATTGAAGTTATCCCCGAAGAAGAAAAGAAGCAGTTATTTAATAAAGCCATCCATGAGCCAATAAAAAGAGAAATCGATAATTGCAACTCCCCAAATGATATCCGGGAAAAGTTGGTCAAAACATGGATGGATATTTTAAAGGACCCAGCTAAAGTCGAGTACTCCGGTAATTTCCAATTGAGAGGCCACTCATCAGGCGCCAACGCGTCCCCTGGCCGGGTAAAAAAAATCAGGGAATCGGACGACGCGGTATATGAACGGATTCAGCCCGTGGAGGAAAAAGAATATTACGATCTCACGCATTCGCAAACGCGCGTTTGGACAGGGAGCCAGATTGAAGACAGTTGTATCGCGTTTAATATGCCCAGTGCGTCGATAATCGATGGGGCATTGGATACCAACGCATTGATACAAACCTTTTATACCCTGGTAAACCGGCATGAAAGTTTACGTACCGTATTTATTCCAATCGATGGAGAACCGAAACAACGTGTCAAACTTCCCGGACAAAGCGACTTTAATGTCGAGGAATCGGATTTTCGGCAACTGAATGACAAGGAAGGTAGAATCAAAGAAGAGGCTTGTAAAGAATCGGAATTTCTATTCGACCTGGCCCGGGGGCCATTATTAAGAGTCAGACTCATCCGATTGGATATGGAAAAATATGTGTGCCTATTCAATATGCACCACATTATCAGTGATGCGGTATCTATGGATATTTTCATCTCCGAGGTGAGGGCACTCTATGATGCATACCGACAGGGCAAACAAAATCCGTTGGCACGGTTGCGGATTCAATATAAAGATTTTGCCGCATGGCAAAATCGGCAATTTTTGCAAGGAAAGGCGCACGAAGATGAACGTTACTGGTTGGAACAATTCCGAGGGGAATTACCGGTTTTGGAGTTACCGGCAGATTTTGTGCGCCCGGCCATAAAAAGTTATCGGGGGAATACCGTTTCGGTCGATCTGGATGAAGATTTAACCGAGAAATTGCGAAATCTGGGTAAAGAAAATGATGTCACGCTGTTTATGGTATTTCTCGGTTTGATCAATGTGTTGTTTTACGGTTACAGTGGCCAAACGGATATGATCGTTGGCACTCCCATCGCCGGAAGAGAACATATGGACCTGGAAAACCAGATTGGATTTTATCTGAATACCCTGGCATTACGAACGCGGTTCACGAGCATGAATACGTTTGCCGAATTATTGGAGAAAGTCCGAAAAATCGCCCTGGAAGCTTATGCGCATCAGTCGTATCCGTTTGATGTCCTTTTGGAAGCCTTGAAAATATCACGAGATCCCTCCCGGCATCCGTTGTTTGATGTGATGTTAAACATGATTAATTATACATCGCCTCAACCGAATGTTTTGGGAAACGCCTTGAAACTCAAACCTTTTGAGACCGGTTATCGTCATGCAAAATTTGATTTGGTGATCTATATTTATGAGAGAGAAACCACATTAACGGTTTCCGTTGAATATAACCTTGATCTCTTTGAGAATAAAACCATCCGGCGAATGCTGAATCGTTTTCTTGAATTACTGAACCGAGTGATCACGCATTCCTCAACATCCATATCCCGGTTACTGTTAGACGACGATATCTGCCATTGGTATCCTCCCCGGATTCTTCCTCCGGCGAAAACCTCCGAAGGTAAGGCGTCGTATCACCAGGAACGGTTGTGGTTTATCAATGAATTTGAAACCGGGTATCTCTATGAATCTTCTCCGGTTTATCATAATATTCCGTTGATCGTATCGATTAATGGTTCTGTCGATGAACCATTGCTGGAAAAAAGTATTTGCCATATTATCAAACGTCACACGATTTTGCATACCCGGATCGAAACAAGAGAGAATAAACCGATCCTGGTCGAGGATAATGCGTTACAATTTAAGCTTTTCACAGATACCGTTTGTCATCTCAGCGATACAGATGCCCTTTCCCTGGCTATCGCTGAATCCCAAAAACCTTTCCGGCTGTCCCATGACCTTCCGATCAGGGGAAAATTAATCCGGTGGGAAACTCAAAAATTCCTATTGGTAATAACCTTTCATCATATTGTGGCGGATAAACAGTCATTGGAGCTCTTTTTAAACGAATTGGTATTATCCTATGACGCGTTTGAGGAAAGCCAATCCCCGCAATTACCGGAACTTGCGATCCAGTTTCCTGCGTTTTGCAGTTGGCAGCAGTCATTTTCGGAAGAACTTCTGGATCGGCTCTTATTTTATTGGAAACGGAAGCTAAATGGTAAACTCCAGCCATTTGAATTACCGACGGATAGACCCCGGGCATTAATTCATATTTATCATGAAGCGCATCACCCGGTTGTATTTCCCCAATCATTGACCAATAAAATCCTTAGTTTTAATAAAGAAAAGGGGGGGGATTTTGTTCTATTATTGTTATTGTCTGCCTTTAAAATTTTATTGCATCGATACTGTGATCAGTCGGAAATTATTGTGGGGACCAGTACGGGAAACCGTCCGAGTCCCGACATGGAACCCATGATTGGACCCGCCGCCAATTTATTGGTCTTGCGAAGTGTTATCGAGGGCAGTCACACGTTTAGCGACGTGTTTGAGAAATTAAACGAAACCGTGTCCGAAGCATTGATTTACGGGGGAATGCCGTTTGACCGATTGGTGCTGGAACTAAACCCGGAAAATGATATGAGTCGGACCGCCTTATTTGATGTGTTGTTTCAATATGAAGAAGCCCCCTTTTGGAAATCCACACTGGGAGAAGCGGTTCTCGAAGTCGAAGAAACCAATCTGGGGTGGGGGAAATACGATCTGAATTTCTTGATTCAGAAGCGAATCCATCATGGCGTCGAGATTTTTTGCGGTCAATTGGTGTACAATCGCGACTATTACGATCAAAGCAGGATTTCGCGATTATTGACTCATTATCAACAGATATTGGAACGCGTGATCGTGAACCCCCATCTTCCCATTTCCCGGATCGACCTGCTATCCGAAGTGGAAAAAGAGCAATTGTTGTGGGAATGGAATGGGGAACGGGCCGGTTTCCCTAAGGATCAAACGATTCATAATTTTTTTGAGAAAAATGCGGCTCAGACTCCCGATCGGATTGCCGTCATCGGTCCGTCTCGAGTTGAGACTTCAAGCGTATTCACCCATCAAATCACCTACCACGAATTGAACGAAGAATCCGATCGATTGGCCGCATTATTAATCGAGAAGGGGGTTGGGCCGGACACCCTCGTTGCAATAAAAGCCGAACGTTCCGTTGAGATGATCATCGGAATTTTAGGGATTTTAAAATCCGGCGGTGCGTATTTACCGATCGATCCGGATTATCCCCGGGACCGGATCGATTACATGTTAATGGATAGTCGAGCGTGTTTATTGGTTAATTATTCCGTAGGGGCAGATCCGAGTTTCTGCAAGGCGGGCGCACACATGGGTGCGCCCCTACAAGGGGAAATCCGCGTAGGGGCAGACCCGCGTGTCTGCCCAAGTGCCGGCCACCGGCCACCGGCCACCTCTCTCGCTTATATCATTTACACCTCCGGTACCACCGGAAGACCCAAAGGCGTGATGGTGGAGCATCGCAATGTCGTGAGCCTGCTGTTTAACGAAAAATTTCAATTTGACTTTAATGGCTCGGACATATGGACCATGTTTCATTCCCATTGTTTTGATTTTTCCGTATGGGAACTGTTCGGCTCCCTGTTAAATGGCGGCAGAGTCGTCGTTGTTCCCAAGATGGTTGCCCGAGATACGGCGCATTTTCTTTCCCTTGTGAGACAGTATGGCGTAACCATCCTGAACCAAACCCCATCTGCATTTTATCGGTTCATTGAAGTTGATTTACAACAGGAAAGACACGGTTTGGCAATACGCACCGTCATATTTGGGGGCGAAGCCCTCCATCCCGGGAAATTGAAACAATGGCATGAGCAATATCCCAGTACCCGTTTAATCAACATGTTTGGTATTACGGAAACCACGGTTCATGTGACCTATAAAGAGATCGGTCGTGGCGAAATCGAACAGAATGTGAGCAATATCGGTCAGCCCATTCCTACCTTAACCACTTATATCATGGACCGAAACCTGCAATTGCAACCGATAGGCATTGGTGGAGAATTGATGGTGGGAGGGGCTGGCGTCACCCGAGGGTACCTGAATCGGCCGGAATTAACCGTTGAGAAGTTTGTTGAAAATCCCTATAAAAAAGAGGAGCGGCTGTACCGGTCGGGCGATTTGGCCCGGTTTCTGGAAAAAGGCGAGCTGGTTTATTTGGGACGAATCGATCATCAAGTTCAGCTTCGGGGATTCCGCATCGAGTTAGGCGAAATTGAAAACCAGATATTGAAGTATAGGGGGATCAAGGAAGTGGTGGTGGTAGATCGAACCGATGAATCGGACGATATTTATTTATGCGCTTATATCGTGAGTGATAAAGACATCGATCCAACTGAAATCAAGCGGTTGCTGACCGGAGTGCTGCCGGATTATATGATTCCGAGTTTTGTTGTCAGAATCGATCGGATACCGCTCACGTCCAATGGAAAAATCGACCGCAGTGCCTTGCCAAAGCCGCAAGCCCGGACGGATAAAACCTATAGCGGTCCTCGTACTAAAATTGAAATGACATTGGTTTCATTGTGGTCCGAGGTATTGAATCTTGAATCCAACCTCATCGGGATCGATTCGGATTTTTTTGATCTTGGCGGTCATTCACTTAAAGCCACCATCCTTGCAGCCAGGATACATAAAGAATTGCATGTAAAAATACCATTGGCTGAGTTGTTCAAAACGCCGACCATTCGGAGATTAGCCGAATATATCAAGGAACAGACCCAGGTGGGGCACGACTCGATTCTCCCGGTAGAAGAGAAGGAATATTACCCGGTATCTTCCGCTCAAAAGCGCTTATATTTGCTGCACCAAATGGACGAGCAGAGTGAAGGCTATAATGTACCGTATATTTTCTTACTGGAAGGAGAAGTTCAAAAGGAAAAGTTTGAAGAAATTTTTTGGGCATTAATCCGTAGACATGAGAGTTTCAGAACATCGTTTCATGTGATCGATGATGAACCGGTTCAGCGTATTCACGATGAGGTGGAATTTAAAATAAATTTTCTCACGGAGCACACGGAGGACACGGCGGGGGGAAGGAAGAAGATAAGAAGTGAAGAAGGTCAGAGGGTAAGAGAGATAGAAAAATTTATCAGAAGTTTTGATTTGACAACAGCCCCACTCATACGAGTGGGAGTGTTAAAAATAGGGGAGAATAAACATCTTCTGTTGATCGACATGGATCACATCATTTCGGATGGAACTTCCATGAATTTGATGGTTCAGGACTTCATGGCTTTATATAACAATGAGGATTTACCATCTCTTCGGGTGCAGTACAAAGATTTTTCGGAATGGCAAAAGAGGGAATTCGAAAAAGAATCGCTAAATCAGAAAAAGGATTTTTGGTTAAATGAGTTTAGTGGGGAGATCCCCGTATTGGAACTTCCGCTAGATTTTGCAAGGCCCGTGGTTCAGAGCTTTGAAGGAAGCAGCATTAATTTTGAGATCGATCAAGAGCTAACCGGACATTTGAATCAATTGGCGATAGAAACCGGGGCCACATTGTATATGGTACTCCTGGCGGCATACACCGTATTTTTATCAAAAGTAACCAATCAGGAAGATATCATTGTGGGTTCACCCATTGCCGGTCGGAACCATTCGGACCTGGAACAAATTGTCGGTATGTTTATCAATACCCTGGCATTACGAAATTACCCGGAAGGGGAGAAATCATTTACCGAATTCATTACTGAAGTCAAAGAGAACGCATTGCGTGCGTTTGAGAACCAGGAATACCAATATGAGGAATTGGTTGAACATGTCGTTATCCATCGAGATACCGCTCGCAACCCGTTGTTTGATGTCATGTTTGTGTTGCAAAATTTCCAACTGCAAGAAATGGAGCTTCCCGGATTGAAATTATCTTCTTATGCGTATGAGACTAAAATATCCAAATTCGATTTAACATTGTCTGGGATGGAAGTCGATGAAAAACTGGTATTTGCATTTGAATACAGTACAAGGTTATTTAAAAAAGAGACGATCGAGCGATTGATTGTTTATTTAAAAAATATCCTCAATGGTGTTGTTGAAAATGTTGAAAATGTTGAAAATAAAGACCGAAAGATTTCGGATTTTGAAATTCTTACTGATGAAGAAAAGGAAAAATTATTATTTGGTTTTAATGATACGGAAATCGAATATCCAAACGATAAAACCATTCATCAGTTATTTGAGGAACAAGCCGCAAGAACGCCGGGTCATGTCGCTCTTATAGGTCCATCTTTGGTAGGAGCAGACCCGCGTGTCTGCCCTCAATTATCTTACAATGACTTGAATGAGCGATCCGATCAATTGGCGCTCGAATTAATAAAAAAAGGGGTTGGCCCCGATGTGATTGTGGGTGTTAAGATTGATCGTTCGCTTGAACTAATGATTGGTGTCCTGGGTATTTTGAAAGCCGGTGGCGCTTATTTACCCATTGATCCCGGATTACCGCAAGAGCGTATTAATTATATGCTCAAAGACAGTGGGGCGGCATTATTGCTTACCAGCAATAATGCAGAAGTTGAGAAGTTAAGAAGTTCAGAAGATAAGAGAGTGATCGCTTTAGATCATCTTAACCTCCCATCTTCTCACCCTCTTAACTTCTCCTCTCCCTCCGTGTCCTCTGTGACCTCTGTGGCTAAACATTCAAACCTTGCTTACATCATTTATACCTCCGGTTCCACCGGGAATCCCAAAGGCGTAATGGTGAATCATGCATCGGTTGTCAATTTATTATATGCGATGCAAGACAAGTATCCTTTTCATGAATCGGATACTTATCTTTTAAAAACATCTTACGTTTTTGATGTATCGGTAACCGAACTCTTCGGATGGTTTATGGGAGGGGGACGGTTAGCCGTATTGGAAAAAGGGTTTGAAAAAGATCCTGATGTCATATTGAATACGATTGAAAGGCGATTGGTCACTCATATTAATTTTGTTCCTTCCATGTTCAATGCGTTTATCGGTTATTTGAATACGAGGAATAGGTATCGGTTATCGAGTCTAAAATATATCTTTTTAGCCGGAGAAGCGTTACTCCCTGAGCTGGTCAAAAAATTCAACGATTTGAATACATCCGTAAAATTGGAGAATATTTATGGGCCGACCGAAAGCACCGTATATGCCTCCTGGTATTCGCTGTCGCGCGAGAATAAAAGCAATACTGTTCCGATTGGAAAACCGTTACCCAATATTAAGTTATCTATTTTAAACAAATACGGTCATTTGCAAAGTATAGGGATAGCGGGTGAGTTATGGATTTCAGGTCAGGGATTGGCCCGCGGGTACTTGAATCGACCCGAATTAACCTTGGAGAAGTTTTCCAAAAACTTTTATAAGACGGGAGATTTGTGTCGATGGTCGGATGATGGGAATATTGAGTTTTTGGGCCGCTTCGATCAACAGGTGAAGATTCGGGGATTCCGAATTGAGTTGGAAGAAATTGAAAATCGATTACTATCACATGAGAAAATAAAGGAAGCGGTTGTTGTTATTAAAGAGGATAGGGGGGATAAATATCTTCGTGCTTATGTTGTTTCGGATATCGCACTCTCAACTTCCGAATTGAGAAACCATTTATCCCATACATTGCCGGATTATATGGTACCGTCTTATTTTATGCGTTTGGATGCGTTACCCCTTACGGTAACAGGAAAAATAAATCGTAGATCCTTACCATCTTTTGAGATAAAAATAAATCAGGGATATATCGCCCCGGAAAATGAGGTCGAGGAGAAATTAACGGAGCTTTGGTCCGAGGTATTGGGAAGAAAAAAAGAAGTCATCGGAACAGCAGACAATTTTTTCGAGTTAGGGGGACATTCATTAAAGGCAGTTGTATTGATATCAAAAATTCAAAAACAATTCCATGTCAATATGCCATTGGGAGAGGTATTCAACAATTCGACCATTCGTGGATTAGCGTATTATATCAAAGACTCTGTTAAAAATAAATATTTCTCGATAGAGCCGATCGAGAGGAAAGAGTTTTATGAGTTATCCTCGGCACAGAAGCGGTTATATGTGTTACACCGGATGGATGACCATGGCATCAATTACAATATTCCGGCTTATTTTATATTGGAAGGAGACGTTGATAAAAATAAGCTGGAACAAACGTTCATCCGGCTAATCGAGCGTCATGAAAGCTTGCGAACATCGTTTCATGTGATCGATGATGAACCGGTTCAGCGTATTCACGATGAGGTGGAATTTAAAATAAATTTTCTCACGGAGCACACGGAGGACACGGAGGGGGGAAGGAAGAAGGTCAGAAGCGAAGAAGGTCAGGGGGTAAGAGAGTTAGAAGAATTTATCAGAAGTTTTGATTTGACAAAAGCCCCACTGATGAGAGTGGGACTGTTCAATATAAGTGAGAATAAACATCTCCTGATGCTAGACATGCATCACATCATTTCGGACGGCAGCTCCATGAATGTGATGATAAAGGATTTTATGACATTGTATCATCAAGGAGAATACCCGGGAGAGGGTTTGCCCAAACTTCGGGTTCAATACAAAGATTTTTCAGAATGGCAAAGCAGTGACCAACAGAAAGAGTTTCTGAAACGCCAAGGCGTTTTCTGGTCCCATGAATTCGAAGAAGACATTCCGGTACTTGAACTTCCCATTGATTATACAAGACCAGCGGTTCGGAGTGTTGAAGGTCGGACGATTTCGTTTGAGATCGACCAAGAGGTGACCGAAGACTTGAAACGGTTAAGTCTTGAAACGGGTGCCACCATGTATATGGTATTTCTAACCATATACAACATTTTTTTATCCGGATTATCCCAGCAGGACGATATCGTAGTCGGTTCTCCGGTTGCCGGGCGACGTCATACGGATCTGGAAAAAATTCTGGGCATGTTTGTCAATACACTGGCCATGCGTCATTATCCACGGGGGGAGAAAACATTTAACGGGTTTCTTCAAGAGGTCAAAGAAAAGACGTTGAATGCGTTTGAAAACCAGGACTACCCGTTTGAAGATCTTGTGGATCGGGTGGTTAAGAATAGGGACATGTCCCGTAACCCACTTTTTGATACGATGTTTGTATTTCAAAATATCGAGATATCTGAAATTCAAATCCCGGGATTGATATTAAAACCTTATGAATACGAAAATTTTATATCCAAGTTTGATCTAACCTTTATTATATTTGAAAGTAAAGAGAAATTAAGGATTAATGTCGAATATAGCACGAGTTTATTTAGAGAAGAAACCATTTTACGGTTTATAGATTATTTCAGAACCATTGTCGATTCGATTATCGAGAATCGAGATCAACGACTTTCGGATATAGAGATTTTATCCGAAGAGGAAAAAGAAAAACTTCTCGTTTTGTTTAATGATACTGCGGAATCCTATCCTACAGATAAAACTCTCTATCATTTATTTGAGGATTGGGTGGATAGAATTCCGGATCATGCGGCGATTGTATTTAATAATGAAATGATCACCTATCGTCATTTCGATGAAGAAGCCAACCGGCTGGCGCATGATTTACAACGCGAAAACGGAGTACAATCCGGGGATCGAATTGCTGTCATCATGGATCGTTCCATCGGTCTTATGATATCTCTAATGGGAATTATGAAAGCGCGAGCCGCGTATGTTCCGCTCGACGCATCGCTTCCGGGTGAACGGTTGCGCGTGGTCCTGGATGATGCGTCGGTCAGCGTGGTGATATCAAACCAACGGTATGGGGAAAAGCTTACGCATGTTCAACAGAAAAGTAAATACATATCAACAATTATCTATACGGATGCGCTAAATCTCCATGTTCAGCGTTCCTCAAGACCTCAAATGGGTACCGTCAATGATGCCGCGTATGTGATGTACACTTCCGGTTCTTCCGGAACACCCAAAGGCGTTTTGGTCAAACACCGCACTATTGTCAATACGGTAATATGGCGCAAAAACAATTATCAATATGCACCGGGTCACGTGTCGCTTCAAGTGCCGCCGTATTTTTTCGATAGTTCGGTTACCGATATTTTTACTCCATTATCGGGTGGCGCCTGTCTGGTGTTGATCAAAGATAATGAACGCACGGATCTTCAGGTTCTCAAACGCGTCATCATCAACCATCGCGTGAGTCATTTTATCGTGGTTCCCGTTTTTTATAATGTCATGCTGGAAGAGATCGGGGATTGTCTGACAGGAATTAAAATGATTACCTGCGCGGGCGAGAATTTCCCGGATGAATTGATTCGGAAACATTTTGAAAAATTACCGCAAGTCCGAATCTTTAACGAGTACGGTCCCACGGAAAACAGTGTCAACACCACCGCTTATGAATTGAGGCCGGAAAGTTCCAAAGCATTCATCGGAAAACCCATCAGTAATGTCAGGGTTTATATCCTGGACAAATATCTTCATCCGGTTCCAATCGGTGTCATGGGCGAAATGTGTTTAGCCGGTTCCAGTTTAGCCGTCGGGTATCTCAATAATCCCGAATTAACAAACCAAAAGTTTTTGCCCCGCTTTTTTCAAAAAGCGGGCCGCCGGAGGCAACGCATTTACAGGACTGGGGACATGGGGCGATGGTTAGCCGATGGGAACCTGGAATTTTTGGGGCGAGTCGACACGCAGGTTAAAATCAGGGGCATGCGTATTGAAATCGGTGAAATCGAAAATTGCTTAATGAAGCATGTGGATATTAAAGAAGTCGTGGTTCAGATCAGACATGATGATAGCGGTTCGAATGTTCTCTGTGCTTATCTTGTCCCTCATCCTTCATCCCCCATGCATCATTCCTTTGATCCGGCAGGGTTAAAAGAATATTTATCCGGATTATTACCCCATTATATGATTCCTTCTTATTTTACCGTAATGGAAAAAATACCGATCAATCCAAATGGTAAAATCGATATGAATGCTCTTCCGGAGCCCTGGATGGAAATTGAAAATCAATATGCAGCTCCCCGAAATGAAATCGAAAGAGAACTGGTTCGGATTTGGGAGGGCGTCCTGGGCAAAAAAAACATAGGAATCAATGATAATTTCTTTTATATTGGTGGAGATTCCATTAAATCCATCCAGATTATATCACGAATGAATCATGCAGGGTATAAATTAGAGATGAAAGATCTCTTTCAATATCCTCTTATATCGGAATTATCCTCCCATGTCAAGAAAATAAAACGCATCCCGGATCAATCGGCAATTACCGGTATTGTGCCGTTAACACCGATTCAAAAAATGTTTTTCAATTCGTCTCCAACAGAGCCTCATCATTACAACCAGGCCGTCATGTTTTATTCCCAAGAGCGATTCGATAAGGAAATTCTTAAACTTGTATTTAAAGAAATTCAAACGCACCATGATGCCTTGCGCATGACCTATAGCATAAATAAGGAGCTCAACACAGTCGTTCAAATCAGTCATGGTTTGGATCATCCTCTCTCGTTTGAAGAATATGAATTAAGACACGCAGATGAAATTCAGATTAAAGCCAATCGCATACAGGCCGGCATCGATCTGGAAAGAGGCCCATTGATGAAAGTGGCTTTGTTTCATCTCGAGGATGGCGATCGATTACTGATCGTCATCCATCACCTGGTCATTGACGGCATTTCATGGCGCATCCTATTTGAAGATATCGAAACCCTGTACAGTCAATACAAACGAGGTGAAACACCGACTTTAACGCTCAAAACCGATTCTTTCAAGTTCTGGTCGGAAAAACTATCGGAATATGCGAATAGCAAGAATTTCTTGAAAGAAATACCCTATTGGTCTAACCTGGAATCGCATTCAAACGGGATTCATATACCCACAGATTTCGACGGAGACGAAAATAACGGGGCGGATATCCGAAATGTATCCTTTGGTCTGAATGAGCGGGAAACGGGATTGCTCATTGGCGAAATCAACCGGATTTACAACACCGAAGTCAATGATATCTTGTTAACGGCATTGGGAATGGGGATAAAGAAAACGTTCGAAAACCCCGAATCCGAAGTGATGATCGACCATTTATTAATTGCGTCGGAAGGCCATGGAAGGGAAGAGATAATGGAAGATATCGATATTAGCAGAACCCTTGGCTGGTTTACCATCGAGTACCCTGTATGGTTCGATATGACGTATGCACATGATATCGGACGCCAAATCAAAGAGGTCAAAGAAACCCTGCGGAAAATTCCCAACAAGGGAATCGGGTATGGAATATTGAAATATCTTACCGATGAAGAGAATAAAAAAGAAATCGAATTTAAATTAAAACCTCAACTTATCTTTAATTATCTGGGGCAATTCGATGCCGATATCAAGCAAATTTCCCAGTTTGAGATTGCCAAAGAATCTGCGGGGAATTCGCAAAGTATCGCCAATCGAAGGGAATATGGCCTGGAAATTAATGGAATGATAACGAATAATTGCTTGAACATGACATTATCTTATAATCAGACGCATTTTAAAAAGGAAACCATCGAAGCGTTAATTGATAATTTCAGTTCCCAACTTAAACGTATTATTTTGTTTTGCAGCGAAAAAGAAAATCCGGAATTCACTCCCGCTGATTTTACCTACAAAGGATTATCCATAGATACTGTTGAGCAATTAATGAAATCATACGGGGATATTGAAGACATTTATACCTTATCTCCCATGCAGGAAGGGATGTTATTTCATGCGTTGGTCGAGGAATCTTCATCCTACTTTGAACAAACCTCTTACCGTTTGAAAGGGGAATTAAACATTGAGCAAGTGAAACATAGTTTAAATGAATTGGCCAGGCGACATGATGTGTTACGCACCACATTTGTTTATAAAGATATGGATCGCCCGATTCAGGTGGTATTAAAAAACAGAGCCATTGATTTTTATTTCGAAGATATAATAAATATCGGAAGTGAGGAACAAAAAGAAAAGTTTATTAAAGATTTTAAGGCAAACGATAAAAAACGTTCCTTTGATTTGGGTAAGGAGCCCCTGGCACGAGCATCCATTCTCCGGCTGGATCATTCGACTTACGAATTTATCTGGAGTTTTCACCACATATTAATGGACGGATGGTGCATTGGGATTTTAAATAGCGAATTTTTTGAAATCTATAACGCTTATGTTCAACATAGGGTTTACCAATTACCGATAACCAAACCCTATCGAAGTTATATCCAATGGCTCGAAAAACAAGATAAAAAAGAATCCGCCGCGTACTGGGAACATGTCCTGGATGGTTTTGAAGAGCAAACCGGGATTCCCCAATCAAAGATAGTAAGGGATAATAGCCAGGAATATCGAAATGACCGTTTTTCTTTTGAGTTGGACAAGGAAAAAACAGCCGAATTAGCGAAATTGGCAGCCCGGTATCATGTAACGGTCAATATCGTGACGCGCGTCCTCTGGGGAGTGCTTCTGGGCAAATACAATGGGAAAGACGATGTCGTATTTGGTGCCGTTGTATCCGGGCGGCCGGCCGGGTTTGAAGGGATCGAATCCATGGTGGGGTTATTTATCAACACGATTCCCGTCCGGATCCGGTTTGAAGGAAAAACAAAATTTCATTCGTTACTTCAACACATACAAGAACAAGCAATCGTCGGTGAAGCGTATCATTATCATCCATTAGCGGAGGTCCAATCGAAAAGTTCATTAAAGCAAAACCTGATCGATCACATCTTTATATTCGAAAATTACCCCATCGCCGAACAAATCGAAGGATACGGAAAAAAAAATAAAATCGCATTTGCGATTACCAATGTCGAGTCATTTGAACAAACCACTTATAATTTGAACATTTTGTTGGCAGGGTCGGATAAATTAACTGTTACATTTCAATATAACGGGAATGTGTATGATCAGGATTATATCAAACGGATTGCTTGCCACTTCCGGGTCGCAATTGATCAGGTGATTGAGGATAAAGAATTAAGGATTGACGAATTAACTTTTTTATCCGAAGAAGAGAAAATTCGAATACTGGATGAATTTAACAATACAAACAGAGATTATTCGAAAGATAAGACGATCCATCAATTATTTGAGGAACAGGCCGGAAGAACTCCGGGGCATATTGCTGTCATCGGCTCAACCGTAAGGGCATTTGGTGCAAAACCTTTGCAAATCACCTATCAGGAATTGAATGAGCGATCCGATCAACTGGCGCATGAACTTATGCAAAAGGGTGTTCAATCGAGTATGATTGTAGGGATAAAGATCCAACGTTCGGTTGAAATGATAATGGGAATTTTGGGTATATTAAAAACAGGCAGTGCCTATTTACCCATTGATTATGAATATCCGCAAGATCGCATTGATTATATACTAAAAGATAGCCAGGCGCGATTGTTGGTTACCGCCAACAATCAAGAAGTTCAGAAGTTAGGAAGTTCAGATGTTAAGAATGTGTTCTCCTTAGATCCTCTTAACCACTCAACCTCTCAACCGCTTCACTTCTTCTCTTCACCGGCCACTTTTCTCGCTTACGTCATTTACACATCCGGATCGACCGGGAAACCGAAAGGTGTGATGATCGCCCATCGAAATGTCGTAAATTTTATAACAGGAATTACAGAATTTGTACCGTTTACGATGAATGATCGGATATTGTCTTTAACCACAATTTCCTTCGATATATTTGGCCTTGAAACCTTGGTTCCCTTAACCAAGGGTTCCGTTGTGGTCGTAGGCAGCCGGGAGGATCAATTAAATACCGAGACTTCAGGGGTTATTTTTGAGAGAGAAAATATCTCAATTTTTCAGGTTACGCCATCGAGACTGCAATCAATGGTCTTATTTCCGGAAGTAATGACTTTTTTAAGATCATTGAAATTCTTATTGGTAGGAGGCGAAGCATTTCCCGAATCGTTGCTGGAGAAAATCAGGCCTTTTATAAATGGACAAATATTCAATATGTATGGTCCAACGGAAACCACAATTTGGTCGACAATAAAAAATTTGACCTGCTCCGATCGGATTACCATCGGAACTCCCATTGCCAATAATCAGGTATATATTATTGATCGAATGAGAAGACTTCAACCGATAGGCGTTGTTGGAGAAATATGCATTGGCGGGGAAGGAATGGCCAGGGGGTATTTAAACCGGCCGGGATTGACCGATGAGCGTTTTCTATTCTGGAGATCGAGGCGGATATATATGACAGGAGACTTAGGGAGATGGTTGGACGATGGAACGATTGAATTCCTGGGGCGAATCGATAATCAGGTCAAAATCAGAGGATTCCGTATTGAGTTAGGTGAAATCGAAAGCCGGCTCAACGCTCATTCCGGAATAAAAGACGCTGTTGTCATCGATAGGGGGGAGAATGAGCGCAAATACCTTTGCGCCTATATTGTCGCCGAGCAATCATCAGGGGTTCCAATCCCCTCATATCAAGAATTTAAGATCTATCTTGAAGAATCCCTTCCAACTTATATGGTTCCTGCTTGCTTTATTCAAATAGACAAGATTCCCTTGAATGCTAATGGAAAAATGGATCGGCGCGCCTTACCTCAACCCTTGGAATCCGATTTTCATTCCGACGGGGTATATGAAGGCCCCAAAACCAGGATGCAGCGAATCGTTGCCGGAATCTGGAAAGACGTTCTGAATCGTGAAAAAGTCGGCATTCAGGACAATTTTTTTGAGTTGGGCGGAAACTCTCTGGACCTTGTTAAAGTATCTAATAAATTAAGAGAAAAGCTCAACCGAGAAATACCTGTGGCTACCTTATTTAACCATCCGACGATTCATTCGTTGGTACTCTGTCTAACCGCCCACCAATTACCCGGTTCATCCAAGCAGGTACCCGGAAATTTTGTAATGCTAAATGGCTCCCTTGAGTCTGAAGGTAACATCTTTTTAGTGCATGAAGTACTGGGGGATGTGGGGGCATATATGGAATTTAGCCAGCAATTGGGCACACGCTTTAATTGCTGGGGTATTGAAGCTGAAAAACTTCGCAATTATGCCCCCCGAAATGAAACCATCGAACAAATATCGGCCAAATATATTTCACAAATAAAGGAAATTCAAGCTCATGGGCCTTATTATATTGCCACCTGGTCCTGGGGCGGACATATCGGACTAGAAATGGCATTGCAACTTGAGCGGATGAATGAAGAAATTGCTTTATTGGCGTTTTTTGATTGTTTAGGTCCCGATTTTTTATCAGGTAAAATGTATCCCCCATTTTCACTTCAAACCGAAAAAGATTTCCTAAATGATTTCTTTGTCTCAACCGGAAACCGGGGCTATCTTGACGAGATAAGCGACTTGGAGCAACTCTGGCTTAAAGCTGTAGAAATCATAACAAGTAATCCTGTCCTTGTCGAGCAACTCAGACAACTCCTTATTATAAACGCGTTGGCTTTACCCGATTATGGGGACCTCACGGGCGAAGAATTAATCCAGTATCTCAATTTAACGCGTACTCATACCAATGCAGGATTAAATTATGTTCCGTCAGGGAAAATTTATACCCCAATTCATTATTTTTGGGCGAATCAAAACACTGCCAGAATCGAATCATGGAACGATTACTGCCATAATCGCATGGTTTATCATGAAATTATCGGCGACCATCATTCGATATTTAGAAATAAAGAGCAAATCATTGAGTTTGCTCACCGGTTTAATAACATATTAAAATCATAACGGAAAAGGAGGAGCTTCAAATGGATCAAAACACCCTACGTTTACCTGAAAATTATTTTGATGGCAAAGATGGAGAAAGCTATCGGTTTACCATTTTAAAGGATATCGCAATCGCCGGTTCGGAACCTCTCGCCTATGACGAGTCGAAAAGACATTCCATACTGGAACTTTACCCCAAATACAAGGACTTCGCATTGTATGTTCATTTCCCCTGGTGCGCCGAACATTGTTCCTATTGCCATTACTACCGAGGACCGATCAAACGGTCCGAGTATGAAAAACTTCTGGCTGCCGAACGGTCGCATCTCCAAATGTTGGATGACCACATCGGTTTACATAACAAAAATGTGCGTTCCATTTATTTTGGCGGTGGAACCCCGACCGTGATTCCGAACGATTTACTCGAGGAAAGTCTCGCGTATTATGGAAAGTACCGAAGCGACGATTGCGAAATGTGCGTCGAGTCAAGCATTGTCACACTGACCGATAAACGGATCGAGGTTTTGGAAAAGTACGTCAACCGGTTAAGCATCGGTGTTCAGTCTCTCAATGATCTTATATTGCAAATCATCGAGCGAAAACATAAAGCGGCGCAAGCGGAAGAGGTCCTGCAAGAAGTCATTCCCCGTTTTCATAGTGTGAATGTCGATCTGATTTACGGTTTATATACCCAAAATCTGGACGATTGGTTAACGACCATTCGAAAAACCATCAAATTGAAAGCCCAATCGCTGACCCTTTATCGGTTGGATATTCGTGAAACGCCATCCATTATGACGTTATTCCGTCAGGAACCGGAAAAATTTCCCGATGAACCCATGTGTCGCCGGATGTACGAAGAAGCCAAAAAAATGTTGGAAGATGCCGGTTACAGAGAAAACCTGGTCGGTTGGTTCCTCTTGCCGCAGGTCAAAGATACGATCGTGTATCGTGAACGATGGCAAAAGCAATCCCCATGTATTGCATTGGGGCCCGGTTTACATAATTATGCTGCCGATCATTTTTACGAAACCCTGACCGATCGAGACCAATACATGGCCGCGGTCGAATCCGGAGCGCTTCCGATTCAACATGTTTATGACATGACACCGAAAAAGCAGCTCGTGTGGTACGTGCTGGCGCAGTGGAAGTCCAATGACCCCGTTTATCAATCGGTGATTACTCAACGCTTCGGACCAGAGTTGTTGAATTGGTTTAAAGGGTTAATTCGGAATTATCTCAATTGGAAGGTGCTGGAGGAATCCGAAGATAAAATCACGGTAAAGGAAGAAAGCCATTATTTCATCGAATGGGTCATATTGGAATTGATTGCTGCATTGAAATAATTATAATGCCACTCTCCCTCGCTTCTATATTGATTCTATATTGAATTCTTATAATGAAGAAACGTTTAATTGACAAATTCAGGAAATGAAATTATAATTTGTTCGATGATGAAAGAATAATGGATAAGAAAACCGTTTCAAAGAGCGTACCGAATTTTTCAGCTAAAAAATTGGAAATAGGTATCCATTCGTTTAAAGACCGTATCCTTAAGAACTGCATCTACGTGGATAAGACACAATACATTTATGAGTTGATCAACAGGGAATCCAATTGTTTTTTATCTCGCCCTCGCCGGTTCGGGAAATCGCTCCTGATTTCCACCTTGAAAGAAATTTTCAGCGGTAACAAGGAATTGTTCAAGAGCTGCTGGATTTACGACAAAATAAATTGGGAGAAATATCCTATTGTTCATCTGGATTTCATCGATGTCGATTTTATAAAATTCGGATTGGAAGAAGCCCTTGATCAAAAATTAGAAAAGATGGCAGGACAATTCAATCTCAAATTAACCAGTAAATCAATTAAAGGAAAATTCGGTGAAATGATCGAGATTTTATCCAAAGAAAAACAGGTGGTGATCCTGATCGATGAATACGATAAACCCGTTATTGAATATATCGAGGATATCCCGGAAGCCGAAAAGAACAGAGACATCCTAAAGAATTTCTATTCTGTTCTAAAATCCCAGGTTCCTAATATCCGATTCCTCCTCATCACAGGCGTATCGAAATTCAGTCGGGTTTCAATCTTTAGCGACCTGAATCACTTAGCTGATATTACGACTGATTCCCAATATTCCAACTTGCTAGGTTATACCACCGAAGAAATCGACTATTATTTTTTCGACTATATCGATGAGTGGGAGAAACGGAATGGTCAAAACCGGAAAATCCTGTTTGAGAGGTTAAAAAATTATTACAACGGATATTCCTGGGATGGGGAAAATTTCGTTTACAACCCATTTTCTATCCTCAGTTTCTTCAGAACATATAAATTCAGAAATTATTGGTTTGTCACAGGCTCTCCGACTTTTCTTATGAAGAAATTAAAAAAAAACGATGTCTCCATTGATCAATATGAATGTTTACGTGTGGATGATAGTTTCTTTGACAAGTTCGATATCTCGGCCCTCGATATTTCGGTCCTCCTCTTCCAAACCGGTTACCTGACCATCAAGACGATCGAAGAAGATGAATACATCTTATCTTATCCCAACCGGGAAGTCAGAGAGTCTTTTCTTCGCGATTTATTGGAAGGATATAGCGGCAAAACCCATACCGAAATCAATCCGATTACCAAAAAAATCCGGCAAGCGCTTAATAACAATAAAATTGATGATTTTATTCAATGTCTAAAAATCTTGCTTTCTTCTATTCCTTACAATATCCAGATTGAAAACCGGGAAGCCTATTATCATTCTCTCATTTACATTGCGTTACGGTTATCCATGATCGAAGTTCTGTGTGAAATTCAATCCGCCATCGGACGAAGCGATATCGTTGTATCCACCGATCATTATGTTTATGTGATCGAATTTAAAATCGGAAGTTCAACGCTAGCTTTGAACCAAATCGAAGAAAAGAAATATTATCACCCCTACCTGGACAACAATAAGAAAATCATATTACTGGGTATCGGGTTGAATGAAACCGAACGAAATATCGGCGAATGGGAAGCTCGAGAGCCTGGCAAGGGTAAACAGAAAATCCCCAAAAAACGTTCCAAAGATGCCATTGAAGAAGGTAAGAAAGAAGAAAAACGGCAAATAGCAAAACAAATGCTTGCCGACAAACTTTCTATTGAAATGATCATTAAATATACGGGATTATCCCAAGAAGAAATAACCGGGATTCGTTAATCAGTTTACACCTTCAGCAAGCGATTTAAAATCTGCTGCATGCCCCATTTTTTCCTTTTTGTAGCGGGGCCGCACGGTAAAATAATGGCCGTATTTGGTGATATCTCCAACCAGGAATTCAATAGGCAACATTTTTATCAATTGACAAAATATTCCGATATGTTATATTGAAAAACATGCAAATGATAGATCATGGGTGAGTTTTGAATGAAGTTAAACAAAAAAAATATCCAAAAAATTTTATCATTGACCCCTATTCAGGAGGGAATGCTTCTTCATTACTTGAAAGCCCCCGGGGATGATCTGTATTTTGAACAATTAAGCCTCGAAATATTCGGTGAAATCAATATACATCATTTTGAAAACGCATGGAATTCGGTCATTCAAGCCAATGAAATGCTGCGAACTGTTTTTCGTTGGGAAAATTTGGAAAACCCGGTTCAAATCATATTAAAAGAATATAACATTCAGGTCATATATGAGGATTTGACCATTCTCGATCCGGAAGGAAAAAAATACGAACTCGATCAAATTAAAAGTAAAGATCGGAAGAAAAAATTCGATATCCAGGAAGTCCCATTCCGGGTAACCCTATGTCGAATTGAGAACGATAAATATGAAATGATCATGAGTAACCATCATATATTATATGATGGCTGGAGCAATGGGATCATTTTAAAAGAATTTTTTAAGGCGTACCGGCAAGCCAATGAAGGAGAACCCGTTTCCTTACCGGTTAAACCCGGTTTCGAAGAGTTTATCAAATTCATTCAACAACAGGATACAGCGAAACATACGGAGTTTTGGAATAGGTATTTAAACGATTTTGGGGTGATCCCGGAACCTTCGTCTGTTCCAAAACGAAGAAAAAAAGAGATAACAGAAACGGTTAAATATACATTCCGATGCCCGGCGGAATTAACAGTTAAAATGGACGCTTTTATTAAAAGCGCCAATTTGACCCTGGCCTCCTTCCTCTACGGAGCATGGGGGATTCTACTTCAAACCTACCATTCGATCGATGATCTTATTTTCGATATGACGGTATCGGGAAGAAACCCGAATATAAAAGGAATAGAAGATGTGGTGGGGCTGTTTATCAATACCTTACCCCTGCGAATCCGAACCGATCCCGATGATACGGTTTCCGAGTTTTTAACCCGTTTACGCCTTAATTTACAAGAATTATCAAATCTGGAGAATAGTTCCACGATCCGCATCAGAGACGAGTTGGATAAACGCGATACGAAGAGCCTCTTTGACTCGGTAGTCGTCATTGAAAATTATCCCCTGGATCAATTGAGCGCCCGGGAAACGGCTCCGCTATCGATTCATTCCTATTCCATCAGCGAACAAAGCCTTCATGACTTGACGGTCATTATTACCCCAACGGATGAGATCAAATTCGAGATCACATTCAATACGAATTTATTTGATGAATCCGATATATTGCGTTTATCAAGCCATCTCCTCTTTCTGGTTGAAGAAATGGTAAATAACCCGGGGAAAAGAGTAGGTGAACTCCAACCCATTTCAAAGACAGAAAGAGAAACGATTATCAGACGGCTTGAGGCTTCTCAAAAATTTGAAGCTGGGATTGAAGCCGCCTATGTGGCGCCCCAAAATGAACTTGAAATGAAATTGGTGGATATCTGGTCGGACGTATTGCATATCGACCGAAATATTCTGGGGATCAACCATAATTTTTTCGATTTCGGAGGGCATTCATTAAAGGCCAAAGTACTGACATCAAGAATTCATAAGGAACTGGGCGTCAAGATTCCCCTGGACGTGTTATTCAATCATCCGACCATAAGCGGGTTTGCCGAGTATATCGGAAAGGCCGAAACAGAATACGATGCGCCTATTGAACCGGCAGAAGAGAAGGAATATTACGCCGTATCCGCGGCACAGAGACGCATGGTGGCTCTCCATCAAATGGATCCCAAAAGTATTGCCTACAATGTATCCGAAGCATTCCGGGTTGACGTTTCAGGCGAAATGGCGTGGTCGGATCGCTTTAATGGGGCACTGGAAAAATTGATCGAACGGCATGAGAGTTTGCGAACCTCCTTTATCCTGGTTGACGGGGAACCCGTTCAGCGGATTCATCAACCTGAAGAGACGATGCATTTGACCTCATTGATTATTGTCGACCATCAACCGAATCCATCCCCTCCGGATTTTGTGAGGCCTTTTGATTTATCCGTGATGCCGCTGATGCGCGTGGGATTGATAAAAATAGAAGAAAACCGGTATATGCTTATGTTTGACGCCCATCATATCATATGCGACGGCGTATCCATGAACGTTTTTATCCATGAATTAACCACTTTTTATAAAGGAGAAAACCTTCCCCCGCTTCGGATACATTATAAGGATTTTTCAGAATGGCAGAACAAACGGTTACAGTCCCAAGCCATTAAAACGCAGGAAAATTATTGGTTAAGGACCTTTGACCACGAAATACCGGTATTGAATTTACCCACCGATTATCCCCGAACACCGGAACGCGTGTCGAGTTCTGAGGGCGATAAACTGTATTTCCGTATCCCTTCGGAAATCAGACATCAACTCAAAACCCTTGAAAATAAAGGCGGGGCAACCCTCTATATGATCCTACTGGCAGCATGTTATACGGTGCTGATGAAATACAGCGGCCAGGAAGACATGGTCGTGGGAACCCTGACCGATGGAAGGCCGAACAGCGATCTCCAACATCTCATTGGGGTCATGATCACGACGCTGGCCTTGCGGAATTACCCGAAAGGCGAGATGCCTTTCATGGACTTTTTGAGCCAGGTCAAAATCAGTAGTTTGAAAGCTCTTGAGAATTCGGATTACCCGTTTGAAGAATTATTGAAGCATATCAGGGTAAAGCGAGAGACGACGCAAAACCCGTTATTCCGAGTCATGTTCCTGCTGCAAAATTTCGAATGGCCTCTATTTTCATTGGATGGACTCGCCTTCACACCATATCGGTTGAAGACCCATTCTACCACATTCGAATGGCGAATCACAGCCGTGGAAACGAAAGATGGGATTGAGGTTGAAATTCAATATGCCAGCCGTCTGTTTAAGGAAACGACGATTGAACGCTTTGCCGGTCATTTGTTGAATGTCTTAACGGAAGTGAGTGAGTCGCCTTATCGGCGATTGGGGGATATCCCATTGCTTTCGGAAGAGGAAAAGCATCGAATTCTGGTTGAATTCAATGCATCGGATAAACATACGGGTGAAGAGAAAACCGTTATTCAATGGTTTGAAGAGCAGGTTCAACAGACGCCAGATTATCTTTCGATTATCGATTCATCGCGACAAGTCACCTACCGGTACGTTAATGAAAAATCCGATCTTCTGGCCCGGTCATTAAAAGATAAAGGCGTCACACCCGGGATGATCATCGGCGTCATGATGGAACGGTCGGTAGAGATGGTAATCAGCATTTATGCAATATTAAAAGCAGGAGGTGCTTATTTACCTATTGATCCGAGTTATCCGCAAGAGCGCATCGATTATATGGTAAAAGACAGCGGTGCGGCATTATTGCTTACAGGCAATGATGCAGACGTTGAGACGTTCAGAAGTTCAGAAGGTAAGAAAGGGCTCTCTTCAGATCCTCTCAACTTCTCAACCTCTCAACCTCTTAACCTCTTCCCTATAAAGGCCGCTTCTCTTATTTATGTGATTTACACATCGGGCTCTACGGGAAAACCGAAAGGTGCGGGATTATTTCATCGGGGTTTTTTTAATCTGATCTACTGGTTTGTCAATGAATTCGGATTACATGAGCAAGACAGGAATTTATTATTAACATCGTTAAGTTTCGATTTAACGCAGAAAAATATATTTGCCCCATTGGTCAGCGGTGGGGCCATAACGTTTTCGGACATGGCCTATTTTGATCCGGCCGGTATATTACAGGCCGTAAACGAAAAGCGGATCACCTGGATGAATTGCACGCCCGGGATGATGTCTAAAATCATCGAATACAGTCGTGAGGAAGATTTCATGAAATTGGTGTCATTACGATATGTGTTCCTGGGGGGTGAACCGATTGTCATGAAATCATTGAGGGCGTGGGTCGAGTCGTCATCGTTTAAAGCCCGGATCATTAATACTTATGGTCCCACGGAATGCACCGATATATCTGCTTTCTATTCGGTCGAAGAACCGGAAAAGTTTTATGAAGAGGTCGTGCCGACTGGGAAACCGATTGATAATGCCCGGATATATCTCTTCGATAAATGGTTTGAACCCGTGCCCATTGGGGTACCGGGTGAATTGTGTATCGGAGGCGAAGGGGTTGGATTGGGGTATTTGAATCGTCCGGAATTAAGCGCTGAAAAATTTTCCACCTTTTTGAAAAAAGGTGGAGCCAAAAACTTTTGGTTTGGGAGGTTATATAAAACAGGGGATTTAGCGAAATGGCTGGATGATGGAAATATCGAATTTCTGGGGCGAATCGATCACCAGGTCAAGATTCGGGGATACCGCATCGAATTGGGAGAGATCGAGAATCGACTCTTAGCGTACAATAAGATAAAGGAATGTGTGGTATTGCCGTTGCGTCGCGAAAGCGATGCAATGGGTTATTTATGTGCATATTTTACCGCAAATGAACCGATCGAAATCGCAGAATTAAAGAAGTATCTTTTGGGACAGTTACCGGATTATATGGTTCCGGCTTATTTTATTCCATTGGAGAAATTCTGTTTAACCCCCAATGGGAAAGTCGATCGAACCGTATTACCCGTGCCGGATGAGACGGGATCGGGAATAGCGTTAAGGGATGAAACTCCTGCGAATGAGACCGAAATAAAATTATTAACGATATGGCGGGAGGTCTTAAGGAATGAATCGATCCGAATAACGGATAATTTTTTTGAAACCGGAGGAGACTCGTTATTGGTTATTCAGGCAATTGCCCGAATCCGGGAAGAATTAGGCGTGGATCTGCCCGTGCGAACATTCTTTGAACATGCGACCATCGGTGAATTAGCCAAAGAAATCGAATCCATGAAAACGGATACCGTATGTATTTCCAAGGCTCCGACCGGGGTCCCCATACCTTTATCCTTTTCCCAGGAGCAACTATGGTTCCTTCAGCAATTGAATGACCGGAATGCCTCGTACTTTGTACCCCGGGCCATACGGATTCAAGGAAGGTTGGATATATCATTAATTGAGCGAACGTTTGATGAAATCATCCGCAGGCACGAGATACTCCGGACAGTATTCCCCATTATCGATGGCCGACCGATTCAGCGGGTATTGGATCATTCCCCGTTTCAACTGCCGGTCATGGATTGGTGTGGGATGGAAGAACCGGACCGGAATAAAGCCGTTGAGCAATGGATGGCGGAAGAGATGCAGCGGCCGTTCGATTTTGAAAAAGGGCCGATGATTCGAATCACGTTAATTCAGTTAGCGGAAAACCAGCATAAGCTGGTATTGACCGAGCATCATTTGGTTCATGATGGTTGGACGCAGGGTGTATTATTAAAAGAATTTATTTCCATTTTTAATGCCTTTGTAAAAGGGGAGGAATCGCCGTTACCGGAATTAATGATTCAATACAAAGATTTTGCCTGGTGGCAGAGGAATTATTTGCAAGGGGAAATACTGGAACGACAACTGGAATATTGGAAGGGGAAGTTATCGGGGTTGGCACCGTTATTGGAATTGCCCACCGATAATCGCCGGCCTTCGGAAATCAGTGGGAACGGTGAAGTCAAACGGTTGTTCCTATCAAAGGAATTATCGGACCATTTGGTCGCATTCGGCAAACACGTGGGAGCCACCTTATTTATGACCATGTTGGGGGTATTTAAGGTTTTATTGTACCGGTATACCGGAACCGGAGATTTATGTGTGGGAACAGGTGTGGCCAACCGGCGGTATAAAGAGATGGAAGGCATGCTGGGAATGGTCATTAATACGCTGGCCCTTCGGACCGAGATCGATGGCGCACTCACTTTTAGGGAATGTTTACAGCGCGTCAAATCCACCTGTCTGGAAGCCTATGAAAACGAAGATACGCCGTTTGAAAAAATCGTGGAAGTGCTGAAACCCGGGCGAAGTTTGAGTTATACGCCGATATTTCAAGTCATCTATAGTTTTATGGATACGCCGGCTGAAACGCTCACATTGCCGGGATTGGAGTTACACGTCGAGGATGTGCATAACTGGTCGGCCAAATTCGATATTAATATAATTGTGGAGCCGCCATCCGAAGAACGAATGGAAGAAACCGGCGGAAGAATCGAAATCATCTGGGAATACAATGTCGATATCTTTCGTTCGGAAACCACGGACCGAATGATTGGGCATTACATTCGTCTTTTGGAAGAAGCCATTTCGTGTCCGGATCGGTCTATCGCCCGATTATCCATGCTGGGGGATGAGGAAATCGACACGTTATTGCATCGATGGAATGATACGGGGAGCGTTTTTCCAAAAGATAAAACCATTCATGAATTATTTGAAGAGCAGATAGGGCGAACGCCGGATCATCTTGCTCTTATCGGATCAACTTCTGTAGGGGCGCTTCGGGAAGCGCCCTTACAACTTTCCTATCGAGAATTAAATGAACGATCCGAGCAGTTGGCTTATAACTTAATATATCAAGGGGTTAAACCCAATACCATTGTCGGCCTTCGGGTCAGGCGCTCGATTGAGATGATCATTGGGATCTTAGGGATATTGAAAGCAGGGGCAGCGTATTTGCCGCTCAATCCGGATCAGCCGGAAGTTCGAACGCAGTATATGTTGAAGGACAGCGGGGCGGCATTATTGCTTACCAGCAATAATGCAGAAGTCGAGAAGTTAAGAAGTTCAGAAGATAAGATGTCCATCGAAGAACTCCTAAGCACCCCTTATCCTCTCAACCTCTCAACCTCTCAACCTCTTAACTTCTTTCCCTCCGCGTCCCCCGTGTCCTCCGTGAGAAACCATTCAGATTTTGCTTATGTGATCTATACATCGGGCTCTACCGGCAAACCCAAAGGTGTTCCCATTCGTCACGCGAACATATCGCCGCTTTTGCATTGGGGATACCGACATATCGGATTAAATGCTCAGGATAAAGTGGTTCAGAATCTCTCGTATTATTTCGATTGGTCGGTGTGGGAGATATTTATCGCGTTAACGTCGGGTTCCTCGTTATATATGGTTTCGGGGGAAATGATGTTGGATTCGGGCCGGTATGTCGATTACATGAACCGGTGCGGCATAACCGTGTTGCATATTACGCCCACGCATTTCCAGTCCCTGGTCAGTCATGAAAGAACGTTCCTCACTCTTCGCCATTTATGTATCGGTGCCGAGAAATTAACCGTTGATCTGGTTAAACGCAGTGACCGGTGTGTCGATGAGACGTGTCGGATATACAATATGTATGGACCGACCGAAGCCACCATTATGGCCGCGGTGCTGGAAATCGACCGATCAAAAATATCCCATTATAAAGAATTGTCCAGTGTGCCGATTGGTCAAACATTGGGCAATAACCGGTTATTGGTATTGGACAGGAATTTGAATCCATGTCCGGTCAATGTCAGTGGGGAATTGATCATTGAAGGGGATGGGGTAGCGTCCGGTTACTTCAATAATCCCGAATTAACCTTGGAAAAATTCTTACCGGGGACAGGTAATAACCGCCTGTATAACGTTTATAAAACGGGAGATTCCGTGCGATGGTTACCGGATGGGAACATTGAATTCTTAGGGCGAATCGATCAGCAGGTAAAGATCCGAGGATTTCGGATCGAACCCGGTGAAATCGAGGCGTGTTTATTGGAGCTTCCGGATGTAAAAGACGTCCTGGTGATCCCGTGGGAGCATGGACCCGGTGAGTCCTCGTTATGTGCGTATGTGGTCCCATGCGGTCCGTTTTCTCCGGATGCGGCACGGGAATATGTGTTAAAAGCGTTGCCGGATTATATGGTTCCATCCTATTTTATTGCGTTGGAAAAAATTCCGTTGAACCCGAACGGCAAAGTCGATACGAATGCGTTACCCGAACCTGAAAGAACAGGCGAAAGGTATACGGCGCCGCGGGATCAGCGAGAAAAAATGTTGGTCGATATCTGGGCCGACGTATTGGGAATCGAAAAAAGCCGAATCGGGATCCATGATAATTTTTTCGAATTGGGGGGACATTCACTCAAAGCCACCGACCTGATATTGAAGATCCATAAACTCTTTCATGTCAGGCTTGCGGTTTCGGAAATATTTGTCAAGCCGACAATAGAGAAATTATCGGCGTCGATTCGCGAAACGGCAAAAGAACGGTTCATTGCGTTAGAGCCCGTGGAAGAGAAAGAATACTATCCGTTATCTTCGGCGCAGAAAAGACTCTATATATTAAATCAAATGGACCGGGATGGGGTGGGATACAATATCCCTTCTTTTTTTGTATTGAAGGGTGAAATAAATAAAGATAAATTTGAACGAACATTTAACCGGTTGATTCAGCGTCATGAGAGTTTTCGGACCTCGTTTCATATGGTCAACGATGAACCGGTGCAGCGGGTTCATGATAATGTGGCGTTTGAAATAAATTATGTTGCCACAGAGGACACCGAGCTCACAGAGAAAAATAAAAATATAATAAAGAAAGAACCCAAACCAAAAGTTTTTGGTTCCACCTTTTTTCAAAAAGGTGGACCGCCGGAGGCAATAATCCAACCCTTTGATTTAACCAAAGCACCGTTAATGCGGGTGGGATTGACAAAAATTGAAGAAAATAAGCATCTTCTGATAGTTGACATGCATCATATCATTTCGGACGGTGCATCGATGCGTATTGTGGCCGGGGATTTTATGGCGTTGTATCAAGGGAAAGAGTTGCCTGAAATCGGGGTGCAATACAAAGATTTCTCCGCGTGGCAGAGCAGTGACCGGCAAAAGAGCGCAATCAAACGCCAGGAGGATTTCTGGTTGGACGCGTTTGAAGGGGAAATTCCCGTATTGAATCTCCCGATCGATTATGAACGGCCATTGGTGCAGAGTTTTGAAGGAAGCCGAATCCGTTTTGGGGTGGCGACAGAGACCACAGACGGACTGAAACAATTGATATCCGAGACCGGCGCGACCCTGTATATGGTATTGTTGTCTATATATACCATATTGTTATCGAAATTAAGCGGTCAGGAGGATTTGGTCGTGGGTTCTCCGATATCGGGGCGCGGGCATGCGGATTTGGAAACAATTATCGGCATGTTTGTCAATACCCTGGCATTGCGGAATTATCCCATTGGAGAGAAAACCTATCTTGCTTTTCTTCATGAAATAAAGGAGCGCACATTAAACGCGTTTGAGAACAGTGATTATCCGTATGAAGACCTGGTGGAACGGGTGGTAAGTATCAGGGATGCCGGGCGTAACCCGTTATTCGACACCATGTTTGTATTGCAAAACACCGGTATAACAGCCATAGAGATTCCCGGTTTATCGCTATCTCCTTATGAATATGAAAACAAAATATCCAAATTTGATTTGACATTATCGGGAATCGAATCCAGCGATACGTTATTATTTAATTTTGAATACAGCACAAAATTATTTAAGCGGGAAACCATCGATCGGTTTATCATTTATTTTAAAAATATCATCAACGGTGTTATCGGTGTTATCAAAAATAAAGAGAGACGCATTTCGGATTTGGAGATCATCACCGAAGAAGAGAAGAGCCGGATATTATGTGATTTTAATCAAACAGACAAGGAATATCCAAAAGATAAGACCATTCAAAAATTATTTGAAGATCAGGTTGAACGAACACCGGATAATATTGCTCTTACTGGAAAAACTTCCGAAGGGGCAGACGCGTGTGTCTGCCCTCAATTATCTTATGAGGAATTGAATCACCGTTCCAATGAATTGGCTTACGCATTAATCCAAAAGGGCGTCGAGCCCGATACCATTGTCGGTATAAAAATCGAGCGCTCGGTTGAGATGATCATTGGAATTTTGGGTATTTTGAAGGCGGGCGGCGCGTATCTTCCGATTGGCATGGATTACCCGCAGGAACGTATCGATTACATGTTAAAAGATAGTGCAGCAAAATTTGAGTTTCTCACGGAGCGCACGGAGAACACGGTGAAGGGATTTATAGAAGGTGAGAAAGTGCCCTCTTTAGAGCATCTTATCCTCTTAACTTCTTATCCTCTTAACTTCGCTTCCTCCGTGCGCTCCGTGTCCTCTGTGAGAAATCATTCAAGCCTTGCTTATGTTATCTACACATCCGGTACAACCGGCAACCCCAAAGGCGTGCTGGTTGAACATCGAAATGCCGTGAATGTGCTAAGCTGGTTCATTGACACTCACCATATCGGACCAGGAACTCGAATCCTTCAGGTTTCGGATTTTACATTCGATGCCAGTGTGAATCAGATTTTCGGATCATTAGTTTCCGGTGCCAGTCTTTATATCGTATCCCGTGAAATACGTTCAGACATCGATAAAATGCGTCAGTATCTCCTGATGCATGCCATTCATATCATCAACTTTGTTCCATCTTACTTAAAAGAATTACTTTGTCGGGTGGATAAACTTGAAAGCCTTCATACGGTTCTTTCCGGGGCCGAAAAACTGGATGATGCAACCAAAGATACCCTGATCGGGAAAGGGTACCGGTTGGTCAACCAATACGGTCCCACAGAAACAACCATCGACGCATTGGCCCAGGAGTGTTCGTCGGGAAACGTCAATCTTGGTAAACCGATTTCCAATGCAACGGTTTATATACTGGATAAATATGGCAATGTGTTACCCATTGGCATAATGGGGGAATTGGTTATCGGTGGGGCCGGTGTCTCGCGGGGATATTTAAATCAGCCGGAGTTGACTTCTGAGAAATTTTTCTCTGTGTCCTCCTTACCTTCCGTGAGAAAAAGATTGTATAAAACCGGAGATTTATGCCGGTGGTTAAATGATGGTCAAATCGAGTTTTTGGGTCGTATCGATGATCAGGTCAAAATTCGGGGTTTTCGAATCGAGTTAGGTGAAATCGAAGACCGATTGTTAACCCACCCGGATATCCGAAATGCCGCTGTCCTTTTAAAAGATGATCATGTCGAGGATCCATATTTGGCCGCTTATGTGGTCTCGGATGTACCGATTTCCGATTCCGATTTGAAAGAATACTTATCGAAGACGCTGCCGGATTATATGATACCGGCCTATTTTATGCAATTGGATGCATTACCCATGACCTCTTCCGGGAAAATGAATCGAAAGGCATTGCCGGACCCGCCAATCCGAGTCCATGACCGGTACATTGCCCCGGTAGGCCGAGTCGAAGAAACATTGGCACAATTATGGGCCGATATATTGAAGATCAATAAAGAGCAGATCAGTGTAGAAGATAATTTTTTTCAATTGGGAGGTCATTCCTTGAAGGCCACGGTTATGGCATCCCAAATCCATAAAGAATTGAATGTTCGGGTTCCCCTGCCGGAAGTATTCAAACGTTCCACGATTCGGGGATTGGCCCAATATATCCGGGCGGCCGTTGAAGAGAAATATAAATCAATAGATGCGGTAGAAGAAAAAGAATATTACGACCTGTCGTATGCGCAACGGCGTTTGTGGGTCCTCTGCCAATTTGAAGAAGATTCCACCGCCTATAATATGCCCGGAGCCGTGGTTCTTTCCGGGAAATTTAATGCCAGCGCTTTCGAACGCGCCGTGCGAAGAGTCGCCGAGCGCCATGAAAGCCTGAGAACGCTATTCATCCTGGTAAACGGAGAACCCCGTCAGAAAGTTATCGATTCGGTTAATTTTAATCGCGATTATCATTTCTTCGACACCATTGATATCCGTGAATCGGACGAACCGGAAAGAGAGAGAATCACACGGAATATTTACCGAGACGTATCGAATAAAGCATTCAATCTGGAAAAAGGTCCTCTGTTCCGATTCGTTTCGGTTCAGGTCGAGGATGATCAATTTATATTGATACTCAACGTCCATCACATCATCAGCGACGGTTGGTCACGAGGAATCATTAACAATGACCTGATATCCTTATACAATGCATTTGTCACAGGAAGTGAAAATCACCGGCCCCCATTGGCACTTCACTATAAAGATTATTCCCGGTGGCACAACCGGTTAATCGAAGTGGGTCATTTTGATGCCATCGGAAAATACTGGTTGGATAAATTCAAAGACAAACCCAATGGCATCGAGCTGCCGTTGGATCATCCCCGCCAACCGATTCAGACCTTTAACGGCGGGCGTGTGGCGTTTACATTCACCAAAGGAAAAATATCGCAATTCCAGCAATTGTGTGGGAAGGCAGATGCCACGTTTTTTATGGGTTTATTAACGCTGCTGGATATCTTTTTATATAAACATACCGGGCAGGAAGATATCCTGATCGGTGCACCCATTGCGAACCGAAAACAGGCTGAACTCCACCCACTCGTGGGATTCCTGGTAAATACCTTGATTTACCGAAACCAAATCAAGCCGTCTTTTTGCTTTAAAGACATACTGGCCGAAGTCAAAGTGGAAGCGCTTCAATGTTATGAATATCAGGATTTCCCATTCGACCTCCTGGTCGAGCGATTGGAACTGGAACGGGATTTGAGTCAATCGCCGTTGTTCAATGTCATGATCGCCCACAATAACGCCGAAACCGAGAACCCAACAAGCATAATCGAAGGGGTGAATGTGGAAGGCTATACGCATATTGAAGATTTCAATATGAGTAAATTCGACCTCACCTTTTTCATGAACGAGGTGGAAGACGGCCTGTGGGTCCGTATCGAGTATAACAGCGACCTTTTCGAACGGGAAACCATTGAACGAATGGCCGTGAATTTCCGGATTCTGTTCGATGAGATCATGGAAAGCGAAGGCGTACTCCAACCTGTTTCTTCATTAAACATTCTTTCAAGAGATCAATACGAAACCGTTACCCGTACGTTTAACGATACCCGTTATCCTTTTCCGCAACTGACATTAATGGAATTATTTGAAAAACGCGTGGAAGCCGTCACGGATAAGACAGCAATCGTGGACCACGACTCTAAAATAACATATGGGGATTTGAATAAAAAAGCCAACCGGATTGCTCATTTCTTAAGGAATAACTATCAGATCCAACCCAATGAGATTATTGGGATATCCATGGATCGCTCCATTGATATGATTGCGGTGATCGTGGGGGTATTGAAATCAGGGGCGGCATACCTGGCCGTCGATCCCACCTATCCGCGAGACCGGGTGTTGCATGTGTTATCGGATAGTCGATCAAAATTACTGATCACCGATGCCATACGGCCGGAATTGTTCGATACGTATACCGGCGAGATCATTAATATTTTGGATCAATGGGAAAAAATCGAATCGGAAGCCAGTGAAAATCCATTAAATGTTAACCGATTGTCCGATATTCTCTATGTGAATTATACGTCCGGTTCCACCGGAACACCCAATGGGGCAATGCTGTCCCATGATTGTCTGACCAATTTGATCTTTTGGCAAAATGAAAAAACCGAAATCGATTGTTCATTGAGATGTTTACAATTTACCTCCATCAACTTTTGCGTCTCCTTCCAGGAGATCATGGGAACGTTGACTTCCGGTGGCGAACTTCATTTGATCGGGGATATCGAACGCCAGGACATCGATTTCCTGATGAATTTCCTTGTCGAGCATCAAATTGAAATTTTATTCTTACCCTTCTCATATCTGAATTTCTTATTTAATGAATCCGGCCGCTGGGATCGATCGTTCCAGCATCACTTAAAACACATCATCACCGCAGGCGAGCAGTTGAAAATCACCGCAGGGTTAAAGCGGTTTCTGGATATGAACCCGGAGTTAAAGCTTCATAACCATTATGGATCGACGGAAATGCATGTGGTCACCTCGTATACGTTGGATGCATCCAGTGCCGAGAAAACGCCCATACCTCCAGCCGGAAAACCGGTCAGTAACGTGAAAATATTTATATTGGATGAATCCTTGAACCCCGTTCCGGTCGGCGTCTATGGAGAATTATGTGTGGAAGGGAGCCGGGAGATACTGGGTTATATTAATAATAAAGAGTTAACGGATAAAAAATTGGTCAGTTGCCCGAAGTTATCGCAAACCCGATTGTACCGGTCCGGAGATATGGGACGCTGGTTGCCGGATGGTAATATCGAGTTGCGGGGCCGGAAGGATTTCCTGGTCAAAGTGAGGGGATTCCGCGTCGAACCCGGCGAGATCGAGAGTAAGATCTTGGCCATCGATCGGGTTCGGGAATGTGTGGTGGTCGTTCAAGAGGACGGATCGGGTCAAAAATTCCTGGTTGCTTATGTGTCGGTATTGACTGGGGACGAGCGAATCGATGGATTTGAAATCAAGCGCCTTATCGGCACCAAACTTCCGCATTATATGATTCCCCAAATTATCATGCTGGATAGTTTGCCGTTGATGCCCAACGGGAAAGTGGATCGGGAAAAATTACCGAAACCGGAATTGAGCGGCGAACGGATCGTTTTACTTCCTTCCAATCCGGTCGAGGAGAAACTGGTATCGATATGGTCGGATTTATTGGGTGACGACGAATCAAAAATCAGCATTGACGATAATTTTTTTGAGTTGGGGGGGCATTCCTTGAAGGCCACGGTGATGGTGTCCAGGATTCATCAGGCATTGGATGTCAAAGTTGAATTGGTGGAGATTTTTCGATCGCCCACCATTCGGGAGATTGCTCATCTTATTCGTGATTTGAATAAAGAGACCTTTGAAGCATTGGAACCTGTGGAAGAAAAAGAGTATTATGTGCTATCGTCGGCACAGAAACGATTGTATATCCTTCATCAAATGTCGGTTGAGAATACCGGTTACAATATGCCGGCAATGATGGTATTGGAAGGCGTGGTCGACCGGAAAAAATTAGAACACACCTGTTACCGATTGGTGGAACGGCATGAGAGTTTGCGAACATCGTTCCATATGGTGGAGGGGGAACCGGTTCAGAGGGTTCACGATAGAGGTGACCTCGCCATCTCTTCGTTTTTTATGTTTCTCACGGAGTTCACAGAGAACACGGTGGGCAGAGACAAGGGAAAGATACTCGATCACTTTATTAGACCCTTCGATTTGACCCGAGCTCCCTTGATACGCGTGGGGTTGATCCAAAATGCAGAGAATAACTATTTATTGACCATCGATATGCACCATATCATATCGGATGGGACCTCCATCGGGTTGTTGGTAAAGGATTTCATGGCGTTGTACAGAGGAGAAAATTTACCCCCGCTTCGCATTCAATATAAAGATTTCGCCGAATGGCAGCAGGGCGAAAAGAATGAAGCCACATTCCAATCGCAAGAGGCTTTTTGGCTAAGACAATTTGAAGGGGAAATACCGGTCCTGGCGCTCCCGGTTGATAACCCCCGACCATCGGTTCAAAGTTTTGAAGGGCGATCGATTGGTTTTGGAATCGACCCAAAGGTAACAGGGGCTTTGAAAAAATGGGCGTTAGAGACAGGAAGCACGATGTATATTTTGTTATTGGCATTATATACCGCTTTCTTGTCGAAAGTCAGCGGACAGGAAGATATTGTTGTGGGTTCACCGGTAGCGGGTCGCGGACATGTGGATTTGGAGACGATTATCGGTATGTTTGTCAATACGTTAGCGTTGAGGAATTATCCGTTGGGAGAAAAGAGGTTTATTGATTTCCTTCAAGAAGTTAAGGACAGGGTATTGGCCGCATTCGATAATCAGGATTATCAATATGAAGTTCTCATCGAGCACCTTGAGGTTAACCGCGATACAGGAAGGAACCCTCTGTTTGATACCATGTTCGTCTTACAGAACATGGATATTGAGGCAATCGATATCCCTGGTTTGACGTTATCGCCGCTTAAACATGAAACCCAAACATCCAAATTTGATTTAACCTTATCGGGAATAGAAATAGACGATGCATTGTCCTTTAAATTTGAATATTGTACCAAATTATTCAAACCTGAAACCATTGAACGGTTTATTGTTTATTTTAAAAATATCGTCAATCGTGTAATTGAAAATGAAAATAAAAATAGGCGGATTTCCGATATCGACATAATAAGTGAAGAAGAAAGGGATCTTATATTAAATGATTTTAATCGTACGGAAACGGAATATCCAAACGATAAAACCATTCATGACTTATTCGACGAGAAGGTCAAAAAAACGCCCGATCATCTTGCACTCATTGGTCAAACGTCGGTAGGAGTGCTTCAAGCAGCACCCTTACAGATGACGTATAACGAATTAAATGAGCAATCGAATCAATTGGCTTACGCATTGATCCAAAAAGGCGTTGGACCTGATACCGTTGTGGGTATAAAAATCGGGCGCTCGATCGAGATGATCATCGGTATTTTGGGTATTTTAAAAGCCGGCGGCGCGTATCTTCCGATTGGCATAGATTATCCGCAGGAACGTGTCGATTATATGTTAAAAGATAGTGGGGCGGCCTTATTGCTTACCAGCAATAAGGCAGAAGTTGAGAAGTTAAGAAGTTCAGAAGGTAAGGAAGGGCTCTTTTTAGATCCTCTTAACCTCTCAACATCTCAACCTCTTAACCTCTTTCCCTTACCGGCATCCGGCTACCGGCTACCGGCCACCTTTCTTGCCTACATTATATACACTTCCGGTTCAACCGGAACACCCAAAGGGGTTATGGTTGAGCATTCATCGGTTGTCAATTTATTGCATGCCATGCAAAACAAGTATCCGTTTCATCCAAAGGATGTTTATTTATTGAAAACCGCTTATATTTTCGATGTATCGGTGACCGAATTATTCGGATGGTATATGGGTGGGGGAAAGTTGGCCATATTGGAAGCGGGTAGCGAGAAAGACCCTGAGATGCTTGCAAATGCGATTGAGAAGCATGGTATCAGTCACATCAATTTCGTACCGTCCATGTTCCATGCGGTGGTCGATTATATGAGTGAGGGGAATGCGAAACATTTCTCGAGTTTAAAATACATCTTTTTAGCCGGGGAAGCCCTCACCTCCGTTTTGGTAAAGGCATTTAAGGGATTAAGCACGCCCATAATATTGGAAAATATCTATGGCCCGACCGAAAGCACGGTATATGCATCCTGGTATTCCCTATCGCAATGGCAGGGCGCAACCAGTGTCCCGATTGGAAAACCCTTACCCAATGTCAGGCTTTACATTTTGAATAGAGACAATCAGATGCAACCCGTGGGGGTTCCGGGTGAGTTATGGATTTCCGGTAGGGGATTGGCACGCGGGTATTTAAACCGTCCCGAATTAACCGCCGAGAGGTTTGCCAGTTGCCGGTTGCCGGTTGCCGGTATCCTTAATCGAACCCATAACCTTAACAAGAACCAAAACAAAAGTTTTTGCCCCGCTTTTTACAAAAAGCGGGCCGCCGGAGGCATTTTTTACAAAACCGGGGATTTGTGTCGGTGGTTGGATGATGGAAATATTGAATTTCTGGGTCGCATCGATCGCCAGGTCAAAATCCGGGGATTCCGCGTCGAGTTGGGAGAAATCGAGAATCGATTCATGCAATATCCCAAAATCAAGCGTGCAGTGGTCCTATTAAGAGATGCGTTAATTGCCTATTTTGTTTCGGAGGGTCACCTTGACGTTTCCATGGTGCGGGATTATTTATCCTCTTATTTGCCGGACTATATGATTCCAGCTTATTTCATCGAAATAGATGAAATCCCCTTAACGCCGAATGGAAAGATAGATATTCGGGCATTGCCCAACCCTGAGATTGTTCCCGGTGCGGACTTCACCGCGCCTCGAGATCCAACAGAGCGCAAATTGGCGGCAATCTGGGCCAATATTCTTGGCATTGCCACCGATCGAATCAATCTCATCAGCATTGATTCGAATTTCTTTGAATTGGGTGGGCATTCACTTAAGGCCACAGCCTTAAGTTCCCAAATTCATAAGGAATTTAATGTCAAGATCACCCTGGCAAATCTATTCAAACATCAAACCATCCGGAAGCAATCCGAATATATAAAAGAAGCGGTGGAAGACCGGTTTACCGATATCGAACCCATCGAAGAAAAAGAATATTATGACTTATCCTATATTCAAAAACGCATCTGGCTTATTTGCCAGATGAATCCCGAAACCTCATCATACAATATCCCCGGACACATGGAAACGGATCAACCGATCGATACTGAAACCATAGAAACAATTCTTCAAGGACTGAGTGGCCGGCACGAAAGTTTAAGAACGTTTTTCAAACAGGTGGGAGATCAACCGGTCCAGTTCATAACGAAAACATTAGATCTCAGGGTGGAAACCATTGACCTTTCCTCTTTAGCGGAAGAGGAAAAACAGCGTCAGCGTGGGATACGGACAGCCGAAATATTCTTAAAGCCATTCGATCTGTCCCGGGCCCCTCTCTTCCGATGCACGCTCATTAAAATGGCTCCCGACCATTATACGTTTATCTTCGTGATGCACCATATCATTGGCGATGCCGCTTCTCTGGATGCATTAAAAAAGGATTTTAACCGACTGACGGAAGACTTTCAAACCACAATGACGGCTTGGGCTTCAAATCCATTAACAATAGGCTATAAAGATTTTGCCGAATGGTATAATAAACGGTTGGAGAGTGGTACCTTCAAGGATGAAGCCCATGAATACTGGTTGGAAACGATCACATCCGGAATGTCGGCCCTTGAATTACCTACCGATTTTAGCGGTCGAAAAAATGATCGGCAAGGGGCTGTTTTCTGCTGCTTTGTACCGGAAGAGATTAAATCCGATTTCGAAAAAATAGCCCAAAATCACAATGCGTCACTGTTTACCGTATTCTTTTCTGCATTTAATATATTTTTATTCCATCTCACCAAGCAAACCGGTATCACTTGCGCCATTGTGGGGTCAGGTCGGGATCATATCGCGTTGCAACCCATTGTCGGATGCTTCAGCAATACCATCCCGGTAAAAATCGATTTAACCAATGAAAATAACTTTTCCAGCTTCTTGCATAAAATCAATCGAGAGGTATTTCGTGCCCTCCGGTACCAGAATTATCCCATTGAGATCGTGCTCAACGAATTAAGAATGGAATACCCCGAGATTACAGTGGCAATCAATATGCCCGGTTTGGAAGAGGGATCGAAAAGCAAAATATTGACATCATTGACATCGTATCATGTTCCCGGTTTTCAGGATATAAAATTCCAACTGGAATTGTATATCCTTGAATTTCAAAACGGTATTCGTTTGGATTGGAGTTACAAATCATCGGTATTTCTACCGGAAACCATAGAATTCTTCGCTCATTCCTTTTTAAAAATGCTTGAAAATATTGCCGTAAGTACGGAGAAAAGCAGTAATGCAGAATAAGAACATCGATCTGAATCCATTTAATATGCTCAATGTATTTCGCGTTGACAGTGAAAAAATAAAGAGGCATTTCATTCGCCCAACCAAGGATTTCGAAGAATTTAAAATCGAAGCGATTAATCAATCCATTATTAGTCGGTTCGAACGTTCGGTGCAACAATACCCGGAACGCATCGCCGTGAACAGCAGACATTCGACGGGGAATCCGGTTTACACGTATAAAGAATTAAACGAAATTTCAAATTCCATTGCCCACGCCTTGTGCCAGGCTTACGGTATGAAAAAAGTGGGAATCGGGATCCTATTTGAACACGGCGCGGAGATGATCGCCGCCATGCTGGGGGTATTGAAATCAGGGAATTTTTACATTCCATTGGACCCGACATATCCGTTAAATCGCCTGGAATACATGTTAAAGGATTCGGATGCGAAAGTGGCTTTAACCAATGATCGGAATTTGGATTTTGCAAAGAAGCTGGTTGGCGATTCCAGCCGCATCCGATTAATGAATATCCATGATATCCCCCGAAAGGGAATCGATGGCTTCCGAGAAAATCCGCGACTTAAAATCGGCCCATCCGATGCAGCGTATATTTTATATACTTCCGGTTCCACCGGAACTCCCAAAGGCGTGGTGCAATGTCACCGCAATGTGTTGCATTTCATGCAGGTATACACCCATAACCTTCACATCAATTACGATGACCGGTTAACCCTGTTTTCGTCTTATGGTTTTGATGCCGCGGTCATGGATATTTACGGAGCGCTTTTAAACGGGGCTGCGGTTTACCCATATAATATAAAGGAAGTGGGAAAAGTAGAAGAAATGGCGGACTGGCTCCGGCAGGAAGAAATCACCATTTATCATTCCGTGCCAACGGTTTTCCGTTTTTTTACCGAAGGATTATCGGCACAGGATCAATTTCCTTCCGTACGGTTGATTGTATTGGGAGGCGAAGAAGTCTTGAAGAAAGATACCTTGAAATATAAAGCTCATTTTCCCGACCATTGTTTGTTCATCAATGGTTTGGGACCTACCGAATCCACAGTGACCCTTCAGAATATAATGGATAAACAAACAGAGATTCGGAAAGAACTGGTACCTGTGGGTTTTCCCGTGGATCGCACCCATGTGTATTTACTGGATGAGAATGATAAGGAAGTGGACACTCTGGGGGTAGGGGAAATCATCTACGCCAGTGATTATCTGGCGTTAGGTTACTTGAATAAACCGGAAAAAACCGCAGACGCTTTTGGGATTAATCCTATAAAAAATAAGGGACGGGTTTATCGATCCGGTGATTTTGGAAAACGGTTACCGGATGGTTCGATTGAGTTCATCGGGCGACGGGATTCGCAGGTAAAGATCAGAGGGTATCGTGTCGAATTATCCGAAATCGAAGGGGTGATGGATAACATTTCCGGTATCAAGAAGAGTGTGATTACGTGCCTGAAACCTGAGAATGAAGATAATTTTCTTGTCGGGTATTACGTCAAGAATAAAGAGATCGAGGAATCGGAAATTAAGGAAGCGTTACGTGCCGCGCTTCCGGATTATATGGTTCCGCGCGTGCTGGTTAAAATAGACGCATTTCCGTTAACGCCAACGGGCAAAATCGATCGGAAAGCGTTACCGGAACCGGAGATCAGCCAATTGAGTGCTCAATTTATCGAACCGCGGAGTGATATTGAGCGTAAACTGGCTGAAATATGGATGGAGGTATTCGGCTTCACTTCCCCAATCAGTATTGAGGCGAATTTCTTCGAATTGGGAGGGCATTCATTGAGAGCCACGGTAATGGCGTCCCGGATCCACAAGGAATTGCATGCTCAGGTATTATTGACTGACATCTTTAAATATCCAACGATTCGGGAATTGGCAAAATATATTCAAGGAATAGAAGAAGAAGTATATGAGTCCATTCAGCCCGCAGAAGAAAAAGAGTATTATGAATTATCGTCCGTTCAGAAGCGGTTATATGTGCTCCAGCAGATGAATGCGGAAAGTACCGCCTACAATATCACGGTGACGATTCCTTTACCGCAAGAAGTGGATATCACAAAGTTGGAGAGTGCGTTCCAAGCGTTGATCAAGCGTCATGAGAGTTTGCGAACGTCGTTTCATTCGGTAGACGGTTTATTGATTCAGAGAGTCCATGAAGACGTGGAATTTAGGATAAATCAGTTTCTCACGGAGTTCACGGGGGACACGGAGGGAAAAGGGAGAGAATTCAAGCATTTTATTCGTTATTTTGATTTGGCAAAAGCCCCGTTAATGCGGGTGGGGTTGTTTGGAAACGAAGGAGGAACCCGAGTTTTACTGGTGGATCTGCATCATATCATCACCGATGGAACCTCGCAGGAAGTATTAAAGCAAGATTTTATGAAATTGTATCATGGTGAGGAGCTTCCGTTATTACGGATTCAATACAAGGATTTTGTGGCGTGGCAATATAAAGATAAAGAGAAAGAGAAAGGTGTATTGGAACAACAGGAGGTTTATTGGCTCAATGAATTTGAAGGGGAAATACCCGTATTAACTATTCCGACCGATTACCCGCGCCCTGCGGTTCAGCGTGTGGAAGGAAATCATCTAAATTTCCGAATCGATAGTGAAATGACTCGGTTGGTAATGACGTATCTCCATAAAGAAGAAATCACATTGAATATGATGGTATTGGCCGTGGTTAATATTTTGTTATCCAAATTGAGCGGTCAGGAAGATATTGTCATTGGAACCCCGGTAGCCGGGCGCAGGCATGCGGATCTGGAAAAAGTTATCGGGATGTTTGTCAACACCCTGGCGCTTCGGAATTACCCGGTCGGAGAAAAGAGGTTTGAGGAATTTCTCTATGAGTTAAAAGAGAAAACCTTGAATGCGTTTGATAATCAGGAATATCCATTCGAGGACCTGGTCGAACAAGTGGTGACTCACCGGGACCTGAGCCGTAACCCGCTATTTGATGTGATGTTTGTCGTACAAAATATCAACAGGTTGGAAATCGACGGGTTTGGAAATGATCGAGAAATAGGGGATAGTTCAGTCAATAAGTCCGCATCTTTTTCCGGTCCGCTCAACGCGGTATCCAAATTTGATTTGACGATTATGGTGTGGGAGAAAAAAGAAAGTTTACAAGTAGCGTTTAAATATAGTACAAAGTTATTTAAAGAAGAGACGATCAAACGCTTTATTACTTATTTTAACCAAATCCTCATCCGGGTGGTGGATGAACCCCGAATCCGAATCCATGATATCGAAATTATTTCAAAAGAAGAAAGAGAGCATATACTCTATAATTTTAATTCGACTACCCATATAAAATATCCGAAAGATACCCTTCATCACTTATTTGACGTTCAGGCGAAACAGATGCCTGATAATGTGATTGTTATTGGCGGAGAAAAGAAACTCATTCAACTCACTTATCGGGAATTGAATCATCGCGCCGATTCCATTTCCGCCTTATTGAGACGAAAAGAGATAAACGCGGGTTCGATTATCGGAATCATGGTTCGACCCTCTGTGGAAATGATGATTGGGATTGTGGGAATATTAAAAGCGGGATGCGCATTTCTTCCGATTGAACCGGAAGCTCCGGCCGACCGGATCGGTTATATTTTAAATGACAGCCATATGCCAATTTTGTTGACTCAATCGAATTTCATTGATCAATTGAGTACACAAACCCAAATGATTCCGATCGATAATCCCGATGCTTACAAGGATCAATGTCAAGATCAAGATATCGGAGATGTCGGAGATGTCGGAAATATCGGTTTACCGGTTGATCCGGCGTATGTTATTTATACCTCCGGGACCACCGGACGGCCCAAAGGGGTTTTGATCAGCCATCAAAACCTGGTCAATTATATCCATTGGTTTATTCAAACCATTGATTTAACGATCGATGATAAAGCCATATTGACCTCATCATTTGCATTTGATGCCTTGTATACGCAATTGTTCTCTTCCCTTTGGATCGGTAGTCCCCTGCATGTCATTCCCCGGGAAACCTTTTTAATCGCCGAAAAGTTGCTGCATTATCTGCGTGACCATCACATCACCTATATCAAAGTAACACCGTCTCTTTTTAATCTCATTGTGAATAGTCCGGAGTTTAGAGCGGAAAATCTCAAACGGTTAAGGTTTGTGATGTTGGGAGGAGAAGAAATCAACGTCAATGATGTGGAAAAAGCGCATCACCTTTGTTCCCATTTACAGATCATGAACCATTACGGTCCAACCGAAACCACCATTGGGTCGATTGCGCGGTTTCTCGATTTGGATCAATTTGACGATTATAAGAAGACGCCGACTATTGGAAAACCCCTTTATAACACGCAGGTATATATCCTGGATCGGAGTTTTCATATTGTGCCGGTGGGGGTTGTGGGCGGGTTATTTATCGGAGGCAATGGCGTGGGAATGGGGTATCTCAATAAACCGCAATTAACATCCGATAAGTTTATTACCGGTTTATGGGGGAGTCATACCCGGGTATATGCAACGGGAGATCTGGCCCGTTGGGCCGCCGATGGCCATATTGTATTTTTAGGAAGGTCGGATGATCAGATCAAAATTCGAGGGTATCGTATCGAATTGGGAGAAATCGAAAACCACCTTTTAAAATATCCCGATATCAACGAAGCCGTCGTTTTGGTAAGAGAAAAGAAGAATAGGGAAAAGTATCTCTGTGCGTATGTGATAGCCGAAAAACCGATTGAGATATCCGAACTGCGTCAATCCCTGTCCCGAAGTTTACCCGCTGCCATGATTCCCTCTTATTTTATCCAACTGGAGAAAATGCCCCTGACCAAGCACAATAAATTAAACCGAGAGGCATTACCCGAACCGGAATTCAATGCGGAAGAACATTATGTCGCTCCCCGGGATGAAATCGAGAGAGCATTGACTCGGATATGGAGCGAGGTGTTAAACCTGGCGGAAGATAAAATCGGAATTGATGATCATTTCTTCGAATTGGGCGGGCATTCCTTAAAAGCCACGGTCATGGTATCCCGGATTCATAAAGCGTTGGATGTTCAGGTGCCATTGGCCGATATATTCAAACGCTCCACCATTCGGGAATTGGGAGAATATGTTCGAGGAATAGAAAAAGAAAAATATGAATCCATTCATCCGGTGGAAGAAAAAGAGTATTATGAATTATCATCCGCACAAAAGCGATTGTATATCCTCCAGCAAATGGATAGGGAAACAACCGCCTATAATATGCCCACGATTATTCATTTATCGGAAGATGTTGATATCGATCAATTGGAACGTACCTTTAAAAAGCTGATCAAGCGTCATGAGAGTTTGAGGTCATCGTTTCATATGATCAACGATGGTTTAATCCAGAGAGTTCACGATGACGTGGAATTTGAAATCCTTCATTTTCTCACGGCGCTCACGGAGGACACAGAGGGAAAAGGGAGAGGATTCAAGCATTTTATTCGTTATTTTGATTTGGCAAAAGCCCCGTTAATACGGGTGGGGGTATTTAACAGAGAAGAGGGCACACCCTTCTTATTGGTGGATATGCATCACATGATTACCGATGGCATATCGCAGGCCGTCCTCCGGCATGATTTCATGAGACTGTTTAATGGTGAAGCACTTTCACCCTTACGAATCCAATATAAAGATTTCGCCGAATGGCAAAATAGAAACAAGGCAAAGGAGAAATTAAACCCACAGGAAGCTTACTGGCTCCGGGCGTTTGAAGGGGAAATACCGGTATTAACTATTCCCATCGATTACCCGCGACCGGCCATTCAAAATTTTGAAGGAAATAAGATTCATTTTGAAATAAATAATTGCGAAGGATTCGCACCATATGCCCTTAACCAGGGGGTAACCCTTTACATGATGATATTGGCCATCATCAATATGCTCCTATCCAAACTGAGTGGCCAGGAGGATATTGTCATTGGAACCCCGGTAGCCGGGCGAAGGCATGCGGATTTGGAAAGCGTCATTGGGATGTTTGTCAACACCCTGGCGCTTCGAAATTTTCCGGCCGGAAACAAACGATTCGGCGAATTTCTCAGTGAGCTCAAAGAAAGAACCCTGGAAGCCTTTGAGAATCAGGAATACCCCTTTGAAGATTTGGTCGATCACGTTGTTATTCACAGGGACATGAGTCGAAACCCCTTATTTGACGTGATGTTTACCTTTCAAAATATGGGGAGACTCCAGGCTGATTGGGATGATACCCTAAACGCTGTGCCCTCCGTGCGCGCCGTGAGAAACAAAATCAACCCGGTATCCAAATTTGATTTGGAAATAACGATATGGGAACAAGGAAACGGGTTATCCGGAACATTCGGATATTGTACGAAATTATTTAAAGAAGAGACGATTAAGCGATTCATTGTCTATTTTAAACATGTCATCACCGGTATCATTGACAATCAAGACATAAAAATCGGCGATATCCAAATGATTACCGAAGAAGAAAAAAAACACCTATTATATGATTTTAATGATACGAAAAAAGATTACCCCAACGATAAAACCCTTCATGAATTATTCGAAGAACAGGTAGAAAGAACGCCGGATCGGATTGCAATCATTGGGCCATCGGTTCGGTTAACCTACAAAGAATTGAATGAGAGATCCAACCGGGTCGGATGGTTATTAAGAGATCAAGGCATCGGACCCAACGCTATCGTCGGATTGATGATCGAGCGCTCCATCGACATGATGATTGGAATTTTAGGGATCATCAAAGCCGGAGCCGCTTATTTACCCATTGATCCGGATTATCCCGCCGAGCGCGTGCGGTATATGTTGAAAGACAGTGAAAGTTCACTTCTCTTATCCGAGATGGATGACTCCCATGGAAATAATCAAAATCTTAAAATTACCGCTAATTCGCAAGATCTGATTTACATGATCTATACATCGGGTTCCACCGGGAATCCCAAAGGGGTCATGGTTAAAAATGATGGATTTTTAAATTTACTCTATTGGTATATCGATGCATTTAATATAAATGAAAACGATAACATTTTACTCATTGCGCCCATAAGCTTTGATCTGGCCCAAAAGAATTTATTCGGTTGGTTTATCGTTGGCGGATGCCTGACGTTAGCCCCTTCGGGGTTACCGGATTATGATAAACTTTCGGAGCTGATAAATAATGAACAAACCACCCTGGTCAACTGCGCCCCGAGTGTGTTTTATCCGTTAATTGACCTTAATCGGGATTCGGATTTTAGGTATTTAAAATCCTTGCGACGGGTCGTATTGGGGGGGGAACCTATTTCAATAGACAAACTGCTGCCCTGGATCCATTCCGAATTCTATCAGGCAGAAATTGCAAACACCTATGGTCCCACCGAATGCACGGACATTGCGTCTTGTTATCCAATCCCCAATGAAGGGATTGAAAATCTGAAATCGATTCCCATTGGTAAACCCGTTTCCAATGTAGCGATTTATATACTGGGTCAATATCATGAGGTATTACCGGTAGGGGTTGGAGGGGAATTGTATATCGGCGGAATCGGGGTATCCGGGGGGTACTATAACAATAAACCGCTCACCGAGGAGAAGTTTTTAGAGATATCCCATTTACCGGAAGCGAAGGTATACCGGACCGGGGATATGGCGCAATGGTTAGACGATGGTAACATTGAATTTTTAGGACGAATCGATGATCAGGTCAAAGTCAATGGGGTTCGAATCGAATTGGGGGAAATCGAGCATGCGTTGTTGAGTCATGACGCGATTCGTGATGCCGTTGTGATGATTCGCAAGAGAGAAAAGGGAGACTCTTATTTATGTGCATACATTATTTCGGATCAACAGGTATCGGTCACCGAACTTGGGGAATATCTGTCCACGCGTTTACCCCAATACATGATACCCGCGTATTGGGTTCGATTGGAAAACCTGCCCCTGACTCCCAGCGGAAAAGTAGATAAAAGGTCGTTACCCGAACCTGAAATCGACTATACGCATTCATTCCTTGCGCCTCGGAATGCATTGGAAGAGACGATGGCGGCACTCTGGTCCGAAGTTTTGGGAATGGAGAAGGAAAAAATCAGTGTGGGTGATAATTTTTTCCAATTGGGGGGAAATTCGTTAAAGGCTGCGGTATTGTTATCGAAAATTCACAAAACATTTGAGGTTCATCTCTCGCTTACAGAGATATTTAAGACGCCGTCCATTCGAGAGATAACGCACCATATCAACCGTGGGGTGAAGGAGACGTACATTTCGATCGAGGCGGTTGAGGAAAAAGAGTACTATGAATTATCGTCCGTTCAGAAGCGGTTATACGTGTTGCAGCAGATGAATGTGGAGAGTACCGCCTACAATATAACGGTCATGATTCCCCTGCCGGAAGAAGTGGATATCACGAAATTGGAGGGTGCGTTCCAAACGTTGATCACGCGTCATGAGAATCTGCGAACCTCGTTTCACACGGTAAACGGTTTATTGATTCAGAGAATCCATGATGAGGTGGAATTTAGGATAAATCATTTTCTCACGGAGTTCACGGAGGACACTGAGGGAAAAGGTAGAGAACTCAGCCATTTTATTCGCTATTTCGATTTGGCAAAAGCCCCGTTAATGCGGGTGGGGTTGTTTGGAAACGAAGGAGGAGCCCGGGTCTTACTGGTGGATATGCATCATCTCATCACCGATGGAACGTCGCAGGAAATTTTAAAGCAGGATTTTATGAAATTGTATCATGGTGAGGAGCTTCCGTTATTACGGATTCAATACAAGGATTTTGTGGAATGGCAACGTAACGATAAAGAAAAAGGAGAATTGGAAAAACAGGAGGTTTATTGGCTTAATGAATTTGAAGGGGAAATCCCGGTATTAAATATTCCGACCGATTACCCGCGGCCGGCCGTTCAAAGTATGGAAGGCAATAGTATAAACTTCCAAATAGACCATGAAACGGCTCAACGCTTAATGGCGTTTATCCGTAAAGAAGAAGTGACCCTGAATATGCTGCTATTGGCGGGGGTTAATATTTTGTTATCCAAATTGAGCGGTCAGGAGGATATTGTCATTGGCACCCCGGTGGCCGGGCGAAGGCATGCGGATTTGGAAAAGGTCATTGGGATGTTTGTTAATACCCTGGCCCTTCGGAATTACCCGGTCGGAGAAAGGAGGGTTGAGGAATTTCTCGATGAATTAAAAGAGAAGACCTTGAATGCATTTGATAACCAGGAGTATCCATTCGAAGCCCTGGTCGAGCAAGTGGTCACCCACCGGGACCTGGGTCGCAACCCGCTATTTGATGTGATGTTGGTCTTACAGAATATGAATCGGTTGGAAATAGACGGCTTTGGAAATCGGGAAGGAGAGGATGAAACGGTCTCTAACCCCACACTCTTTCCTGAAGGATATGGCCCCTTCAACGCGGTATCCAAATTTGATTTAACCATCATGGTATGGGAGAAAAAAGAAAACTTACAACTAGCGTTGAGATATTGTACAAAATTATTTAAACAAGAAACCATTCAGCGGTTCATCGCTTATTTCTGCCAATTACTGAGCAACATAGTGGAAACGCCCCGAATCAAAATCAATGAACTGGAGGTTATTTCCGAAGGGGAGAAAAAACAGATACTGAATGCATTCAATGATACCGGTTCGGGATACGCGAAGGATAAAACCTTTCATCAATTGGTTGAAGCGCAAGCCGAACGAATGCCGGATCGCGTTATTGTGATTGGCGGAGACGAGACGATCATTCAAATCACCTACCGGGAATTGAGTCAGCGATCCGGTGCCATTGCTGCATTACTGAAATTAAAAAATATAACAGCGGGTTCGCTGATCGGCATCATGGTCCGGCCCTCTCTGGAAATGGTCGCTGGAATTATGGGGATATTAAAAATGGGAGGCGCGTTTCTTCCGATTGACCCGGAATTTCCGACCGAGCGGATCGGTTATATTTTAAACGACAGCCGCATGCCGATCTTGTTAACCCAGTCCCATTTGAAGAATGACTTCAATCCGAAGATTCAAGCCATTCATTTGGATGATCCCGACTTATATAAAGGTCAATTTCCGGATATTGGAAATGCCGGCTCCCCGGTTGATCCGGCGTATGTCATTTATACTTCCGGTACCACGGGGCGGCCCAAAGGCGTGTTGGTCAAGCATCAAAACGTGGTCAACTATATCCACTGGTTTGCCATCCATCTCCAGGAAGATGATAAAGCCATATTGACCTCATCTTTTGCGTTTGATGCCTTGTATGCGCAATTTTTCTCTTCCCTTTGGATCGGGATATCCCTGCATGTCATTCCTCGGGAAACCTTTTTAATCGCCGAAAAATTGCTGCATTATCTTCGAGCCCATTGCATCACCTATTTCAAAGTGACCCCGTCCCTTTTTAATCTGATGGTGAATAGTATGGAGTTTTCACCGGAGAATCTCAAAGGCTTACGGTTTATGATGTTGGGTGGAGAAGAAATTAACGCCAATGATGTCGAAAAAGCCCATCACCTTTGTCCGAACCTACGGATCATGAACCATTATGGTCCGACCGAGACCACCATTGCTTCGATTGCTCGGTTTCTCGATTGGGATCAATTTGACGATTTTAAGAATGCCCCCACAATCGGAAAGCCGATCAACAATACTCAGGTGTATATCCTGGATCGAAATCTTCATATCGTTCCCGTGGGAGTTGTGGGAGAAATATGGATCGGCGGCGATGGCGTTGGGATGGGGTATCTCAATAATCCGCAATTAACATCCGATACATTTATTACCGGTTTAGGGGGAAGGCGAACCCGGGTTTATGCAACGGGAGATCTGGGCCGTTGGGGCGCCGATGGCCATATCGTATTTTTAGGAAGAACGGATGATCAGATCAAAATCCGCGGGTACCGCATCGAATTGGGAGAAATTGAAAACCATCTTTTAACATATCCCGATATCAAAGAAGCCATCGTTTTAGTGAGAGAAAAGAAGAATAGGGAAAAGTATCTCTGTGCTTATGTTATAGCCGAAACGTCGATTGAGATATCCGAACTGCGTCAATACCTGTCCCGGAGTTTACCCGCCGCCATGATCCCCTCTTCTTTTATCCAACTGGAGAAAATGCCCCTGACCAAGCACAATAAATTAAATCGGGAGGCATTACCCGAGCCGGAGTTCAATACGGAAGACAATCATGTCGCTCCCCGGGATGCGATCGAGAGAACATTGGTTCGGATATGGAGCGAGGTGTTAAATTTATCGGAAGATAAAATCGGAATTGATGATCATTTCTTCGAATTGGGCGGACATTCCTTAAAAGCCACGGTCATGGTATCCCGGATTCATAAAGCGTTAGACGTTCAGGTACCATTGGCCGATATCTTTAAACGCTCCACCATTCGGGAACTCGCCCAGCTCATTCCCATATCTCCCAGAAAAGAATTTACGGATCTAACGACCACGGAAGAAAAAGATTTTTATGAACTCAGTTTCAATCAAAAGAGATTATGGTTTATCCAGCAAACAAGAAGCGATAGTTCGGCTTTTCACATGTCCGGAAGAATCCAGTTGGAGCATGAAGTGAACGAAGAATGGATTGAAAAAACACTGACTCAATTGCTTCAGCGCCATGAAAGTTTTCGTACAGGATTTAAAACCATCGATGGGCAACCGGTTCAATATATTTTAAAAGAATTGCAAACGCTTCCCTTGAAAAAAATCAATTGTTCTTCGATGGGAGAAGCAGAAAAACAAAAACAAAGGGAGCAAGCTTATCATCAACTGGTGACGGAACCCTTTGATTTAACCCAACCGCCCCTGTTTCGGGCAGTACTTTTGGAACTGGATACTCCAATCTATGAATTCATGTTCAATATGCATCACATTATTACCGACGGTTGGTCAATGGAAATTATTAAAAAGGAATTTCAGGCCCTTTATGACGGGTACCGGTTGGGAAAAGAAGTAATATTAGAGCCCCTGACGTTTCGATACCGGGATTTTTCCGAATGGCAACATGCCCAATTAAATGATCTGAAAAAAGGGGAATCTTACCGTTTTTGGAAAACGAAATTCCAGGGCGGAATCCCTGAATTTACATTACCCGGCGATTTTACCGGCGGCCGGGACAATCGAGAGGGCGCAGGGTACCTCTGTGTGATCGATCCGGATACCACTCAAAAGCTGAAACAATTGGCGCAAGATCACCATACTTCCCTGTTTACCGTAATGTTTTCCATATACATGGTTGTATTATCGCGATTCTCCGGTGAAGAGAACATTGTCAGTTCGATCATTGGATTCGGAAGGCCTCATGCGTCCCTTCACGCCATCGTCGGCTTCTTTGTCAATTCGCTTATCTATCACACCCGGGTGGCGTTTCAAGAACCGTTTATTGATTTTTTAAATCGGGTGAACCAGGATATATTGGATATGTTTGAGCATCAGGATTATCCATTGGAGCCGGTTTTTAAAGAATTAAAAATCAAATACCCGGATCTTTCGGTTTCGTTTAATATGCTCAATCTCGGGGAAAGATCGGTCAGCCAGGGGAGTCGGAAGATTACATTCGGCCATAGCGAAAAGAGGCAAGATGTCAAATTTGATTTGGAAGTATACGTCGATGAACATCAGGATGGAATATCGTTGCGGTGGGTATATAAAAAATCGCTATTCGATCCGGCTAAAATCGAAACGATCGCCGAAGAATATATGAGACTTATCGATTTTTTTAAAGATCATTTCGATAAAAGTTTTTTCCAATACAAAACTCAAAAGAAGAAACGGAACTTCAAGAGATCGGATGAATAAGGATGATAGTTATCAGGGAGACGGTACATGTTGGCGCAGAAATTTGAAGAACAAGTAAAAAAAACACCGGATCGCCTTGCGGTCAAGGTGAGAAAAACATCGATGTCTTACAGGGAACTCAATCAATATGCCAACCGCATTGCAGGGTTAATCGGATCCGTGTGCCCGATTCAAAGAGAACCCTTACATATCGGACTTCTCTTAGAGAATGAACTCGATATGATTGCTGCCATATTCGGAACGTTAAAATCCGGTAATGTTTATGTTCCTCTATCCACGGATTATCCGTATAATCGACTCGCCTATATGTTGGCAGATTCCGAATCGTCACTCATTATCGCCGATTCAAAAAATTTGGGAACAGCGGAGAAATTGGCCGAGGCAAACAACATTCGCCTCCTCCATATCGATGGATGCGATCAGGCAAGGCTCAGTCCCGATGGGGATCAGAATCCGGCCCGGGAGATCAATGGCGAAAAACTGGCGTATATTTTATATACATCCGGCTCGACCGGAAACCCCAAAGGGGTGATGCAAACGCATCAAAACGTATTATATTTTATTGAAAATTGGACCCGAATTTTCTCCATAACCGATGCGGATCGCATCACCTTATTAGCCTCGTTCGGTCATGACGGATCCATACCGGATATTTACGGTGCACTGCTTAATGGTGCGACGCTATATCCCTATAATATCCGCAGACGAAACAGCGACTCCAATTTATCCCAATTGTTGATTCAAGAGCAAATAACCGTTTGGCATTCCGTCCCGTCCTTATACAATTTTTTTGTAAGCACCCTCACCGGAAAAGAGCGTTTCCCGGATATTCGATCCATCGTGTTGGGGGGTGAAGCCCTGCGACACCACGAAATAGACATGTTTAAAAAATATTTCTCCGGTTCCACCCTGGCCAATATATATGGACAAACCGAATCGACCGTTAATTCCATATGGACCATACGAGCAGAGGATCCCATCGGTCATTTACTCATTGGGAACCCCCTGGATCGAACCCGGATATTTGTCGTGGATAAAGACGGCGATGAAGTGGATGCATTTGAAACAGGAGAAATCCTGATCGCTTGTCCCCATATCTCTCCCGGGTATTGGAAAAACGGGGAATTGACCAAAAAGGTCTTCACCCGGGATTCCGAATATGGATCGATGTATTGGACAGGTGATATGGGCCGGCTTCTTCCGGACGGAAATATCGAATTTATAGGTCGGAAAGATCTTCAGGTAAAAATCAGGGGGTTCAGGGTGGAACTCGGCGAAATCGAAACCACCCTAATCAAAATGGATGGTATCCACGAAGCGGTGGTGGTGGCAAAAGAAACAGAAAAACAAACAGAAAGAGAAAGAGAAAAAGGAAATTACTATTTATGCGCTTTTTTTGAGTCGGATCGAGACTACCATGTCCGAGAGCTGAGGAATTTTTTGGCCGGGGATTTACCCGATTATATGATCCCTTCTTTTTTTGTAAAACTTGAGAACATGCCGCTGACTCAAACCGGGAAGATTGACCGGAAAGCTCTTGCAATGATGAGAAACGATCCGTTGAAATCAACCGCTCGCCATGTTGATCCCCGGACGGATATCGAGAAAATCATCGCCAACGTTTGGAAGGAAGTGCTGAACCTCGAAGAGATCGGTATTCATGATAATTTATTTGAGATGGGTGGGAATTCCTTCGATATTATCAAGATAAACGGGATTTTATCCCAATTACTCAAGAAGAATATTCCGATTGTAAAATCATTCGAATACCCGACAATTGGGGATTTGGCGCGTTACTTGAGTCAACATCCAGAAAGTAAAACGATCCCAAATCATTCCGGATCAAAAAAACATCCGATTCAAGGGGGAATCAGTTTGGATATAGCCGTCATCGGAATGGCGGGGAGGTTTCCCGGCGCCAAGAATATCGATCAATTTTGGGAAAATTTAAAAAATGGCGTGGAATCCATTTCATTTTTTACCGACGAAGAGTTGATCGGGGCGGGGCTGCCATCCGAAACGGTTCAGGCACCCAATTATGTAAAGGCGAAAGGGGTTTTAGAAGATATCGAATACTTTGATGCCGCATTTTTTAACTTTAATCCGGCCGAATCCGTCGTAATGGACCCCCAATTACGAGTGCTTCTGGAATGTGGTTGGGAAACCTTTGAGCATGCGGGTTATCACCCATCCGAAAACGAGGGGGTAATTGGCGTTTATCTGGGTAATGGATTTAACATCGGCTGGTTGGCCCGAGTTTTTTCGCAAATCGGTGACAATGCAGGACAGTTTCAAAAAGGCCTCTTAAATAACCATCTCAGCACCTACGTATCTTATAAATTCGATTTGATCGGTCCCAGTATTACCCTCCGGACCGCCTGCTCCACGTCTCTGGTTGCCATTCATGAAGCATGTAAAGGGTTATTATTAAGGGAATGCCATATGGCTCTGGCCGGTGGGGTATCGATCCTGATCCCCAAAAAGAAAGGTTATGTGTATCAGGAGGGGATGATTTATTCGGCGGATGGTCACGTCAGGGCATTTGACGCCCGCTCGAATGGCACGGTTTTTGGAGATGGCGTTGGGTGTGTGTTGTTAAAAAGAGCTGAAGACGCTCTTTTGGATGGAGATACCATTTATGCCGTGATCAAGGGAAGCGCTACCAATAATGATGGGATAAGGAAAGTCGGCTATACGGCCCCGAGTGTCACCGGTCAGCGGGAAGTCATTCGGGCGGCCCAAATAGCAGCGGGATTCGAACCGGAAAGTATGGGTTTTATCGAAACCCATGGTACCGGAACAATTTTGGGAGATGCCATTGAAATCGAAGCATTAAATCAGGTATTTGCCGGGAGCAAGAAGAATTGTTGCGCCATCGGTTCGGTGAAAACCAATGTGGGGCATTTAAATACGGCTGCCGGGATTGCCGGGTTCATCAAGACCGTGCTCTGTTTGAAATATAAATTAATTCCCCCCAGCCTTAATTTTGAGACTCCCAATCCGGAAATCGATTTTGAGAATAGTCCCTTTTACGTCAATACGAAATTGAGTGAATGGCCAACCAATCGGCATCGCTTGAGGGCGGGGGTCAGTTCCTTTGGGTTTGGGGGAACCAATGCGCATCTAATCCTGGAAGAAGCCCCGGAACCCCTTCCCCTGGTTGAAGACGGCAGGAAATACCAAATGCTTTTATTATCTGCCCGGACCGCTTCGGCTTTAGATCAAATGACCGGCAATTTAACCGATTATTTAAAAACCCATCCGGGGATCAACCTTGCGGATACGGCCTATACCTTACAGGTGGGGCGGCGTCTCTTTCATCATCGCCGGATGGTGGTTTGTTCGGGATCGGAAGAAGCCGGCGCCCTATTGGCTTCTCGCGAACCGAGGAAAGTATTTTCGTTTTTTACCAAGGCAGAAAAGTCCGATATCGTCTTTATGTTTCCGGGTCAGGGTTCCCAGTATGTGGCCATGGGACTGGCGTTGTATGAGACCGAGCCGGAATTTCGAGACGAAGTGGACCGGTGTTTGGAGATATTAAACCCAATTATGGGATTTGAACTCAAAGACATTCTTTATCCGGCATCAAGCGAAACCATACCCACAGCGTCCGACAGAATCCATCAGACCGGGGTAACACAGCCGGTTCTTTTTATCATCGAATACTCTTTAGCCAAATTATTAATGAAATGGGGGATCCAACCTTATGCGATGATTGGTCACAGTATTGGCGAGTATACGGCCGCTTGTCTTTCCGGGGTCATGTCACTTGAAGATGCGTTAAGTCTGATTGCGTGCAGAGGCCAATTAATCCAGGGGCTTCCCGGAGGATCGATGCTCAGTGTCGGGTTAACCGAAAAAGAAATCCTCCCCCTATTAAATGATGAATTGGCCCTGGCTGCCGTAAACGCCACGTCGCGCTGCGTGGTTTCCGGTCCCCCCGAGGCGATTGATACCTTTTCAAATGTATTAAAATCAAAGGGGCATGACACCCGATTACTTTACACGTCTCATGCCTTTCATTCTCCCATGATGGAGCCGATATTAACGGAATTCGAAGAAAAAGCAAATAAAATTTCGTTTCATAAACCGGAGATACCGTTTATATCGAATTTGACCGGACAATGGATAACGGACGAGAATGCCACCGATCCCCATTACTGGGTAACGCATATTCGAAACACCGTTCGCTTTTCGGAAGGTCTCAGTGTCCTATTGAATACTCCGGCCTCTATTTTTATTGAAATCGGTCCCGGACGCACGTTGAGTACGTTTGTCAACCAGCATCACGATAAGAAAGATACTCATTTCGTCACCAATCTCATGCGTCATCCGAATGAAACGATTCCGGATCACCACTACCTGTTAAGTAAAATGGGCCAATGCTGGCTGCGGGGAATGGCCATCGATTGGGATGGCTTTTATGGGAATGAAAAGAGGCGTCGTATCGCATTACCGACTTACCCGTTTGAACGGCAATATTATTGGATTGAGACAAAAAAAAATGCACCTCGATCCGCTCCATCCGTATCTATCCCTGTCGATAAACCGGAAACGGAAGCACCGGTTCAGGGGAAGGGACAGTACCCGCGACCGGAATTGAGCGCCCCTTATGTGGCACCGGAAACAGAAATCGAAGGGCAACTGGCAACGATATGGCAAACATTGTTTGGTTTCAGCCGGGTGGGTGTTTATGATGATTTTTTCGAATTGGGTGGCGATTCATTAAAAGCCATGAATGTCACCTCCAGAATTCGTAAAGAGCTCCATGTCCAGGTGCCGTTGGCCGAAATATTTAAATCTTCAACAATCCGGGCCTTATCCGATTATATTCAAGGAGCGGCCCAAGAAAAGGATACCTCGATCGAGCCGGTAGAAGAAAAAGAATATTATGAGTTGTCATCATCTCAAAAGAGATTGTATATTTTGCAACAATTGGATATGGAAAATACTGCGTATAATATACCGGTACTTATTCCATTATTGGAAGATGTTGACATAAAAACACTGGAAGACACCTTTAAAAAATTGCTGAAGCGCCATGAGAGTTTAAGAACCTCATTTCAAACCGTAAATAATCTATTGATACAGAGAGTGCACGATGACGCGGAGATTGAAATAAACTATTTTCAAACGGATTTTCAAAACTCGTTTATTCGTCCCTTTGATTTATCCAAAGCACCGCTGATTCGGTTGGGATTGTTTGAAATAGAAAAAAATCGCCGACTCTTAGTGGTTGATTTGCACCATATAATAACGGATGGAACCTCGCAGGGGATATTAACGCAGGATTTTCGGGGGTTATATAAGGGGGAAGAGCTTTTGCCTTTGCGAATCCAATATAAAGATTTTTCCGAATGGCAAAACAAAAATAAGGAAAAATTAAGCCGACAAGAAGTTTATTGGCTCAACGAATTTGAAGGGGAAATACCGGCATTGAATATTCCCACGGATTACCCCCGCCCCCCGGTTCAACGTTTTGAAGGAAATCGCACCAACATTGAATTAACCCATGAAGACGTGGAATTACTGATGAAGTACGCCCTCCGGGAAGAAGTTACGGTTTACATGATTATGTTGGCCGTTATCAATGTTTTATTATCCAAGCTTACGGGTTCGGAGGATATCGTTATCGGAACCCCGGTGGCTGGCAGAAGGCATGCGGATTTGGAAAAAATTATCGGGATGTTTGTGAATACGTTGGCGCTTCGAAATTTCCCAATAGGAGAAAAACATTTTAGGGTTTTTCTCAATGAGGTAAAAGACAGAACACTGGAAGCATTTGAGAACCAGGAATACCCATTTGAAGACCTGGTGGAGCAAGTGGTTATTAACCGTGATATGAGTCATAACCCATTATTTGATGTGATGTTTACCTTTCAAAATCAGAATCGGTTGGAGGTTGACGGATTTAAAAATACGAGAATGGATAAATCCAAAATACCTTCTGCTAAAGCGTATGATAACATTCATCCGGTATCGAAATTTGATTTGGAAATAACGGTATTGGAGAAAGGGGAAAAGTGGAATATTATCTTTGGATATTGTACAACGTTATTTAAAGAAGAAACCATTAAACGGTTCATGAATTATTTTTATCGGGTTTTGGGGGAGATAATAAAAGGGACACCAATCAAGATCGATGAAATCGATATGTTATCGGAAGAAGAAAAGAGCCTGATATTGTACGACTTTAATAATACGTCAATGGGGTATCCCAAAAGCAAGTCCCTTCATCAATTGTTTAAAGATGAAGCCGCAAGGATGCCCGATACGGTAATCGCTGTTAACGGAGAAGAACCAGTCGTTCAAGTGACGTATCGGGAATTGGATCATCGATCCCGTTGTATTGCTTCTTTATTGAGAAAAAACAATATAACGGAAGGTTCGGTTGTCGGGATCATGATTGGGCCTTCCTTGGAGATGGTAATTGGAATTATGGGCATACTCCAAACGGGGAACGCGTTTCTTCCTATTGATCCGGAATCGCCGACCGAGCGAATAAATTATATTTTAAATGACAGCAATATGCCGATTTTATTGGCCCAATCGCACTTGAAGGATAGCGTTGAAACGCAGGTTGAAATCATCCCGATCGATGATCCGACGTTATATCGCGGTGAATGTGAATCCGTTGAAATTTCGTGCTTACCTGACGATCCCGTCTATGTCATTTATACATCCGGCACCACAGGGAGGCCCAAAGGGGTGTTGATAAGAAATCAAAATCTGGTCAACTATGTTCATTGGTTTATCCAAAGCATTCATCTAAATATAGCGGATAGGGCCATATTGACTTCATCTTTTGCGTTTGATCTTTTGTATACACAATTCTTTTCTTCCCTGTTATTCGGGTGCCCGTTGCATGTGATTCCACGGGAAACATATTTAATACCTCACCGGCTGTTAAATTATCTTAGAGATCATCGGATCACGTATATAAAAGTAACGCCTTCTCTGTTTAATTTGATTGTGAACAATACAGAATTTTCATCCCGGGCTCTCACAAGGTTAAGGCTTGTGATATTGGGGGGCGAAGAAATAAACATCAATGATGTGGAAAAGGCACTTCAGCCTTGTCCTCATTTACAGATAATGGATGAATACGGTCCAACGGAAACCGCCATTGGCTCGGTTGCGAGATTTCTGGATCTGGAGAACATCGAAGACTATAAAAATGCTCCCACCATTGGAAAGCCAATCGGTAATGTTCGGATTTATATCCTGGATAAGGATTTTCATCTTGTTCCCGTAGGGGTTATCGGGGGCCTATTTATTGGCGGGGATGGCGTTGGAATGGGATATCTCAATAAGCCCCAATTGACATCCGATAAATTCATTACGGGTTTATGGGAAAGGAATACCGCGGTTTACTCAACGGGGGACCTGGCCCGGTGGTGCGGCGATGGCAATATTGTATTTTTGGGAAGGGCGGACGATCAGGTAAAAATTCGTGGATATCGTATCGAATTGGGGGAGATTGAAAGTCATCTTCTCAAATGCAATGGAGTAAAGGAGGCCATCATCACGGTCAGGGAAAACAAGAATGGGGAAAAGTATTTATGTGCTTATTTTGTATCCGAAACGCCGATCGAACCATCGGTGCTGCGTAAATACCTATCCCGTCATTTACCCGCCACCATGGTTCCCTCTTATTTTATCCGACTGGAAAGTATGCCCCTGACCAGGAATAACAAAATTAACCGGGGGGCATTACCTGAACCGGAATTGAACAGGGAAGAAGATTTCGTTGGTCCCCAGGATGAGATCGAAAAAACACTGGCCCAAATATGGGGTGAAGTTCTCTCCCAACCCAAAGAAAAGATCGGGGTTGATGATAATTTCTTCGAGTTAGGGGGGCATTCATTAAAAGCCACAGTTGTTGTCTCCAGAATTCATAAAGAGTTAAATATTCCGGTGCCGTTGGCAGAAATCTTTAAGCGTTCCACGATTCGAGGACTGGCGGAATGCATCAAAAAAATGGCTCAAGAAAAATATATTTCAATAGAACCCGCTGAAAAGAAAGAATATTATCCGTTATCGCCGGCCCAAAAACGACTTTATTTTGTCCATTTGATGGCGCCCCATAGTGTGGCCTATAATATTCCGGCATGTTGGTTATTAAATGGCGCTCTCGATAAAAAAGCATTTGTTGAAGCCCTCGGAAAACTAATCGCCCGGCACGAAAGTTTAAGAACATCATTTGAGATGTTGGAAGACGGGCCAATCCAAAGAGTGCATGATGCGATTCACTGTGAGATCGACGATTATGGGGCAAGGAACACGGAAGAATTGAATCGGTTCCGGTCGGATTTTATTCGCCCCTTTGATTTTTCTCAGGCCCCATTACTACGGGTGGGATTGATTGAAGAGGAAGAAACAAAGCACCTATTAATGATCGATATGCACCATATCATCACCGATGGGATATCAAGAGATATATTGAGTCAAGATTTAAAAGCACTCCTTTCAGGAACGGAATTACCGCCTTTAAGGTTGCAATACAAGGATTTTTCGGAATGGCAATATCGAGTGTCCGAATTGGGGAAGATAAAGACGCAAGAAGACTATTGGTTGGGCCGATTTAAAGATGGCATCCCTATTCTCAATTTACCTACCGATTTTCCGAGGCCGGAAGTTTTTAATTCCGATGAGGGCGGCATATATTTTTTCTCGATGGATAAGGAGTTAACTTCGCGTTTTAACCGGATGCTTCTTAAAACCACCGTCACCATGTATATGTTTCTGCTTGCGGTATTTAATGTATTACTAATGAAATACACAGGAAAAGAAGATATCGTGTTAGGCTCGCCTATTTCAGGAAGAAGGCATCATGATTTGGAAAAAATAATTGGGATGTTCGTGAATATGCTTTCGATGCGAAATCGGCCGGAACCCGATAAAACATTTTTGGATTTTCTGGGTGAAGTAAAGGAAAATGCCATTAATGCGCTTGATAATCAGGATTTTCAATTCGATGAGCTGGTAAGCAAACTGGACTTACGGGGTATGTCGGACAGAAATCCGTTATTCAGTGTTGTTTTGGCGGATACAAATTTGCAAAGAGAAGCGACTCATAAGTCAGGCCCAAAATTAGAAATCTACCGGTCTTCAAAAGTCACCTCCAAATTTGATTTGCGTCTTGCCGCGTTTTACAGTCAAAACGAAATTAAAATGTCCCTGACCTACTCTTCGGCTCTGTTCAAACGGGAAACGATTCAAAAGATGGCGAATCGATTGATAGAAATATTACAGCAAGTAGTGGATAATCCTGATATTAAATTAAAAGATATCCCGATTACTCACGCCCTGGTAATCACCACATCGGATAACCTCCAGGATTATCAGGAAGAATTTGATTTTTAGTTGAGAAGGTAAATAAAATGAGCATCAAACAGGAAACGGCAACGGAAAAATTGTCAGAGGAACGAGGAATTATTGCGGGTTTATTTGTAAAAGAAAAAGAATACTGGATGAAAAAATTGTCCGGCGAGCTCTCATGGAGTTATTTCCCCTATGATGATCAGGGAAAAGGCGACCCCGGAGATGCGGCTGCTACCGCAAACTTCAAAATCGAGGGAGACGTCCGCATCAAGCTGGAAAGGTTGATCAGCGGCTCGATCCCCAAACTCCATATGGTCTTAACCTCTGCCGTAATCGTCTTACTTTATAAATATTCGGGAAACGAAGATATTATTATCGGTGCACCCATCGATAAACAGAAAATAGATGCAGAATTTACCAATACCGTATTAGTATTAAGGAATAGAGTCTCCGGTTCGATGACGTTTAAGGAGTTTCTGTTGCAAGTGAGACAAACGATTATTGAAGCCATTGAGAATCAAAATTACCCCATTGATGCCCTGGTATCCCAATTAAATTTAACGTCTAGTAATAACGATTCATCATTATTTGATGTTGCGGTTTTAGTAGAGAATATTCATGATAAAGGATATCTTCGCCATGTTCATCCCGGTATGTTATTTTCTTTCAGGCGAACGGAAGATGGGAACCGTATAGAGGGGACCGTCGACTATAAATCCCGGTTGTATGAGGATTCAACGGTAAAACGGATTATTGCGCATTTGGGGCGCATATTGGAAACCGTTCTTTCGAATGTGGATATCCCCTTATCCGGCGTGCATGTATTATCCGAAAATGAGAAGAAATATTTAATAGACGACTTTAACCACACAGAAACCGATTATCCGCGAAATAAAACGATTCATGAATTATTTGAAGAACAGGCTGCGAAAACTCCGGATTACACGGCGGCTGAGTACAATGATAAAAAAATGAGTTATCGCGAATTAAGTCTCGAAAAAGATCGGGTAGCGAAGTTTCTGAGACTAAAGGGTGTGACCAACGGTCGTATTGTCGGTATAATGGCCTCCCGATCGTTTGAAGTGATCGTGGCAATATTGGGCATATTGAAGGCGGGTGGCGCTTATTTACCTTTGGATACCGAATACCCTGACAGTAGAAAAAAATTTATCCTGGAAGATAGTGGGGCAACCTGGGTGTTGACCGACCGGGCGCTGCCCGTATATCTAAACTGGAAGGGTGAAAGGATCGATATGGCCCGCTGGAATTTGGAAACAAACGAAGAGGTTTCGGGGTTGGAGTATAGGGATCCGCGGCCATCGGATTTAGCGTATGTTATTTATACATCCGGTTCCACGGGCAAACCCAAAGGGGTAATGGTCGAGCATCGGGGGGTGGTCAATTATGTGTGGTGGGCGGCTGGGAATTATGTAAGGGACCGGAATCATGCGTCTGCCGATTTTCCCCTGTATACCTCTATCTCCTTTGATTTAACCGTAACGTCGATTTTTACGCCGTTAATTATGGGTGGCAAAATCGTTGTTTACGGCGATGAACAAGAGACGCTGATTGATCGAGTCGTGAGAGAAAATAAAGTGGGGGTCGTTAAATTAACCCCCACCCACTTAAAGTTAATCCGGGATAATGGCAAGAATAAAGATGATTCCCATTCTCATTCCCATCTCCACACCTTCATCGTGGGGGGCGAAGAACTCGAAACCCAATTGGCAAGAGACATCGATGCCCATTTCGGGGAAAGGATCAATATTTACAATGAATATGGCCCGACCGAAGCGACCGTCGGTTGTATGATTTACCGATTCAATCCCCGGGGGAACCAGGGAAGGGCTGTTCCGATCGGAATTCCTTCAGCCAATGTTCGGATATACATCCTGGATAAACAGAAAGAGCCGGTTCCCATAGGCGTTGCCGGTGAAATTCATATATCCGGGGATGGGGTGGCCCGAGGATACCTGAATCGGCCGGAGCTGACCCAGGAACGATTCACCCCAAATGGGTTTGAACCCGGGCAGCGGCTTTACGCAACAGGGGACCTGGCGAGATTTAAGGCAGACGGGAATATCGAATTCCAGGGACGATGCGATAACCAGGTCAAGATTCGGGGCCATCGCATTGAATTGGGAGAAATAGAAAACAAATTGGTCCGGCATCACGCAATAAAGGATGCAATTGTTACCGTGCGGAAAAATGAAACCGGCGATAGCTATCTATGCGCCTATATCCTGACGCACAGCAAATTGAATTTATCCGATATCCGAGAATATATATCCGGAGAATTACCCGATTATATGATGCCGTCCTATTTCGTCAATTTGGAAAGGTTTCCCTTAAACCCTCATGGAAAAATCGATCGACAGGCCCTGCCCGACCCCATGGAAGCCAGTATTGAGGAACACATTCCGTATGTTCCCCCGCGAGATGCAATGGAGAAATTGATGTCGGAAATATGGGAAAAAGTTCTGGGGAAATCAACTATCGGTATAAATGAAAACTTTTTCATGATGGGGGGGGATTCCATCAAATCCATCCAGATCATATCCCGGCTTAACAATGCCGGGTATAAATTGGAAATGAGAGATCTCTTTCAATATCCGGTCATATCCGAATTAGCTCCCCGGGTAAAAAAAATAGTCCACATCCCGGACCAAAACCCGGTTTGCGGAATCATACCGATGACTCCGATTCAGAAATGGTTTTTCCAAAACCATTCCATCGATAGTCATCATTTTAATCAGGCCGTGATGTTTGATTCAAAGGATGGATTCGATGCGGATGCCATCCGGGCCATTTTTACGAAGATTCAAGAACATCACGATGCGTTTCGAATAACCTATAAAATGGAAAATGGGGAAATGATTCAAATCAATCACGGGTTAAATCATCCTTTATCGTTGGAGGTCATCGACCTAAAAAATCGAGACGATAGCCGTCGACTCCTGGAGGCCCGGGTCAATGAAATTCAGCGAAGCGTGGACCTGGAAAACGGCCCGTTGATGAAACTGGCCTTATTTCATCTGGATGATGGTGACCGGTTGTTAATCGTGATTCATCATCTGGTTGTGGATGGCGTATCCTGGCGTATCGTGTTTGAAGACCTGGAAACCTTATATCAGCAATACAAAAAAGAAGAACCCCTGACTTTACCCTTAAAAACCGATTCCTTCAAAGTTTGGGCCGAAAAATTATCCGATTATTCTAACAGTGAAAGATTTTTGAGAGAGAAAACCTATTGGTCCGAATTGGAATCAATGGACATTCCATTCTTAAGGAGAGATTTCGCAGAAGAAGGTAATTATAATACGGATGCTCAAACGCTTTCTTTTAGTCTGGATGAACAGGAAACCAGTCGTTTATTGACACGGGTGAATCATGCCTTTGGGACAGAAATCAATGATATTTTATTAACAGCCCTTGGCGGAGGAATAAGGAAAACCTGGGGGCATTCGTTTGCCTTAATTTCCCTGGAAGGTCACGGCAGAGAAGAAATAATGGAAGGCATCGATATCAGCCGGACAGTCGGGTGGTTTACCAGTATATTTCCACTGATAATCGATATTTCGTATGAGCATGACCGGGGACGCCAAATTAAGGAAGTTAAAGAAGCCATAAGAAATATTCCCAATAAAGGAACCGGATATGGTGTTTTGAAATATTTAACCGGGAAAGAGAATAAAGAGGACATCGAGTTTAAGTTGACTCCCCAATTCGGCTTTAATTATTTGGGGCAATTTGACACAGATATAAGGCAAATGTCTTTCGGGTTTGCTAAAGAATCCGTAGGGAATAGCACATCCCAACAAGGAAACAGGGATTTGGATTTCAATATCTCAGGAATGATTGCCAATAATCGGTTGAGAATATCGATTAAATATAATAAAAAACATTATAAACCGGAAACAGTTGATATATTATTAAAATCGATTCAGGCCGAACTCAAAGTCATCATCGCTTTTTGTAGTTCAAAGGAAAAAGTGGAACGCACTCCCAGCGATTTTACCTACAAGGGGTTATCGATCGAAACGCTCGATCGGTTAGCAGAGCAATATCCGGGTATAGACGATATCTATACCTTAACTCCCATGCAAGAAGGCATGTTATTTCATTATTTGATGGATAAACAATCCCCGGCGTATTTCGAACAAACGTCTTATCGCATTAAAGGCGAATTGAATCGGGGGTTATTTGAGCAGGCGTTCAATGGCATCATTGAACGACATGACATGCTTCGTACCATTTTTGTTCATGGGGAAGTCCATCGTCCGGCTCAGGTGGTGTTAAAGCATCGAAAGAAATCCATCTACGATGAGGATATCTCCCATCTGGGAGCGGATGAGCAGGAGTCGTGGATCAAGAAATTTAAAAACAACGATAAAGCAAGGGGTTTTGAATTGGAAGAAGATATTTTGATCCGGATGGCCATATTAAAAATCGACACCGATAAATATGAAATCATCTGGAGCTTTCATCACATCATCATGGATGGCTGGTGTATTTCGATCCTGGTCAAGGAAATGCTGCAGACTTATTACGGGTTAGTGCAAGGAACGCCTGTTTATTTACCGCCGGCCGCCCCATACAAAAATTATATCAAATGGCTGGAAAAGCAAAACAAAGAAGAAGGAATTGCGTATTGGCAGCAATACCTGGAATCTTATGAAAGCCAGGCGACAATTCCTCAAAATAACCCGGAAAAAAATAAAAATAAATCGAAAGAATATGAGCCGGAATCGCACCGGTTTAAACTCAAGCGCACGTGGGTCAAAAAATTCATCGGGATTTCCAATGAGAACAATGTCACCATGAGTACCATTGTTCAGACCCTCTGGGGGATTCTGCTTCAAAAATATAATAACACAGATGATGTAGTTTTTGGGGCCATTGTTTCGGGAAGGCCCGCAAACCTGGAAAATGTCGAAAAAATTGTGGGGTTGTTTATCAATGCGGTCCCGGTCCGGGTCAAAGCCGAACCTGGGGATACGTTTTTGGGTTTACTCAAACGCATGAATGCGCAAATGATTCAGGCCCGGTCTTACGAATTTGCGCCCTTGGCCGAGATCCAATCTCGGAGTGTGTTAAAGCGGGAACTCATCACCAGTTTGTTTATTTTTGAAAATTATCCTGTGGACCGGGAGATCGAACAGGCCGGCCGGGAGGGTCAATCCTCATTCTCAGTCCAAAGTGTAAACGTATTCGAGCAGACCACCTATGATTTGAATATCGTTGTTAGATTTATCGAAGAATTGGTCTTTAATCTCAAATACAATGCCGTGGTATTTGAGGATTCGATTATTCAGCGTGTTGAAAAGCATCTGGGGCGGCTCGCCGAACAAATCGCCGAGAAAATTTCAGAAAAACCGAACGGGGATATCCGTTTGGAAGATATAGAGATCATCACGCATGAGGAGAAGCAGCAAATATTATTTGAATTTAATAATAAAAAGGCGATTGATTATAATATCCCCACGGAATGGCCGAAAGAAAAAACCATTGATCGGATTTTTGAAGAACAAGTGGAGAAGACCCCTGATTACATTGCCGTTATTGATTCAATGATTTCAAACGAAATGTCTTTTTTACAACTAACATATAAGGAATTAAATAAACAATCCAATCGACTGGCATACGAATTAATACAAAAAGGAGTTGAACCCGATACCATTGTCGGCATTAAAATTGAGCGATCGATTGAGATGATTATTGGTATCCTGGGAATATTAAAATCCGGTGGGGCATATTTACCCATTGATCCGGATTACCCACAGGAACGCATCGATTACATGCTCAAGGACAGCGGGGCGAAATTATTGTTTACCGGCAACAACGTCGTCGAAGGCGTAATAAAACTCCCTAGCAAGAGTTTTTGCCCCGCTTTTTTCAAAAAGGGGAGGGCATTATCCCCGAGGCGGGCCGCCGAAGGCATGGACCTCGCTTACGTGCTCTACACCTCCGGTTCTACGGGAAGGCCCAAAGGGGTTCTGATTCAGCATCGGAGTGTGCTGAGATTGGTCAATTATCCCAATTACATCGAATGGAAAGAGGGAAATAGGCTGCTATTAACAGGAAACATTGTGTTTGATATAACCATATTTGAAATATGGGGGCCATTACTCAATGGATTAAGGGTATATCTTGTAAATCAAGATGTTATTCTAAATGGAAATAAATTAAAATCATTTCTGTATCAGCACCGGATAAATATATTGCATTTGGTGCCGCAAATACTCAATCAATTGGGAGATGAACCTGATCTATTCGGCCATCTTGATTATTTCCTGGTCGGTGGAGATCGGGTGGGTTCAGAGTATGTGAACATGTTAAGACGCAAGTACCAAAATTTAAAAATCTTGCACATGTATGGCCCCACTGAAAACACCACGTTTTCCACGTTTCATTATGTCAAGCGGGAATATGAGACAACAATTCCAATTGGGAAGCCCTTAAATCATTCATCTTGTTATATAATCGATAAATATCAACGATTGGTTCCGGTTGGAGTTGCAGGGGAATTGTGTGTCGGGGGAATTGGGGTAGCGCGCGGTTATCTCAATAACCCGGAATTAACATCGGAAAAGTTTACCGGTAGCCGGTGGCCGGTGGCCGGTGGCCGGGTATATCATACCGGAGACCTTGGCCGTTGGTTATCGAATGGCAATATTGAGTTTTTGGGGAGAATCGATCATCAGGTCAAGATCAGGGGATTTCGAATAGAATTGGGAGAAATAGAACATCGGCTGCTCGGGCAACCCGGAATAAAAGAAGCGGTGGTATCAATAAGAGAAACTAAAAATCAAGATAAATATTTATGCGCTTATATTGTTTCCGATACCGATTGTAAGATATCTGAATTACCCGAGGCCCTGTCAAAAAACTTACCGAATTATATGATTCCATCATTTTTTGTATCCATGGAGCAAATTCCGTTAACACCCAATGGGAAAGTAGACCGGAAAAGGCTGCCTGAGCCGGAATTAAAAGCAGGAAAAAGTTATATCGGCCCAGAGGATGAAATAGAGGAAAAACTGGTGCATATATGGGGTGAGATTTTAACTCAACCTTATTCGATAATAGGGATCGATGATGATTTCTTTGAATTGGGAGGCCACTCCTTGAAAGCCACCCTGATGGCGTCTAAGATTCATAAGGAGATCGGAGTAAAAATGGAATTGGCGTGGATAATTAAGCAACCGACCATTCGGGGAATTGCTTCCCTAATAAAAGGCATACAATCCGCCTCTGAAACTTTGAATCAGGAAAATACGGATGAAGAACTAGTGGAGATAAAACTATGAATATGCCAGAATTTTTTTCGAGGCTCAATCGAGATGGAATCAAATTGCAATTGGAGGGTGGTGAACTTAAGATTAATGCGCCTAAAAGTAAATTGACTGCCGACCTCTTAAACGAGTTGAGAGAAAGGAAGGAAGAAATCATTGATTTTTTGCAACGTTATGTTCAATCTCAGGAACATTTTATCTCGATCGAATCAGCGGAAGAAAAGGAATATTATGCCCTTTCTTCCGCGCAGAAACGATTATATATTTTGCAGCAGGTAACGTTCGATACCACTGCCTATAATATCCCTGTCATCATTCCTTTGCCGGAAAACATTCATATCGGCCCGTTGAAAGATGCATTCCTGACGTTGATTCAGCGTCATGAAAGTTTGAGGACATCCTTTCACCTGGTTAACCATACCCCAGTCCAGAGGATTCATGATACGGTGGAATTTGAAATAATTAATTTGCACGCGGAATGCACCGAGGAGAAGACGTTCAGAGGGATTAAAGGCTTTGTTAGGTATTTCGATTTAACCCAAGCGCCTCTGATGCGTGTGGGATTGCTAAATACCGGAGCGGGCAGAAATCTTTTAATTATTGATGTCCATCATATCATAACGGACGGGATGTCACAAAACCTATTAACGCAGGATTTTATGAGAGTGTATAAGGACGACGTGTTGCCATCCCTATCTCTTCAATACAAAGACTTTGCCGAATGGCAAAACGGTATGAAGGAAAAGGGGATATTTGGCAAACAGGAAAGTTACTGGCTCAACGAATTTGAAGCCGATATACCGGTATTGAACCTTCCCACCGATTATCCCCGTCCTGCGATCAAAAATTTTGAAGGGAATCATATGGATTTTCAAATGAATCCTGACGATACCCGGTTGATAAATAAATATGCCCGTGAGCAGGGCGTTACGATTTATATGGTTTTCTTGGCAGCTTTGAATGTCCTTTTATCCAAACTCAGCGGCCAGGAGGATATTGTTATCGGCACTCCCGTCGCCGGGCGGAGGCATGCGGATTTAGAAAAAATTATCGGAATGTTTGTGAATATGCTGGCCATCCGAAATTACCCCATTGGAGAACTCACCTTTAACCAATTTTTAGAAGAACTGAGTTCGAAAACCCTTGCTGCTTTCCAGAATCAAGAATATCCGTTCGAAGACCTGGTAGAAAAAGTTTCCACCCGGAGAGACCCGGGCCGCAACCCATTATTTGATGTCGTTCTCGTTGTTCAAGACATGACCCGGTTAAAAAAAGAGACCGAAGAACCGGTATCGGCTTCCCGGAAACAAGATCCGATTAACCCGGTATCGAAATTTGATCTGGAAATCACCGTATGGGAAAAAAGTCAAGGGTTAACCGTATCATTTCAATATTGTACCAGGTTGTTCAAGAAGGAGACCATTGAACGGTTTATGGTTTATTTTTATCAAATCGTGATGAAAATACTCGAAATGCCCGGTATTAAATTGAATGAGATCGAAATTACAACGGAAGAAGAAAAAAAACAAATCATAGACGAATTTAACCGGACCACGGCAGGTTATCCGAAAGATAAGTGTATTCATGAACTAATTGAGGCGCAGGTAAACAGGACCCCCGATCATCTGGCCATTATCGGTTCGAGCATGGGGGAAGCCGAGCCATCGCCCCAAAACGCTCGACAAATCACCTATAAAAAATTGAATCAACAATCCGATCAATTGGCGAATGAGTTAATCACAAGAGGTATCGGACCGGATGTTATTGTGGGAATCCAATTGGAACGATCGATTGAAATGATAATTGGGATTTTGGGGATCCTAAAGGCCGGGGGCGCATACCTTCCCATTGATCCCGATTACCCGGAAGAGCGAATCCGTTATATTTTGAAAGATAGCGGTGCCAAATTACTCCTTACTGACACCGATATCGCCTATTCTGAACCCTTAACCTCCCAACTGCCTACGCCGAATCGATTGCAGGGGCGCCCCGGCAACCGATGTGCTTCATCTTCTCTGGTATCTTCTCTGGCTTATATTATTTACACTTCCGGCACCACGGGAAAACCAAAAGGCGTCCTGGTACAGCACCGAAATGTTGTCCGGCTCATGATAAATGATAAATTCCGGTTCGATTTTGATAACCGCGACATCTGGACGATGTTTCACTCGTTTAACTTTGACTTTTCCGTTTGGGAAATGTACGGCGCATTGTTGTATGGCGGTAAATTGATTGTCGTTCCCAAAATGGTAACACGGGATCCCGGAGAGTTCCTGAAGATATTGAAACGTGACCAGGTCACCGTCTTAAATCAAACCCCTTCTGCGTTTTACAATTTAATTGAAGAAGAATTAAAATTCGATAAAGAAGAATTAAGTCTTCGGTATGTCATCTTCGGCGGCGAAGCATTAAAACCGGTAAAATTGGAAAAGTGGAAAGAGAAATACCCGGATACCACCTTGGTCAACATGTTCGGCATTACCGAAACCACGGTGCACGTGACATACAAGAAAATAGGAGATGAGGACATACGACACGATATCAGCAACATTGGGGTTCCCATACCGACCATGACAGCGTATATTATGGACCGACACCGACATCTCCTCCCGGTCCGGGTGGCCGGCGAACTCCTGGTCGGCGGCGATGGGGTAAGCCGAGGATATTTGAATCGTCCGGAACTCACCGCTGAAAAATTTATCCCGGATTTTTATAGGGTCAATGAAACGCTCTACCGCTCCGGGGATCTTGCGCGCTTCTTGCCGAATGGTGAAATGGAATATCTGGGGAGAATCGATCACCAGGTCCAATTAAAAGGATTCCGGGTTGAACTGGGAGAAATTGAAAACCAATTGCTGCAGTTTGAGGGAATCAATGAAGCGATAGTCATTGCCAGGGAAGGCAGCGAGGAGGGTTATCAATACCTGTGTGCTTATATCGTACTCAAGGGGAAGGCAGACCCCAAACGCATCCGGGAATACCTAACGCATAAAATCCCGGATTATATGATCCCCCATTATGTTGTTTCCCTTGAAAAAATACCCTTAACCATTAATGGAAAAGTGGATCGCTCGAAGTTGCCCGATCCGGAATTCAATAGTTTAGAAGAAGAATACATGGCCCCGGTCAATCGGATCCAGGAAGAGCTTGAGGAAATATGGTGCCGGGTTTTACAATCGGATCGGATGGGAATAAATACCAACTACTTTTATGCAGGGGGGGATTCCATTAAAGCGATTGCATTAATAAGTGCGATTAATGACAAATTCCACTCAAATTTAAAGATAGTCGATTTATACATGAATCAAACCATCGAAAGTCTATCCTTGATATTGAAAGAGAAGACCGTCCAATCGGAGGAATTTTCAAACCTAATCCTGGAATTGGAAGAATTTAAAAAAAAGGTAATGAAAGATATAGCGGATGCCGACAACATTGAAGCGATTTTTCCCATGAGCGACATTGAGAAAGGAATGATTTTTCATTATATGAAAGACGGCGAATCCGTTTACCATGATCAACCTGTATATATCCGAACTTACATGGATTTTGATATCAACCGAATGAGACAGGCATTCGGCTTAATGGTGGAAAAGCATCCCATACTACGAACGGCTTATATTCCCGATGAGTTTGCGCATATCGTTTACAAGAACGTTCCATTGGAAATCCGCGATTATGACCTTTCAGGAATGGGTCGCCCCCAAATGGGCGCCTTCATTGAGCGGATCATGGCAGAAAGTCGACGCCGGCCCTTTGATGTTCGGATCGCTCCTTTGTGGCGGATGAGTTTCTTCAATATCGGCAATAACTCGATCGTTCTTTTGTGGGAATTCCATCATGCCATCATCGATGGCTGGAGTAATTCGTCCCTATTAACCGAATTTAACAACACCTATCTTGAATTGAAAGAAAATCCGCAATATGTGCCCCAAAAATTAAAAAGCGGTTTTAAAGAATATATCATCCAGGAGATGGCAGAAAAGAGAAATCCGCAAATTTTGGAGTACTGGAAAAATGAGCTTTCCGATTATAAGCGGTTAAATTTACCGGGTTCCATGGAAACCCAAAAGGGGAAAAGCGAACAAGAAGCCGCATTGAAAAACATAAAGAAAAATTTAGGAATCGAATTGCGACAAAAATTGGAACGCCTGGCCAAAGAGCATCATACGACCCTTAAGCATGTATGTTTTGCCGCTTATGCCATGATGCTAAGTATGTTGTCTTATGAGGACGATATACTCATCGGTCTTGCGACCAATAACCGCCCATTAAGCGAAGATGGCAATAAAATTATCGGTTGTTTTTTGAATACCATACCCGTGAGGATAAAAATTCCAACGCAAGCCCGATGGTCGGATTTTATCCTGGAAGTGGATAAAAAAATGCGGGAACTTAAGAGGTATGACCGGTTATCACTCTTTGAGATTGTAACGGGTCTGGGAGAAAAAACCAATGACCGGAATCCCCTTATGGACATGTTATTTAATTTCATTGATTTTTATGCGTACCGGCAACTTCAACAGGAAGAATATGTAGAAAAGAAAACCAAACGCAGCAGTTTGCCCTTGGAACCTTACGAAAAAACCAATTTCCCATTGGTTTTTAACGTGAATGCATTCAATAATAATTTATCAATTATCTTCGGTTATTTTTCCACATTCCTGAATGATAACCAGGCGAATAAGTTATTCCACTATTTTATGCAAGCGCTGAATGAATTTATCACTAACCCTCATGGAATTTTGGATAAAAGCAGCTTAATGTCCAAAGAGGAAAAACAAGAATTGGTAGATCGGTTTAATGATACGGAAGCCGGATATCCGAAGAATAAAACGATTCATCATTTATTCGAAGAACAAGCTGAACGTACGGCGGACAGGATTGCCGTTACCGGCCGATCCGCGATCGGGTTCAACGAAAGTCGTCCCGACGATAATTCCGAGCCCTTGTGTCAGATGACGTACCGGGAATTGAATTATCGATCCGGCCAATTGGCCAGTATATTACGGGAAAAAGGTGTGGACACCGATCGTATTGTTGCAATCCACCTCCACCGTTCGGTAGAAATGATAATGGCAATGATAGGGATACTGAAAGCAGGCGGGGCTTATTTGCCGATTGATCGCAATTACCCGGAGGAACGCATCAATTATATGTTAAAGGATAGCGGGGCCAAATGGTTTATTACCACCGGTAATACCGAGGGTAAGACGTTCGCATGGCCGGAACAGGAGGAATACGATCTCCAAGACCTCATGCCCCTGTCTTGTTCCCCCTTTGTCTTACCATCTGGTTCTCCAGGTCCATCATCTCTGGCTTATGTCATTTATACCTCCGGAACAACAGGGAAGCCGAAAGGGACTTTAATCGAGCACCGAAATGTAACGCGTTTAATGATCAACGACCGGTTTCAGTTCGATTTGAATGCGAACGACGTATGGACGATGTTTCATTCTTATTGTTTTGATTTTTCGGTGTGGGAAATGTACGGGGCATTGTTGTATGGGGGCAAATTGATTATTGTCCCTGTGTTCACCGCCAAGGATACGGGGCAATTTTTAGAGATATTGAAGCGGGAAAAGGTGACGGTCTTGAATCAGACCCCGGCGGCTTTTTATAATTTGGCGGATAAAGAAGTTGAGGAAATAAAAAAAGAATTGAATATCAGGTATGTGATATTTGGGGGAGAAGCATTAAATCCGGTTAGGCTGAAAAAATGGAAAGAACGATATCCGAAAACAAAATTAATCAATATGTTTGGCATCACCGAAACCACGGTGCATGTGACATTTAAGGAAATCGAGGAAGAAGAAATCAAAGATAACATTAGCAACATCGGAAAGCCCATTCCCACGTTGAGCGTTTATATTATTGACCGGGGATTTCATTTGGTTCCGGTTGGCATTAGCGGCGAATTAGTGGTGGGGGGAGAAGGCGTGGCCCGGGGGTATTTAAACCGAACCGAATCGACATCGGAAAAATTTTTAAATTTCTCCAATATTCACTCTAACATAGATTTTTTCAAAACCTATTTCAAAAAACATTGCGCCCAAAATATAGTTTATAAATCCGGGGACCTCGGACGGCATTTACCCAATGGGGATATTGAGTATTTAGGGCGTATCGACCAGCAGGTAAAACTGAGAGGGTTCCGGATCGAATTGGGGGAAATCGAAAATCGGTTATTGAACCACCCGGAAATCAAAGAGGCCATCGTGTTATCCTGTTTGGACCGGAAGGGAGAAAATTATTTATGTGCTTATATTGTTTCACATCAAGAGGATTCGCCCGTGAAATGGCGAGATTACCTGTCGAATATATTACCCGATTACATGATCCCCTCCTATTTTATACGGGTTGATAAAATTCCGATAACTTCTAATGGAAAGGTTGATCGGAAGGCATTGCCTGAACCCGAATTAAAAGCGGGGCAAGATTATGTCGGTCCCCGGAACCCAATAGAGCAAAAATTGGTAACAATATGGAAGGATGTATTACTGCAACCCGAAACGGTGATCGGTATTGATGATGATTTTTTTGCTCTGGGGGGACATTCCTTAAAAGCCACGGTTATGGTATCTAAAATCCATAAAGAGTTTAGTGCCCACGTTCCGCTGGCAGTTGTATTTAAGCATCCGACCGTTCGAGGATTGTCGGAATATATCAGGGGCGCAGTGGAATCGACATATGAATCGATCCAACCGATTGAGGAACGAGAGTACTATGAATTATCGTCGGCCCAGAAACGGTTGTATGTTTTGCAGCAAATGGGCCCGGGTAGCACGGCTTACAATATACCCCTAATTATCCCGATAATGGATGATGTAGAAATAAGGGAATTGGAAAATGCATTTAAAAAGTTGATCCGGCGTCATGAGAGTTTGAGAACCTCCTTTCATATCGTAAACGATGAGCCCGTGCAACGGGTTCATGGGGATGTGGAATTTAAAATAAATGATTTAGCGACAGGAGATACCCAATATTTAACCAACCTTATTCGTCCCTTTGATTTGTCCCAGGCGCCTTTGATGCGGGTGGGATTAAAAAGGGGCAGGGGCCGCTCTCTTTTATTGGTGGATTTACATCATGTTATCACCGATGGAACCTCGCAGGAGGTATTAAAGCAGGATTTTATAAGGTTGTTTAACGGTGAATCGCTTCCCCCGTTACGCATCCAATATAAAGATTTTTCCCAATGGCAAAACACCAATAAGGAAAGAAGTAAACTAAAGCAGCAGGAAAATTACTGGCTCAAGGAATTGGGGGGCGAGATACCGGTATTGAATATTCCCACCGATTATCCCCGTCCGGCCATTCAGAGTCATGAAGGGGGGCGTACGGGTACGGTAATAAATCCTGAAAATACCCGGATGATCATGGAATACAGTCAGCGCCAGGGGGTAACGTTGTACATGATGCTATTGGCAATGGTCAATATTCTGTTATCCAAAATCACAGGCCAGGAGGATATTGTCATCGGTTCTCCGGTGGCCGGCCGAAGACATGCGGATTTAGAGCAAGTCATCGGTATGTTTGTCAATACGCTTGCCCATCGAAATCATCCCCTGGGGAAAAAGGGTTTTGAAGAATTTCTTAATGAATTAAAGGAAAGGACATTGGACGCATTCGAAAACCAGGAATACCAGTTTGAAGACCTGGTAGAGAAAGTCATTGTCAGAAGGGACATGGGGCGCAACCCCTTGTTCGATATCATGTTTAACGTCCAGAATATCGACCCATTGACCGCGGGGGGACGTGAAAATGAAAAAGGTAAGGATAAAATCACCCCGGTTTCCAAATTTGATTTGGAAATTACCGCCATTAAGATAGGGCAAAAATTAAATATATCATTTGGATATTGCTCCAAATTATTTAAAGAAGAAACCATCCAACGATTCATGATTTATTTTCATCAGATCGTGATAAGAGTACTCCAAGAACCAACGATCAAGATTCGGGATATTGAAATCCTTACCAAAGAAGAAAAAAATCGAGTGCTTTATGAATTCAACAACACCGAAACCGAATATTCGAAGGATCCGACCATCCATGAATTATTTGAAGAACAGGTAAGAAAGACCCCGGATTATATTGCCGTTGTCTTTTCATCTTTACATAAAACCTACCGTGAATTGAATGAACAATCCGATGGTTTGGCATACGGGTTAAGAGAACGAGGTGTAAAATCCGGTACAGTGGTGGGGATCAAAATCAGGCGAGGTATTGAAATGATCATTGGTATAATGGGCATATTGAAAGCCGGTGGCGCCTATTTACCCATTGACCCGGATTATCCCCAGGATCGAATCGACTATATATTCAACGATAGCCGGGCGGCGTTGGTATTAACGCAAGAAGAAATAGCCAGATCATTTTGCCCCGCTTTTTTCAAAAAGCGGGCCGAGGGGGGCGCAAATAATCTCGCTTATGTCATTTATACATCGGGTTCTACCGGAAGACCCAAAGGGGTGATGATTGAACACATGGCCATTCATAATTTTATCGAAGGGATGATTCATCGAATCGATTTCAGACCTGGAAAAAGAATATTGGCCCTTACCCCCCTATCCTTTGATATCTTTGGTCTTGAAATCTTATTGCCTTTATGTGTCGGACTGGGGATAGTGGTTGCAGATGAAGATCATCAGCGTGACATCCGGTTATTAAGGCAACTAATTCTAAAAAGTGGAGTGGATATGCTCCAGGCCACACCGACCCGAATGCAAATGTTGATCTCAAATGAGGGCGAAAATTCCTGGTTGAAAAATTTGAAAGAAATTTTGGTTGGGGGAGAGGCGTTGCCTGCCAAATTAAACGACGATTTATTGCTAATGTCGAATGGCCGAATATATAACATGTATGGCCCGACAGAAACCACGATATGGTCAACCGTCAAGAAATTGGGCATAACCGAGGGGATCTCCATCGGGACCCCGATTGTAAATACGAAGATTTATATATTGGATAAGTATTCAAACGCCCAACCCATAGGAATTCCCGGGGAATTATATATCGGTGGTCACGGCGTGGCAAGGGGTTATTTAAACCGGCCCGAATTAACCGTTGAAAAGTTTTTAAGTCTTTCTCTTACGAACGGTTTACGGTTGGACTTCACTTCTAAAACCGGTGGGGCGGCCAGGGACATTATCTTTAGAACCGGGGATTGGGCGCGTTGGTTACCGGACGGTGATATCGAATTTTTGTCCCGAATCGATAATCAAGTCAAGCTCAGGGGAATCCGGATCGAATTGGGAGAAATCGAGAATCGGTTATTAAGTCAACCGGGAATCAACGAAGCTGTGGCACTGGTGCGAGAAGACCCCGCAGGGGACCACTATATATGCGCCTATATTATTTCCGATAGGGAATACGGGGCGCCGGAATTACGGGAATATCTGTCGAAAGATTTACCGAATTACATGATTCCGTCCTTTTTTGTCCAGTTAGCGAAGATGCCGTTAACCTCCGGTGGAAAGATCGACCGTCGGGCGTTGCCTCAACCCGAATTGGATGGGAAAGAAGGTTACATCGGCCCCCGAGATGAGAACGAGATAAAACTGGTCCGAATATGGAAGGAGGTTTTGGGACATCCTCCCGATAAAATCGGAATCGATACCAACTTCTTTGCAATAGGGGGGCATTCCTTAAAAGCGACCATAATGGTATCGAAGATCCATAAAGAATTTCATGTCCAGGTACCGTTGACCGAGATATTTAAACGTTCAACCGTTCGGGGGCTATCCGAATACATCAAGAAAACAGCAGAAGAGAAATATGAATCCATATGTCCGGCGGAGGAAAAAGAGTATTACGAATTGTCATCAGCACAGAAACGGTTGTATTTCTTACAAATGAGGGAACCCGGTAACACGGCGTACAACATACCGGTCATTATTCCCCTTCCGGTAGATGTGGATCCGGAGAAATTAAGAGGCGCCTTCCAGAAATTGATTCAACGTCATGAGAGTTTGAGAACCTCATTTACCATGATAAATAATGGGCCGGTCCAACGGGTCCATGGTGAGGTGGAATTTGAATTTGAAATAAGTCCATCATCGTCGGGATTTGTTAGATATTTCGATTTAACAAAGGCCCCCCTTATGCGTGCGGGATGGATAAAAGGAGAAGGCGGCTGCCGCTTACTCGTGGATATGCACCATATTATCACTGACGGAATCTCGCAGGAGGTATTGAGACAGGATTTTATAAAGTTCTACAATGGTGAGGCGTTATTTCCCTTACCGATACAGTATAAGGATGTTTGCTTTTGGCAGAATAACAATAAAGAAAAGGGGAAGCTGAAGCAACAAGAGGCTTACTGGCTCAAAGAATTTGAAGGAGAAATACCGCTATTGAATATGCCGACCGATTATCCTCGTCCCGCAATCCAGAGTCTTAAAGGAAACCATATTGATTTTGAAATAGACGCTGAAAATACCCGGTCATTGATTCGATATATTCATAACCAAGAAGTTACCCTGTATATGATGTTCCTGGCCATTATCAATATCCTGCTATCCAAAATTAGCGGTCAGGACGACATTGTCATTGGAACCCCGATAGCCGGGCGAAGGCATGCGGAATTAGAAAAAATCATTGGCATGTTTGTCAATACACTTGCGCTTCGAAATTACCCCGTGGGTGAAAAAAGTTTTGTAGAATTTCTAATTGAGTTAAAAGAGAAGACATTGAAAGCTTTTGAGAACCAGGAGTACCAATTTGAAGATCTGGTAGAGAAAGTCATCGTGGGTCGGGATATGAGCCGCAATCCGTTATTTGATGTGTTGTTTGTTTTGCAAAATATCAACCGGCCTCAGGAAAATTTGCTTACAAATAAGAATCGGAAAGTTCAAAATGGGGCTTCCGATAAACCGGCCCATTGGTCTCAAGAATCCGATAATATCAACCCGGTAGCAAAATTCGATTTGACAATCACTTTATGGGAAAAGAGGGAAAACCTGAACGTATCGTTTGGATATTGTACGAAATTATTCAAAGAAGAGACGATTCAACGGTTTATTAAATATTTTTATCAGATCATAGCGATCGTACTCCATAATCCTGAAATCAAAATAAGTGAAATAGACATTTTACCGGAAGAAGAAAAAAATCGAGTATTGGTTGAATTTAATAATACGGAAGCGTCATATCCGAGAGATCAGACCATCCATGAATTATTCAAAAATCAGGTAGAGAGAACCCCTGACCGCCTGGCAGTGATTAGCGTATGGTATCCGGGAAACGGTAAACCTCAAGGCTTCGTTCAAATGACCTATCGGGAATTGGATAAACGCGCAACCCAGACGGCAGCCCTGTTAATGATGAAAGGGAAACAGGGATCCGTTATCGGGATAATGGTGACCCCGTCCTGGGAGATGGTTGTGGGAGTGATCGGTGCATTGAAGGCGGGGTGCGCATTTCTTCCATTGGAACCGGAATCCCCCGTCGATCGAATAAACTATGTTTTAAATGACAGTAATGTAAATATCCTCCTGACCCAGGCCCATTTTCAGATGACCCTTAATACTGAAATCTTAAAAATAGACATTAGTAATATATGGGAAGGGCCGGATAACGTTACCGGGATTCGCGGTGTATCGGCTGACCCGGTATATGTCATTTATACTTCCGGGACAACGGGGAGGCCCAAGGGTGTTTTGGTTAGCAATAGAAATCTGGTGAATTATACCAATTGGTTTATCCAAACCGCCCATTTGGGCGCAGCCGATAGGGCAATTCTAACCTCATCATTTGCGTTTGATGCACTCTATACCCAATTTTTCTCTTCTCTGGTAGTGGGGTGCCAGTTGCATGTCATTCCTCGGGATATTTTTTTGCTTCCTAAACGTTTGTTTTCCTATATCAGGGCCCATCTCATTACGTATATAAAAATGACGCCCTCTCTCTTTAACCTTATTGTCAACGATTCTGAGTTTTCGTCGGAAGTTCTCCAAAATTTACGATTTGTGATGCTGGGGGGGGAAGAAATCAATGTCAATGATGTCGAGAAAGTCCATATGCTTTATCCCCATTTATCCATAATGAACCATTACGGTCCAACGGAGACCACCATTGGTTCAATCGCGGGGTTTCTTGATTTCGATAAATTCGAAGAATTTAAACATACCCCTACCATAGGAAAACCGCTTTATAATACCCGGGTATATATTCTGGACAACAATTTCAATAGGGTTCCCATTGGGGTTACGGGGGGGTTATTTATCGGTGGGGACGGCGTCGGGATGGGGTACCTGAATAAGCCGGAGTTAACCGCGGATAAATTTATTACCCTTGACTCACACCCATCAAGAATATACCGAACCGGAGACCTGGCCCGATGGGTCCCCAATGGTCATATCGAATTTCTGGGCAGGGAAGATGGTCAGGTCAAAATAAGAGGATACCGGATTGAGCCGGGGGAGATCGAGACCCATCTTCTAACCTTTAATGATGTCAAGGAAGCCATTGTCATGGCCAGAGAAAAGAAGAACAGGGAAAAATATCTATGCGCCTATCTTGTATCTGAAAAGAAAATCGATATATCCGGTTTGCGTCAATTCTTATCTCGGCGTTTGCCCATTGCCATGATCCCCTCTTATTTTATCCAATTGGAAAAGATACCGCTCACCAAACACAATAAATTGAATCCGTGGGCGCTTCCTGTGCCGGAACAAGATGCCGATTCGGTCAATTATGTTCCGCCCCATAGAGAAATTGAACGGAAATTGATTGCCATATGGTCGGAAATTATTGGAATCGAAATAGGTAAAATTAGTATTAAGGATAATTTTTTCGAAATCGGAGGCACATCGCTGGATATCATTCGGGTAACCAGCCGAATCAAAGAAGATTTAAACCGTGACATTCCGATCGTGCATTTGTTTCAGTACCCAACCGTCAGCGCATTGGCAGATTTTTTTGATCAGGATGAAATAGAGAGTGATTTTGTCGGAGATAATCGATTGGAGGCTGTGAAAAGAGGCAAGAAAAATCGGATGAAACGATTGGAGAAAACGCGGAGGATATCATGAGTCGGAAAACGGATTATACAGGGTTTGAAGTCGCTGTTATCGGTATGTCGGGACGATTTCCCGGAGCAAAAGACATCGGGGAATTCTGGGAAAATTTAATCAATGGAAAAGAATCCATTTCCTTTTTTACCGATGAAGAATTATTGGAAAGCGGTATCAAACCGGAAATTTTGGCCAATCCCAATTATATCAAGGTCAATGGTTTTTTAGAAGGAAGCGAGTATTTTGATTCATTTTTTTTCGGATACACCGAAATCGAGGCCACACTAATGGATCCGCAAACCCGCATTTTTCATGAATGTGCCTGGGGAGCCCTGGAAGATGCCGGATACTGTCCCGATACTTACAATGGATTAATTGGTCTCTATGTCGGTGCCGATGATCATTTCCATTGGAGGGTTGCGTCTTTATTCTCCAATAACGTTGCCCAATTAGGAGTAAAAGCCTCTCAGCTTCTGATGAATAAAGATTTCCTTGGGGGTTGGGTATCTTATAAATTGAATTTAAAAGGTCCATCTTATACTCTATCTACCGCCTGCTCCACCTCGTTGGTGGCCATTCACGTTGCCGGACAGGCCATTCTAAATGGGGAATGCGATATAGCCCTGGCGGGGGGTGTGAATATCACCCAATTGAATAAGACCGGATACCTGTGTACGACGGGCATGCCTTTTTCATCGGATGGTCATCTCCATGCTTTTGATGCGGGGCCCCATGGCATTATCGGGGGGAACGGTGCGGCTGTCGTCTTATTGAAACGGCTCGACGATGCCGTTAAGGACAGAGATCATATTTATGCCATTATTAAAGGTTCCGCCATTAACAATGACGGGGTAAATAAGGTTGGATTTACGGCCCCCAGTGTTGATGGGCAGGCGAGGGTCGTACGGGCGGCATTGGAAATGGCCGAAGTGGAACCCGAAACTATCGGATATGTTGAAGCCCATGGCACCGCTACCGAACTGGGGGATCCCATTGAAATCCAGGCCCTAAAACTTGCATTTAATACTGATAAACGTCAATATTGCCGTATCGGTTCGGTAAAAACCAATATTGGCCACTTAAGTGCCGCCGCTGGCGTTGCCGGGTTGATTAAAGCCGCCTTGTGTGTCAAACATGGCATGATTCCTGCCAGTTTGAATTTTAAATTCCCGAATCCCAAAATCGACTTTAAAAATAGTCCCTTTTATGTGAATGCGGAATTATCGGAATGGAAAGATGAATTTAATCCAAGGCGTGCGGGCGTCAGCTCCTTTGGGCTGGGAGGCACCAACGCCCATGTGATCCTCGAAGAAGCTCCGCAGGCAGAGCCGTCTTCCCAAAGCCGGGAATTTCAAATCCTTTTGCTTTCGGCGAAAACCGAGGCCGCCTTGGATCGAAATACCCAAAACCTGGCCCTCTATCTGGAAAAAAATCCCGGGATAAACCTGGCCGATGTCTCTTATACGTTACAAACCGGGCGGAAACCTTTCCCATACCGCCGGATGACCGTAACCCCGAATCGAGAGAATCTGGTGCAATGCCTTTCTTTCCCGGAATATGAGAATCCGCCCAGTGTTATGGTCAGAGAAGAAGACCGGCCGCTGGTTTTTGTGTTTTCGGGACAAGGCTCCCAATATGTTAATATGGGACTCGATCTCTATAATCAGGAACCCCAATTCCGGGAAGAAATGGATCACGGTTTTCATATTCTGGAGTCATTAAGTAATGTAAACATCAAAGAGATTCTCTATCCTTCGGGTGAAAGACTGCCGGATGCCAAGGAGAAAATTGCCCAATACGGGGGGCCTATTACATTGATCCTCGAATATTCGTTGGCAAAATTATTAATGCAATGGGGATTTACCCCTCAGGCTATGATCGGATATAGCTTCGGTGAATATACGGCCGCATGCTTGTCCGGTGTATTTTCTCTGGAAGATGTGCTGAAATTATCCGTTCTTCGTGGCCAAATGATGGTCAGCATGCCGGAGGGTTCAATGATGAGTGTTCCCCTGCCTGAAGGGGAACTTCGGAGCCTGGTAAACCCGGATATCGATATTGCGGCGGTCAATGGTCCTTCATTTTGCATCGTTTCGGGTGCACCCCAACCAATCAAAGAATTACGAATGGAATTGAAAGATAAAGGCCATGAATGTTATCGCTTTTTACTTTTCAGGGCCGGTCATTCCAAAATGATGATCCCTTATAAAGAGGAATTTATGGCTCATTTTAATGGGATCCCGATGAACCCACCCCAAATCCCTTACGTATCAGGGTTAACGGGTAATTGGGTAACCCGGAAGCAAGCCACTTCTCCCGAATATTGGGCCAGGCACATGACTGAGACCATCCGTTTTTATGACGGCATCGGCTTGTTATTACGGGAGTTCAATCCCATCTTTGTTCAGGTGGGGGCGGATCGCGGATTGCCGCAATATATTGGCATGCATCCACTAAAGGAAGAAGAAAACTTAGCGTTGAACCTCGTCCGGTATCCCAAAGAAGAAGATAATGATGTCCATTTTCTCTTAAGCGGGATCGGGCGTCTATGGCAATATGGTGCCAAAGTCAATTGGGAAAATTTTTATGCCCATGAGAAACGGAGCCGTATTTCTCTCCCTACTTATTCATTTGAATCTACTCCATATCCCCCCCTGGGTGATATACGCAAAATAATTGCAGACATCAGGTCGGGTCGGTCGATGGATTCTTCAGCATTGCTTTCAAAAAAAAATGAGACCATTGCAACAAAAGTTGAAAACACCGCTTTACACGCTGTTCAACGGAAGCGGAAAAGACCAAAATTAAAAACTCCATATGCCCCCCCTACGAATGATATGGAACAAAAATTGGTGGAAATATTTCAATCGTTCTTTGGGATCGAACCGATTGGGATTTATGATGACTTTTACGATTTGGGGGGGGATTCCCTTAAGGCCGTCCAATTGGCAGGAGTGATAAAAAAGAACATCGTTGGCATCCAGTTGTCCTTACAGCATATGCTGTATTATCAGAATATTCATGGTATCTGTCAGGGATTAAGAAGCGAAGAAAAAAACGGGAAAGACAAGCCCCTCCACCCAAAAACCGATACCCAGGAACTAAAAAATGAGGTTAGCGAGGAAGACCTGCTCCTTATAAAGGAGGAACTAAATAAAGTGAATCGATTATCGGATTTACTGAAAGAGAATTCCCCAAGTCGGGAATATGGCGTTTCCCCGATTCAAGCCCTCTCCTTAATCCCTCCCTACCTCGGTGTATCAATGGATTTTGCGTCAGCTTCCTATGACTTCCCTTATCTCACAGACGATACCTATATTCTTGACGTTGTTAAAACCCTGGTTCAGCAAAATACCTTGCTGAGATCTGTGATCATTAAAAAAGACGACCGATATTTTATTAAAGAATTTGATTCTTTCTCCAATATTTATCTGCCTTTTCTTGATCTTACCTCTTATTCCTTCGCATGTCGGGAAAGAATAATCGATCAAGTGTTCGCGTATTTAAATATACCTATGGAAGTTCTCGATCATGTGTTGTTCCGTGCGGCAATCGTTAAGGTGGAGAGCGAGAGTTTCAAGCTTATATTGCAAATTAACCATCTCATTGGAGACGGTACCTGTGTTGGGATTCTGGAAAAGCAATTGCACGATATTAAACAAAAAATTGGAACCTTGTCCCAGGATAAAGTGGATTCGATGACGGATTACTATGATTATGTTCAGTTTATGAAGGGCCAAAATTATGATCATATCGATTTGGGTAATTATATCAACCTCCGGGATTACAGTCACGCCATTGAGACGGTGTTAGAAAATTATAAAATAGCCGAATTGAGATTCGAATCGTTTGAAGTGGATATCTCCGTCATCGATGAAGAATTTAGGGTGTATTGTCATGAGATAGCGCTATGGGTATTTTCAAAATTAGTTGGAGACTTATTCGGAATAAACCGAGTTCCCATTGAGTATTTAACCAATGGGAGGATTTATAAGGGGGGGAATTTCAACCATATTATTGGAGATTTTCATGACACTATCCCTGTACTGCTTAATCTGAACGGGGACCTTCAAACGATGATGGAACACTTCATTGATTATAAACGTTTTATCAGAGAAAATAACCTCAATTTCATGAATTACCTGACCAGGGGATATCTCTCTGATTTAAAAAAAGCAAAATGGAAGTCCCCTTTTTCTTTTAATGCATTAATCGGTTCATCTGAATTTTTTAAGGGTGCTTCACAAAGAAAAAGATTGGAAAATCTAAGTTTCTCTTCTCCCCATTTTGGCATGTCGCTTTTGGAAGATTTTTCCGCCTGTAAATTATGGATAAAATTTGTTCAAAATGCAGGGGACGCCATAAAGGATTTATATATGAAGAATTTTTTAGAGGTCGTCAATGACCTGGATAGAAATTTTAAAAAGATTTAATGGAGGTTTGCGATGAGTAAAATTAAGACAGAAGCCTGGGTTTTCAATGAAGGGGAAAAAAACGAAAATTGGGAATCCTTATTTAAGAAGGAAACGATTTTTTTTGAAGATGTATCTGAAAATGAGGTATTAATTGAACCCCTTTTCGGTGGATGGGAAGCCAATATGACCCACGCCTTGGATAGATCCCCTCTCGATGTGTGTAAAAAAAGAAGAGAACCAAAAGTGGTTTTAGGGAATTCCGGTGTTGTCCGGGTACTAAAAACCGGTTTAAACGTGAAACGCGTCAAACAAGGCGATTTATGCGTTTTTTTTGCCATTAGTCATTTGAATCGATTCGGTTACCTGGATACTTACTTTGCATTCGGTTACGATGAGCCTGGATCCATCGGTTTATTAGCTAAAAAAACGAAAGTTCGTGAGGAACAATTATATCCAATCCCCGAAAATTCAAAAGTTCCTCTCCATAATTGGGCCATAGTATCCCTTCGCTATATCACTGCATGGTCCAATTGGAAAACTTCAAAAAAATGCTTGGAAGCCGTGGTATCACGAAAAGAGTACCCGGCACCTTATGTTTTTGGATGGGGAGGGGGCGTGGCGCTGGGCCAACTCCTGCTGGCCAAAGAAGAAGGCTTTAAAGTGGCGCTAATTGCTTCCAGTGATGAGCGACTTGATTACATTAAAAATTTAGGCATTATTCCAGTGGACCGACGTCGATTTGCGGATTTAAATTATGATCCGGAGAAATACCAATCGGATAATTTGTTTAGGAAAAAATACATTGCTTCTTTAAAAAATTTTCGAGATATTGTAAAAGATATTACGGAAGATGAGGGTGTATCGATATTCATTGAAAATATCGGGTTACCGGTATATCCGGCAACACTTCGGGTTCTTGGTTGCCCCGGTGTCATAACCACCTCCGGTTGGAAAGAGGGTATGAATTTAGATACTGTTCGGGCACTCGAATGTCTTCAGCGTCATATTCATGTATTTACCCATGCAGGGAGATTATCCGAAGGTGAAGAAGCCATGGATTATGCCGAGAAAAATAAATGGTTGCCTCAGGAAAATTTACCGATTTACGATTGGGAAGACATTCCCCAATTGGCAAATGATTATGCCAATGGGAGAATAAGTTCATATTTCCCGACTTTTAAAATAAACACGATCTAATAAGATTTTACTCAATTTTCTTGGAAAAAAAAGTTGACATTTTTCTCTTTTTATATAACCTAAATTAAGGAGAATGAATTAAAGAATTTAACATTGAATTCGATTAAGCAACGAAACAGGAGGGAAAAATGCAACAAATTTTTAAGGGAGAGTTTACGCGGATCGTCGGTGCCATGCACGTGGTCATTTACGCGCATCCTCAAGGATGTCGCGGGTATTTTCTGATAGATCCTTTGAGTAAAGACACCCTGGCTCTGGATGTACACCTGGATAATGTCTATGCCATGGCCGAACAGGTAAAGGCCGAAGGCTGGAACCTTCGGTTTGTGGTGGATACGCATACGCACGCCGATCATCCGTCCGGTTCGCGCGACCTGGCAGCCCCATTCGGTTCCACCCGGATGGCCCCCGAGAAAGCCAATCAGGTGGGAGTCTCCGTTCACCTCAAAGACGGCGACACGATTCCCCTGGGGAATCTGAAGATCACGGTGCGTGACGCGCCGGGGCATACACCGGACAGCCTGGCGTTAGTTATTCCGGGGGCACTGTTTTCCGGGGATTCGCTGTTCATCGGCGGTGTGGCGCGTACGGATTTTTTGGGAGGAAATGCCGGACAACTCTTTGATACCATTCACCGGTTCCTGACTGAACTGCCGGACGATACCATTCTCTTTCCCGGGCATGATTATCAGGGAAAAACGGAGAGCACACTGGGAAAAGAGAAAACCGACAACCCATGGTTGCAGATTCAAACCCGGGAAGAGTTTGTCCAAAAATTAATCGCCAATCCGCCATCCAAGCCGGCCAACCTGGATATGATTCTGCGGTATAACCAGGAAGGCGTCGCGCTTCCCGCCGGGATGTCGGCGGATGAAGCGATTCGGTTTGTAAAAAATGGCGGAGCTTTCGAAGTAATCGATGTGCGCACTCAGGAAGAGGTCGAAGAACAGCATATTCCCGGTTCGCAATGGATCCCATTGGATCAAATCGAAGCGCGGGCCGATGAGGTCATGGCCACACCGGTTCCGCGACTCATGCTTTGTCTACGGGGAGGCAGGGGGGCGGCAGCCAAGAAAACATTGGAGGACACGTTTCATGTGTCCGGGTTAGCCGTGGTTGAAGGCGGTTTGGAGGCTTATGTAAAAAGTGGCGGCGCGACCGTCAAAGGCAAGGCCAATCTCTCACGGGAAATCGTGTTTCCCAATGGCGTCAAACAAGGAACATACGCGGTTCCGCCGCCAAAATAAAATTCTGAGGGCGGTTCGCGAACCGCCCCTACAAATTTGCCTTATTTGATCCCCGGTCCCGAATATAGGCAATAATTATTTATCCGAATAAAGATCTTCGATCCATCATTCGTAGGGGCGATTCGCGAATCGCCCCCTTTTTCATGTGCGGCGAAAATTGAAGAACAGGCGGTGAATTTTGGATTATTTTATCGATTGACAACACAACCTAATATTGCTATCATTTCTTTTTAAATCCAACGATTTTTATTACTTTCAACCATGAGCCGACATTATAAATTAAAATTTAAATTAAAATTTACGTCCGTGTTATTTATTTTATTGGTTTTAACGTCCCTGCTTCAAGCGGTGGAGAAAACGCCGCTGAAGATCCCCAATGTCGAGGGAATGCCCCGCGTCAATCCGGATGGTGTCCTGGATGACGCCATCTGGCAAAAAGCCTTGAAATTGGAATTGAACTATGAGGTTCGACCCGGGGAAAATACCACGCCTCCGGTTAAAACCGAAGTCTTTATCGCTTATAGCAAAACGTATCTTTACGTCGGCGTGATGGCCTATGATCCGGATCCGTCGAAAATTCGCGCCAATTTAACGGACCGGGACAATATCGCCGATAATGACTGGGTCTCCATTCGCCTCGATACCTTTAATGATCAGCGGCGATCGTATACCTTCAAATGCAATCCCCTGGGGATTCAGAGTGATTCCATGGATACCGATAGCAACTTTGATAAAAGTTGGGACGCGATCTGGGGATCCGGCGGCCGAATTCTCAGCAATGGGTACGCCATTGAAATGGCCATTCCCTTAAGTTCGATCCGGTTTCAGGATAAAGCGGGCGAGCAGATCTGGGGATTTAACATGACCCGTCGTTATCCCCGCAACTTCAGCTATTATATTGACTTTGTTCCCTGGGACAGAAATTTTAGTTGCACCCTGTGTCAGATGGCCAAAATCATCGGATTTGAAGGCGTCAAAGTCGGTAAAAATATCGAACTCGATCCGTCGATTTCTTATCTATGTACTCAGGAGCGGGACGAATTTACCAATAAATGGGTGGGAAACAAAAATCAACTCAATCTTGGGCTTACCGCGCATTGGGGGATAACGCCCAACATGGTGCTCAGTGCCACCGCCAATCCGGATTTCTCGCAAGTGGAAGCCGATAGCGCTCAATTGGATATCAATACGCAGTTTGCCCTTTATTATGAAGAAAAGCGACCTTTTTTCATGGAAGGTGCCAATATCTTCGATACCCGGGTTGCGAACTGGAAATTGTATAATCCGGTGGACACCCGAGCGCTGGCTGATCCGGATTGGGGATTTAAGTTGACCGGTAAACAGGGGCCGCACACCATCGGATTGTTTTCGGTTCAGGATCATCTCACCAATATTCTCATTCCCGGGAGTGACGGGTCGGTTGCGACCTCCCTGATCACGAAGAGTATCGGGTCGGTCTTGCGGTACCGTTTGGACATCGGTCAAACGTCCACGGTCGGGTTTCTCGTGACCGACCGGGAAGGCGATCATTATTATAACCGTCTCGTGGGTGCCGATTCGTATTTCAGGATTAACAACAAAAAGTATGTGAAGGCACAATTTTTGAGTACCTGGACCTCTTATCCGACTGACACGAGAACAGAATTTTGTCAGTCTCCGGGAGTGATTACCGGTTCGCTTTTGGATCTTGTGTTTCGGCATGAGGGCCGGAATCTCGGTTATTATGTCACGTATCGCCAGGCGTCTCCGGGGTTTCGCGCGGATTTGGGGTATATGCCGCATGTGGGGTATCGAAACACCAATGCGGTGATAACGTTTTCATCGTGGAAAGGTCCGGGCAATTGGTATACATATATGTATCTCACGCCTTCCGTTGAATATGAAACCGATTTTGATAACCGGTTGCTTCAAAAAAATGTCAAGCTAGCTTATTATTATGAAGGCCCGCACCAGATTTCTTATTTTGTCGAGGGTTCGCTCGGTAAAAAATCCTATAATGGATTCATCTTTGATATCAGTCGGGTCAGAAACATCTTTGAGATCCAACCGGGTGCGAATTGGCAATTTTATGCCGGCTTTGATTTTGGAAAGCAGGTCGATTTTGAAAATACGCGGCAGGGTGCCAATATCGTATTTAATCCTGGGGGTATTTGGAGAATCGGGCGGCATTTTTCAATCAACCTGGATTATATTGCCGAATGGTTCAGTGTTGGGGGTGAATCGCTTTACACCGCCAAGGTCAATAATTTGAAATTGATTTACCAGTTTAATGCGCGAGCGTTTTTGCGCGTTATCCTTCAATACGTCGATTACAAGTATAATGTCGACAGTTACACGTATCCGATGGGTTCTCAATTCAAATCGCTTTTTTCTCAAATACTTTTTTCCTATAAACTCAACCCTCAAACCATGTTGTTTTTGGGTTATTCGGATGACTCTTACGGAAGGGAACAGATTCGGTTGAAGCAGACCAATCGCACGTTTTTCCTAAAGATCGGATACGCGCTGGTTATGTAAAATAAAAAAATAAAAATAAACAAAAATCAAAAAATTTTGGGAGGGTCCAGGGAACCTTTTTTTAAAAAGGTTCCCTGGTCGTCGAAGACAACAAATTCATTTAAGAATTCTCATCGGGGAACCTCAAAAATCATCCTTTACTTGACTTTCGATTGCTCTTTATGTAATTTTAAGGATAAAGAATTAAAAACTTAGGAGGTAGTACATGAATCCGGTTGTACATTTTGAAATGCCGTATGAGGATAGTGAGCGAATGGCGAAGTTTTATGAATCGGTGTTTGGTTGGCAGATGCAGATGTTGGGGGAGGAAATGGGGAATTATGTTCTTGCGACCACGACAGAAACCGATGAGAAGGGACCCAAAAAGCCGGGAGCGATCAATGGCGGGTTTTATTCGAAGCATATGGCGCCGCAGAATCCGAGTCCATCGGTTGTGGTTGCGGTGGAGGATATTCATGAAGCGATGAAGAAAGTTACTGAAGCGGGTGGAAAAGTGGAAGGTGAGCCGGTTGAAATACCGGGTGTTGGGCCGTTTGTCGCATTCACGGATACGGAAGGGAATCATGCGAGTATGCTTCAGCCGATTGCGCGGGACTGGCATGCTCCGAAATCCGAATAAAAACTAAAAAATTTTGGGAGGGTCCGGGGAACCCAACTAAAAATTTTTGGAGGGTCCAGGGAACCTTTTTATAAAAAGGTTCCCTGGTCGTCGAAGACAAAGCCGGAGATATGGGTTGTTAAACAAATGAAATTAATGTATAATTTCATCCATGGATAAGTCAAACGTTTCAGCCGAAACATCTCATTTTCCAGTCAAGAAACTGGAAATCGGTATTCATTCTTTCAAAGATCGTATCTTGCAAAACTGCGTATACGTGGATAAAACCCAATATATTCATGAGTTGATTAACAGGGAATCCAATTGTTTTTTATCTCGCCCTCGTCGGTTCGGGAAATCTCTTTTGATATCAACCCTGAAAGAAATTTTCAGCGGCAATAAGGAGCTGTTTAAAGATTGCTGGATTTACAATAAAATCGATTGGGAAACTTATACGATTCTTCATTTGGATTTTATTGAAATCGATTTTAAAAAATTTGGATTGGAGAGGGCAATCGATAATCAATTGAAAGTAATTGCCTCCCAATTCAATATAAAATTGACCAGAGAATCGATCAAAGAAAAATTTATTGAATTAATTAAGATATTGTCAAAGGAAAAGAAGATCGTTATTTTGATCGATGAGTATGATAAGGCGATTACCGAATACATCGATAACATCCCGGAAGCTGAAAAAAATTGGGATATTTTAAAAAACTTTTACTCCGTTCTCAAATCCCAGGTTCCGAATATACGGTTCCTGTTAATCACCGGCGTATCGAAATTCAGTCGGGTTTCGATCTTTAGCGATCTCAACCACTTAAAAGATATCACCATCCATCCGCTATATTCAAAAATGTTGGGTTATACCGCCGAAGAAATCGAATATTATTTTTCCGATCATATCGGCAAATGGGAGAAACAAAACGGTCAAAATCGCGATGTTTTGTTTGAAAAATTAAAGAATTATTACAACGGGTATTCATGGGATGGAAAGAATTTTGTTTACAATCCGTTTTCGATACTGAATTTTTTCGACATCTATGAATTCGAAAATTATTGGTTTGCCACAGGTTCTCCGACGTTTCTTGTGAATAAATTAAAAAACACGAATATAGTGATCGATAAATATGAATGCTTAAAAGTGAATAAAAATTTCTTTGAAAAATTCGATATCGGATCGCTCGATATTTCCGCTCTCCTTTTTCAGACAGGTTATCTGACCATCAAAGATAAAAAAGATGGACATTATACGTTATCTTATCCCAATCTGGAAGTAAGGGAATCTTTTCTTCAGTACCTTTTGGAAGACTACAGTGGAAAAACCCAGGATGAAATAAGCCCGGTTACAGAAAAAATTAAGCAGACCCTGAATGAATATAAAATTGAAGATTTTATTCAGAGTCTTCAAATATTATTATCGTCGATTCCTTATAACATTCAGATCGAAAACCGGGAAGCGTATTATCATTCGCTCATTTACATTGCATTACGGTTATCGATGATGGATGTGCAATGCGAAATCCAAACGGCAATCGGAAGAAGCGATATCATCGTATGTGCGGACAGTTATATTTACATCATCGAGCTTAAAATGGGCAGTGCCGCTTCAGCCTTGAAACAAATCGAAGAAAAGAAATATTATTATCCTTATCTGAATACAAACAAAAAAATAATTTTGCTTGGTATCGGACTCAATCCGACCGAACGGAATATTGGGGAATGGGAAGTTCGAAAAATCGAAGAAGGTGTGATTAAACCTGAAATAAAGGTTCAATCACCGGAAGAAGCGATTGAAGAAGGAAAGAAAGAAGAAAAGCGTCAAATGGCCAAGCAGATGTTCGCCGATAATCTTCCCATTGGAATGATCGTTAAATATACCGGTTTGTCAGAAGAAGAAATAAAAAAACTTTGAATATGAGAGAGAACGGAATCGCAGTGGATTAATGCCATTCCGTAGGGGCGTTTCGCGAAACGCCCTTTCACATGAATGCTCCCCCGGGGTTCTTAAAACTTTGCGCAAGTGGTGAACGCAGGCAGCGGGTTCGAGGTTGTCAACTTTGGATGGAAATTGGTTTTTATTTGAGAATCCTGAGCTAAACCGCTATGGATGATCCGTTCCACTTCTTCAAACGAATTAATGGTATAATCGGGTTTGACATTCCGAGAACGTTCTTCAAGCTGCTCTTCCCTTAATACATCCACTTCGGACCAATGCGTAATTCGTTTTAAAATTTCCCAGGACTTTTTATCGTATTCGGTACCGTACTTCGCCCAGATCGATTTAATACCGGCTTGCTGTGCCATAAGTATATCTTTGGTTAAACTGTCCCCCACATACCACGCATCCGCGGGATCGATCCCTTCTTCTTTACAAATCGCAAGTAAAATCAACGGATCGGGTTTTCGATTGGAATCAGGGATTAATTTTATGAAATTTGCAGGCGGGTTAAGTATCATCTCAGGTTTTGGCCCCGGGTATCCTTCGTAATTACCTTTTAATGCGTACAATGTCTTGAAGAAATGGTGAATTTGCAGTCTCTCAAGGCGGTAGTATCCATTAATGGCAATGGCTTCGGTAAACCCGATAATCACAACCCCTCGTTTATATAAATTGGAGAGGGTTTCATTTACGCCACTGTAGAGACAGAGTTTTTTTTCGCGCGTGGAATTAAAAACATGAAAAGCCCTGTCCAATTTCGTTTTTAATTCATTTCTCGTTAGATTTCCGAATTGTTTGATGACCGAAGGTAATCTAATCGCTGTAAAGGGCTGTTCACTATTACCGCAATCCCGATGAAGGTTTCTGAATTCATCCAGTAATTGTTCTTCCGGGACATTTAAAAGTGTGGAGAGTTCGGTAACCATTGCTTTGAAGGCTTGGGAAAAAAAAGTCACCCAATCGTAAAGCGTATTGTCCAGATCAGTAATCAGTATTTTCATTTAAAGTCCCGATGTTCATTATACGGAATTTCAACCGACCATTCTTTGAAAGAATCATTAACAGGATGAATTTTAATGAGAGATATTTCAATTTTATTCTTTTTGAATTCAAGTACTCCAATAGTATTAAATCCGATATCTCCCAAATGTTTTTGGGATGCCCCGGAACTTCCCATTCCCAGCACATGATAATCTCCCCATCCCTTAACTTGATGGTTGGTTATTCGAGGTTTTGAGATTTTAATTAAAAACGGATCATGCTTATGGCCGTGAAGAACTAACCGGACACCATGCTTTATCAGCCATTGGGAAAAAGCTTCCGCATCTAATACGACGCTGTATTGATAGTTGAATACGGGTTCCTCCCGAAAAGTAACCGGAAGTAAATGATGATGCAATACAACTATCCTGAATGCTATAGGATCCGGGTTATTTTCCCATCCCATTTGCCGAGCGGCATTGTCCAGTTGCTGTTTTCCTAAAAAACCGTGCCCTTGAAACTCATTTCTTTTTTGTTCTAAAAAACTGCTGTTTAAGCATACGATTTCAACCGGGATCGCATTTCCTAAGAGAAATCGTCTTCCAGAACTGATAAATTCATTTGGCTTTACATAAAATAATTGCTCGTAAAATGTCTCAAACTCCTCACGAGCGTCCGGAAATGCCCGGATAATTTTTGAGTCGCCATCAGATGGATTATCGGAGAATGCAATATCGTGATTTCCTGGGCACATAGCGAGTTGATAACTATTCAGCTTGCTCCAGCTAAAGAGGTTTAATATAAATGAATGCGCCAGGTTAAATTCTTCTTTGGCAGCCTTCCAGGTGATGTCACCCGAAATAATGGCACCGCCGATATTTTTGATGTTGTTTTCTTTTAAGGCATGTTCAATGCGCTGTTCCAACCTTTCCTTAACTTCATCACTGGAAGTAATCGGAAATCCATAACATTCATTGGAATTAGAGAAATGAAGATCGGAAAGCCAGAGTAAATGTCGACTGGATGTTTGGAAATATTCTTCCGGGAAATCAGCCGGTTTAATTTTATGATGATCCAATAATTTGATTTCATGGGAGAGATCTCCTTTCTTGAAATCCCTGATAAACCAAATGGTGCGGTCCTGCTGAGTAAGCTCTTCAATAGAGCAAATTTTTTTATTATAGAAGTCTTTATATTTCGAACAACCGTCTTCAAAGAGTTCATTCACACACACATATGAAGAGTTTGATATGGGTTTTTCGGAATGGGTTTGCGAAATATTTGTAAACTTGAACCAAGCCAGATATTCTTGTTTCTTATAATATTCAGGGGTATTCTCAATGTCCGGTGTTCCAAAAGGATCGTGGCTCGGTTCCCATTTAAGATCAGTGCATTCAGCCTCAAAAATCTTTTTTTGCCCGGAATCCAACAAATATAAAACAAGTTTTTCTGGGGAGTTTGCTTTTTTTTTCAACATCTTGAATGCATTGTTGGGAATTGTTTCTCCAGCCTTTTTCCACCATCCCCACCATACAAAATTTTTAGTATCGCAAATGTCTTTATGAATTTTAATGGTCTCGCCGGGAGATGTCACAAGATCACGAAACCTTAATATCATGGTTTTAACTTCATGCGCATTAGCCATACGGTTCTCCTACAGTGGAAGGCTTCTTCCAAGCTGATATTTTTTTAAAAATAACAAATCCCAAAGTTATTTTTACCATATCTTCATGAAAAAAGTCAACTACTTTTAACATTTCACTATACAAGCAAGGGACCAGGCTCCGGTCAATGCACTTAAACCCCAACCAGGATGATGGCTTTATCGTTATAGGTTATTTCATCCAGATAGATTTTCTTTTCCCACTCGATATCCGCGGGATCAAAAATCACGAGATATCCTTTTTTTAAACCCAAATGATCAAGGTACTGATCCAGTTGTTCCTTCCCATCTTCGATCGTGTACTTGTCGCGTTTTATTTTGAATTCCAGGGCATAATACTGCTCCTTAAATTTTACCAGTAAATCGATTCGTCCATTACCACCAGCCATCTCATGCATGATTTCGCCACCGGAATTGATCACCCGTTGTAAGAAAGCTATCAATAATAGATAATTGGCGCATTGCTTGTATATGAATCGATTAAGCCAGGGTTCGGCGTTTTCCATATAAAATTCTTGAAAAACCGATAATATTTTTTCCATATCCAATTGGCCGTCTTCTTTTACAAAACTGGTTGTTTGAATTTCTAAAGGTATAGACGCCTGGATGGGGGAGAGTAGGATTCTCGGTATCATCTCCGCATATACCGGGTTGGCAAAAGTTAATGGAGCGGTTTCACTCACAATTCCAAGCCCCCTGACATATAATATATCGTCATCCATAATATCGAATACAAGGTTATCGCCGTTGATTATTGCTTGCACAACCTCTTTTACTCTTTCTTCTTTTAAAACCTCAAATAGGTTATCCAGATGCGTAGCCCGACGCTGAATCAATTTGTTCTTGGCCTGAATTAACACATTCATGGTGATGGGTTTGGAATAATCATTTTCGAGGATCGTCATTTGCCGGGCCAGTGCATTGACCAACCAGGGCTGCCCATTGGAAAGTCGAAAGGTTTCTTCTTTGACTTCATCGAGAAAAATCTGGCCGGTATCTTGCGTGTACAGTTCCAGCAATTCGGCTACCTCTTCTTTTTTGAAATTGGGCAACAGAAGTGAATCTGAAGTGATATTATAAATATCCCCACTGTATGAATAGTCACCATTTCGAAGTCCAATTTTATATTTCCCCGTATCTCTGAGCCCAACCATAATAATCGATGATGGAAAATATTTCGGTCTCGATGGATAACCGGAACGCAATTGGCGTAGGACGGAAACCAATACATCATCCAGTAAGGAATCTATTCCATCGATGAAAAGAACGATCGGTTTTTCTTGACTTTCGCACCAATCGGTGAGGTAATTGGCCAAATCCGGGTAATGTTTGAGTTCTGGGTTTGGGGGCCGGAAAGTTTCTTTCAATTGACGGTCGGAGGAGAGATATAAAGCGTTAATAATTGATTCATTGGCTTTTTCGACCGAGATACCGTTGAATTCGGCCTGTCCAAGGGAAAGAACCATTGCGATATATTTTCCTTCGGCGTTGATTCTTCGGGCCAATGCGCAGATGTAAGTCGTTTTACCGGTTTTTCTTGGTGCATGGATGGTGAAATAAAGTTCATGTTCGATTAATTGCTCCACTCTTTTCAATCTTTTTAAAGGATTAACCATATAATGTTCTTCGGGGAAGCATGGCCCTGTGATTTTAAAATATTTTTCGATTCTTTTGATTTCATTCATGGATTAATAATAAAATTGATTTAATTAATTGTCAATTTCTTTAAAAATTAAAAATTTTGGAGGGTCCAGGGAACCTTTTTATAAAAAGGTTCCCTGGTCGTCGAAGAAAACTCTATTTACTTTTTTTTGGTTTTTCTTTAAAATAGTCCATTCGGAGGAAACCAATATGGATTCATTTTCGATGCCTTCCCGTAGGGGCGTTTCGCGAAACGCCCTTCCAATAATTCAGCCAATCAAACACACGGGCAGACACGCGGGTCTGCCCCTACAAAAATTAATTACTCAATCCATACCGGCCACTTAACCGATAAACACCAAATCCGATCCGTAAAATATCAGGGTTAATTTCTTAACCTCTGTCTTTTCCATACTCCGCCTGAATTTTTCGTCCATACAATAATTATTTAATTGCCCTTCCGCTTCCGCTTTCAATTGGTCGATCAGACCCGGAGACGGCTTCTTTTTCCGCTTTCCTTCGGGCTTGATATATTTAATTTCCAAAATATATGAAAACCTGATCCCCTCATATGCCTCAATAAAGGGTTCCATCACCATATCCGCATACCCTTTATTCATCTCTTTTTCGGTATGAATCATGAACAAATTACTCAAACCGAGATACACATTCAAAAATGCCTGGATGGACTTTTCGCCCGTAATCAAATCCCGAAGACTCATGCTCTCCCGGATAAGCCCGCATATATAATCGAACAGCGGTTTCCATTCCCCATCATACGCCATATTGGTCATTAAATTCGCGTATGTGGAAAGGTCGATGGAAAAGATACCCGTTTCACCATAAGCATCTTTGATGTAATCATAATACAACCGCTTG
>JBLMYT010000131.1:0-143158 GCA_050258455.1 Candidatus Omnitrophota bacterium | reverse complement strand
TGAACTCAAATGTATCCGGTTTGAAGTTTTCATTTTCATCCGCAAATATCCCAAGGCTGATCACCGGAATGTTTTCTGTTTTTTCATGGTCATACGAACGATAGTAGTAAACAAACATTCTCTCCATAAAATTCGGTATTTGCTGGGATTGGACTTCCACGTGAATGATTAAACAAATATAACGGATTCCTTCATTTTTCAGATGAACTTTTGCCAATATGTCGGCTTCTCTGTCTCCCTGATTGCTATCGGGTTGAATTTGGTTGAGTTCCTTATCCAGGAACAAAACTTCTTTTGTGAAATCGATAGCATCATGAATTTCGGGGAAAAAAAATTCAAGGCAATCTTTGAATAGTTTTTTTAGAACCTCTTTCCATGCGGAGTCATAATTACAATTTTCAGCCTGATCCTTACAGATCGTTTCACTTGATGCATCAGTCATAATGTTCACACCTTATATTACATCATATCAAAAACGTGCCTGAATTTCAAGATGAAGTGGCTGGGCGATCTGTTTTTTGGGCGCCCATTGAATTACGGTAGATTTCTGCAGCCGGAGGTAATATAAAGGCAATGAAAAACTGCGACGACTTGTCGCAGAATTCATAAGTAAAGAATGGGCGTTTCGCGAAACGCCCCTGCAGAATTTCCCCGTTATGGGTAAACGATCTCGCCAGTATTTAAAATTTCTTCCAAAAATCCACCCGGATACAAGTAGGCATTTTATTCTTGACAATTCAAGCCCGGAAGTCTATTATAAATATAGAGGTAATGCCCAATATGACTAAGAACCAAATAAATGTTTTCGATCTTTTATCTGCGCCCGGCCCGTTTGAAGAATATTCGGATAAACTCCATCTCTACGGTCAGTTTGTGGGATCATGGGATATCGATGCCGTCTGGTATGAACCGAACGGTCAACGCAAAGGAAAAGGCGAATGGCATTTTGCCTGGATCCTTGGCGGCCGAGGAATTCAGGATGTCTTATTCGCGTCCGGAGAGCCTCAGCATCAGTTCGGCACCTCTCTCCGTTGTTATGACGCGTCGTTAGACGCGTGGCATATTTCCTGGATGCAACCCGCCGGCGGCGAGTTTGTCCATTTACTGGGCCGAAAAATCGGGGACCGGATTGTTCAGGAAAGCATTGGGGATGATCATCGTCGGGACCGATGGTCATTTAATGATATCACGCCGGATACATTTTTATGGAAAGGTGAGGTGTCATTTGATAATGGAATGACATGGACGGTGGAACAGGAAATGCGAGCCATTCGCCGTTAGTTCGAATGAGTGAATGCGGAGTTAAGATGAGACCCAAAGAATTGGTAATGAAATGGGTTGAGGCGTTTAACGCCAAAGATATCGATCAACTGGCTAAGTACTATGCGGAAGATGCGGTTAATCATCAGGTTGCCGAAACGCCGGTTAGCGGGCGTTCGGCAATTCGAAGGATGTTTGAGCGTGAGTTTGCATCCGCTGAAATGGTATGCATTATCGAAAATATTTTTGAGGATGGCGAATGGGCTATCCTGGAATGGAGAGATCCCAAGGGACTTCGAGGTTGTGGTTTTTTTCATATTGTTGAAGACACGATCGTGTTTCAACGCGGTTATTGGGACAAGTTATCATTCCTTCGCCTGCATGGTCTGCCTATTCCCAAATCATAAATCAGAGATCCTTGGTAATTCGGCAACGCCGTACGGAATTCTTTCTAAAATTCGTTCTTCGGTCATGTCCTGAAACCGCTAACGAGTGACCTGAAATCACCAACTCTGTGACCTTTTACCGCTAACGAGTGGCCGGTTACCACCAATCACGTGACCGGAAACCGCCAACGAGTGACCTGAAATCACCAATCATGTGACCTTTTACCGCTAACGAGTGACCTGAAATCACCAATCATGTGACCTTTTACCGCTAACGAGTGACCTGAAACCACCAATCATGTGACCTGAAACCGCTAACGAGTGGCCTGAAACCACCAATCATGTGACCTTTTACCGCCAACGAGTGACCGGTTACCACCAATCGCGTGACCGGAAACCGCTAACGAGTGACCTGAAACCGACAACAAGTGACCCGTTACACCAATCGTGTGACCAGTCACCGGAAACATATTTTGTAAATTTGACTTTTTGATCCTTTTCATGTATTCATCTAATGAAACGGAGGTGGAGATGAAAACGTTTAAAGGAAAGCGAGTTAATTCCAAGCCATGAACGAATATATCCTGGTTGGAGCTTCCATCTTAGTGCTCATCAGTGTTCTGGTCAGTAAAATCTCCGACCGCTTCGGTATTCCCGCCCTCTTATTATTCTTACTTCTGGGGATACTGGCCGGCTCCGAAGGCATTGGCGGCGTTTATTTCGATGAGCCGGCCCTGGCTCAGTTTATCGGCATCATTGCCCTGGCATTCATTCTATTTTCCGGAGGACTCAGTACCGATTGGGAGCATACTTCCACGGTGATCCGGGAAGGCCTGATCCTTTCCACATTCGGAGTTCTCTTGACCGCTGTAATCGTTGGTTTGTTTGTGAATGCTTTTTTTAATTTTTCGCTGACCGAAGGCCTTCTGCTGGGGGCGATCGTCTCCTCCACAGACGCGGCCGCCGTATTCTCGGTCTTACGCTCCAAAGGCATTAATCTCAAAGGTAATCTGATCGCTTTACTGGAAATGGAGTCGGGCAGCAATGACCCGATGGCGATATTTCTGACCATCGGGCTAATTCGCTTGCTCGGGCAACCGGATTTGCCCCCATTGACATTGGTGAGGTTATTCATTCAACAAATGGCAATCGGAGCCGTCATCGGATACGGCATGGGACGAGTCATGCTGTATTTGATCAAGGGCTTAAAGTTAAGTTATGAAGGTCTTTATTCTGTTCTAACCGTATCGTTGGTTCTCCTTATGTTTGGATTGACCAATATCGTTGGCGGTAGTGGCTTCCTGGCGGTTTATCTGGCCGGAATGGTTTTGGGGAAGCATCCGTTTATGCACAAAAAAATCGTTTTGCGTTTCCACGACGGTCTGGCGTGGATGATGCAGATTGCGATATTTTTATTACTGGGGTTACTGGTTTTCCCGTCTCGTCTGGTCCCGGTTATCGGCATGGGGTTACTGATTGCCGGAGGGCTGATTTTTATTGCCCGGCCCGTTAGCGTGTTTATTTCCCTGTTTCAAAGCCCCCTGCACTGGCGAGAAAAAGTATTCATCTCCTGGGTCGGGTTACGGGGAGCCGCTCCCATTATATTGGCGACGTTTCCCTTGCTGGCCGGACTCCAGAAAGCCGATTTGATTTTTAATGTGATCTTCTTTGTGGTATTGGCTTCCGTTCTGTTACAGGGCACATCGATCCCGTTTGTGGCGCGGTGGCTCAAGGTGGATGCGCCGGTGCGCCTCAAAAAAATCTATCCGATCGAATACACCCCCATGAACGGGTTTAAAAGCCAACTCAAGGAACTGTCGATTCCATTGGATTCTGAAATCGTTGGAAAAACAATCGGGGAATTGGATCTTCCCAATGGTTTTTTGATCATTCTCCTGGTCAGGGAAAATGACTTTCTGCTGCCCCGAGGGAACCAAACGGTTTTGCAAGGCGGCGATACATTACTGGTATTATCGGATAAGGCATCGTTTGAAGATGTTTTGAAGAAATTTAACTTATATGAGCGGTGAAATTGAGAAAGAAACTTTCCTGATATTGGTTATAAGAAAACCAATTTTTGGTGGATCAGTATCATTGTTTTCGGATTCATGGCCTTGACTTCTAGCCCTTCCTCTGTTAAAATAACCCATTTGAGAATGAATTGAAACGCAAAAAAGTGATTCCTATTTATACTGATATGCTTAAAAAATCGATGCTTACAAGATCAACGATATGTGGAGGTAGAACATGACCGATACCATAGAAATCCCCAATTTTAAGGATACCCAATTTAGTGAGCGGTTCATCGACTATCGATACAAATGTCGATCTTATTTTCCTTTCTATTGCCAGGATGTGGAAGAATACAATACGCCTATCGAGACGATCGGTCAATATCAGGCCGGCGATAAACGAGGCCTGGTGCTTTTCGATACCAGCGGTCGGTTTTGGTACCAAAAAGGAAAAATTTCATCTCAGGGCAAAAGCTGCAGGCTGGAAACCGTCGAAGAACTCATCGATATGGCCTTACTCTGTACCCATGAATTCGAAGCCCGGGTTTATCACGAGAATGCTTTCTTAAAGTTATTCGACATATTGAGTGATCCCAACAGTGTCGATTCCTGGTCTTATAAAACCGAAAGCGACCTAAAAGTGCTTCTTCTCAAATTCATCTGCCTCAAAAACGGAATCGAATTAGCCTAACCGGAGATTCTGGTTAATTCCGGCCTGTTCCACTTTTATGATATTTTCTTTCAGGAAAATGAACCATGCCTTAAAGAAATCCCGATGCATTCATGCGGCAAAATCGGATTGGCGATATGCTGATCGGCCTTCGGGATCGTTTTATCGGAAAAGGAAAGGACTCTTATGACTAAATTTATCAACCGATTCGTCGAAAACTTCAAATTATACGGGCACCATTTGGTTATCGGTATTTCCATTGTTTCAATGGCGCTTCTGGTAGCATGGTGGTGGAATTATATTAATTTTTCGATCCAACATCACCATAACCTTCATATCAGGAGCCTGGAATCCCAATTAAAATTCCTGGCCCTCAAATCCGGTCTGAACACCAGACAACCCCCCACCACCGGCGTCCATAAAGAAGATAACCAATTTGAAATCACATTAAGTCACCGGATTCAGTGTCCGTATAAAGAATGCCTCACACCGTGCTGGCCTAAGTTTTCCATTAAAATCAGAGATGCGATTTTGAAGGAACACCTGGAAGATTTTAAACGTAAAAAACGACTGGTGTTGGGGGAGTCTATCCTCCTGATCCTGATTATCCTAACCTGCACGATGATTCTCTACCGTTGCATTCGATTGGAACAACGTTCCGCCCTTGAAATTGAAGAATTCTGGGGGCGCATTACCCATGAGATCAAAACGCCGATTACCGGCATCAAAGCATTCCTTGAAAGCATTAAGAATCAGAGCATCGATCCTTGTAAAATCCCCTTTTTCGTGGATATGGCTCTCAAACAGATCGAGAACCAGGAGCAATTGGCTGAAAATATTCTGGTGGGTTATGGGTTAAGTTCCAATTACCGGAAACTGAAACCCATTTTAAAGGATCTGAACCTGGAAGAATTCATAAACGGTTATTTTCATCAGCATGCCCTGCTCCTCACCGGTGCCAAACTCACCATCGACGTGCGACGCGACCCCGATTCCCATGCGCCGATCCGAGGGCAAGCCGATCCCAACATGTTGAAAATCATCCTGGACAATATTACCGATAATGCCTTAAAATATTGCTTAACCGAGCTGAAATTGACGGTCGGCATCTTTAACCAAAATAAAAATGCGGTGATTTCGATTCGCGACAATGGACCCGGTTTTTCCAAGAAATTTATTCCCCGAATATTTAAGGCGTACAAACACTTGAATGATAAGTTGCCGGGAAAAACCCACGGCTCCGGGATCGGATTGTATATTTCCCGAAAACTGGTGGAAAAAATGTCCGGCCAACTGGAGGCTCTCAGCGACGGGGAAGGACGCGGCGCCGAATTCCGAATTTACCTGACCCGCTCCAAAACCAGTAACGGTTAGTTGCTCGCATGAACTACAAAATCGCCGTTTTAGAAGACAATGAACTGATTCAAAACATGCTGAAGATCAACCTGGAAAAATACGACTTCCAGGTGAGCTGTTTTTCAGACAGCGAAACCCTTATCGAACAAACGCAACATACTCCCTTTGATCTGTTTATTCTGGATATCTTCCTGCCCGGCATGTCCGGGATGGAGGCACTCGAAATTCTTCGGTCCGAACGAATTCACCAAAATACTCCCGTCCTGATGTTAACGGTTCAACAGCAGCTTCAAAGCAAGATCAACGCCCTAAATAGCGGGGCCGACGATTATCTGGTCAAACCCTTTAATATGGAGGAGCTGCTCGCCCGGGTCAATGCCCTGATTCGCCGCAGTCATGGGAACCGCTCCCTTCCGTCCAACCGCCTGATGCTGGTCAATGGGTTTAAAATTGATCTTTCAACCCGGGAATGTGAAAGCAACAAGGGGAAAGTCGTGCTCTCGGAAAAAGAAATCACCCTGCTTGAATATTTTTCCAAACGCCCCGGACAAACCTTACTTCGGGCCGATATCCTCGAAGAAGTCTGGGGAATGGATGTGTCGCCGACTCCCCGAACAATCGATAATTTTATTCTTAAATTCCGGAAACTCTTTGAAACCAATCCGGAAAACCCCCAACATTTTCTTTCGGTTCGAAACAAAGGGTACCGATTCGAAGTTTGATCTTGACGTTTGAGGGGTTAACTTACATCTCTAATTGATAGATAATGGCGTCTTCGCACGGTTCGGTATAGTAATCCTTTCGAATGGCGATGGCGTTAAAACCAAAGGATTCATAAAGTTTAATGGCCCCGATATTGGACTTTCGAACTTCCAAAAATAATTCCTTGATTTTCTTTTCCCTTGCTTTTTCCAACATGAAACCAAACAATTGCTTGCCGATTCCTTTCTTTTGATAATTCGAAGAAACGGCAATTTTATGAAGTTCCAGCGTGTCCTCGATCATCCAGAAGAGGATGTAACCCGCAATGGCGGGGGGAGGTTGATTGCCGGGGATTTCGGCGGCGTAAAAGAAGGCAATGTTGTGATCCAGTTCGTCGATAAAATGCTGCGGTTTCCAGGCGTCGGTAAAAAGTTCGGTTTCGATTTGGGAGATAGCGTCGATGTCGCGCGGTTTGACCCGCCGGATGACCGGCGCCGGATCAGGCGTTTTTAACGGATCGGGCATAATTGGTCTCCGCATCGGGTTTGCGGATGTATAACGGAAGCAATTTTTGTAAATCCGTGATGTACTCTTTTTTCTGATAAGAATGATAGGCGATTTGGCATATTTCGGAAGCCAAAAAGTCGGAGCGTCGATGGATCGTGGCCCCACTGAAATGGGTCGCAAGGAATCCCTGATACGCCTTGGCCCCGCTTCCGATAAACATCGCCGGCTGATCCGGGGCAATCACGCTCTCCAGATGGGGGGGCAGGTGTTCGATGTTAACCAGTGCCGGGGAATCCAGCGCGCTCAGTTCCCCGTTGACAAACCGGTAAGCGGCCACATACACTTCGTTGCGTTTGGCGTCGATTAACGACACAATGGGTCCCTCGGGCGCGTTCAGTTTATGAGCGAGGGCGTTTAAGGTCACCACCGGAACCACCGGTTTTTTCATTCCGAATATCAACCCTTTGAGCGTCGCCATACCGATACGAATACCCGTAAACAATCCGGGACCGATGGCCACTCCGAAACAATCGATATCGTCCAATTTCAATGGGGGATTGAGACTATTGAGCGTCAGGTCGATCGCGGATAACAGAATTTCAGACAGATCGTCCCGGGTTCCAAAATTGTATTCCAAGCGAATCTCGTCCCCCTGCGAAACCGAGATGGAGGTGAAATGGGACGTGGTGTCCAGGGAAAGGATGGTGATCATATCTGCTTTTCCATCATGATCGTGGTACCATGAGACGACGACAGGAAACGCACTTTGTCCATATAATTCTTGACGATCATGATTCCCCGTCCATGGCAGCACAACAGATCGTTGTTCTCCAATTGTTTGTCGATTTCACCGAAATTGACCTTTTCCTGGCTTTCGTCTTTAATGCTGACATAGAACCGTTTCTTGCTCCAGCGGAAGGTAACGTAAACCCGTTTTTCCGGATCCATTTTGTTACCGTGTAAAATGGCATTATTGACGATTTCCCGGAGTGATATTTCGATTTTAAAGAGATCTTCATCACTAATATTTAATACATTCTTGATGAAACTAAATACCAGAACGCAAAATTCCGTGTATTTCAAATCGCTGACAAAATCAAGTGAAATTTGGTTTTTGGTCATGGTTAGATTATAACCAAAATAAATATGAATGTAAAGCATTCGATTATCATCGATTATCTTCGATTATCATCGTTACCATCGTTATCATCGTTATCATCGATATTCGGGGTGGAGGATGAATGTTGTTGAGTATTTTTCACATCGATTTTGATAAAAGAATGGTAATTTATGATATAATAGTAGAATGGACAACAAAACGACCCCAATGCTCAAGCAGTACTTCGAAATCAAGAAGGATTACCCGGACACCATTCTCTTCTTTCGCATGGGTGATTTTTATGAGATGTTTTTCGAGGATGCCAAAATTGCAGCGCCTTTACTGGAAGTGGTGCTGACCTCCCGGGATAAGAAGAAAGACGACGCCGTTCCCCTATGCGGGGTTCCGTACCATGCCCGGGACACGTATGCGGCGAAATTACTCAAGAACGGGTATAAGGTTGCGATTTGTGAGCAAACCGAAGACCCGTCGCAAGCCAAAGGCGTGGTCAAACGCGAAGTCACCCATGTGCTGACGCCGGCCACGGCGCTGGAAATCGAAGGCGCCTCTTCCGAGTTGAATAATTTTGTCATTTCCATTGTGAAAGATGCGCAATTTATTTCCCTGGCTGCCATCGACCTGTCGATTTCCGAATTTGAAGTACGTTGCTTTGATGTGTCCAACATGGAAGCGTTCACCAATGAATTCTTCCGCAAATTTCCCCGGGAAATCGTAATTCCGGCAGATTTCGAAACCGACCTTCAAGGCATTCTTAAGAAATTTCCCGAGCTTTCCGATATCTTAATCACAAAATTTGACGTGTTTGAATACAATTACTTCGATTGTGAAGATGTGCTCAAATCCCAGTTGAAGCTCGACACCCTGGAGGGAATCGGAATTCATGGGTATAAACCGGCCGTGCTGTCCGCGGGTGTGCTGATCAAATATTTGAAATCCATCCGCAAAAGTGCCCTGAAAAATGTTTCCGCCATGCGTTTCATTCCCACGGAAAATTATCTGATCCTGGATTCGATTTCCTTTCGCAACCTGGAAATTTTAAAGAATCTGCGGACCGGTAATACGCGCGGAGCCCTGTTTGACGCCGTGGATTTTACCATTACCCCGATGGGGAAACGGATGCTGAAAAATTGGCTCTCTTACCCGCTTCTGGATAAAGCGAAAATCGAGAAACGCCTCGATGGGGTGGAGGAATTTTCACAGAATTTAATTGTCCGAACCGAAGTGCGGAAACTGCTCAAAGGGTTTTCCGATCTTGCCAAGTTGAATTCCCGGGTATCGTTAAACATTGCGCTGCCGCTTCACCTGTTGGCGTTGAAACACACCCTCCGCTTGATTCCGGCTGTTCAGCGAGAGATCGAAGGACTGACCTCGGACATTTCCCGAATGATTTACCGTGATCTGGATCCGCTGGAAAGCCTGGTGGATTCGATTGAGCGAGCCATTGCCGATGATCCCGCCAATAACCTCAACGAAGGGAACGTGATTAAAACCGGGTATAACAGTCAACTCGATGAACTTCGCGCCATCAGCCGCAATGCCAAAGAAGTGGTCTCGGCCCTGGAAAAATCCGAAAAGGAACGAACCGGGATTTCGTCGTTAAAGATCCGATTCAATAAAGTATTTGGGTATTACATCGAAATCACCAACGCGCATTTAAAGCTCGTTCCCCCGCATTACATTCGCAAACAAACCCTGGTCAATGCCGAGCGGTTCATTACCGATGAATTAAAGACGCTGGAAGATAAAATTTTACATGCCGAAGATCAGATTATTCAAATCGAGCGGAACCTTTACCAGGAGCTCACGCAAGGGATTCAGGGATTTTCCAATGCCTTGAATAAAAATGCGTATTTAATTGCCCTGCTCGATACGGTTTCGGCCGGCGCCGAATTGAGTCAACGGCGGAATTATATCCGGCCCGTGATTTCGGAAAAGACCGAGATCAGTATCACCGAGGGTCGTCATCCGGTCGTTGAACAGGGAAATGAAAAGGGGTATATTCCCAATGACACGCATTTGAATTCCCATTCGGACCAGATCCTCCTGATCACCGGACCCAACATGGGGGGAAAATCGACGTACCTGAGGCAAAATGCCCTGATGGTAATCCTCGCACAAGCGGGTTATTTTGTGCCGGCGAGTAAAGCCACGATCGGGATTTGCGACCGCATTTTTACCCGGATCGGTGCGTCGGATTCGCTCATCGAAGGAAAATCCACGTTTCTCATGGAGATGATCGAAACCTCGATTATCCTCAACAATGCAACGGGGCATTCGTTGATCCTGCTCGATGAAATCGGGCGCGGCACCTCGACATTTGATGGGCTATCGATTGCCTGGGCCGTGGTGGAATATTTACACGGATTAAAAGAGAAGCCTCGAACCCTGTTTGCCACGCATTACCATGAACTCACCGAGTTATCCGAGATATTGGACCGGGTGAAAAACTATCATATCACCGTTCGGGAATGGCAGGACAATGTGGTGTTTCTGCATAAGATTGCGCCCGGAGCAACGGATCAGAGTTTCGGTATTCATGTGGCCAAGATTGCCGGCGTTCCCCTGTCGGTGATCGAACGGGCCAAAGATGTTTTGTTGAATCTTGAAAAGAAAGAATTGAACCGGTTGGTCAAAGAGCGCATTACCGGTAAGATTCAGAAAGTCCCGCAAAGTCAGAAGACGCTTTTTCCCGAAGATGCCGAACTCAAAGTATGGGATGAGATTCGGGAGCGGTTAAACGAAATTCGAATCGAAACGATTACACCGCTGGAAGCCTTAAACACGTTGTATTATTTAAAACACAAGAGTGAAAATTTGAAATAGTTTCAAATCGTGAAATAGGAAGCGAAAAATGAGAAAAGCATGGGTTTTCGTTATGTTTGTTTTTGTTTTTGGTTTTATTTTTGTTGCTGCCGGGAGCATCGGATGTCCCCTTTGGGCGGAGCGTCCCACCAAAGGACTCTTTCCCCGAAAGGACTATGTGGCGGAATGTTCGAAAAGCTTTTTTAAAAAAGTGAATGCCAATCTTCCGTTAATTTCCAAAGTCGAGTTTTTCATCCGAACCGAAACGTATTATTCGGCGTACCTGGAATTGGCGCTGTTTGTTTCCAAAAACGAGTACATGAACCAATGGATACCCGAAGTCGAAAAGGAGTTTCCGTCATTGGTCGAGGCATTTGCGATTCAGAAGAAGGAATTTCAAATTGAAAATTACAAGGATTTTCAAACGAAACTCGGGGTCGATGATTTAACCTATTATGTGTTGACGTTGCATGCCCTGTCCGAGGATTTTCGAAACAATCTACTTTCGGGAGACGAAGCGTTCCGGTTGTGGCATATGGTGTTGGCAATGACCGAGCGTGCCTATAAGGCGGGTGGGTTGAGTGAAGAAAACGGTGCCATATTAAAGGTATCCTCGCATTTGGTTTTTTTCAAAGATTATCAAAAGTGGGGAAAGCGAGCGAACCGGGTATCGACGAAATCGACAAAATCGACGCAATCAACGAAAACGGATGCCCCGACCGGTCCGCTGAAATGGTTTTGACGCGACGGTATCGCAATATTCTGTAGGGGCGGTTCGCGAACCGCCCCCAATTTAATTGATAAAAATAAGGGCGATTCGCGAATCGCCCCTACAAAAGTAATTCCAATCACATTGTAAACTCTAAACAGTTACGGCCTTTTTACAATTCCAGAAACAGGGAACTAAAGATCCCGTATTTCTGATACCCGCCTTCAAGATCCACATAATTGAATTGAAGTTCAATCCCGAGGTTTTTAAAGAGCCACTGCCGGTGAACGAGCGAAAGGTTTAACGCGTTCTGCCGGATTTGCTCCGGGTTATCGATATAAAAGGCCAGGTAAGCCTGACTTCCCCGGGAAACGTTAAAAAACGTCCAGCTTTTCTTCTCCGCCCCATAACCGATACTCCCCAGATGAGTGTACGAGACCACCTCACCCGGGTTGCTCTGATTTCGAAACAACCGGTACTCTAAAATCAGCTTTTTCAAATACAACTTGGCGGCGGTTGAGAGGATCCAGTTTCGGGTGGGGATGTGATACCGAATATAGGCCATGCCAATCGTCCAGACCAATGCCCGATTCCTTAAAAACTTAAAGTTAAAGTCCTGGTCAAACCGCAACCGGGGCAAGTAGTCGATCCGGGTTCCGGCCGATACCGCCGAATAGGTATAAAACCAATCGGTCCAATCCCGCGCAGCTCCGATGATTCCAATGTAGTCGGATTTCCCGTCCCGACGCACACGCCCGAGTTGGACAAAATAATTAAACGTGGGACTGGGAGAGCCCGAATATTTCAGGTAAAGACTTTTCCAGGGAGTGCTCTCCCCGGATTCCATCTTTAAATATTCCATCAACCAGTTGATTTCGATCCGATGCGTCACCGGTTGGTCCGATGCCGGCGGGGCCGGCGTTGCCTGAGCGTGTAACAATCCTCCACCCATAAATAAAATCAGAAACATAAAAAGCATCATAAACATTAAACGCACAAAAAATCCGATCCTTGGTTTCATTTCGTATTCTCCATGATTTCTTTGGTCCACCGGTAAATGATCTGCTGCTCTACCGGGATCTTTTTTATTTTTCGCTGATGATGCGTATGAAAGGTTTTCCATAATTTCAACCGTTGTAACGCATTCGGCGCCTGCCCATACAGAATGGGAAACAACTGAGCGTACGAATCCGGGTAAAAAACCGTCCAGGACGAAGCGGTTTTCGCGTTCTTTTCAATCGACCAAAAGTAGTTGCCATTGTTCGGGTCGATAAAAAGCGTCTGAATGGCATGATAAAGCCCCTCCCGACGTTCTTTGTAATACGCGTGACTCTCCCAATGCATCGTTTGGGCCAGGTGCTCAAACGCCCGAAAACCCCCGTACGCCTCGCAGTTATCCATGAGGTATTTGAACGGCACGGCGGGCATGGGAAACGTGAGCCCGTCGCTGTCCTGAAGGGCGGGAACCAGATACATGATGTCTTCCAGTTTTCGGCGGTTCGCTTCGATAAACGCGCGATCTCCGGTTACCGAGAGGTAACGCTCCACCAGCATGATAAACGTGGCCGCATAACTATCGATGGAGTCACACCGGCCCATGGATGTTTCTTTCCCGTCTGCCGTGATCGTGTAATCGTAAATACTGCCGGTAAACCCATACCGGTCGGGGTAATTCAAATGCGCCAGATACCACTCCATGTACCGTTTGACCTGCGGAACCTTCGCACTCTTTTTTAATTTTAATAAATCCATGGCCATCAGGTTCAGGGTATAGGGAATTGCCGTAATTTCCCCGGAACGGAGGGGCGTGTAGTTTCTCAGGATTTCGAATACGGGATGAACCGGCACGCGGTTCTCGGTACCCGGGGCTTTCGGCGTTCGGGACGGCGCACCGTCCATCCGTCCGAAACTAACGATGATTAAAAGTATTGTTAACGTTGTTAACGTCGTTAACGTCGTTAAAATTGATATGAAACATTTGTTCATGGTCCGTTCCTGTGATTTCGAGGTAATAGTAATCTTTATCTTCATCGACGAGGGTATTTCGAAAATAGGGTTTCCGGCATCGATCCTTCGGGATTGCGATCGTCACACCCTCGAGCCCTTCGGGATTCTTCAACCGGATATCCCAGCCATTGGGTTGGAGGGAAAACCGGTAACCGGTTTTTAAAAAACGAAGCAGGAATCTGGCAAAGAAACTCATGGGCTGAGCATTGAGTTTCCCTTCCGCAGCCCTTTTCTCCACATTATCGATGAAATCCTTGATTTGATTGGGATAATACGGTTCAATATCGGCGCAATGCGAATAGATGAGTCGCACGGTTCGATTCTTTTCGGTAAATGAAATCAGGTCCTGATACCATTGGATGACCTGATCGAGCCGGAGCGCGCTGTTTTCGATCTCGAATAAGGAGGAACACGCTTCCAGGCTCGTGACCGGAAAGGCAATGACCGAGGGAGATACCATTTTTCGATCGAAAAAGGTCCGGTTGGGCGCCGAACCGGAGTCCCCCGTATAATAGTAGGCGATGACCCCATGTTTCTCCAGAATCGAGGTGACCAGGGGTTGGGGATGCACCCCGTTGGGCGCCGAATACTCGATGATGGGATAACCGGCGACCTGCTGCAAACATTGCATGTTTTTGACGATGTAGGTTTCAATTTCCGGGCCTTTGAACCGCCCCGCTAAGATGTTTTTATAAAACCAATCGTGGCCCCATCCGCCATGCGAACCCAGGGTTCCGCCTTTAATCGCCTCCTGAAGGATGGATTTGCCTTTCCCGCACGCATCAAACCCCAAATGGTCGCCGGGCGTTTGGGTAAAATCACCGGCCGTATTGTGAAGCGAATACCGGATATGCGGCGGAAAAAAACCGTTCTTTGTCATATATTCAATCCCTTTTCCATCCATGTACCAATCGATATGCCAGTTGATGACGATTCCCCCTTTTCCGCCGGGGGTATTCATCAAATGGGGAACCCTGGCAATGTCGAACAAAAAGGTTCTCAAAATCGAGCGTATCCAAAAATCGTCGGAATTCGCCTTGATGTGCCCGAGCGGCAGATTCACGTACAACAGGTTGCCGGCTAAATGTTTTTTTAATACCAACACGGGAAAGGTGGTGCGGGAGGCTGTCACAGCCGATGCCAGCAGTTCGCCCGGACCCAGCGGTTTGAGCACCTGGGCCTGGGCAATCGGAAACGTCAATCGACCGTACAAATACCCATTCACATAATACTTTTCGTCCAATTTTCCGGGCGTTACCTGAAACCGATCGGCGTATTGTTTATTTTCAAACCGCACGAACGCAGACGTATACGCATTATTGGAATTTCTCATCCGATTGTACAACATGTAATCGATCCCGGTCACCTCGGTAAAAACCGCCTGGTCCATGAAGTGGCCTTTCATATCCTTGGCGCCGGCATCGAAAATCACCGCGACATTTCCTCCCTCGCTGAGGTATTCATCGATCCATTGCCCGATATCGGGCGGGAGCGACTGCGCGATCCCATCCGGAAAAATAATCACCGGATAGGTGTGGACCATGTCTGCCGGACTGTGGGACAGGAGGAACGCGGGCGACTGGAACATGAACGGAACCCCTTCCTCTTCCAATACGCTCTGGTATGCCGCGACAATGGGAGCCGTGGCGGTCGAATGGCCGTCGCTTCGAATCAGCAAAACCTTCATGTCGTTGGGATCGACGGGCGTGACCGGGATCCGCCTCGCCAGAAAATACACGGTGACCAGAAACATCACCAGCAACAAGGTAAACTTTATTTTATTCTTCATGGTTTGTTATGGTTGTCCTCCCGGTTTTAACCGCGAACAACTCCGATGCCTTCGGTTAATAAATAACCGAATATGAGTGTATTAAGACCCAATTGGATCCGCTTTTTTCCGATAACGGATTTGATCGTATCGGGCCTGCTGATTTTGACGCCATTGCCGATACGGATCCCCGATTGCGAAAACACATTTCCCAATAAGATACAATTGTTTCCGATGTGAATGTCTCCTTCGGCAAATACACTGCCGTGGATGATGGCATTGGGTCCGATATGAATCCCCTGGAATGATTTGACTGCGCCATGAATGGTGCAATTTGCCCCGATATACAGATTCTTTCGTGAAACGAAATTTTCATGAATCACAGCGTCCGGAAGAATTCGGACCTGAGAATCCGTGACGCGCCATTGTTTGCCATCCAGAAGCGGGCGGCGAGGCTGACTTTTGGGGTATAGCGCTTCAACCGGACAATTCACGGATACATGCTTGCGAAAGATCTTCCAGGCGGGCTCGCGTTTTACCGGTTGATGCTCCGGGTACTCGAAACCGTCACATGAAATTCCATCGCTGAGGGAGAGGGGTGGCATGCCGTTGACCGTCATGATCGGTTGGCCGGATAAACTTTGAAACCGACAGTGGTTGTCGATCACCAGACGGCCTTGCGCGGCCACGCTGCGTCCCAACAGACAATGGGCACCAATGGCGATGTTTCCTTCCCCGCATATCCACCGGGCAATTTTACCGTACGGATTCACCCGAATATCCTTTTCACCGTAAAGAGCCCTCACCACGTTTTGCGGCCCAATGCGGCATTCGCCTTTCACGTAGATTTCTTTGGAGAAAATCACCTTTTCTTCCGAATTGAGGTTTCCCGCGATAAACAGCAGGTTATTGACTTTCGCTTTCCGGGTAAAGGTCCGGGCAGACGCCAACTCGATGGTCTCCCGTTTGGACAACCGGATCAGGCCCCGGGTATCGATAAATTCGATATTTCCGATATTGGATTCGATCAGCTTTTTAAAGGATTTTCCAAAATAAAAGGCGTCTTTCAAGTGAAACATATCGATGTGAAGCGGGCGATTGTCTTTGGGTCGGGCCAGCTCTAGGAAAGCGATCAAAAACGGAATGGCAATCATGATGAAAAAGACAAGAATCGCGACGATGACGGGAAGAGAGATAATGGGGAGGTTAGCGGGCATCGGTTATCCGTGTTTTCGGAAACGGACCGTTTTCTGCCATTCCGGTTTTCGTTTCAGGAGGATGTCCAGGAACGCCGAACCCGAACCCTTTGAAATGTAAAACATATTAAACAAAAAACCGAATAAGAACAGGGGCAGCAGTCTGGTCCGGTGCGTGGCACCGTCGAGAAAGGACGCGGTTCCGATCTGGAAAAAAGGCGCGAAATTCCCAAACGCATTATACCCGGCAACCAGAAAAAAAATAATCACCAAATCCACGATATTCATTTCCCCCATAAAGAAGATCAGGAGTGAAACCGGAATCCCGATAATCGTGACCAGCGGAATCATGTATATCAGCAGCAGAAAAAGACCATCGATTTTTTCTCTCACATCCAGGTGCTTGGTTTTTAACAACGGAATAAAGGACTTGAGCATCACCTGGGTGTGACCGCGTGACCACCGGGTAATCTGACGAGCCCGGACACTCCAACTCTCCGGGGACTCTTCGTAACATTCCGCTTTATTCGCATAAACCACTTTCCAGCCTTTCAGGAACAGCATGAACGTTAATTCGGTGTCTTCGGTGAGAATATGGGGGTTGAATCCGCCGAGGGCAATCGCCACATCTTTACGAAATCCGCCCACGGTGCCGCCGTACTGGGGAATGAGATTGAGATTGTGTCGGGCCTGCTGGTCCACCTGGTATCCGCCCGACCGTTCGATATCCAGGAGGCGGGTCAACATATTGACGTCCGTGTTTTGGGGAATGACTCGCCCCATGACGGCGCCGACTTGCTGATCCTTGAAACAAATGGCAATATCCCGAATGATGCCGTGCGACGGGAGATAATCCGCATCAAACACCACGATGATATCTCCCCGGGCGATCTTCAAGGCGTCGTTTAATCCATGGGGTTTCCCCCGCTTTCCCTTATCCCGGTGCATGGGGGTAATATACGGGTATTGGGCAGCAAATTCATCGATGATTTCCCGGGTATTATCCGTGGAATGGTCATTGATCGGAATCACCTCGAATCGATCCCTCGGGTAATAGACCCGGGTCAGTTGGGTCATAATCCCTCGGGCCACTTTCCCTTCATTATGCATGGGAACCAGTACGGTCACCGAATCGAGCTCCGAATCCACGATATCCTGGTAATAGAGGCGCTGTTCTCCGAATGCGCGGTTATAGGTAAACATGTAATGTCGGGCCATATAAACCAATAGAAGGATGATTTCAAAAATCGTATAGACGCGGAGGATTATTGCAGCCAGTTCCATAATTCCATATCCTTGCTGCTTTTCAATGACGCGGTGGCAATGCACAGCGAATAGCTGCCCACGATATAGATAAAATCCAGAAAAGGACCCAGGATGAAAAACATCAACGCCATGTATAAATAGGAAAATTGACGCAATACATATAAAAACACCATGTAACGGACAAGGCAAAACACAACGGAATACCCTAACGTCAAGAGAATGGCGGCGACTTTTTTATATTCCGGTATGGGAAACGGAAGCAGGGCCAGGCTTAGAACAATGGGGATGATCACCCATATGGCAATCTCCGTTTTGATGTACAACTCGGAAAAGATTTCCAGGTTATAAGGGAAATAGCCGGAGAAGAAAGTGAAATAGAGCGCGGAAACCAACATAATAAAAAAAATAAAGGTAAGCCAGACGTATTTGGGGTCAATGGGTTTGTTTCGGGCCAGAATCAGGAAAAGGACGGTCAGGGAACCAATGGCCGTGAGGATCGAGACGGCAGTCGAGGGGTATCGGCCGGGAAAATTAATGATAAAGATCTCATTGTACAAATACGTTCGGGGGACGATTCGGATCAGGGGGAGGGAGATCACGGTGGATAAAACCTGTTGCGTGATTTCGCATATGATCCGGGTGGTCGGTTTGATAACCAGGATAATCAACGCGTCGATCCCTGCAATCATCGGAACGAGGATCAGGCCAATATAGGTCAGGCTTTTCGGTTTTAATTTTCGATAGGAGCGGTGATAGCGGATTTTGGTTTTATCCGGTGTATATTCAAGCCATTGATCGTTTGGTTCGTTCATTACTTCCTGCTTTACTTGAATCAGCTCCTTAGTACCTGAAAAATATGAGTGCAAACTTTTTACTCTTCATGCTTTTTTTTTGCAATTATAACAAAGGATTATTCGATGCGTCAACCTCATCGCCTGATTAAATCTCCCTTTTTTTATTGCAGAGACGTAGTATGGTGCTACGTCTCTTATTATTTATTTTCGATGAATTCCTATTCGTCGATCGGTTTTTCTTTACTTTCCCGGGTAAATGAAAGCGCCCACAGCATCAGGGCCAGGACGACATACGCGGCCGTAAACTGGTAAGGCACCTGGTTGGCCGGCGCGGTTAAGTTCCAGGGAACGTACATGCTGCCATCCGGGATGGCCGAATGGATGATACCGAAGAAAGTAAATACGGCACAGATCCACAAATAAATCGAGGCGCGTTTGAGGTTCCGGTCGATGAGCTCGGCCATGAACGCGCCCCACAGCATGGCGGTCAGGATAAATCCGTTTCCCAATGCCGTGGTAATGAGCAGTTCGGGAAGGGCTTTCCCCGGGGCCGAGAGGAGTGCGGTAAAATTGGCGATGGGAACCACATCGGGATTGGAGAGTTTAATCTGGAGTAGTCTTGAAACCGTGGGTAAATAGGCAAAGGCAACCGCAGGCGCGTGCCGTACGGGACAGGCCAGGAAAGCCTGGCACATAATATCCAATGCCACAAACACCAGGATCGGGGCAATCACGGCACGGGGGATTAATTCAACAATATATCCCACATAACCGAGTATGCCGCCCAGACCGATAAACAAACCGGTCAACAACGTGTAACCGGCACGGCTTCCCATCTGTTTGTAAGCCGGCTGCCCGATGTAAGGTGTGGACTGAGCCACACCGCCGAAAAGACCGGCCAAAAGCGTGGCAAATGCTTCGGTCAAGAGGATATTTTTCGTATTATAATCGTCTCCGGCAACGCGGGCGCTTTCCGTCACATTGATCCCGCCGACGACGGTCAAGATACCGAAGGGAATCGCAATCGGTAAATATTTGAGGGCTTCGATGAAGCCTTTGAGAAATCCCAGCGTCGGGAGCGGAAAGCCATAATGAATTTGAAGGTTCGGCGATGCGTAGGTTCCGCCGATCAGGCCGCGGGGAGCGAGAAGATAGTACAGAATGGTTCCCACAATCACCGCAGCCAGCACACCGGGGAAGTTTTTCGGTAACTTGATGCGTGCAACTAATGTATAAAGCACCAGACCGAGAGCCACCATCCCGACCAGCGGCATGCCGAAAATTTCAACGAGAGGAATAAAACCCAACAACACCAGACCGATTCCGGCCAGTGAACCCAGGAGGCCGGCCTGGGGTACGATTTTTTGAACCCATTGACCGATGAATGAAAAAATCACTTTGACAATACCGATCATGACCATGGTCGCCATACCGATGTACCAGGTCATCATGGCCGCATCGTTGACAGCCATTCCTTTGGCTTTTAAGGCCAGGAACGCCGGTCCTAAAACTGCCAGGGCAATACCGATGGTGGATGGCGTATCCAGACCGAGGGGCATGGCCGTGACCCGCGGGTTATTGGTTTTCTTGGCCAGACGAAACGCCATCCAGGTATAGATCAGGTCGCCGAATAAAACACCCAGGGCGGTTCCCGGAAACATCTTTTTATACACAATTTCTGCCGGGAATTGGAACCCGAAAATCAGGATTCCTGCCAGAAAAGACAGAACCGTCATGTTATCGAACATGAGGCCAAAGAAACCATTGATATCACCCAGGACAAACCATTTGTATTTCCCGGAATCGATTGACGCCGACTGATTGTTGGACACGATGTTACCTCCTGCGATTGTGAATGATCCACTATATCATAACATCGGTAAAAAGCCAATAGGTTTGCCTCCGGCGGGTCAGGACCTTTTTGAGAAAAAAGGTCCCGACACCTCCAAAAATTTTTTATTATTTATTTATTTTAAATAAAGTTGTGAAATAAATAAAAGCTTTGGGAGGTCCAGGAACCCCTTTCTCGAAAGGGTTCCTGGGCGTCGAAGACAAGACAAACAAAAAATCTTAAGCGCCCAGTTTTTTTAATGCCTTTTGGATATCGATTCCTTTTTCCAGTACCGGATGGAAGATATCTCCGATTTTTTCAAGGCGTCGGGGAAGCGTGTGAATGGTAAATTGGGACGGATGTAACCCTTTCTTTAATTCGTTCCACGCCAGCGGGGTGGATACCGGAGCGCCGGATCTTGGTCGTAAACTATAGGCCGAGGCCAGGGTTTGGCCTCTTCGGTTCTGCAAGTAATCCATATAAATTTTATTCCCGCGTTTACCCAATGAGCGTTCGACGGTGGTAAAGTTCGGAGCGAGTTCATGGGCCATGACCGCAATGATGTGAGAAAAATCCTTCGCATGATCGTAATTGTATCGTGCGCCCAGCGGAACAAATACATGCAAACCTGTGGCGCCCGATGTTTTGCAGTACCCCTGAATGCCGGCCCGGTCCAATACCTCTTTCACTGCCAGTGCGGCTTCAATTACCTGATCAAATGTATTTTCAGATGACGGATCGATATCGATCACCACGTAATCGGGATTATCCAGATGGTTGATCCGTGAAAACCAGGGGTTAATTTCAATGCATCCCAGGTTAATCATATAGAGCAGCGTGGCTTGATCGTTGCAGATCATGTAGTTCAAATTCCGGTCTTCGGTTTCCGAATGAATTACCCTGGTTTTGACCCAGGATGGGGGCGCACTGTCCATGTCTTTTTGAAAAAAACCTTCATCCGAAATGCCATTGGGTTGGCGTCTCAAGGATTCCGGGCGATCGTTCAGGTATGGACCGATGTATTTATAGATGACATGGTAATAGTCAATCACATCCCCCTTGGTCAGTTTGTCCTCCGGAAAGTAGACTTTATCCGGATGGGTGAGATGAAGCGTATGGCTATCCACGTGAAGGATTCTTTCACCTTCGATCTTTTTGCTCTGAAGCGTGTCTTTCGTGTCTTTGTTTTTTTTAGTCATGACTGATCATTGACGACTTCGTCCGGGGATTTATCCGGCCGCATTCCCAGGAAAACGGGAAATCGCAAGTACCCATCCTGGGTTTTTTCCGTATATTTGACGGCGCATACCAATACCGGTTTGACCCAGGTCGTATAACGGCTCCGAATGAATTTCTTTACCGGTGGATGATCGATTCGCAACGGTTGCATCGCCTCATAAAGGCTTTTCAGGGTCGCGTCATCGAATCCGGTTCCCATATTTCCAATGTAAATCAGTTCATGGTCGTGGTACTCGGCCAATAACACCGAACCGAAATATTTCCGACTGGCTTTAGGGGCGTTGTATCCGATGATAATGGCTTCCTGTTGATGATGATGTTTGATTTTCAGCCAATCGCCGGTTCGGATACCATCATAATAGAAACTCTCCATCTTCTTGGCCATGATGCCTTCCATACCCGCTTTGACCGCCAGTTTAAACAGCTCCTTTCCTTCCTTTTTGATGTGCTCGGAGTAGCGGAGCACCTCATTTTCCTTCAAAACATCGCAGAGCATTTTTTTGCGTTCGATTAACGGCCGTTCCCGGATGTTTTCCCCGTTCGATTCCAGCATATCAAAGATAAAGTACTGGTGTCGGATCGACGAATCCATCAAGCTTTGCTGCAAATACTGAAACCCCTGATGGCCTTCGCTGTTGAGGGCCACGATTTCGCCATCGAAAACCGCATGGAGGTTTAGAGCTTTCAGGGCATGGACCACCGTGGGATAATGCCCTGCAAAATTGAGTTCATTGCGGGAATACAACCGGACATGCGGCCCGTTCAATTCTGAAACGGCACGGTAGCCATCGAACTTGAGTTCAAACATCCAATCCTCGCGATCAAAGGGTTCATCCGCCCGCTTTGCCATCATCGGTCGAATGAAGGATTGGAAATCGGCACTCATTTCCCTTCCTTTTTTTTCTTCTTTTTTAATTCTTCCGTAATCAACGACGACGGAGGGGTCAGGTCCTCGCTGTTATAAGGCGAATGCACGGCAAATTCATCGTTGTGTTTGATGAGCAGCCAAACATTATCTTCTTCATGATCATCTCTGGGTTTGATTTTGACCAGGGCGAATTCGCCTTTTAATTTTTTCCCTTGAAGGATAAACTTCAGGCTCCCTTTTTTGATCCATTTTACCAGGACATTTTCAGTTGTCGGTTTTTTTTTATCCGATGTCAAGGGAATATAGGTGCCCTGGTCCCAGATTTCAACAATCCCTGCCCCGTAATTTCCTTCGGGAATGATGCCTTCGAAGGTCCGGTAATCGTAGGGATGATCTTCCACCATCATGGCGAGGCGGCGATCCGCCGGATTCATTGACGGACCTTTGGGTATGGCCCAGCTTTTTAAGACGCCTTGCATTTCGAGACGGAGATCGTAATGCAAATGCCGGGCTTTATGGCGTTGAACTACAAAAATCAATTCCTTTTTTTGCGTTTTCTTTATTCCGGCGGGTTCGGGAGTTTTCTTGAAGTTACGTTTCCGTTGATAATCCGACAAACTCATGCGGCACCCTTTTTCGTCTTTAGACTCTTTTTCAATTGGTCGATCAGGTCATCGCTGGCCGTGTACACCACCTTCATTTTACGGGGTTTCGCTTCCGCGCCTTTGGCTTTGGCTTTAATCACCGTCATCAATTGATCGGAATACGTGTTTTTATATTTTGAAATATCGAACGTTGTGGTCAGTTGTTCGATCAGCAAAAGGGCGATTTTCATTTCATTCTGTTTGACCTCACCGATGTCGGGGAGATTTAATTCTGCGGTGCTTCGGATTTCCTGTTGAAATCGAATGCGATTGAGAACAATCACTTTTTCGGATGGTTTAAGAATCGCCAGGTGTTCCTTATCGCGCAGGACAAAGGTGGCCACACCCACTTTTTGGGATTTTTTAAGGGCTTCCCGGAACAGTTCATAGGCGTGAACCCCCGGTTTGGTCGGTTCCAGATAGTAGGGCGTCTCATAGTACGAGGAATCGATTTCATTTTCCATCACAAAGGACTCGATCTCGATGACCTGGGATTTTTTGGCGCTTGCATTTTCGAAATCCTGATCGTCCAGGACAATGAAACGGTCTTCGTATTTGTAGGCGCGGCCGATGTTTTTAAAATCGACTTCTTTTCCCGTATTTTCATTCACGCGTTTGTAGCGAATCGGTGCCAGGTCTTTTTTATCGACCATGTGAAGGCCCAGTTCGCTGCTTTCCGTGGCGCTGTACAGTTTTACAGGAATGTTGACAAGCCCGAATTGAATGCTCCCGGACCATATCGGTCTCATGCTGTCTCTCCTTTCACGTCCGGTTTACGTGAATGCATTTTTAATGCCGGGTGTGTTTCCTGTTTTCCCGTATTTGATAAATCATTTTTTCTTCTTTGGTGTTGCGATTTCTTTATTGGGAGTCCGGGAATGCTCGATCGGTTACTCTTTAAAAAAGAGTCCTGAAAAACAAGATATGTCCTGCCAGGCAATCACAGTGTAACAACACTAATTGGGTTTAATCTTTCTGTAGGGGCAGACCCGCGTGTCTGCCCGTGTGTTCAATGTGGTTTTCGTGTTGGGGGACCGAATGCGAATTGCTGAAAATTTCTGCTTCAATTTGATTTTGTCACCGATTTAAGGTAAAATAAAACATGTCCAAAACAGAAATAACCCCTGAAGAACTCGTTGACCCCACAAAAAAGAAAGAATGCAATTTGTTCTATGCTTACATTCCCTTGTTTATCGAAATTGTCTTTTTTCTTTTCTTTATCAATGCCTTTTTACTCCAAACGTACGTGATTCCTTCGCCGTCAATGGAAAAAACCATGCTGGTCGGTGACCATCTCATTGTCAATAAGGTCATCTATTCTCATTATCTGGGTGCCATCGATCGGGCGATCCTGCCGCATATCGATATCAAACGGGGCATGATCGTGACATTCAGCGGCCCTGAGGAAATCTACCAGAAGAAACCTCCCAAAGATGTGGTCAAACGCGTCATCGGTATACCCGGAGACACCATCCGGATCTTTTGGAATGAAGTGTACGTGAACGGAAAACACATCGATGAACCCTATAAATTTGTCGTCGGATACGGCGGAATCTCTTTCTTTCCTCCCATGCATGAAGACTTCGGATGGTATAAAGATTTTCCGGTCAAATTTCGAAACAGCATTATGGGAAAAGGAAGAGAGAAAGTATTTGTGGTTCCAAAAGGTCATTATTTTTGTATGGGGGATAACCGGGACAACAGTTTCGATTCCAGATTTTGGGGACCTGTTCCTGCTCAGTATATTATCGGAAAACCCTGGCGCGTGTATTGGTCCTTCAATACGCCGTTGGTTGCCCGGGATGAACGAAAGCAAGGACTTTTGATGAAGCTTTGGAAATTTGCTTATACCATCCGTAATTTTGTTACGGATACCCGTTGGAATCGCACCTTTATGAAATATTAACCGATTCGAATTCATGGGATTCAAACTCCTGGAATTAAAGATGATGCCGGGTTTTAGCCCGGACGATCTGAAGGCTAAAATCGCCAAAACCCTTCGACTCAACCTGGCGGAGATTTCTTATACCATTGAAAAGCAAAGTCTGGATGCGCGCGATAAATCATTCATCCATTGGAAGATTCGAGTCGGGGTGAGTTCGCCGGCACTCAAAGGAGCCGCTGCACCGGCTGAACCGTTGCTTCGGATTCCGTATCAAAAACGAAACAAAAAAGTCGTGGTTGTGGGAAGTGGGCCCGCGGGTTTTTTTGCCGGTTATGTGTTGCAGTCTGCCGGGTTTGAGGTCACCATTATCGAACAGGGCGCCCGGGTGGAAACGCGCGCCCATGAGATTGCCAAGTTCGAAGGTTCCGGAGTTTTGAATGAACGCAGTAATTATGCATTCGGTGAAGGCGGCGCCGGAACCTTTTCCGATGGGAAGTTAACCTCCCGAACAAAGACCATTTCCGCGGAACGGAAATTCATCACCGACACCTATATTCAAGCCGGCGCACCGAACGAAATTGCGTATCTTTCCCATCCGCATCTGGGCAGTGACCGGCTCCGAAAAATTGTTCCCACCCTGGGCCGGCAATTTGGTGAAAAAGGGGGCACACTGCGCTTTGATACCAAAGTCGTGAATATCGATATCGACACCGCGAACGGTCATGTCCGTTCGGTGGATACGGAAAAAGGAAAAATCGATGGCGATTACTTTATTTTTGCGATCGGTCATTCGTCTTACGATACTTTTCGCATGATGATCAAAAACGGAATCCCGTTTGAGGTCAAAGCATTTGCCATCGGGTGTCGGGTCGAGCATCGCCAGGAAGTCATCAATTTATCCCAATGGGGCAAAGCAACGCTTCCGGGGTTGAATGCGGCCGAGTATCGGTTAACGTTTAGTGAAACGATTCAAGAAACGTTTCATGAATTATCGCCGGCGTCGGTTTATTCTTTTTGCATGTGTCCCGGAGGGAAGATTGTTCCGGCAGCCGTTGTTCCGCATACCAGTATCGTTAATGGGATGAGTCATTATGCGCGGGCCGGGATGTATGCCAATGCCGCGATTGCCGTTGGTCTGGATCCGAATCGGTTGTTGGGTCGTGAGATGGATGCATTGGAAGCATTGGATTGGCTGGAGACATTGGAGCGGAAATTTTTTGATTTTACCGGAAGTTATGCCGCGCCGGCATGTAAGATTAACGATTTTATCGAAGGCAAAACCGCCGGTTCCGACGTTTCGGTTGAAGGGACCAGTTATCCGATGGGGTTGGTTTCAGCGGATTTTAATCTGCTCTTTCCTCGGCCGATTGCAACTGCATTAAAAGCGGGGATGAAGGATTTTTGCCGAAAGATTAAGGGGTTTGAAGAAGGGATGATGATCGGTCTGGAGAGTAAAACCTCGTCGCCGATTCGCGCGGTTCGGGAGAAGAGTGGAAAGAGTGAAGCTGCGGATAATTTGTATATCGTGGGTGAAGGCAGCGGCTTTGCCGGTGGGATTGTGAGTTCCGGGGCAGATGGCGTGAAAGCGGCCCTTCACATTCTTCACCTCTTTCCGGATAGCGTTTGAACGAGTTTCATCTCTCATGGAAACACACCTTTTACCTCACGTTGAGCTCTTCCTTTCTGATATTGGTCTCCTTGTGCCCGAAGTAAGTCTCTTGATTGCAAAAGTAAGTCTCTTTGTGCCCGAAGTAAGTCTATCGATTGCAAAAGTGAGTCTCTTTGTGCCCGAAGTAAGTCGATCGATTGCAAAAGTGAGTCTCTTTGTGCCCGAAGTAAGTCGATCGATTGCAAAAGTGAGTCTCTTTGTGCCCGAAGTAAGTCTCTTGATTGCAAAAGTAAGTCTCTTTGTGCTCGAAGTAAGTCGATCGATTGCAAAAGTGAGTCTCTTTGTGCCCGAAGTAAGTCGATCGATTGCAAAAGTGAGTCTCCTTGTACCCGAAGTAAGTCTCTTGATTGCAAAAGTAAGTCTCCTTGCGCCCGAAGTTGAACGCCTTCCTTGCAGCAATTCGCATTTTGGGAAAGGTGGAGGTAATGAACAGATGCGGGCGCACACATGGGTGCGCCCCTACGGAAAAGTTCCGCGCGATCCCGCGCGATATAACGCCAATAATTGGATTTAATTTCTGTAGGGGCAGACCCGCGTGTCTGCCCGCATGTTCGATGTGGTTTTTCGATTGTAAATCCTAACCCGGTGTGGTATACTTGCATCGGTGAATGGTGAATATATCATGAATATGAAAGACGTAGCTGTCGGAAAATCCGACTTTAAAGAGATGATAACAGGCAACTACTATTATGTCGATAAATCACTGTTTATCAAAGACGTCATCGATCGGGGGGATGCGGTCATTCTTCTTCCCCGTCCCCGGCGATTTGGAAAAACCCTCAATATGACCATGTTGGGGTATTTTTATGACTGCTGCCCGGAGAAAGTACCCCGGGATTCCGAAGGCCGTTATCCCACAAACAAAAACGATTTACCGAAGAATTCCTATAAGCAACTGTTCGAGCGTCTTCTGATTCATACTGCCGGACAGAAATACCTGGATAAAATGGGGAAACATCCGGTTATCTTCCTCACGTTCAAAACCCTCAAAGAAAGAGACTGGAACGTATGTTATGATAAATTGAAGCAACTCATCAGCGATGCGTACACCAAACACATGTATCTTCTTTCATCCATGGAGCTATTGCCTCATGAGAAGGATTATTTTAAGAGAATCATTGATGTCAGCGCAAGTATCGGTGATTATGAAAATAGTTTGGAAAAGCTGATGATTTTTTTGAGCCGGTATTATGACGAACGGGCCGTTATTTTGATCGATGAATATGACGCCCCGATTCATGCCGGTTTTAATAAAGATTATTATGAGGATATCATCGAGTTTATGCGAAACTTTCTGGGCGGCGCGCTGAAAGATACAGGGAAATACCTGGAAAAAGGCGTTTTGACAGGCGTTATGCGAATTGCCAGAGAATCGATTTTTTCCGGTTTGAATAACCCCGGCGTGTATACGTTGCTGTCCGAAAAATTCGACGATAAATTCGGGTTCACCGAAAGGGAAATGGAAACGATTTTGAAAGACTTCAATCTTCTGGATCAATATGAAGCCGTTCAGCAATGGTATAACGGTTACACATTCGGTAGAGAAACCATTTATAACCCCTGGTCCATCATCAGTTTCCTGGCCAATGACGGAAAAGAATTTAGTCCGTATTGGATCAATACGTCCAGCAATGACATTATCGAATTCCTGCTTTCAAAGGGAGGGAAGGAATTAAAAGAAGAGTTGGAGCAACTCATTCGGGGGGAGTCCATCGAAAAAGTGATCGATGAAAATATTGTTTTTAAAGATATTTATAATCGTGAAGATCTTCTCTGGAGTTTTCTTTTAATGGCGGGGTACTTGAAGCAATCCAATCCCCGGCAAAAAGAAGGTATCACCGTAAACACCTATTATACCCTGTCCATTCCCAATAAAGAAGTACGGGAAGCCTATACGCTGATCGTTCAAAACTACTTCTCGAACAAGATCGGAAGTAAAGAACTGGAAATCATGTTGAAAGCCCTTATGGATGGTCATATCACCATCTTTGAAGAAATTTTTTCTCAGTATGTCGCTTCTGCGATGAGTGTCTTCGATACGGCCGGAGATGCGGAAAAAGTTTACCATGCGTTTGTGATGGGATTATTGCTTTGGGTGTCTCCCGCTTACCAAGTCAAGAGCAATCGAGAGAGCGGTTACGGAAGATACGATATCATGATTATTCCCAATGATCCGTCCAAATTGGGATATATTATCGAATTTAAGAAAGTCCGGAAAAATGAAACCGTCAAATTGGCGATCGAATCGGCTTTAAAGCAAATCGAAGAAAAGAAATATGAAACCGATCTCATTGAGAAAGGGATTACCAATATCAAGAAGTTAGCGATTGTTTTTAAGGGGAAAGACGTTTACGTCAAAGAGAAAGGGGGCGCAGACCGCCCCGTAAAATGAATTTCACTTGTTGAATATAAAGGGATATTTTCCTACGCGTCTGATTCAAGCGCCCTCCCGTTTAAATCAGTTGACAAAAATTATTTTGTCATTATAGCTGACAAAAATTTTTTTGTCAGCTCTTTTTCAATCCATGTTTCACCATAACGCCTATGATGGTACTGCCATAATTGATATCAAAAGAGGGTTTTAAATTACGATCAAATTGATTTTCAAGAACCGGCTATAAAAAAAATTTCATTTATTGACTTTAGGTGGCATTCTATTATAATTGAAGTGGAATTGGATATTATGGGAGCACAAAGAGTAGAACAGAAAACCATTGAGCAGATTGTTGCCGCAACCCCATACCTGTTGAAATTTCCATATAGAAAAATGTGGATTGATTATGCTAAAGAGGCGGATGTGCTTTATATCAATTTTAAAAGACCCCAAAAAGCCACCGATTCGGAAATGACGAAAAATGGGATACTGTTAAGATATAAGGGAAAAGAACTCGTAGGAATGACAATATTGGACGCTTCACAAAGGGGTATGAAAGATATATAGTCGTCTAAGGTAAACGTTCCTGCCTTTCCTGCATTTACTTCCAATGGGATCACATACTGCTGGAATTGTTTCTAAACTTCGGTATCGGAAATCAACCGATTTCCGCAAAAGATCAAGATCAACTTCTTTAATTCCGTTTTACCGATCGTCTTCAAAAAACGTTCATCTTTTTGGTATGTGTTCAGTTGTCGGACGGCTTTTTCTTTTAATGTATCAATGGTCTTCCGGGATATCTCTTTTTTTTTCGCCGGAGGTTTGACATATTTGATCTCCAACAGGTAAGAATAGTTGATTTGTGCATGGCGATTCAGAAGCGGTTCCATCACGATATCAGCAAAACCTTGATTCATTTCTTTTTCAATATGGACCACATAATAGGTACTCAATCCGAGATACACATTCCAGAAGACCTGCATGGCTTTTTCGCCGGTCATTAAATCCCTTAACCCCAAAGAGGCTTCCATCTGTTGGGCAATATAGCTGACCAGCGATTGCCATTTACCTCGAAACGCCATATCTTTCATCCTTTCCAAATATTCATCCGTATCGATCGTTAATACGCCGGTTTCTTCGTACGCGGCTTTAATAAAGTCATAGTATAAATGTTTCACCGATTCATTGGGGATCGCAAGGATCGTACTGTCTTCTTCATCGGTACCCCGGATGGTTAAGAGGCCGAAATAATACAGAAGGGAAACAAAGTTACTGGGAAGGGGAAGCGCTGAAACGGGAAAGCTCGTTTTGATCGTTGTTTTGATTTCTTGATTCTCAATGATCGTTTGAAGTTTGGAAAAATTGCCGTTGGTCTTGGGTGAACCTTTTTTATCGACAACAATCAGATGGCGAAGCTTCTCATAATCGAACCGAGCATTGGTGTCGATCAGATCCGTAGGAATCTTGGACCTGAATATGTATTGCTGAATGAAATACAGGACATGAACCGTATTGAAAACGTCGATATCCGAATCGATGGAAAATCGGTAATGATTGTACCATCGCCCCATGATCTCCAGAATTTCATCAGTCGAATGATGAATTTTTCCCGCATGCCGGTAATAATCAACCATTTGAATCACGTCTTCCCTGGTGAAACCCAGCATACTGCTTAAATCGGGTTCAAAAGAAATATTGGTGGCGATATTAAAACCGGAAGTAACGTCGTCCAGGGTAATGGGGGACACGCCGGTTATAAATAAACGGGAAATGGGGGCATCGGTTCTGGATGCACCGCCTTTGACCACATTAAAAAATGCCCGAAGAAGACCTCCCCCGTGCGTGATGCCTTCAAATGCCTTTTCCCCGACGGTGGATAAAATGGTATTGGCAAAATTGTCGTATTCATCGATGATCAAATAGAGTTTTTGTTTTGTTTTTTTACAGTACATCAACAGGGATACCATCACGTCGGAAGCATTTTTTTTGGCACGAAAATCAGCGTCCGCTTTATCCGGATCGATATTCAGAAGATCTTTATATTTCACGATAAATTCAGAAGCACAGACCTGGATGTAATTGGTGAATGATGCCTCGAGTGTTGAAATATCGGGATCGACCATGGAAAAATCCAATGTTAACACCATGTAACTGTTTTTTTCTTTTGTGGGGTTTTGAAAAATATCGGATTCCTTAAAAAAGAAATCGAATTGATCCTTTTTGTTTATATCGTAGTAGGTTTCCAGCATGGCCACGAAGAGCGTCTTTCCGAAACGTCGCGGGCGGATCATGAATAAATAGCGTCCCTTTTCTTCAAGCTTTCTTATATAGCGGGTTTTGTCGATATAATAGTAATTCGTTGTCTTAATTTCATTGAAATCGGACACCGCATAGGGAATTGGTTTTATTGCTTTTTCTTCGATCATGATGGTATGGTAAATGAAAAATCCTGAAATGTCAAGATTTTAAAGCAATCATGGTAGGCGATTAAAAGAAGAACGCAGTGCTTCCGATTACGCATAATCTTTTTCCCATTGGTGGATGACTTCGATGATTTCTTCCACGGTTTGTTTCAGTTCGGACCCCATTTTGATGAACTCGTTGGGGTAGTCTTTTTCTAAAAAATGCATCAGGGCATAATAAACGGGTTTGAATCTTTCTTTTAGATCAAAAGGGTTTTCCTCGAAAAATTTTAATGCGGCATAATATTGCCTTTTGGCCATTAGCATAAGAAAGTATTCTTCGCAATATATTGGGTATTTATCAAGAAATTCCTTATTCTCAGATATCTCTTTTCCAAATTTTAAAGCTTCCTCAATTCTATTATTCCATAATAATACAAGAGCTAGGGTATGGGTTAATAAATAATCTTTACTATTTTTTATCGACTCATTAATTAATGTTAATGCCTTGGTTTTATTTTTCTTTTCTGAAAGATAAAGGTATGCTAAATCATTCATTGCTCTTACATTACCCTTTTGAATTGCCAAAAGGTAATACTTTTCCGCTTTTTTATAATCTTTAATCTCGGAATGAAATATGGCACCCATAACAAAAAATAAGTTACCGTATTTATTTTGAACGGCCTCAAGTTTCCGAAGAACTTTTAAAAATTCCCCTTGGTTATATAATTTAATTGCCTCTTCAATAAGTTCAATATCGGATTTTGATAATTCTTTGACTAATGTTTTATCTGTTTTGGTCAGAAATTCGCGGGCTTTATTAATTACTTCATGCTGCAATTTTTTCGGTATCGGTAACGCGGCCAGGGCTTCGGTAAAATACAATGCATGCTTAGGAGTCAGTTTTCCCTTTTTAAGGGCAGCAATATGCTTCCTGGTACGATCGATAAGCTCTTCCTGGCTACACCAATTTTGGAGAAAATTGACCAGCCATTGCACACGGTTTTTTCCGTGCTTTTTCCCATACCGCATCAAATACCAAATATTGAAAAATCGCTCGGAAATTTGGTAATAATAATTTTTGGTGGACGTTTTAATTTTATGAATGATCCGGTTCCTTTCCAGTAGTTTAAGCTGCGCAGAAACCGCCTTACTTTCCATGCGCGTTCTCTCGGCAATTTCTTTAACCCCGATGGCATCCCAATTCATGGCAATGGCATCCACGATTTTCTGTTGCTGGGGAGAAAGATCATCCATCCGGTGCTTATAAAGCGGAGAAACCCGGTCCAAAACATATTCCAAATCTTGAAACGCACCCCCATTTTCATGATCGACAAAAATTTCGAAGAGAAGAATAATTGTTCGGGGTACGCCATTAGTCAAACGCCGAAGCGCCTCAATTCGCCCCGGCTCATTGGCCACAATCCTCTTAATATTTTCTTGACCATATGACTCGCCCAGATTCAATAAAAGAGTTACGGTTTCCGAGTTGGTTAACCCTTCCAATGTAATGATTTTAAAAAGCTCATAAAACGGTTTGGAGTAATCGAATGTGTATTCCAGAACCACAGCAGAGGCACCGATTATCCTGATTTCCGCACATGAAATCAGGATTTCCCGAAGCCTATGATGTTCCCGTTCATCCAATTTATCCAATAATTGTCCGATATTATCCACAAGTAAAATCAGCTTTTTTTTCTTCTCTTTCAGCTCTTTTTCGATAAGTTTAAACGCCGCAGGTTCCGCGTCTTCGGAATCGTAAACTTCATCGATCGCCTCATATAATCCATTGAACTCAGGGTTTTCTTCCTCCAATACTTCAGCCGTATGAGCCCAGAGATCAAATAAATAATTAATATGATACTGCTCCTCTTTAAAAATAATTGGAACAAGAAAGGTGTTTAATTGGTTATCCCGTCTGATTTCATAATATAACTTTAAAAGCAACGTGGTTTTTCCCTGCCCCCGCTGTCCTTGTATAATATAATGCGGTTCCGGGTGAGCCATGTCGGAACTTTTAATATCATTAAAAATATAGTTAAACTCTTTTTGCCTCACCACGAAATTCTTCAACGCTTCCTCTTCGGTTTGATTCAACGGATTGTAAATATAAGATAGTTTATTAGTAGGCAACATTTCGCAACCACCACATTTTTAATAACGGAGAATTAAAACGGTAAATCTGAGGATCATCATTGTGATTGATATACCCATCATAGGTCAGGGCATTTACGATATCTTTATAATCATCAGGCACATTGAACTTATGGGCAAGATCGATGATATCCCCTGTACGGATATTTTCCTTTTGAGAAATCATATTTAAAAGCTCTTTAGCAAAAGAATATTCCTCTTTTTTAAATGCTTTGCGAAGCCGGGTTTGCCAGTGTTCAAAATAAATGCGCAGGTCCAGCAATTTATCAAACGCTTCATCAATTAATTTCTTCGAAATAGCCTTTTTCTTCTTCTCTGAGCAATCTTCGGTATCAACTGGCGGATCGACCATATAGGATATCTCCTGAACTGTAAGCTGAATATAAAAAGGAATATGCCATTCGATTTTTTCCAGGATATAATCGATATTGGCTGCACTCAATGAAAACGGAGAAACTCTTGTAATCGAACGAACCAACGCTTTCGATTCTGCCTCGCTAAGGGGCGGAACCCGTAACGTCACCAAATCATTCACCAGATTAACACAATTCAGTCGGCTGACGATATTCTCCAATCCAATCGACCCGGCGAAAACAAACTGAAGCTTGTTCGAAATATCACCGTTTTGACGAAGTTCATGGCTCGATTGGAGAAAACGAATGGCTTCCCGCTCCCCTTCATCTTCGATGATGTTTTCCACAGTTTGGGGAAATTCATCCACCATCAATACCAACTTATTTCCTTCCAAATCGATTTCTTTAATCAATTTGACAAATTCATCCTTGTAATTAAGCGAATTTCCCCCTGCCAATGACACACCCCCGATTTGGGTGATCCGCTCCGTCCAGTAATTTAAAAACTGGGAGGCTTTTTTCGAATATTTTTTAAAGGTTTTGATAAAGTCAGCATTGAGAACATGGCCCAGAATATGTTTGAAATATTCATTTTCGTTGTTGACCGATTCCGTAATTAAATAAATAAAATAAAAACCTTTCATACCTTTGTCGTGAAGGTGAAACATGAGAGATGTTTTCCCCACGCGTCTGGGAGCAGAGATAAGAATACTACTGCCGTTGGTGATTTTTTGTTTGAATTCTCGAACCAATGCCGCACGATTGAAAAAGCTGTCTCCCCGAACCGGCTGACCCGCGATGTTTTTTATTCCCATACTTACCTCCGCTGAAAAGATGACAAAAAATATTTTGTCATTATAGTTGACAAAAATATTTTTGTCAAGGATCGGCTTATAAAAAATTTTTCATTTATTGACTTTAAGTGTATTGCCGAAATGGTATACTTTATAAATCCACTCGCTATCCGAAGATTGAAATGAAAAAGAAAAAATAATATAATAAAGGCTCAAATCGATGAATAACGGAGGATCCATGATAAACATAACTCTAAAGCATGTACGGATCGGTTTCTGGGGCGTTGTATTTTTTTTATTGGTCGCAGGATTACAGTTGCCTGTAATCGCTGGTGAGAGAGTCATTCCGGGGGCAGTGAACCGGATTATGTCGGGAGTGCCTGTCCAGGTTGATGCCGAAACAATGAAACAATGCAATTGGTTTAGAGACGGATATTTATATACGGCGTTCCGGGTGGAGTTAAAAAAAGGAGCCGATTACACCTTTGAATTTCAGTATCCGGCCATCAATTACGATTATGGGTTTTCGTTTTTAAAGGCAAATCCGTATAAGAAATCCACATTGCCGCCGGGAGAGCAATTGTTTTGGATGTCCAAATCCATGCAAAATCGGTATGAAGCAGGGAAGCCGAACCGGATTACCAAGACATTATTTACCGTGAATCCAAACAGTAAAGGGAATGTGCTTTATATATTGGTCTCTGTGTATGTTGGAAAAGACAGCGACCCGCAAAAATCCATTTCCATGATTCTCAAATCGCCGCCGGACCCCGGTGTGGATCAAGCCCTGGTGATGCCGGGTTGGGAAGAACTTGGAAAATTATATTTTTACGATAAAAGCGGTGAAATTACCCTGGTCGAATAATAAAATATGGGCGTCACCGAAGAACAGAAACGCCAAATGGCGAAGAACCTGGACCGGGCCTTTGGGTTATTAGACACGGTCATGGAATTAAAATTGGCTTACTTGAAGAAGCTTTACCCCAATAAAACTGAAAAGGAATTGATCCATAAGATTCACATGGATATTATCGAAGCAAAGGAAAGAGAATGGAAGTCTCACCCGAAATCGGAAAAATAGACCTTTCTTTCAGGGAACAGGGTTTGGATCACTGGAGCATAAACCAGTCGAGATAGTCATATATTTTACCTGCCAGAAAATACGGCAGGTTCAACAACCGAAAGGTCTTTCCTTGTGGCGTCGATGCCTCCGTTATTTGAAGCGGCCCGGCATATAACCGAACCGCATAAGGATGATCGGCCATTTCCATGAACTGGTGAAGGGAACGCAATGTTCCTGCTTTCCCTGCTTTCACTTCCAATGGAATCACATATTGCCGAAATGGGATGATAAAATCCACTTCCGAATTTGCCTGCTTTTGTTCTCTCACCAAAATGAGATCTTCCCCGGTACATTCATATCGAGGGCCTTGAAAAATCATGATCTGATGCCTCAACACATTGAACTTTGTCACAAAGTCAACCCAATTTTAATCAAATCTTGTCACAAAGTCAACCCAATTTTTGCTAATTCTTGTAATAAAGTATACCCAATTTATGACAGCGGTGATTCGTGATCACGTTCATTTAAGTGGAAAAAAATTGATTTTTTTCTTGCCTGTGATACAATTAATAAGGTTAGCACAGCAAGGAGTAGCGTATGAGAAAATTTAGTTCTTACGGACCAATTAATAATACACTGAATTACTATGCCCCGCGAGAAGACATAATTGAAAAAGCATATCGAAACCTGATCGGTGAAGATCCCATCCAGGGCGGCCATTATTTTACCGTCTGGGCATCGCGCCAAACCGGGAAATCCTGGTTAATGCGAGAGGTTCTCTTTCGTTTGCGCAAAGATGAGCGGTTTGATGTTCTTAAAATCAACCTGGAAGATTTCAAAGATAAAACAAGTCCCCTTGCAATACTTCAAGGCCTTGCCCGTAAAATTGGGGAAGGTTTAAATAAAACGTTTGTTAACATCGAGAACCAGGAAGACTTTGTGGGAATATTCAAAAAAGGTGCCATAGATAAACCCCTTATTTTAATTCTGGATGAATTCGACGCCTTAATCCAGGAAGGGATTAATACGGTTGTCAGTGCATTCCGTAATATTTATATCGACCGAGTGGATGAACAGGATAAGACCACGGAACAAAAAACGTATCTTCTTCACGGCGTGGCGTTGATCGGGGTTCGGAGTGTATTGGGAATCGAGAACCAGAAAGGTTCCCCGTTTAATGTGCAACGCAGCGTCCATGTTCCCAATCTGACCGATGAGGAAGTGGCCGGTATGTTTAACTGGTATGAACGGGAAAGTGGTCAACATGTCAAGGAAAGCGTCATTCGAACGCTCTATGACGAAACACTGGGTCAACCCGGTTTAATCGGATGGTTCGGAGAGCTCCTCACCGAAACCTATAACCATGATACCAATAAACCCATCGATATGGATAATTTCAAAGAAGCTTACGGAGCAGCCACTCATCTTCTTCCCAATAACACGATCCTCAACCTGATCAGCAAAGCCAATCAACCTCCTTATGATGAAACCGTTATCGAACTCTTTGATACCAGCGAAAAAATCGAATTCAATTTCGATGATCCCCAAATTAATTACCTGTATATGAATGGGGTCATCACTGAGGAAAAAGTAGGACTCGACGCGTATTATGTTAAATTTGCCTCTCCTTTTGTTCAGAAACGAATATTCAATTATTTCTCCAGACAGTTCTTCCGACGATTGGGTCAATTGATTCTTCCTCTGGACACGATGAAAGATGCCATCGATGGCGATGTTTTTTATGTTCCCAATATCATCAAACGTTATCAGGCCTATTTAAAGCGAAACAGCAAGCGGATATTTCAAAACATGCCCCGACGCCAAACCGATCTAAGAATATATGAAGCGATTTATCATTTTAATTTTTATCGCTATTTATACGACTTGCTCAGACCCATGGGCGTAGACGTGATCCCGCAATTTCCGACCGGCAACGGCAAGATTGATTTGATTCTCAAATACCAGGGAAAAACGCATGCCCTGGAATTAAAGAGTTTCCGGGACATGTATACCCATGAAAAGGGGATCGATCAGGCCGCGTCTTACGGTCGCCAGTTGGGATTAACCGAAATTGTCTACCTGGTATTCGTGGAATTGAGTGAAGAAGACGCCAAACAATTGGAACAAGTGGTGGATAGATCCGGGATCAAGGTCATCGTGGTTTCAGTGGGTATTTTATAAGGCACAGCTTTGGGGTATAGTGGAAACAAAAATGTGGGTCAAAAAACGTTTATATTCTCTGATTTCCATTTTCAGATAAACCGATTGACAATTTTTTCAATCCATTTTATCATTACCCCATGAACGAAATAAAAAAATATTTTAATACCGCGGGACCATGCACTCCTGATGACCATTATATGGTAAATCCTCTGAATCGATTGAAAAAAGTAGAGCAATTGGTCAATCAAAAATTATATTTCACCATTCATGCGCCCAGGCAATCCGGTAAAACAACTTATCTTTATGCGTTGGCCCACAAACTGAACGCCGAAGGAAAATATATCGCACTGGTCGTTTCTTTTGAAGAAGCAGGGTATAGCAGCATCACCGTTAAAGAAGCCAACAAAGCCCTCATCGATTGCGTTTATACGGCCGCATCCGAACAATTACCTTTCCCAATGCGCCCGGTTAATCCTACTAAAAGCGCTTCCCGTAATTTAAAAAATTACTTAAAACAATGGGCCAATAACCAGGAAAAACCCATCGTGCTTTTCATCGATGAAATTGATTCATTGTTCGACGATGTCCTTATCTCCATTCTCAGGCAATTTCGGGACGGCTACTCATCCAGACCGAAACACTTCCCATCATCGATTATTCTGGTAGGACTCAGGGATGTAAGAGAATATAAAATCAAAGTTCGGAACGCCTGTGAATCCGCGGGCAAAGGCTCCCCTTTCAATATTAAATCGGATTCCCTTCTAATGGCTAATTTTAAAAAAGAGGAAGTTTTTGAACTCCTTGAGCAACATTTCCAGGAAACCGGTCAGGTTTTTCCCGAGGAAGTCAAAGACGAAATTTTTCGACTTACCAATGGGCAGCCGTGGTTGGTCAATGCGCTGGCTCGGCAAATGATTGAGGAAATACTTAATTTCGATTTCTCTCAACCCATTACCCCGGAGCTTTTGACCGAAGCCAAAATCCAATTGATTCAGCGTCGCGACACGCACCTGGACAGTTTGGTAGATAAATTAAAGGAAGACAGAGTCAAAAAAATCATGCAGGCCATTATAAACGGCGACAATTTACCATTCGACGTTATGGATGACGACGTCTTATATGTTCGGGATTTGGGGATTGTTTCTCAAACCTCTCCTCTGGAATTTGCTAACCCGATATATGCCGAAATTATCCCACGGATTATCGCTTCCCCCATCCAGGAGTCCATTCCTAAAGAAATTCAGACCCCCCATTTTGTAAATTCAAAGGGCGAACTCGATATCAGGGAGATATTTAAAGCATTTCAGGAGTTTTACAGCGAGAATGCAGAGAACTGGCTTAATCGATTCGAGTATAAAGAATCCGCCCACCATTTGTTATTAATGGCTTTTTTGCAACGCGTGATCAATTCCGGCGGTGAGATTATTCGCGAAATGGCAGTCGGAAACGGGCGCATTGACCTGTTGATGAAATTTCATGATCAGCGGACGGCAATCGAAATAAAAATCAAACGCGGAGAACAATCCATTGAAAAAGCCAAACGCCAATTGAGCGGTTATCTCGATCGACTGCAATTAAAAAAAGGATACCTGGTTATTTTCGACCCATCGAATATCGAATGGGAGAAAAAAATCTATATACATGAAATCATTTACGAAGATAAGACCATTGTGATGGTCGGTGTTTAGCCCTTTCGCGTCCTCTTCCCTGTTAGTGCTTCGTTAAAAAAGAATGATCTTGATTTCAATATATCAAATAGTTGCATTCGGATGAAAGGGCAAGCTCGAATGCATTAATAAAGCAAAAACCGGATTAAAGAAGCTTTCTCAGACAATTCAACGCGACGCAACATTTTAAAGATCATGAAATTTAAAAGAATCTGTGATCCATGTGCCGAGTTTGATTAAGAAGGGATTAGCATTTCCATTGAAGACCTGCCTGTTCGTTTTCTTTTAAAGGGAGGATTTCCTTTTTAGTAATTACTATTGACAATATATCATCAATAATGATAAATTATATTGTCATGAAAAAAGAAGAGAAAAGTTCGAAACAGTTAAAGGCCATTGATTTTTTTTGCGGCGCAGGTGGCATGACTTATGGCCTAACGATGGCGGGCATAAATGTAATTGCAGGTATTGACATTAATGAAGAATGTAAAATAACATATGAATCGAATAATGTGCAGGCAGCCTTCATTCATGCTGATATAAATAAATTGAGTGAATCCGAGCTTCAACAAATTACCGGCATCGAAAAAAACGATGATTTCATGGTTTTTATTGGGTGCAGTCCATGTCAATACTGGACAAATATTAATACACATAAAGCAAAATCCAAACAAACAAAGAATCTTTTAAACGAATTTCGGCGTTTTGTCGAATATTTCAAGCCCGGAAGTATAATTATAGAAAACGTACCCGGACTCTCGAATAGGAAAGAAGAAAGTAATCTCAATGAGTTTCTGGATTTTCTTGAGACTAACGGATATAAAAATGATTACCGGATTATTAATGCGAACTATTACAGGGTTCCGCAAAACAGGAAAAGGTTTATTCTTATAGCCTCAAGAGTGTTGAAAAACGTAAAAATTCCGGATCCCGAAAATGACCCTTCACTTGTAGTGAAAAATTTTATCGGGGTAGAAAATGGGTTTGATAGAATAGAAAGCGGGCATATGGATAATTCGGATTTTCAGCATACAACTGCCGGGCTCTCGGATAAAAATATAATGAGATTGAAAAAAACATCCCCTGATGGTGGCAATCGATGGGATTGGAAAGATGATCCGGATTTACAAATTAATGCCTATAAAGGAAAAGATTCTATTTTCCGAGATGTTTATGGAAGGATGTATTGGGATAAACCCGCTCCCACAATTACAACCAAATTCATTCGAACATCCAGCGGTCGCTTTTCTCACCCGGAAGAAAATAGAGGCCTTTCGTTACGAGAAGGAGCAACATTACAAACTTTTCCGAAAGACTACGTGTTTAAAGGACCTAACCTAGATTCTATTGCAAGGCAAATCGGGAATGCCGTACCGCCCGAATTGGCCCGAAAGATCGGAGAATCTTTGCTAAAGGAAATAATGAATGCCAACATTTAGAGCGCGAGCGCGAGCCGTCGATTTACTCGGTAAAGGTCAGATCGCCGATCTCCCAACTGCTATTTGCGAATTATGGAAAAACGGCTATGACGCTTATGCGGATGCATTAAATTGCCATCTGTATCTAAAGGATTATAAAGGAATGAGTAAACCCTTATTTATTCTTTCCGATGACGGTTCCGGAATGAACGCCAAAGGTATTAATGAAAAATGGCTGATTCTGGGTACCGATTCCAAAAAAAGAGGTGACAACCCATCATTATTCGGGAAACCCAAACGAATTCCCATGGGAGAAAAGGGAATTGGAAGGCTTTCGGTTGCTTATCTGGGCAACCGGATGTTAATGCTAACAAAAAAGCAAAACGAGCCATGCACAGGTATTTTCATCCACTGGGAAATTTTGGATAATTTCAACCTTTACTTGGACGATTTGAATATCCCCATTAAGGAGTTCCGGGATATGGGGCAATTCGATCTTATTTTCAAAAATCTTTTAACCGATTTTCAAGAAAACCTCGAAAAAGGAAATTGGGACGAACACCGGGAATTGGCTGAAAAAATTAGAAATGAGACAAATGAAATTTTTATGCCGGATTTTATAAAGTCCGAAATCCTTAAATCTTTTTTATCTTCGGATTCTCATGGAACGTATTTCTTTATATTCGATCCTCATGAACAACTTTTAAAAATTTCCGATGAAGAGAGAATCGATATAAAGGAAGATGATGCCCCTAAATATTTACGTTCTTTGCTCGGCGGCCTATATGATGGATTCAGAGAAAATAATGATATCGGAATTCATTTTTGGTTACATGATAATAAAGGGAAATACGATTTTATTGCTCGGCAGTATTTTTTTACCGAAGATGAAATTTGCGAAGCCGATCATTGGTTGGAAGGTGAATTCGATCTTTCGGGTTTCTTTAATGGGGAATTAAAAGTTTATAATACTCGCATCAAACATACTTATCGACCTAGGCGCGCTCCGGGAAATACTCCTTATGGGCCCTTCAAGATAAAATTCGGAGTCGTGGAAGGCGTTGAAAAGAGCAGCAAGTTATCTTCCGAGCAATGGCGAGCGATCAACACAAAATTGGGAAATTATGGAGGATTATATATTTATAGAGATAAATTCAGAGTTCTTCCTTACGGGCGCACGGATTACGATTTCTTAAAATTTGAGGAGAGAAGATCAAAAAGCGCGACATATTATCAATTCAGTCATCGAAGGCTATTCGGATTTATCGAAATATCCAGACAAAAGAACCCTAACCTTATTGACAAGGCAGGAAGAGAAGGATTTATTAACAATAAAGCCTTCAGGGAATTTCGGGAAGATCTTATCGATTTTTTTGTCGACCTTTCAACTAGGTACTTTCGAACCGTTCCGGAAGGAGAAACTCCTACTTTAAGGGAAAAACAAGTCACAGATATACAGAAGCAAAATGAGATCATTCTCAATTTGGAAAAAAAGAGAGCCAAACAGACGCGGGCCTGGTTTGATAGGGAACTCAAAGAAAATTTACAACGTCTTGATGTATTGGATAAAGAATTACAAGAATTGCATAAAAATTTAGATGCGGAGACCCGGAAACCGGAAATTATATATAATCATATCGAATCCATGTTCAGGGAAATTACTGCCAAAAAGGCAGAATTAAAAAACCTGAAAATAATTAAGCCCAAGCGAATGAGTATCGATAAAACACTTGAAAATAAACTTTCTAATTATAATCAAAAACTTTCTGGATTTGTGGCCATTTTGGATAAATGTGATCGCTTAACGGAAGAAATGAGTAAAAGGTTGACTAAAGAATATCTGGTGACAGAATTTCATAGCAAATCCGATCAACTAAGAAAAGACGTCGGGCAATCCATTCTGAATTACAGAAAACGATATTCGGAAGCAGTTAAAAAACTTGAACAAGAAATTGATAATGATCGCCAACACTTTATTGATTTTTTTGATGAAAAGGCTTCCCTATTACTTCCAACCGGGGCTGAGGAAAAAGAAGACCTGAAAAATAGGCTTAATCTGCTTGAGAAAATGTATGGGGCTGTAAGAGAAGAATTGGAAGAAAAATATGATAGCTTCCTTAAGCATGTAGAGAATATGACTTTTGATATTGATCACGATTTTCTGGTAAATTGGTATAAAGATCAATATCAAAAAATCGAAGAAAAAATTGAAGCTATGCAGGAATTGGCGCAATTGGGAGTCGCTATAGAAATCATCGATCATCAATTTAATGTCCTTTATTCGGAAATGGCGTCCGCTATAGATTTCTTCAAAAGTTACGCGGATAAAAATGAGGAAGTAAAAGAGAACTTCAGCCAATTAAAAGAATCATTTCAACATTTGGAAAACAATCATCGATTATTAACCCCATTATATAGAACCACAAGAAGGATAAAGTCGGAAATATGGGGAAAAGATATAGTCGAATATATGAGAAAATTTTTCATAAACAATATTCGTAAATATAGGGTATCGCTTACCTCTGATAGATCTTTCGATAATTATTGTATTTATTCTTATGAATCAGTAATAAAACCCGTTTTTATAAATATAATTGATAATGCATTCTATTGGTTAATCACTGTTGATGACAGAAAAATACATCTGGCATACGAAGACGGGAAAATATTAATCATGAATTCAGGGGAACCCATACATAGCGCCTATCAAGAAGATATATTCAAATTATTTTTTACGCGCAAACCATCCGGAAGAGGGATCGGCCTTTGGATTGCCAGAACTAATTTGAGATCTCACGGTTTTGATATTTATTGCACACTTGAAAAGAAATACAATCGGCTAAACGGGGCCTGCTTTGTGATAGAGCCTTATGATAAAACGAAGGAGAAAAATGAATTTTGATCTCGTAGCTAACCAAATTGTTTCGAAAGCTATTCGGTCGGCGATATGCATTGATGATGAGTATGTCGGCCCATATGAAGATGTTAAAAAAGCAAAATGGGATGAATCAAGGAAACTCTGGGAATCCTTCAGGAAAAATAATTGCAGCCTTGATATTTATAGTTATAAAGGTTATCCGGAGGAAAAGCAATTTGAATTTATATTTAATAATAGGGATCTTCTAATTCTGGACTGGGAACTTACCAATGATCCTATCAAATATAAAGATACCCTTGAAATTTTGAAGATTGCGGCAAAAAATCCCGGGTTAGCATTTGTAGTGATTTATACAATAGAAGAGGATTTAGATAATATTGAAATGCAAATTCGATCCTATTTCAATCAGAAAATTAGAAATAGAGAAGAGGGAGAAGAAACATTTATCAAATTTTTATTATCTTTGGAAGAAAATTCCGAAAGGGAAAAAATACCATTAATAATTGCAGAAGAATTTTTTAAAGAGAAAACGATAAAAGATGCTTTAGAAAAATTTTTTATGAGTGGGCCATCAGATAAAGCAAGAGAAGATTTTAGAGGTACAATTAGAGACAATTTTCAAAATGAAGCAATCGGTAAAAAATTTACTAAAATCTTCGAAGAGAAAATTAAGGAACACTATTTATCGAATACTCTTTACGAAGCATGCGAACAATTGGAATTCTATTACAAAAATACCTTTTCAGATGGATCTATTTCGGAAATGTATTGCCATAAAATATATGACCAATCTCATGCACTTCAGATTAATAACACACATGTCGTTATTTTTAATAAAAAAAAGTTTGAACCGGAATTTGTTTATGATAAATTTTCAAAATCCATTTGTTCCAAGCCGGGTAATATTATGACTTTAATTGCTCTGGAGATGAAAAATAATTTCAGAGAGAATTCGGTGAGAATCGGGAAGGATTTGCTGGCTATTGATGAACTTGCCTTTTTTCATCACTGGTTTTCACTTAATGAAAAAAAAAATGAAAATGAAGAAAAATTTCTTAACGAAGAATTTTATGATTTCTTAAGAAATAACTGGAAACACCAGGTGGCATCTTTTCATTTGGATTTTAATTCGGAGGTTTTCCAGGTTATGGATGAATACATTGATAATAATAAGATTGATGAAAAAGTAGCAAAAAGGAAAAACGAAGGATTTGAAGAAGAAACTCATCGGGTAGAGCTTGCCAAATTGAATTTCCAGTATTCATTTCATCATTCGAAAAGAAAAGAAAAGGATTATTTACGATTCGGTGATATTTTTAATATTCGAGATTCAGAGGAAGCCACTGAAACCGAAAAATTTCTGTTAAATATTACAGCCCATTGCGATTGTTTGAGACCAGAGAAAATTGAAAATCGTTTCTATTTTGTTTCAGGTGAAAAGGCTGGATTGGAAAATGCGTTGGATAAAGCAAATAATGAAGATAATTGTTTTTCCTTCTTCTGGTCGAAAGTTAACCAAATACCAATATGTATATCTTGGCATACCAAACCCTTTACGATTTATATCTCGAAGGAGAAAAGGTTCTTCTATCCGAAAAGATCCATAAAGGTAAAAATCGGTGAAGACGATAAATACCTTTTTTATACAGGGGCTTTATTGGAAAATTATGCGCAGAAAATTACCAATAAATCCTTTGCAAATGCCGCCAGAGTCGGGGTTGATCTCGTGGATTGGAGAAAACCTAAAAAAAAATCAAAAAAGTAATATATGGACATTTATTCAAAAAAAAAAAGAAGTGAAGTAATGTCTAAAATTTCCGGGAAAAATACAAAGCAGGAAATGTATATTAGGAAATTTTTATTTTCGAAGGGGTTCAGGTATCGAATCGATGATCGGAGATATCCCGGAAGACCGGATATCATTCTTCCCAAATTCAAAACTGCGATATTCGTACATGGATGTTTTTGGCATGGTCATCTCGGATGTAAGGCTTCAAAATTACCTGAGACAAGGAAGGAATTCTGGGAAAAAAAAATTGGCGATAACAAAATAAGGGACGAACGGAATATCGAAGTATTAAAAAACAACGGTTGGAATGTTATTGTGATCTGGCAATGCGAATTAAAGAATATTACGACAAGGGAAAAACGTTTGGAGCGTTTGGTCGCTGAGATATCACAATAGAACAGGGTTCCGGTTTATCTTGCTGGTTTACCTGGCTGCATCAGCCAGGCGAAACAAAGGAAGAAGCAATCCAAAATATAAAAGAGGCTATAAATTTATATATAGATGCCTTGAAAGAAGATTGTTTAGCTATTCCTGAAGAACATTTCGATACATTATTCATGGCGGTGTAATATTGAATAAGCTACCCGTAATTTCAGGTAAAGTTCAAGATAGTTATCAAAAATTGATGATTTTATTTCCCGATAAACGCTGAAACCATTGATCCTGAACCGGCTGCGGTACACGCTTGGCGTCCATAATATCCCGCAATACTCCGAGAGCTTCCTGGACATGCTGCTTCTGCGGTTTCTCCGCCGAAGAAACGAATTGATTATAATACGCCTCAATCTTCCGATACGGCTTAACCACCCTTTCCGCGTACTCGGCTTCACCGGCATCGACATTGTTGTTCTTGGTACTGACCGCAGCCCCTAAACACCGACCAATGAGTTTCAAGTATTCATCTTCTTTTAAAACCAATTCATCCTTTATTTTGGCGATATCTTTTTCATTGTCGGTGGTGTAAACCGTGATGGTGTTGACATTCTTCTGAACCAAAAACTTGAGCACATTCTTGGGGCCCATTTCAATACCCACATGAACACCTTTATCAACGATATACTCGAGGCATGCCTTCCATCGAATGGGTGAAACCAACTGCAAGGATAAATTCTCAATCACCGCGGATTCATCGGAATAGGGGAGGGCATTGTGGTTAGCTAAAACCGCGCATCCGGGTTTCTTATATTCATACCGATGCAGTACCGACGCCATACGCTCGGCAGCTTCTTTCATCAAGGGACAGTGAAAGGGCCCACTCAATTGAAGCGGATACACAATGGCACCCCGTTTCTCCAGTTCTCTGGCCACAGTCATGAGCATATCCGTATGGCCGGATATGGACGATTGGGCCGGCGAATCAAACGCCGATACATACACTTCCTGTCCCGGAACCGAAAGCTCGTTGCATACGGTTTCAACGATTGAAGTGTCCAGGTTAATGACCCACATCATGGTTCCTTGAATCCCGGCAGATACTTCTTTCACGATCAATCCTCGTTCTCGGACCAACATCAAGGCAGCAGGAAAATCCATCACACCGGCAGCACACAACGCGGTATATTCACCCAAACTGTGCCCCATACAATAATTCGGCTGAATGTCGGTTTCCTGCCTGAAGACCCGGTAAGACGCAATCCCGGCTGTCACCAGAACCGCCTGGGCGTTTTCCAGGAGATCCAATTCTTTTTTCTTCTCTTTGGTAAAACACAAATCCGCGATATCCATGTTCAGGATATCGCCGGCTTCTTCAAACGTGCGTCGATACACGTCAAAATTATCGTAAAGTGTTTTTCCCATTCCGACATACTGGGAACCGACTCCGGGGAAAAGAAAAGCAATGGGTTTCATTGGATCACCTCAATCATGTTGTATCAAGTTCTAAATTATACAATATTTTTCTATTTTCGTTAAGTAAAAAAAAAGGGCAGACACACCGGTCTGCCCCTAACCAAAAGTTTTTGGCTCCACCTTTTTTCAAAAAGGTGGAAAATCAATTCTTCTAACGCTGAACGAACGCATTGGGCGTATCGTTTTCATACAATTTATATTTATCCATATCGATGATCTTCAACCATTCATCAAACGTTTGATGCGGGTTTTCGAGCAGGTTTTCGATCAGCATTTGAAGGTTATCCGCGAGGCCTTTCACCGCCGGAGTGGTAAAATGACGGAGCGAATATTGGAACGTGAATCCATATTCATAACCGGAGAAAACATCAAATCGCATCGGGTATTCCATCTTGGCAAACATTAATTCCGCCTTTCGCCTCCAGGAGTCCTTGTCCCGTTCCTTGCCCCGAATGTCGCCTTTTGCACTGGCCAGGTTCTGGATAACAACATAATGGTCGAACAATTGACCCATCGGTATATTCACCCATTTGTAGACCTGGTCAACCTGCGTGTATTCGTATTGCATCCATTCTGACTGAATATCCCTAATATGGCTGAGGTAACTCAGGATGGGTTTTTCTTTGGTCACCGGAACCATAACCGGAAGAATATTGATGGAATGCCCGGTCATCTGTTCGATACCGGCAATGGGTGTCGATCGCCCGGTCGTGACCATCCCATAAGCCACCCGGTCCTGTTGGAGATAATGACCAATAAGAGCCGCCCATGTCCCCTGAATAACCGGACTGAGATTCAACCGGTGCTCCAATAAGAATTGTTCCAGTTTGTGACTCATTTCCGGTGATAAATAGAAATGAGAACCGCCAAAACCCGAACTTTGATTCGTTCGATTCCCCGGTATGGAAGTGAGGGGTTTCATTCCACTGAAATCCTTAAATATTCTTTGGTAATACTTTTCTGCCGGATTATCCTCTCGGTTTCGGTTGACTCGTAAGGTATGCAGGTACTCTTTATAACAGTTGGCATTGGACGAAACCGGCGGTAAAGGAACCCCGGTTTTCACCATCCCGTAAAAGTTTAATACTTCAGCGACAAAACTATTGGCACTCCATCCTTCCATACGCATGTAATCCCCGGTAAAGTAGTACAGGAAAATATCTTCTTTCAATTTAAACAGTCCCACGCGCATGGGGGAAGAATTGTTCCGGACAAACGTTTTGTTCCAATCCTGTTTTAAGAATTCATACATTCCCTGGACTTTTTGGTCATCCGGAACTGCCGATAAATCGCAGAAATCGAAATCGAATTTTAATTTCTTGTAAACGACCTGGACAGGCTCTTTCAACCCTTTCCAAAGGATGACCGTTCGAAGGATTTTGTGTCGTTCCGAGACCAGTTGAAGGATGTTGTTCAATTCATCCGGATCCAGGAGACCTTTCATGGGCAGGTCTCGTCGCTGATATAGAAATACCGGCGGATCCGGGAAATCCTGAGTCTCCAGGAACTGAGCCTGGTGGAGTTGCAGCGGCGTGGCCGGGTAAATATCTTCGATTTCCGCACCCGCGGGAACCTGCTTTAAAATCGCTTCCATGTCCAGGGACGCCATAAACGCGTTGTAGGTCTCTTCTCCGACCTTGACGGTCTTATGCTGCGTTTTCGCGACTGCGGTCGCCAATTCGGCAATGGTCTGATTTCGGAACAAGAGTTGAACGCTGATTTCCATCCCCTTCTTATTCGCCCGGGACACCATCTGAATGGCATTTACGGAATCGCCGCCCAATTCAAAGAAGTTTTGATTCACACCGACTTTCTCCAGATTGAGAATATCTTTCCACAATCCGGCCAGAAATATTTCGGTTTCCGTTGAAGGTTCAACAAAACCTTCATTGGGATTAACCGGCCCGCGCGTCGGTTCGGGCAATGACTTACGGTCCAATTTACCGTTGGACGTCACGGGTAATCGATCCAACAAAACAAAATGCGACGGAACCATGTATTCGGGGATTCGGTCCTTCAAGAATGCGCGTAATTCGGGGATCAACTTTCCGGAGATTTTCACAAGCAGCGGATTGTTGGTGTAGGTGTTCCAATGGATGGGCTCTTCAACACGCGGTACCGGATGAATACCCCGGACCACACCATGAGGGGATTTGGCTTTAATGTCACGCCGGATCAAAACGACATCGAACGTTCCCTCTTGACCGGAAACCGGAGACACATGGATACTGACATGGTAAGGTAACGCGCTGGAAATGTGTCCCAATTCCAGGAAGTCATTGGGATCGAAACCATCGCCGCTTCCCGGTTCATCGATACCGGCGAGTCGCTTTTGCGCCTGGATATCCGGAACAACGCGGCTATTGGGAACCGAGGTAATGACCATGCATCCGGGTTCGTGACCGTCTTTGGCCAATGCGATCAATAAATCGCGGATCTCCTCAGGGTTGGGTTTTCGCTCTTTCCAATCCAAAACCAGGTCCGGTTGAATGGACGGAAGATCTTCCTTCCCTGTTCCAATATGCAGAATGACATCATACCGAAACTTGGAAAGCTCATTGCAATACCTTCCGTTTTTGATCAGCACATCCGCATGTTTAATCGCAGGAATTCGTTTTTTCAAGGCTTCGAAGAAAAGCGGGTCAATGACCAACTCCTGCTCCAGAGACATTTTGGTTAAGATGCGATTGACCAGGGTTTCTTTTTCGGTATCGGGTTCGGCCCGGAACGATTCGACCGATGTATGAAAGGTTTTTAACAGGGGAAGACTTCGGATATCGCCAAGGAAGATATGTCCACCGGGTTTGATTTTAGGCACGGCTTTTTCCAATACCTCAACCAGGTAATCGGCAGAAGGGAAATATTGCACAACGGAATTGAGGAAAATAAGGTCCAGACTTCGGGTTTCAATGCCGTCGAAATTATCGGCCCGACGTTCCATCAATTGCACATCCGCCCAACCCGGTTTTCGGATGCGTTCCAGAGAATCGCAAATGTAATTTAATCCCTGCTTCGCAATATCGGTTCCAATGAAATGGCTACAAAAAGGAATGATGGGGAAGAGATATAACCCGGTTCCACACCCGATTTCCATGATATGCTGAGGATTAAACGATAAGATGCGTTCGACCGTGTGATCCACCCAGGTCCGCATGTCTTGAGCAGGAAGAGGTTCGCCGGTGTAACTGCTGTTCCACCCGATGATGTTGAACGCGGGGTTCTCCTGCCCGGCGTTTTTCGAATAGGTATCATCGAAAACACTCTGCCAATCGGTCACCTGCTCCTGAGACAAATCATCCGAAGCGGTTTCTTCCTGTTTGTATACCTGCCAATACCGGGTCTCCGGTACAATATAAGCAATCAGTTTTTTTAATTTGGAATCGGAAGCATCCTCCCGAACAATCGCTGCCGCATCCGAGACGGCTTCATGGTCGCGTAAATTGGATTCGATTTCTCCCAATTCAATACGAAAACCCCGCACTTTAACCTGAAAATCCAAACGCCCGACATACTCGATGTTCCCATCCGGCGCCCACTTAGCCAAATCACCGGTTTTGTAAAGAGTGACATTGCCTCCGGCGGCCCACCTTTTTGAAAAAAGGTGGGACCAAAAACTTTTGTTTTGGGAAAGATTTGGGGTATTTTTAAGATTGTTTTCTGTGTGGGTAAGATTAAGGTTATCTTCAGTATGGGGAAGGTTAGGATTACCGGCCACCGGCAACTGGCCACCGGGAACTGGTAACCGGCCACCAACAAACTTTTCCGCTGTTAATTCGGGCCGGTTAATATACCCCCGCGCCAACTGAACACCGCCGATATGCAATTCACCCTGTACTCCGGTCGGTACCATTTTTAAGTTACGGTCCAACATCAAGATACAGGTGTTGGAAACGGGCTTGCCAATCGGTACCGTATGCCGCTCGGTATTCCGTTCGCATTCCCAAAAGGTGACGTCTACCGATGCTTCCGTCGGACCATACAAATTGTGAAGCTTCACCCCTTCACCGAACCGAGAATAAAAATGCTCCTGATATTCCAACGGCAATGCTTCCCCACTGCAAATCACACGCGTTAACGTATGAATCGTGTGAATACCGGGATCACCCAAAAACACATTCAACATCGTGGGAACAAAGTGAATCGTGGTGATGACTTCCCGGTTAATGGTTTCCACCAGATACGCACTGTCTTTATGCCCACCCGGTTTCGCCATGACCAACGTCGCCCCATAGAGTAAAGTCCAGAAAAATTCCCATACGGACACATCAAAACTAAACGGCGTTTTCTGCAATACCCGGTCCCTGCCGGTTAAACCATACGCCTCCTGCATCCATTGCAACCGGTTGGAAACCCCGCTATGCTCAACCGCCACACCTTTGGGTTTACCGGTAGAACCGGAAGTATAAATAATATAGGAAAGATTTTTTATGCCTCCGGCGGCCCGCTTTTTGTAAAAAGCGGGGCAAAAACTTTTGGTTATTTCTTCTTTGGTTAATAAGATTACGGCTTGGCTATCGTTTAACATATAATCGATCCGGTCCTGCGGCAGTTCGGGATCCAACGGTAAATATGCCCCGCCGGCTTTGAGAATGCCCATCAACCCAATGACCATTTCGACTGATCGCTCGATTTTTAAACCCACAATCATATCGAGCCCGACACCTTTTTGGGTTAAGTCAAACGCCAATTGATCGGCCCGCTCGTTCAATTCCCGATAGGTGAGCTGAAGCGACGCGGCATGCGAGGACTCGGCAAATACCGCCATCCGGTCCGGCGTCTTCTGAACCTGAACTTCAAAGGCATGATGAAGCGACTGCAAGTCATATTCCTTATGCGTATTGTTCCACTGATTGATCAAACGGTCTTTCTCTTCGTCGGAGATGAAATCCAGATCATCGAGACGCTGATTCGGGTTCTCGACAATGGCTGCAAGTAAATTTTTAAGATTATTGAAAATCCGCGTGATGGTATCGTCATCAAATAGATCCGTACTGTATTCGAACGAACCGGCCATGATATCTTCATATTGAGAAAGCGAAAGCCATAAGTCGAATTTGGCAGAACCCGAATAAGCCGGAAACGGACGAACCTCAAGACTTTTGGTATTTTCGTTTTTGATTTCGACCGATTGTCGGGGAACGTTTTGAAGGACGAACATGGCCTGAAACAACGGGTTATGGTTCATGTACCGGTCGGGTTGCAATTCTTCGACTAATTTTTCAAACGGCAGATCCTGGTTGTCGTACGTGCCGGACGTGACTTCGCGCACCCGCTCGAGTAATTGAGTAAAGGGCGGGTTCCCGGACAGATCGGTCCGAATCACCACGGTGTTGGCAAAAAAACCGATAATCTGTTCCAGCTCGGCCCGCCTCCGGTTGGCAATCGGCGAACCGATTAAAATATCGTCCTGGCCGGAATACCGGTAAAGCAGGACATTAAACGCAGCCATCACCAACATGTACATACTGCACCCCTGACTGCGGGAGAGTTCAACCAGTTTCAAGGTTAAGTCTTCGGGAATTCTCACCTTTTGCATCTTGCCCCGATAAGACGAAATCGCCGGGCGCTGGCGATCCGCAGGTATTTCCAATATGGGAAGTTCCCCGCTTAAGATATTCTTCCAATAGGATAGCTGCCGATCCAAAACTTCTCCCTGAAGCCATTCCTTCTGCCATACGGAAAAATCCGCATATTGAATCGGAATTTCCGGAAGCGGGGACGGTCGATTTTCCAGAAAGGCTTCATATATCATCACCAATTCCCTGGTGAACAATTCCATGGACCAGGTATCCGAAACAATATGATGCATGGTATACGCCAGGGCATTCATGTCTTGGCCGAGGATCAGGAGCATGATGCGCATCATGGGCCCGTGTTCCAGATCAAACGGCATACTGGCTTCCCGGGCGGTGAGTCGGTGCATCTCTTTATCCCTTTCTGCTTCGTCCAGATGGCTGATATCGATGACATTCAGTTTATAGGGCATCTCAGGGAGGATCACCTGAACCGGTTCCTCGTTTTCCATGCAAAACACGGTACGCAGCGATTCGTGACGCCGGATCAATTCGTTAATGGTGCGCTCAAATACCGGAATATCGAGCTTTCCTTTGATAATGATGGCGTTCGGTACATTGTAAAAGGAATTATCGGGCACGAGCCGGTCCAATACCCATAACCGCTGCTGGGCAAACGATAAAGGGACCGGAGAGAAGACCTTGCGCCTGGGGATGGATTTGGCCTTTAAGTCCACGGGCACTTTTCCCTTTAATAATTTTTCTAACGCGGCTTGCCGCTTGGCCGCAAGCCCCGGGTTTTGATTCGTTTTTTCATTTTGCTGCGTCATATGTTCATCCTCCTGTTTTTTTCGATATTATAAAATGTCCTGCTGAACCAAGGCATCCAATTCCTCCTCGGATAGATCGTCAATCTTTTCCATTAATAATTGTTTAATGATCTCCGCCAGATGAGCAATGGTGGGATTTTCAAGAAAGGCTTTTAATGAAATTTCCACCGGGTAGACCTGCTGCAACCGGGTAATCATTTGCGTGGCCGTGAGCGAATCGCCATTGATATCGTAAAAATTATCGTGTATCCCGATGCGAGAAAAACCGAGAATATTTCGCCACAATTCTTCGATATTCGTTTCCAGTTCATCCCGGGGCGCTTCATAATCCTCCGGCATCCCTTCATCGCCCGGAACCATTTCCTCTCGGTCATCCCTGGCGTCTTCTTCATTTCGCGAGAGCATAAACTGAGAGGTACCACCCAATTCATCTTTGGTTTGCATCGCTTTTCCCAATAACTCCATGATCCTGGGATCCGGTTCCACCCAATACCGTTTACGGTCGAACACATAAGAAGGCAATGGAACCCGTAATCGTTTCTCTTCGCCGTAATAGGCGCTCCAATTGATGGGCACACCGTAAAGCCACAGTTCCCCCAGTTTGCTTAAGAAGTAATAATCATCCGGGTGTTTTTCCTGCTGGTGTTTGACCATATTCACAATTTGATGATCTTTCGCTTTTTCCGTTGCGTCATGAATCAGTTGCCGGACGATATTACTCAGCAAGCGTCCGGGACCGATTTCAACAAACACCGCATCGTCGATCTTCAGCAATTCGTTGATGCCATCCGAGAACCGGACCGGAGAGCACAGATGTTCGCCCCAATAACCGGCGTTTAACGCCTGACTGGGGGTGATCCATGTGCCGCTGACACTGGAGATATACGGAATGCGGGGCGGGTTGAGTTTGATGTTTCCGACCTGTTCTTCAAGATCTTTTCGAATGGGATTCATCAACGAGGAATGAACCGCATGGCCCATGTTGACCGGCGTGCACAACAACCGTTTTTCCCGTAATTGACGCTCGAATGCGTTGACTTCATCCACGCTGCCTGCCACCACGCAGGACGATCCATTGATAATGGCCAATGAAACGCCGGAATCGTCGAGCAGCGGGCGAATCTCTGCTTCCGGTAACGGCACGCCGAGCATGGCGCCGGGCGATGTTTTGGACATCAGTTTTCCCCGCGCAACAACCAGTTTCAGCGCTTCTTCCAATGAAAACACGCCCGCCAGACAAGCGGCCGCGTATTCGCCGAAACTGTACCCGGTCATGGCATGGGGGATGACGCCCAGACGCATCAACAGCCGGGCAATCGAGTATTCCAGGATGAAGTTCACCGAAAGTGCCACTTCCGGACGGTTAATGGACGGCGCATCCGAAGGCGAATCATTCGTTTGATACAGCACGTCTTTGATTTGATAATCCAGAAGCGGTTTGGCCAGTTCAAACGCACGATCCATTTCCTGGCGGAACAGGGGTTCGTTGAAATACAGGTCTTTACCCATGTCCACGTATTGGCCACCCTGACCGGAGAGGATAAAAATCACCGGTGTTTTATCGGCTTTGCAGGAAAACGTTTTGACTTTCTTGGAATTCTTAGTCAGTTCGTCTACGGCTTCTGCCACGGAACCGCAAACCAGCATCTTGCGGGTTCGATGTTCTCTCCGGCCGGTTTGGAGCGTGTAAGCCACGTCGGCCAGGGAAAGGTTCGGATTGTTTTTCAAATTGTTTTTCAAATGGCCGGCGAAATTTGCGGTCATGCGCTCCAAAGAGTTCTGGGTGCGGGCTGATAATAAGAGTAATTTAAACGGTCTGCCTTCGGTTTCCGGGGCACGGTAGGCAAGGTGGGGCGGAACTTCTTCCAGGGTGACGTGGGCGTTGGTACCGCCGATCCCAAAGGAACTGATCCCGGCCCGTAAGGGGCGGCGATTATCGGTTTTCCATTCGATTAACTCCGTATTGATCGTGAACGGACTGTTTTCGTAATCGATTTCCGGATTGGGGGCTTTGAAATGAAGGGTGGGGGGAATTAATTTATGTTTGAGAACCAGGATGGTCTTGATTAAACCGGAAACCCCGGACGCGGCTTCCAGGTGTCCGATATTGGATTTCACCCCGCCGAGGATGCAGGTCTTTCCTTTCAGGTTTCCAAACGCGATTTTTAAGGCTTCGAATTCGACCGTATCGCCCAGGTTGGTCGCGGTGCCGTGGGTTTCCAAAAAGCCGACCGTGTCAGGCGTAACGCCTGCGGTTTTCATTGCTTTTTTGATGACATCGGCCTGACCTTCCACACTGGGTGCGCTGTAACTCACTTTTCGAAAGCCGTCGTTGTTGAGGGCCGAGCCTTTGATGATGGCATGAATGTGATCGCCGTCATCGATCGCATTTTTTAGTTTTTTGAGAACAACCACGCCGGCACCGTCTCCGAATATGGTACCGGTGGCGTCTGCATCAAACGGGCGGCAGTGGCCATCGGCCGATTGGGTTAAGCCTTTCTGGTAGATATAGCCCCGCTTGTCCAGATTGATGATCGATACCCCACCGGCCAGGGCCAGGTCGCATTCTTTGGTCAGCAGGGCCCGGCAAGCCGTATGAACCGCCACCAATGACGTGGAACAAGCGGTTTTGACAAAAACCGACGGGCCGGTCAGGTTTAATTTATAAGATATGCGCGTGGTTAAGTTATCCTTTTCGGATAAACTGGAAGCAGCCATGGACCCCAATTCCTGGCTTTTCGAAGAAAAAATCGTCAAGGCATCCCATGCGTAGTTATTGGTCGCGCCGCCGTAAAGACCGATCGAGCCGGTGTAGTTTTCCGGCATATACCCGGCATTTTCCAATGCTTCATAGACGCATTCATAAAACAAACGGGTCTGCGGATTGAGGACCTCAGCCTCTTTGGGTGTGTAACCGAAAAGCGGGGCATCAAACTGATCGATATTGTTTAAAATGCCTGCTGCTTTGACATAATTCGGATTTTTTAATAATTCCGGGTTTTCGCCGGCTTTGAGTAATTCCTCATCCGAAAAGAAGGTAATCGTTTCTTTTCCGTTCTTCAGATTCTCCCAAAATTCATCGATATTTTTGGCGCCGGGAAAACGCCCTGCCATACCGATTACAGCAATTTCCAATCCGCTGTACGTAGCGGTAAAGGTATGATCCATGCTTAGCCTCCATTAGTTGTTAGTCATCGAAATCACAATTAAAATCATCCAATATACGATTTTTGTCTTCCTGGGTGATGGTTTCAAAATCCAAAATTCTCCTGTCTTTATTTTCAATGATACCCGTGATGATCGTTTTAAAATAGAGAATAAATCGCTCGATGGTTTCGCGCTTAAATAACCCGGTAGAATATTCGAACGCAAATGTCAACCGATCGTGTGTCTCTATGGCCGATAAGGTTAAATCGAATTTCGAAGTTCGACTATGATATTCATGAGGAGATAATTTGAGGCCGGGGATCGTGAGCTCCTGCAGTTTGAAATTTTGCAACATAAACAAAACATCAAACAGCGGGTTACGCCCGGGGTCTCGTTTGATCACCACATTGTCTGTCAGCTCCTCATATTGATAGTCCTGATTCTCAAATGTCTGCAATGTCCTTTCTTTGACCTCATAAAGAAATTCGATAAATGGTTTTTCTCCCGATGGATAAGTCCGTAATGCCACCGTATTGATAAACATGCCGATAATCGTTTCCAGATCCGCATGCCCGCGTCCGGCTGTCGATGTACCGATAACAATATCTTTCTGGCCGCTCAATTTTGATAAGAATACAGCATAGGCGGCTAAAAGGACCATAAAGAGGGTGGCTCCAGTCTCTAGCATTAAATGCTTTAATGCGCTGGTAATCTCTTGATCGATCTCAAATAAAATATGATCCCCTTCGAAACGTTGAACAGCCGGTCGGGCATAATCGACCGGAAGCTCCAACACCGGTATCTCTCCTCCAAATTCGTTTAACCAAAATTCCTCCTGCCGCTTTAGTGTTCCCCCTTTTCTTTCACTGTTTTGCCATTCGGAAAAATCTTTATAGTGGACGTGAAGGCTCGGCAAATTCCGACCCTCATACAATGCCATGAAATCCTTCACCAAAATATTCATGGAGGTTCCATCCGATATGATGTGATGCATGTCGACAATCAAAAGATGCTTAAACTCTTCTATTCGCAGTAATCCCACACGCATCAACGGGGCTTTTCTCAAATCGAAAAATTTGACAAAACGATCTATTTCTCTTATCTTCTCAACTTCTTCACTTCTTAATTTCTCCCTTTCCCCCTCTGTGACCTCTGTGTCCTCTGTGGCTAAAAATCTTATTTTAAATTCCACCTCATCGTGAACGCGCTGGACCGCTTCCCCATCGATCAGATGAAACGAGGTTCGCAAACTCTCATGTCTTTTTATCAACTGACCAAAAACCGTTTCCAATTTCTCCTTATCCAACACACCTTCCAATTCCATCACAACCGGCATGTTATACCCGGTACTCTCTCCCATTATCTGCTGAAGCACATACAATCGCTTCTGCGTTGAGGATAACCCATAGTATTCTTTTTTCTCAACCGGTTCTATTTGAACAAATCTATCGCTGGTCAAACCGCGAATTCCATGCGCGATATCCCGAATCGTGGGCGAGCGGAATATCTCGATTAACTCCACTTTGACATCAAATGCCTGATGGATCTTCGATACCATGGTGGTGGCTTTTAACGAATGCCCGCCCAATTCAAAAAAGTTATCATCGATCCCAATCTTTTCTTCATCCAGACCCACCAGTTCCGACCATATTGCGGCCAGTTTTTTCTCGACTTCATCCGTGGGGCGTAGAACCTCATGCTCTCCCATATCACTGAACTGCGGATCGGGCAATTTCTCCCGGTCGACTTTTCCATTGGGCATCAGGGGCAAACTTTCCATCAGAATAATCTGAGGGATCATATAATGCGGTAATTGGGTTCCCAGAATGCGTTTCATCTCAAACCCATCGAGTCCGCGCTCGTCTCCCGATAACGACACATACGCCACCAGATATTTTTGATGCTGCTCGTCTTCTCGAACGACGACCACGCATTCCCGCACGTTAGGAATAGAAAGTATTTTACTTTCAATTTCTCCCGGTTCCACCCGAAAACCTCTGACTTTGACCAGAAAATCCTTGCGCCCTCTGAGCTCAATGTTTCCATCCGGAAGCCAGCGCCCGATATCTCCGGACCGGTAAAGTCTCGTTTGCGATAAATCGGGACAATGAATAAGCTTTCGATCGGTAAGCTCTTTATTATTAATATAGCCCAATATCTCGCGGCTTCCTTCCACGCACAGCTCGCCGTAAACGCCCACGGGAACAGGGTTCAATGATTCATCCAGTATAAAAATTCTGATATTACTCACCGGTTTTCCTGCCGGCGGGATCGGTGTTTTCTCCGCACTGGAGGCATCCAGTGTGTAAGAGGTGACCACATGCATCTCGGTCGAGCCGTAGTGGTTATGAAGCTTTAATCCGGGGTTCAGATTCAAAAACCGTTTTAAACCGACCGTAATCTTTAACTGTTCCCCGGCCGTAATAATATGCTTTAAATGATGATTAAAGGACTTCTCCCATCGTCCGAATTCATTAAACAGAAAGTTGAGGTAGGAGAACGGTAAGAATAAAATGTCGATTTTGTGCTCGACCAGAAACGTCATCAGATAATCGGTATCCTGACGTTCGATATCGCCGATCAGGTGCAGTTCGCCGCCTGCGGTTAAGGTTCCCATAATTTCCTGAAAGGACACGCAAAAGTTAATCGAGGTAAATTGTAAGCATCGTAGTGAACAATCGATTGTTGTTTTTTCATTTTGCCAGTAAATCAAATTGGTCAGACAATCATGGGAGAGCATCGCTCCGTTGGGGGTTCCGGTTGAACCGGAGGTGTAATTCACGTATAAAACATCCGACGGTTGATTGAGGTTTACCGGATTTTCATCCGATTCGTTTTCAACTTTTTCCCATTCTTTCAAGATATGAAGGATCTCGCCGGTATAACTGTCAAATAATTCCGGTCGCATTTGATCGATGATGAGTAATTTCGAATGGCTGTCTGATAAGACATGCCATACGCGATCCCGGGGGTAAGTGGGATCTACCGCCAGATAAGCCGCGCCTGATTTTAGGACCCCCAGGATGACCGCAATCATAGCGATGGAGCGATCCATGGATATCCCGATAATATCATTGGGTTGGACCTGATAGTTATTCCTTAAATAATGGGCAATCTTATTGGCCCTTTTATTTAAATCATCGTAGGTGATGGTTGCTTCATGATGAACAACGGCTATTTTTTCTTTGAGAGTTTGTACTCGGTTTTCAAAAAGTTGCATCAAGGTGGATGACGGAAAATCATACCGGGTATCGTTAAACGTGTGTGTTACCGTTTCATATTGCGCGTTGGAAAGCATATTTAATGCAGAAACAGGAATGTCTGCTCCCTGTTTTTCCAATATGCCATCCAGAAGAACCCGGAAATTTTCAGCCATGCGTTCAATGGTTGGCCGTTCAAAAAGATCGCTATTGTATTCGATCCGAACCTTCATGCGGTTTTCCACTTCATCCATGAAAAACGTAAGGTCGAATTTACTCATGTTGAATTCTTCGATGTGGGTATAGTCCGATATCGTTAAGCCTTCCATTAACGAGGACCGGTTCTCGGTCTCCGTGTTGTTGTGAGCAATCATGACGTTGAACAATGGGGATTGGCTCAAATCGCGTTCCAGCCCCAATTGCTCGATTAACAAATCAAACGGAAAATCCTGGTATTCATAACAATTGAGGGCTTCGGTTTTCACTTCGGTCAATATTTTTTTAAACGAAAGACAAGGATCGATCATCGTTCGATACACCAGGGTGTTAACCAGAAATCCCATAAGCTGGTGGAACTCGGCTTGTTTTCGGTTGGCAATCGGTGCACCGAGAAGAATATCGCGTTGCCCGGTATATTTATACAGGAATATATCCAGAAAGGTTAAGAGCCCCATAAAAAATGTGGCGTCCGAATCGGCACACAATTGCTGCAATTGCGATACCTTTTCGTTATCGATGATAAATGAAACACGGCCGCCATTAAAGGTTTGAATGGGTTGGCGCAAATGATCCAGCGGCAGCTCAATGCCGTTAGGCTTATCGTTGAATTTATCGAGCCAGTATTTTCCAATGGTATCGAAATGTCCCTTTGCGATTAACCGGTTATGCCAATGGCTGTAATCCTTATACTGAAATTGCAGAGGGGATAACGGCATGTCATTGCCTTCGCAATATGTGTTGTAAAACGAGATCAATTCACTGTAAATAACCCCCTGAGACCATCCGTCGCTGATGATATGATGAATATTGAACGCCAATACGTATTTCTCTTCCTCGAGTCGAATGGAAATAAATTCAAATAAAGGACCTTTCTCGAGGTTAAACGCTTTACCCGCCATTTCCTGATAAATATGTTTTGTTTTGCTGTCTCTTTCTTCTTCATCCGGATGGTGAAGATCCACGGTTTTAAAGAAATGGTAATCCCTTTTAAAGATGCGACTATCGATAATACGCTGGTGGGGTTCTCCGTTTACCATGACAAACAATGTTCGCAAACTTTCATGGCGGGTTGCCAGGGCCTCTATGGCAAGACGAAGAGCTTCGGTATTTAACGAACCGGTAAGCACAACTGCGGCGGGCATATTGTATGCGGTTGAGTCCTCTTCGAATTGGCACAATACCCATAATCGGCGCTGGGCGTAGGAGAGTTCATCGTGCTCCTTTTCTTCGATCGGTTGAATCGATTCATATTCTTCCTGGGTGGCTCCCCGGATCCATTCAGCCAACTCACGAATGGTCGGATGTTCAAATATTTCGGATAAAGGAATTCGAACATTCAATTCTTTTTGTATTTCTGACCCCATAATGGTCGCTTTTAAGGAATGGCCGCCCAGTTCAAAGAAGCTATCATCGATCCCGATCTGATCCGATGGTTGGGCCAAAATTTGACTCCATATATGGACCAATGTTTTCTCTATCTCATTTTCCGGTGTGGCATATTTTCGAACGGCACTTATTGTCGGTTCAGGCAATGCCTTTCGATTCAATTTTCCATTTGGGGTTAGAGGAATGCGTTGAATTTGAATAAAATAGGACGGAACCATGTACTCGGGTAACGTCTTTAATAAATGTTCTCTTAACTCGGATTCCGAAGGGGTGCGATCCGAGGTCACATACGCCGCCAAATATTTATCTCCCGCCTTATTTTCTTTGACAGTGACAACTGCTTCTTTTATTTCATGATGCGTGAATAAACGCGCTTCGATTTCCCCCAATTCAATGCGAAATCCCCTGACCTTAACTTGCTCATCGATGCGACGCAGGAATTCAATGGTTCCATCTTCCAACCATCGGCATAAATCTCCGGTTTTATATATTTTTTTTCTCACGGGGCACACGGAGGGCACGGAGGAGAATTTTTCTGCCGTTAGCTCGGGGTTATTTAAATAGCCGGGTGAAACGCCATCGCCACCGATATGCAATTCGCCAAATACATTGATGGGACATAAATGATCATTCTTGTCCAGGATGAAAAGGACATTGTTTCCCCGGTTTCCTCCGATCGGAACACCGGACAATTGACGGTAAACCGGTAAGTCGGATGGTTCAACGTTCAATACCGCAGCCATAATTGTGGCTTCGGTCGGGCCATACATGTTATAGATTCGGCATCGATCGTTTACCACATCGATGCTTTTCTCAACCAGATCATGGGTGAGTTTTTCAGCCCCTATACACAAATGACGAAGCGTCGGTAAACGCTTCCCCGAATGAATCAACGCTTGAAAATGCGTGGGCGTAATATGCAGTACTGTAATCCCATAACGGTTCATAAAATCCGCATAACGCGCGCCATCCATGATCAGCTCACCCGATACCATATGAAGACCGGCACCCGATGTGAGTGTGATAAATATCTCCCATACCGACCAATCGAAATAATAGGATAAATTCTGAACCGAACGGTCGTTGCTGTTCAGGTTCAGATTCTCGTATCCCCAATGCAGCAGCGGACAAATATTGGAATGACGAATCAATACGCCTTTGGGTTTCCCGGTCGAACCTGAGGTGTAAATGACGTAGGCGAGAGAAGTTGCCGGTTGTCGGTTGTCGGTTGTCGGTAAAAAAGAAGGACTCGGGCAGACACGCGGGTCTGCCCCTACGCAAAAATCCCTCTGTAGGGGCGCACCTATGTGTGCGCCCGCCGGGCAGACATGCAGGTCTGCCCCTACGAGATTCGTAACCAATAATCGCGCCTGACTATCTTTTAACATATAATCGACACGGTCCTGTGGCAGTCCCGGATCAATGGGTAAATACGCACCGCCGGCTTTTAAAATAGAAAGAATACCGATGATCATTTCAATTGATCGTTCGATCTTTATACCCACAATCACATCGGGGCCAACCCCTTTTCGGGTTAATTCGGACGCCAGTTCATCGGATTGATGATCGAGTTCTCGGTAAGAAATTTGTGGGGGCGCTTCGCGAAGCGCCCCTACAGAAATTGAACCTATAAGAGCGAGGTGATCCGGCGTTTTTACCGCCTGATTCGAAAATAGTCCATGAATCGTTTTATCCTTCAGATAAACTTCATTTATACGATTAAAGTGATATAAGAGTTGATCCCTTTCTTCAGAGAATAAAAAATCAATTTCCGATAGTTTTATCTCAACATCGGAAATGATGATTTCGATCAAATGTTTCAAATGCCCGGCAATTTGTTCTATCGCCTCGCGATGATAGCAATCGATATCATAAACCACATTGCATTCAATATAGCCTTCGCATTTTTTAAACGCGAAGACGACCTTTGGGGTAATTCTCGAAAAATAGCTCGCATCCTGAATGTTTTCCAATATCACCCCGACATCAAATAGGGGACAGGTCCCTTTAACTTCAGGTAAATTTAACTGGTTAATCAATATTTCGAACGGGTAATTTCGATTCTCTTCGGCTTCAATAACGGTCTGCCTCACCTGAAGCAATAATTCCTTAAACGATATATGATCATTCAACTGATTTCGTAATGCCAATATTGTATTGATAAGCTCAGTAACCTCATTTTCATTGCTTCTTTCTCCGTGTCCCCCGTGAGCTCCGTGAGAAACCAATGTGCCAATGATGATATCATCGTTACCCGTATATTTGGATAGCAAAAGGGTGATAACCGCAGTCAATACAATATGAAGACGGATATCGGAACCATTACTCAATTTCATCAAACCCGAATATAACGCGCCCTCCATATGCAAAGACACCGATCCCTGATCATCAGATGGATTATCATGAACGAACGTGCATGGAAAGGAACTTTTCACTGGTTCCCCGGATAATTTCTCCAACCAATAGGATTTTTCTTTTTGTTTCTTCCCTGCTGCAATCCGTAACCGATCCGGATCAGGCATATGCGTTGGATTCATAATTGATCCTCCACTTCGCTATTTAACCTCATTAAAATTTATCCAGGATATCAATTAGTTCCTGCTGCTCTTCTGCGGTTTCCTCTTGCGTCTCATTCCCGCTCTCTTCAGGCGCTTCCACGCTCTTCTCCGCTTCCAATACATTCAATCCATTTTCAACATTCAATACATTCTCAACGAACGAGTGAATCGTGGGGTAATGAAGAATTTTTACTACCGGAATTTGAAGATTAAACTCATCCCGGATTCTTTTCTTCACTTCAATCGCAGCCAGGGAATCCCCGCCCAAATCAAAGAAATTATCGTTCAAACCGATATTCTCATACCCCAATAAATCCTGCCAAATTGCCAATACTCTCCTCTCGTTTTCATTCGTCGTCAGCAGATTACTTACCATAAGGTCAGGATCATTCGCCGTCGAAGGTAAAGAACCCGCTTGATCCGAAACGGATCGATTCGGTTGAGTACTTTTTTTTCTTTCTTTAATATTGAACCCTTCGAATGTTTCATCCTCGATCCAATAGTATTTGCGATCAAACACATACCCGGGCAATGAAATCCGGTTCCGACGCTCGTTGGCATAATAGGCCGACCAGTCGATCGTTACCCCATGAAGCCATAACAGACCGATGGCATGCAAGAGGAAATATGAATCCGAAACCGTTTCTTTGGGGTTTCGCAACAGATTGATTTTCGCATTCCCGTCTTTTCCTTCCCGGTGCTTGGTCACAAACAGAGGCAATCCCCGGTCACATCCCACCTGGAGAAAAACAACATCGGGTTTTTCTAATATCTTTTTGATCCCCGGAGAAAATTGAATGGTTTCTGCCATGTGCCTGGCCCAATAGCGGGGATTCATCGCATCGTCGTTGGTCACCCAATCGCCGGTCAGACCCGCAATGTAAGGAATCTGAGGATGGTTCCAGGTCATGGTTCGGGCCTGGGCTTCAAACTCGTCTAAAATCGGAGCCATCATGTTGGAGTGACTCGCCCTTGGGAAATTGATCCGCAAACATTCATGACCCTGTTCATTTAGTTCCCTTTCAAATGTTTCGATCGCCGTTGTGGGACCGGAAACAATACAAAGGGATGGCGTATTGATGGCTGCCAGGGAGATATTCTGGGGTAATAGCGGTTTTAATTCTTCGGCCGAAAGCGGAACACTCATCATGACACCGGGAAGGGTTTTTTCCATTAATTGGCCGCGTAATACCACCAGTTTTAAGGCATCTTCCAGGGAAAAAACACCTGAAACATAAGCGGCCGCATATTCGCCGAAACTGTGACCGATCATGGCATAGGGTTTCATTCCCCATTGCTGCATCACCCATTTGGTCAGCGCACTCTCGATTGAAAATTTAATCGGCCCGGAATAACGCACATCATCGATTTTCGTTTTGGCTTCATCCATCGATAATCCGAACTCACTCTCACCCGGGTAGAGCATGGCTTTGATATCGTATCCGCTTTGTTTGTTTAAGATATCGAAACATCGGTCCATGTGCTCGCGAAACACGGGCTCCTGCTGATAAAGTTCCAGGCCCATGTTGACGTATTGGGACCCCTGTCCGGAAAACATAAAAACCACGGGTTTGTTCTTCTGCTTTGTGAATACGGTGGAAAGGTTTTCATTTTTTTCGATTTGCTCGACAGCAGATGATGAATGATTCGAACAGACGATGATTCGCTTATGCTCCAGGGGTTTTCGTCCGACCTGAAGGGTATAGGCGGCGTCGGCAAGGTTGATCTCCGGATGTTGTTTCAAGAAACCGGCCAGGTTGGCGGTCATGCGGTCCAGGGAAGACATATTTTTGGCAGAAAGGACGAGTAATTGCATGGGTTTTCCGGGTAAAGAGGGAGGTAATTGGGGCGCTTCTTCCAATATTATGTGAACATTGGTTCCGCCGATTCCAAAGGAGCTAATGCCTGCCCGAAGGGGGAATCCATCGCTGCGCCATTCCTTGAGTTGGGTATTTACATAGAAAGGACTATTTTCAAAATCGATGTTGGGGTTTGGTGTTTGAAAATTCAAACTGGGTGGGATCAACCGGTGTTTCAACGCCAATACGGTTTTAATCAGTCCTGCGCCACCTGCGGCAATATTCAAATGACCGACGTTTGTTTTTACGGATCCGAGGGCGCAAAACTTTTTCTTATCCGTGTGAAAGGCCAGTTTTAATCCTTCGATTTCAATCGGGTCTCCCAGCGTGGTACCGGTACCGTGGGTTTCGATATACCCGATGCTTTCGGGTTCGACATCAGCCATCCACAACGCGGATTGAATAACATCCCGCTGGCCCGTGACACTGGGCGCGGTGTACCCGACCTTTCGTATCCCGTCATTGTTAATGGCGCTTCCTTTGATGACGGCATAGATATGATCGCCGTCTGCCAGGGCATCCTCCAACCGTTTTAAGATCACGCATCCGACCCCGTCTCCAAAAACCGTGCCCGTTGCCTGAGCATCGAAGGCCCGGCAATGGCCATCCACGGATAAGAGGCTATCTTCCTGGTACATATAGCCGCCCTTCTTCGGTAAAGCAATGGAGGCGCCCCCGGCCAATGCCATATCGCATTCGTATAATTTTAATCCCCCAATGGCGTTTTGAACAGCCACCAGAGACGTGGAACATGCCGTGCGAAGGAACACGCTGGGACCTCTCAAATCGAACTTGTATGAGATAAAGGTGCTTAAATGATTGTTGAAGAAGCCTTTTTCAAAGTCACCGATCGGACTGGTCCGGTCGGCATAGGAGCGAAACGCCCATTGGGCACTGGCTGCGCTTCCGGCGTATACGCCGATTGCGCCCGGGTAGGTCTCCGGGAAATATCCGGCATCTTCAAAGGCTTCCCAGGCGCATTCATGAAAGATCCGAATCTGAGGGTCCATGATTGTCGCTTCTTTGGGCGTATAATTAAAAAACGCCGCATCGAAATACTCGATGTCTTCCATCATTCCTTTTGCTTTGACGAAATCGGGGTTTTTGAGCATTTCCGGCGAAGCGCCATATTCGAGTACTTCATCATCGGTAAAAAAGGTAATCGACTCCACCCCGTTCTTTAAATTCTCCCAGAATTCCTCGAGATTTTTAGCACCGGGAAATCGGCCCGACATACCGATAATCGCGATTTCGGTATTTAGGGCGACCTTTTTTCGACCGATTTTCGCTTCCAGGATATCTTTACGATTTTGAGCGTCTTGACCGTCCGCATGTTCGGTTTCGGTATTGGTCAGAAAACGAGAAAAATCGGCGATGGTCGGATGTTCGAATAATTTGACAACCGGTATATTTTTTTGAAGCAGTTCCGATAATTTGCTGTTGATCTTGATAATATCGAATGAATTGCCTCCCAACTCAAACAGGTTGTCGTGAACACCCACATCCTTGAGGTTCAACACCTCTTCCCAGGCGCGGGCGATGATTTTTTCCATATCGGTCTGGGGCGTCACGTGCACGGTCGGCGATGTTAACGGATCGATCTTCATCGATGAAAGTGCCTTTCGATCGATTTTCCCGCTTTGGGTCAGCGGCATTTTTTCCAGTTGCGCAAAATAAGTTGGAATCATGTAATCGGGTAAGTTTTCGGATAAAAACCTTCGTAATTCGGAAACATTCAATTCTTTTGACGCGGTGAGATAGGCATATAAATATATATTTCCAAGCTCTGTATTTTTGGCTGTAACCACAGCTTCTTTAATGCCATCGATTTGAAGAAGGGTGGTTTCGATTTCTCCCGGTTCGACGCGGAACCCTCGTATTTTGACCTGGAAATCTTTTCGCCCCATGAATTCGATATTTCCATCGGGAAGCAAGCGTCCCATATCCCCGGTCCAATAAATCCGACCGTATTCCGGGTGGGTATCGAATAAACTGCCGGTCAGTTCTTCATCGTTCCAATAACCGGGGGAGATATGCGGACAGGCGATCAGGATTTCGCCTTCTTCCAATGGTTCGACCGGTGTGCCTTCCTCGTTGATCACAAATATTTGGGTATTATCGAGCGGGGTTCCGATGACGAAACGCCGAATGGTGTCCTCCGGCCGGATGGTCCATATGGTACTGACAGAGGATTCGGTTTGTCCATATACATTGGCCAGCGTGGAATGGCGGAAATGCGTTTTAAATTGATCGATCTCATATCCCCGGAACGGTTCGCCTCCCAGGAGGATCCAGCGAAGATGTTCAAAGTGTTCATCGCCTTTCAACGTATTAACGAAAAAGTTGTATAATGACGGAACCGAATGCCAGATGGTTATTTTTTCTTCCAATAAAAATTGAGCGAGTTTTAAACTGTCGTCCCGCATGCGAACATCAAACGGGTACAGGGTGGCGCCGGTAAGCAGCGCGCTGAACATATCCTGAACCGAACCGTCATGGCAGAACGATGAGAATAATGTCATCCGGTCTGCCTCGGTAATGGAGAACCGGTTTGTCCAATTTCGGATATAGTACAAGACATTGCGATGGTTTTGCATAACCCCTTTCGGCTTTCCGGTCGATCCGGAGGTGTACATAATATAGGCACGTTTTTCCCCATTGATTTGCCTTATCGGGTTGATGGCTTCGTGTGAAACGAAACGCGATTCTTCACTTTTTTCTATATTCAGAATGGTGGTTGTGTTTTCTTGAGCAGCGACTCGCGCCAGTTCCAGACAACTCGGTTGCGTTACCAATACGGACGCTTCCGAATGGTTTAAAATATAAGCGAGTCGATTGGGCGGGTAGGTGGGAGACAGCGGCACATAGGTTTTACCGGCTTTGAGGGTGCCTAATATCGCGGCAATCATATCCACGCCATGATCCAGGAGGAGCCCCACGTGTTCGAAACTTTGGGTTGCCTTGTTTTCCTCTTCCAGTAAGAGGGCAATCCGGTTGGCGTATTGATTGAGTTCCTCATAGGTGAGAACGCGATTTCCGCTCTTAACGGCAATTTTATCCGGTGTTTTTTTGACCTGATGTTCAAATGTTTCAATTAACATGGTTTTTATCCTAACATTTTATTTTTTTAAACGTCGTTTTTTTATTCTTATTCTGATCCTCAGCAAAGGATTTGTAATCCTTGTGAGGATTGATTTTGAAATACATAAGGAGATCGATATACCGCTGCACGATATATTCGATGGTTGAAGGTGAAAACAGCGATTGCTTGTATACCCAATTTAGTAATATACCGTTCCGGTATTCGGTGGCATACACTTCGATATCGAATTTGACGTCTCCGACATTTTCCCTGAAACCGGATTCCGCATCGTTAATTTGAATATGGGCGGACTCTTCCGAAATATTAATGAAGTTAAAGGATACCGGAACTTCCGGGTATTTCATTTTCAATTCTTTAAAAATGGGTTCCACCGGGTAATCCTGGTGTTGAAATACTTCGCCGACATGGCGGTTCACTTCCTCCAGGAAATCGGTAAAATCCTTTTCCGGGTCAATATCCACGCCAAAGAGTAGGGAATTAACAAAGAATCCCATGATGGGTTGAAGGGACGCGCAGCCTCTTCCGGAGGTAATGATCGAGCAGAGGGCATGGTTGCGGTTGGATATTCGAGAAAGTAAGATCAGATAAACCGAAAACAAGACCATAAACAGAGAGGCCCGGTTTTCCCGCGCCAACGCATTGAGTTCATCCTTCGTCCTTTCATCCAATAAGTAACGGTACCCCGAACCCGCGAGGTCATTTCGATTACCCAACGGGTCCACCGGGAGCTCAAACGATAAGTTCCAGTGAGTTAATTTTTGTTTCCAGAAGCGATAGGATGATTTTCGAAAGGGAGAATCCAGGAAAGATGGGGTATGGAGGGCGGCGAAATCCTTGTATTGGATCTTTAATTTCTCCGGATTATACTCATTGTGAGTTCTCAAGCCGTTATAATAAAGCGAGAATTCTTTTTTTAGTATTTCCAATGACCATCCGTCGGAGATGATATGGTGCATGTTGAATATGAAGTCATAGCATGCATCGGTGACTTTTAAAAGAATGCACCGAAAGAGAGGGGGACGGGTTAAATCAAACGGCGTTTGTTGCTCTGTCATAAAAACCCGTTCTCTCTCGTGTTCTCTTTGGTTGTCATTCAGGGAAGAAATATCGATTTTTTGGAAGGGGAGTTTGACCCGATGTTCAATGAATTGAACCCCTTCGCCATCAATGAGTTTAAATCCGGTTCTCAAACTCTCATGGCGTTCGAGCAGTTTCTCAACACTCTTTTTAATCAGGGTCTCATCCACGGCGTGTCGCAATTCAATTTTTCCGGGCATATTGAAGGAAACACTTTCGGGCTGTAATTGGTGGATGACCCAGAGTCTTTTTTGGTTAAACGACAGGTCATAGTATTCGCGTTCTTCGATGGGGACCGGTTCTAATGCGGTTGTTTCTTCATGGGTGGAAAGGAGACTGGCCAGTTCTCGGATGGTGGGCATTTTTAGAATATCTGCCAGCGGGATATTGACATTGAATTCATCCCGGATTTTTGACATCATCATTGCGGCTTTGAATGAATGACCACCCAGCTCGAAGAAATGATCATCGATTCCGATTTTATCGAAAGGTTGGGCCAGAATCTCACTCCATAGATGGGTCAAGGTTTTCTCGGTTTCATTTCGAGGTGCAATGAAACTGTCGTCTATGGTTAATGCCGGTTCGGGTAATGCGTTTAAGTCTACTTTTCCATTGGGGGTTAGCGGCAGTTTATCCAGGAACACAAAATAAGACGGGATCATGTAATTCGGTAAATACGCGGATAGATAGTCTCTTAGCTCATCGGATTCAAGTCTGACTTCGGATACATAATAAGCCGAAAGATAGTTATTTTTGTTTTTATCTTCTTTCACCAGGACGACTGTGCCATTGATGCTGTCATGCTTTAATAGACGGTTTTCGATTTCCCCCAGTTCAATCCGAAAACCTCGAATCTTGACCTGCTGGTCGATGCGATTCAAATATTCGACGTTTCCATCCTCTAACCATCGACACAAATCCCCGGTTTTATAAATATTTCCTCCGGCGGCCCGCCCTGGGGATAGTGTCATCCCCTTTTTGAAAAAAGCGGGGCAAAAACTTTTGTTATGAGAAAGATTGAAGAATCTATTATATGTTGATTCGGGGTTATTGAGATAGCCGGGTGCAACGCCGTCTCCCCCGATAACCAATTCCCCGGCTATACCGACCGGACAGAGATTGAAATTCCGGTCCAATATCAGAAGCATATTGTTTCCCAGATTTTTTCCAATCGGCACACTGAGATTTGACTGATAAGAACTTTTGGATTTATCGATTTCCAGGACTGCGGCCATAATCGTAGCTTCCGTGGGACCGTACATGTTATAAACCCGGCATTTCTCGTCTACAATTGTGGGGATAAGTTCGGCTAATTCTTTGGAAAATTTCTCAGCCCCGATACACAAATGGCGCAGTGTCCTCAATCGCATGCCGGAGTGGATCAGTGACTGAAAATGCGTGGGCGTGATGTGTAAAACCGTGATGCCATAACGGTTTAGGGAATTGACATATTCAATGGCATTCAGGATCACGTTTCCCGGAACCATCCAGAGACCGGCGCCTGAGGTTAACGTAATAAAGATTTCCCATACCGACCAGTCAAAATAATAGGAAAGGTTTTGAGCGCTTCTATCGGAGCAGTTCAATCCGATTGTTTCATATCCCCAATGCAAAAGCGGACATACATTGGAATGGCGAATCAATACGCCTTTGGGTTTCCCGGTAGAACCGGAGGTGTAGATAATATATGCAAGGTTTGAGTTTTTGTTTAAATGTAGGGGCGCACCCATGTGTGCGCCCGATTCCTCGATGGCATACGGGCAGACACGCGGGTCTGCCCCTACGAAATGCGTAACCAATAATCGCGCCTGACTGTCTTTTAACATGTAATTGATGCGGTCCTGTGGCAGTCCGGGATCGATGGGCAAATACGCACCGCCTGCTTTTAATATACCCAGAATTCCAATGATCATCTCCATGGAACGCTCGATCTTTAACGCCACGATGGTATCGGGCGCTACTCCTTTTTCGATTAATTCACACGCCAATCGATCGGATTGGTGATCAAGTTCTCGGTAAGAAATTTGTGGGGGCGCTTCGCGAAGCGCCCCTACGGAAGTGCGGCTTATAAGCGCAAGGTGATCCGGTGTTTTCTTTACCTGATCTACAAATAGTTCTTGTAAGGTTTTATCGTTCGGATACGTTTTATCCGTATCATTAAACTCGTATAATATCCGTTTTTTCTCTTCTTCGGTGATGATCTCAAATTCCGAGATTTTCTTATCTTTGTTTTCAACCGCTTGATCGATAATATGCTTGAAATAAATGATAAAACATTCAATGGTTTCCGGTTTGAATAACGCGGTACTGTATTCAAATAAAAATACCAGTTGATCGTTACTTTCTGTTGCGGATAGAGTCAAATCAAACTTGGATACCGGACGTTGAACGTCGTAGGGAGAGAGTGTGAGACCGGGAATTTCCAATGGTTGCATGGGGAGGTTTTGCCATGCAAACATGGTATCAAACAGGGGATTACGGGACGCATCCCGGTGGGGGATGACGCGCTCAACAAGATTCTCATACGGGTAATCCTGGTTTTCCAAAGCCAGCAAGGTTTTTTCCTTGACCTGAGAAAGAAACTCCCGAAAGGTTTGTTCTCCCAATGGGAAGTTTCGGATTGCCAGGGTGTTGACAAACATTCCGATAATATTTTCCAAATCCGCACGCCTTCGCCCGGCAACCGGCGAACCTACCGCAATATCCTCCTGATGCGTGAGTGTTGATAAAAAGAGCGTATAAAGGGAAAGCAATAGCATGTATAACGTGGTTTCTGTTTCAGAAACCATTGCCTTCAAGTCATCGGTAATCTCTCTATTTAGCGTAAACGAAATAGTGTTTCCCTCAAATGATTGAACAGAAGGCCTCGTAAAATCGGTTGGAAGTTCCAATACCGGAATTTCGTCTTCAAATTCGTGGAGCCAAAATACCTCCTGCTGTTTGAGTAACGCTTTATGAGAATCAATGTGCTGCCATTCGGAATAATCTTTATACTGAATCTCCAATTGCGGTAAGGATTCACCCCGGTATAGCGCCATGAAATCGTTAACCATGATATTCATGGACGTTCCATCCGAAATGATATGGTGCATGTCCACGGCCAAGAGATGCTTATTCGCGTCGAGTCGCAGCAATCCCACCCGCATCAGCGGTGCTTTTCTTAAATCGAAATATTTAACAAAATGATCTATTTTTCTTATTTTCCCAACTTCTTCCCTTCTTAACTTCTTCTTTTCCCCCTCCGTGTCCCCCGTGAGCACCGTGAGAGAATCTTCCTCAACCCTCTGAACCGGTTCTCCATCGATCATCTGAAACGAGGTTCGAAGGCTCTCGTGGCGATTTACCAATAACTGAAACGCGCGCTCCAACCTCTCTTTATCAACGTCTCCTTCCAATATAAAAAAAACGGGCATATTATAGGCAATTCCCTTTTCATCCATTTGATGAAGGATATATAATCGCTTTTGAGCAGAAGACAATGCGTAATACTCTTTCTTTTCTACAGAGTTTATCGGATCAAACTTCTCAATTGAAGAACAGCGAATAAAATCCGATAATTTCCGAATGGTGGGGGACGTAAACACTTCAGACAGAGGAACCGTGATATGAAATGCTTGATGAATCTTTGAAACCAGAAGCGCGGCTTTTAACGAGTGCCCGCCCAGTTCAAAAAAATCCGAATCAATGCTCAAGCGGTCTTTGTCCAGCCCCAAAACCTCGGCCCAAAGCGTTGCCATCTTTTCTTCACCGTCATTTCGGGGGTCTTGACCTTTCGCTGAATTGACTTGCGGTTCGGGGAGTGCTCGCCAATCCACCTTTCCATTAGTGGTTAGCGGAATGTGATCGACCGGAACAAAGAAAGAGGGAATCATATAATCCGGTAAGTTATTGGCTAAATCGGTTTTTAATGTCGCAACATCCGGTTTATTATTTTTATTATTAAAGACAATATAAGAAACAAGAGATTTATTCCCGCCCTTATCCTCTTTAACAACAACCACGGCTTCGCGAACAATCGGATGCTTCAATATGCGATTTTCAATTTCTCCCGGTTCAACGCGAAAACCTCGGATCTTAACCTGGTGGTCGATTCGACCCAAAAATTCAATATTTCCATCCTCTAACCACCGACACCAATCCCCGGTATTATACAACCTCCCAAACCAAACGTTTTTGCGGGGTCCAGGGGCGGTTTTTTCAAAAAGAGCCCCTGGCCGCCGGAGGCGAAAACGTTCAAACGTTAGTTCCGGGTGATTCAGATACCCTCTTGCGACGCCATCGCCGCCGACCCAAAGTTCGCCGGCGACTCCTATCGGTTGAAGCCTTTCAAATTGATCCACGATGTATGCCGTTGAATTGGCAATCGGTTTACCGATCGGAATTTTTGCTTCGTATTGTTTATCGACTAAAAATGAAGTTGAAAATGTCGTATTTTCAGTCGGTCCATACATGTGAAGAATCTTTAAATTAACGTATCGTTCCCTTAATTGATTGATATATCCAGGGTTGACCAGATCACCCCCGACCAGAAAGTACCGAAGACCGCAGAATAAATCAATGTCTTGTCCTGCCATTTGATTAAATAATTGGGGAATCAAATGAAGAATCGATACGCGATGATTAATCAATACCCGTTTCAACAGTTCTGCATTGACGATCATCTCTTTGGATGCCAAAACCAAAGTTATGCCGTTTAATAACGGTCCCCATATTTCGAAGGTGGTAATATCGAAAGCCATCGCGCCTGTCAGAAGTAACCGGTCCTGAGGTAAAAATTGAATATAGTTTGAATGGATTAAACGGGATACATTGCGGTGAGTGACCATGACGCCTTTGGGTTTGCCGGTAGAACCGGATGTGTAAATGACGTAAGCAAGGGAGGCGGCCGGTTCCCGGTTGCCGGTTGCCGGTAATGAAGAAACGCTCGGGCAGACACGCGGGTCTGCCCCTACGGAATGAGTAACCAATAAACGCGCTTGGCTATCCCTTAATATATAATCGACGCGTTCACGCGGGAGTCCGGGATCAAGGGGTAAATACGCGCCACCGGCTTTCAATATCCCTAAAATGCCGGTAATCATTTCGATCGAGCGATGGGCATCGATACCCACCACGTCTTCGGGCTGAATGCCTTTGTGGATTAACTCAGATGCCAAACGGTCGGATTGTTTATCCAATTCATTGTAGGAAAGTTGAGGGCAGACACGCGGGTCTGCCCCTACGGAATTATCTTCATTGATCAATGCGATCCTGTCTCCGATCCGGTTAACCTGATCCTCAAATAATCCATGAATGGTTTTATCCTTCGGATAGGGAGCAGCCGTTGCATTAAAATTATCGATCAATTGAACCCGCTCGTCGGGTAATAACAAGTCAATTTCCGATAATTTTATTTCGATATCGGAGATGATTACTTCCAAAAGGTGTTGAAAATGATCGGCAATCCTTTTTATCGACCGTTGATGATAGAAACCGGTATCGTATTGCACGTTGCACTCGATACGGTTTTCAAGCCTTGAAAAAAAGAATAGAACTTTCGGGGCTAAATTCGAAAAATACCCCCTGTCCTGAATATTTTCCAATACGATGCCGACATCAAACAAGGGGCAAGTCCCTTTGGTTTCAGGTAAATTTAATTGCCGGATCAATATCTCGAAAGGGTAATTTCGATTCTCTTCGGCTTCAATAACGGTCTGCCTCACCTGAAGCAATAATTCCTTAAACGACATATGATCATTCAACTGATTCCTTAATGCCAATATCGTGCTTATAAGCTGGTTTACCTCATTTTCATTTCTTCTTTCTCCGTGTCCCCCGTGACCTCCGTGAGAAACCGATGTGCCAATGATGATATCATCGTTACCCGTATATTTTGAAAGCAACAGAGTGAGAGCCGAAGCTAATACAATATGGAGACGGATATCGGAACCATTACTCAGTTTTATCAAACCTGAGTATAATGAGTCCCTCAAATGAAAATAAACAGGAGCCGTATCATAACCATAAGATGGGTTCTCATATTCGTGACAACCGCATGGAAACGAACTCTTCGATAATTCCCCGGATAATTTTTTCAACCAATAGTCTTTTTCTTTAGGTTTCTTACCCGCTGCTATCCATAGCCGGTCAAAATCAAAAGTAATTGGCTGATTTGTCAATTTTTACTCCGTGTTCTTAATTCATCCTCATCAAAATTTATCCAATATATCGATTAATTCCTTCTGAGTTTCAGCGGTTTCTTCCTGATTCTCATTCCCGGTCCCTTCGTTCGCTTCAACGTCTTTATTCGCTTCCAGCACATTTTCAACAAAGGAGCGAATCGTGGGGTAATGAAGGATTTTTACCACCGGAACCTGGATATCAAATGCGTCTCGGATTCTTTTCTTCACTTCAATGGCGGCCAGGGAATCCCCGCCCAAATCAAAGAAATTATCGTTCAAACCGATATTTTCATACCCCAATAAATCCTGCCAAATTGCCAACACCCTCCGTTCGGTTTCATTCACCGCCAGCAAATTACCGGTTGGAATATGTTCTCTCATCTCCCCGGATTCATTCGCCGGGCGTTCTTCCAAACGGATTTTCTTTTTTCCAACCTTAGGGTTTGCACCCGAAAAGTCCGCTTCTTCCAACCAATAATATTTACGATCAAACACATAACCGGGTAATGGGATCCGGTTCCGGCGCTCGTTGGCATAATAGGTCGACCAATCGATCGTTACCCCATGAAGCCATAGCAAACCAATGGAATGCAAGAGGTAATACGAATCCGAAACCGTTTCTTTGGGATTTCGAAGCAGATTGATTTTCACATTCCCGTCTTTTCCTTCCCGATGCTTGGTCACAAACAGAGGCAATCCCCGGTCACACCCCACCTGGAGAAAAACGGCGTCGGGTTTTTCCAATATCTTTTTGATCCCCGGAGAGAATTGAATGGTTTCTGCCATGTGTCTGGCCCAATACCGCGGATTCATCGCATCTTCGTTGGTCACCCAATCGCCGGTCAAACCCGCAATGTAAGGAATCTGAGGAGGGTTCCAGGTAATGGTTCGGGCCTGGGCTTCAAACTCGTCTAAAATCGGAACCATCATGTTCGAATGGCTCGCCCTTGGGAAATTGATCCGCAAACACTCATGACCCTGTTCATTTAACTCTTTTTCAAAGGTTTCGATAGCCGTTGTGGGACCGGAAACAATACAAAGAGATGGCGTATTGATCGCTGCCAATGAAATCTCATCCGTGAGCAAGGGTTTTAATTCTTCGGCCGAAAGCGGAACACTCATCATGGCGCCGGCAAGGGTTTTTTCCATTAATTGGCCGCGTAACACCACGAGTGTTAAGGCGTCTTCCAGTGAAAAAACGCCTGAAACATAAGCCGCGGCATATTCGCCGAAACTGTGGCCGATCATGGCATAGGGTTTCATTCCCCATTGCTGCATCACCCATTTGGCCAACGCACTCTCAATTGAGAATTTAATCGGTCCGGAATAACGCACATCATCGATTTTCGTTTTGGCTTCGTCCATCGATAACTCGGAGTCACTCTCACCCGGGTAAAGCATGGCTTTGATATCGTATCCGCTTTGTTTGTTTAAGATATCGAAACACCGGTCCATGTGCTCGCGAAACACCGGTTCATGCTGATAAAGCTCCAGGCCCATATTGACGTATTGGGACCCCTGTCCGGAAAACATGAATACAATATCTTTATTTCTTTCTTTTGTAAACGCGGTGGAAAGGTTTTCGTTTTTTTCGATCTGCTCGATAGCAGCGGAGGAATGGTTCGAACAAACAATGATCCGATTGTGTTCCAAAGTTTTTCGCCCGACCTGAAGGGTATAAGCGGCGTCGGCAAGGTGGATCTCCGGATGTTGTTTCAAGAAATCGGCCAGGTTGGCGGTCATGCGGTCCAGAGAAGACATGGTTTTGGCGGAAAGGACGAGTAATTGCGTGGGTTTTCCGGGTGAAGAGGGTGGACGTTGGGGCGCTTCTTCCAATACCATATGAACATTGGTTCCGCCGATTCCAAAGGAACTAATGCCTGCTCGAAGGGGGCATTCATCGCTGCGCCATTCCCTGAGCCGGGTATTCACATAAAAAGGGCTGTTTTCAAAATCGATGTTGGGGTTTGGCGTTTGATAATGCAAACTGGGGGGAATGAAACCGTGTTTCACTGTTAATATGGTTTTAATTAATCCGGCGATACCTGCGGCGATATTCAAATGACCGATATTGGTTTTGACCGAACCGATGGCACAAAATTTTTTCTTATTCGTGTTAAAGGCCAGTTTTAGTCCTTCGATTTCAATCGGGTCTCCCAATGTGGTACCGGTGCCATGGGTTTCGATATACCCGATACTTTCGGGTTCGACATCGGCAACTCGGAGTGCGGTTTGGATCACCGAGGCCTGGCCTTCAATGCTGGGGGCCAGGTATCCGCCTTTCACTATTCCGTCATTATTGATAAACGACCCCTTAATCACGGCGTGAATAGGATCGCAATCGGCAATGGCTTGTTCAAGCGGTTTTAAAACCACAGCGCCCACACCGTCCCCAAAAATCGTTCCGTCGGCTTTCGCATCAAAGGCCCGGCAATGACCATCCGATGAATAGATCATCTCATCCTGATAGAGATATCCTGTCTTCTTGTAATTTCCGATATTCACACCGCCTGCCAATGCCATGCTGCATTCGCCGTTGAGCAAGGACTGGCATGCCAGATGAACGGTCACGAGCGACGTGGAACACGCGGTCTGGAGCGAAATCGCAGGGCCTCTTAAATTTAGCCGGTGCGCCACCCGTGTACCAATATAATCCTTATCAAAAAATTGTTTCCTGCCAAAAACTCCCAACTCAAGGCTTGCGCCTGCCATAATCACGCGCGCCTGCCAGTCCAGATTCGACGCTGCGCCAACAAAACAACCGATCCTCTTTTGATATGTATACGGATCATAGCCCGCATCCTCCAATGCGTGCCACGCGCATTCATGAAATATCCGGATCTGAGGATCCATGATATCCGCTTCATTGGGGGTATATCCGAAAAAATGCGCGTCGAAATATTCAATCCCATCCATGACCGAAACCGCTTTCACATAACTCGGATTCGAAATCAGATCGGGAGGTGCACCGGATTCGTTCAATTCGTCATCCGATAAAAAGCAAATGGATTCAACCCCATTCTTTAAATTCTCCCAGTATTCCTCGATGGTCCCGGCCCCCGGGAATCTTCCGCTCATTCCGATCACGGCAATCGCCACCCCTTCGTGATTTGTGGCTTTTTTAGATCTATTGATTAATCCAATATCGATATCGCCGGAAATATCACCATCGATCTTTTTATGAGAACTGCCTTGTGAAGGCTCAGTGATTTGATTCCCCAATTCCCGGGTTAAATACGAGGTAAATTCATGGATGGTGAGATAACGGTATACGGCAACGACCGGTATATCGATTTTTAATTTTTCTTTCAATTTTCGACTCAGATTCACCACATCCATTGAATTCCCCCCAAGATCGAAAAAGTTATCGTAAATTCCTATTTTCTCGACATTCAGAACGTCCTGCCACAGGGAGGTTAACAATTTTTCAAGGTCGGTTTTGGGGGGCGTATACTGAACCCCTGTTCCCAACTTGGTTCCCTTGAATTTTAAGGCGCCCCGGTCCACCTTTCCGGTCGGCGTGAGGGGCATTTCATCCAGGACGACAAAATATCCGGGAATCATGTAATCGGGTAATTGGGTTGCCAGATATTCACGGAGACTCGACATCGTCAATTCGCTAACGTTGCTAAAATTATTTTCCGGCACAAAATAAGCCCATAAATCTTTACCTTCGGTTTCAGGCCTACCGCTGCCTCCTTCGCCGGCGTCCCGCGCCAGAACAATCGCTTCGCGAATACCCGGATGATGCAGCAGCACGGTTTCGATTTCCCCCGGTTCGACCCGAAAGCCCCTCACTTTCACCTGATAATCCTTTCTCCCCATAATTTCAATATTGCCATCGGTCAACAGACGCCCCAGGTCCCCGGTTCGATATATCCGCCCCAATTCGGGCTCTTCCCCGAATGCGCGACTCGTCGAGATCGGATCGTTTAAATATCCGGGGGAAAGATGCCGGCTAACCAGTATGATTTCACCCACTTCCAGATCTCCCACATCGTTGTCTTCTTCATCGACAAGCAAAATATCCGTTTCATCGATGGGAACCCCAATGATGATCTTACCTGCGTTTTCGCCGGATGAAATTTTCCATATGGAACTTACGGTCGATTCGGTTTGCCCGTAAATATTTCCAAATTCCGAGAAAGGGAAATGTTTCTTGAATAGGGTCAAATCATGCTCTCGAACCGGCTCGCCTCCCAATACGATCAATCGGAGTTGGGTAAACGGTTCGGTCCCGGTTAAGGTGTTGGTAAAATATCGGTATAATGTAGGAACCGAATGCCAGATCGTTATGGCTTCTTTAATAACCCAGCGGGCTGGTGTGCCGATCGCTTCATTGCGTTTGACATCCAGGGGAAACAATGTGGCCCCATTAAGCAAGGCGCTGAAGATATCGGGCACTGATCCGTCGTGACAATACGAGGCAAACAAGGTCAACCGGTCCCTGTCAGAAACCGAAAATCGTTCGGTCCAATTCCGTGTGAAATAGAGGATATTTTCAACGGTTTGCATAACTCCTTTCGGCTTTCCGGTGGAACCGGAAGTATAGAGAATATAAGCCGGGGAATCAAGTTGCGGGGTTCTTTCTTCATTCGCTATCCCGGATTCTTGCGTTTCAGCATTATTATTATCATTATCATTATCATTATCATCACCATCATCATCCGGTATCGAGTCGATGGTTATCACCCGAATGGGTGGTTTTTCTCCGGCTTGTTCTGTTTCCATTTCTGTCAGTCGAACCGCCAACTCGACATAGTCGGTATGGGTGATAATAAAACTCGTGCAGGAATCCTTTAGCATATATACCAGCCGCTTTTCGGGATAATCGGGATCAAGCGGAATATAAATCGTTCCTGCGTTTAATGCTCCTAAAATAGAACCAATCATCTGTTCGTCATGGCCAAACAACAATCCCGCCATGGTTATGTTTTCTTTGCTGAATATATCAGATAATTTCCTGGAAATTCGATCCAAATAACGATAAGTAAGATGGTTTTCACCGGATTTAATTGCTATTTTATCCGGGTATTTTAGGACTTGTTCTTTAAATTTTTCAATGATCATTGTTGTTCCTTTTGGTTTTTAACAAACGCCTGCCACCGGTATGTTGGGAGCGTTTAAAATCAAGAAGGTTTTTCTCCGGCCGATGGCTATAAAAATCAAGAATCTCGACATATTTCTTCATCATCGATTCGATGCTTCCTTGAGTAAATAACTCTCTCTTGTAGTGACAACTCACATCGATTCCATTTTCATATTCTTCCATGTAGATAGCCAAATCAAACTTTACTTCACCCGATTCCTTTTCGTGGTGGGGAATCGGATTATCCGGTTTGGCCTTTAAATTTCCTGTCCCAAAATTGAGCATATTAAAAAACACATTGATGGGAGGAAATTTGATATTCAATTCATCCAATGCCAGTTCCATCGGGTATGATTGGTAACCCAGAAGCTCCATGAAATCCGAATGCACCCTATCCAGAAGTTGGATAAAGTTATTGTCATCAGAGATCCGGGTACTCAATAAACCTGTATTAACAAAAAAGCCCACAATATGTTGGAAAGCGGCATGATCTCGACCCGATAAGGGGATTCCGATCAATATATCTTTCTGGCCGGAAATCAATGAAAGAAAAAGGTTAAATGCCGCTAACAATGTGGTGAATAAACTGGTATGGTACTCATATGCCAGGTGGTTTAACCTGTCTTTTGTTTCTTGATTTATCAGCCACCGATAGGCGGATCCGTTTCGAGACACATCTTCCCGTGTAAAATCTGTGGGCAAATTGACGGGCTCATGTTCTTTGGCCAGAAGTTTTTTCCAAAATTGGTGGGCGCGTTCCCGGGTTTGGGCGCGAGTGACTTCTTTATTGAGCCACTCGGCGAAATCTTTATATTGCAGTGTCGAATGCTCTAATTCGTTTACGTCTTCTCCATTCCGGTATTTCTCCAAAACAAGGAGAAAATCGTTCTTCAATAGTTCAATGGACCATCCATCCGAAATGATATGATGCATATTAAAAATAATGATAAAAGTATCCTCATCGGTTTTGATCAAAATTGTTCGCAAAAGGGGGCATTTGGAAAGATCGAACGGAGTCTGGCTTTCTTGATGGAAAATTTCTTCCGATTGCTGTTTTTTTTCGAACGTATCAGCCGTATGGATATCGATAAATTTAAACGGGATCTCTACCTGTTCAATGGGTAAAATAACCTGTACCGGTTTCTCGTCAATCAATCGAAACGCGGTTCTTAAACTCTCATGGCGAGTAATGGTTGCTCGAACAACCTTTTTCACCAGCCTATCATCGAGGTCCGGATTGGTCAATACTAATTTGAGTGGCATATTATACGCGGAATTGTCCGGTTCAAATTGATGGGCAATCCAAAGCCGCCGTTGGTTATAGGAGAGTTCATAAAATTCTTTTTCTTCGCTTACTTCCGGGAGATGAAAGGTCTCTTTTTCAGCTTCTTTTATCGTTTTTGCAATATCGCGGAGAAATGGGTGTTTGAAAAATTCTGCCAAAGATAGTTTAACCCCAAACACCTTATGAATGGCTGCCGTTACCCGCATACCCGTTAACGAATGACCACCGATTCGAAAAAAATTGGCATTGATGTCTATTAGGTTCTTGGAAATGCCAAGCGTTTCTGCCCAGATTTCCATTAATTTTTCTTCTACCTCATTGCTTGGCGCACTCCTTTTTTCCGGTATCTTTATGTCGGGATCCGGAAGGGCCTTGAGATTTAATTTTCCATTTGCATTGAGTGGAATTTTGTCGATTTGAATAAAATAGGAAGGAATCATATAATCCGGTAATGACTGGGATAAATATTCTTTTAATTCAACGTCTTCAACCGTTTCGGCAATCACATAAGCGCACAAGTATTCATCCCCTGTTTTACTGCGTTTGGCAGCCACCACCGCATCTTTTATTTCTTTATGAGACCGAAGCCTGCTTTCGATTTCCCCCAGTTCAATGCGAAAACCCCGGATCTTGACCTGCTGGTCCATGCGATTCAAATACTCGATATTTCCATCGGGTAACCATCGGCATAAATCACCGGTTTTGTAGAATTTTTTAGCCACAGAGGTCATAGAGGACACGGAGATGAAGCTTTTAGCTGTCAATTCGGGATTATTGAGATATCCGGGGGCGACACCGTCTCCCCCAATAACCAATTCCCCGGCTATGCCTACCGGACAGAGATTGAAATTTCGGTCCAATATCAAATGCACATTATTTCCCAAACCCTTTCCGATCGGAACACTGGTGAGTGAATCATAAGAACCCTGGGATTTGTCGATTTTTAATGCGGTTGACAAAATGGTGGCTTCCGTAGGACCGTACATGTTATATATCCGGCATTTCTCGTCTACCAGTTTGGGAATAAGTTCGGCCAATTCTTTGGGAAATTTCTCAGCTCCAATACACAAATGGCGCAATGTCTCCAATTGCATGCCGGGGTGGATTAATGACTGAAAATGCGTGGGCGTGATGTGTAAAACCGTGATTCCATAACGGTTCATGGAATGAACATATTCAATGGCATCCAGGATCACGTTTCCCGGAACCATCCACAGACTGGCGCCCGAGGTTAACGTGATAAATATTTCTCCAACGGACCAATCAAAATAGTAGGAAAGGTTTTGAGCGCTTCTATCCGAAGGATTCAAAGCGATTGCCTCATATCCCCAATGCAAAAGAGGGCATACATTGGAATGACGAATCAAAACGCCTTTGGGTTTCCCGGTTGAACCGGAGGTGTAAATAACATAAGCGAGAGAAGTTGTCGGTTGCCGGTTGCCGGTTGCTGGTAAAAAAGAAGCACTCGGGCAGACACGCGGGTCTGCCCCTACGCAAATATTCCTCTGTAGGGGCGCGCCCATGTGTGCGCCCGCCGGGCAGACACGCAGGTCTACCCCTACGAAATGCGTAACCAATAATCGCGCCTGACTATCTTTTAACATATAATTGATCCGTTCCTGCGGCAATCCGGGATCGATGGGTAAATACGCGCCGCCTGCTTTTAATATACCCAGGATTCCAATAATCATCTCCAAGGACCGCTCGATCTTTAGCGCCACGATGGTATCGGGGGCTACTCCTTTTTCGATTAATTCACACGCCAATCGATCGGATTGGTGATCGAGTTCTCGGTAAGAAATTTGTGAGGGCGCTTCGCGAAGCGCCCCTACAGAAGTGCGGCTTATAAGCGCAAGGTGATCCGGTGTTTTCTCTACCTGATCTACAAATAGTTCTTGTAAGGTTTTATCGTTCGGATACGTTTTATCCGTATCATTAAACTCGTATAATATCCGTTTTTTTTCTTCTTCGGTGATAATCTCGAATTTCGATATTTTCTTATCTTTGTTTTCAACCGCTTGATCGATAAGGTTTTTGAAATAAATGATAAAACGCTCAATGGTTTCCGGTTTGAATAGCGCGGTACTGTATTCAAACAAAAATATTAGTTGATCGTTACTTTCTGTTGCGGATAGAGTCAAATCAAACTTGGATACCGGATGTGGAGCGTCGTAGGGTGAGAGTGTGAGACCGGGAATCTCCAACGATTGCATATAAAGGTTTTGCAATGTAAACATGGTATCAAATAGGGGATTTCGGGACGCATCCCGGTAGGGGATGACCCGCTCGATCAGATCCTCATACGGGTAATCCTGATTTTCCAAAACCTGTAAGGTTTTTTCCTTGACCTGAGAAAGAAACTCCCGAAAGGTTTTTTCTCCGGATGAGACGTTTCGAATCGCCAGGGTGTTGACAAACATTCCGATAATAGGTTCCAAATCCGCATGCCTTCGCCCGGCAACCGGTGAACCCACCACAATATCTTCCTGATGCGTCAGCGTTGATAAAAAGAGGGTATAGACGGAAAGCAATACCATGTACAACGTCGTTTCTGTCTCAGACGCCATCGCCTTCAACCGCTCGGTAATCTCTCTATTTAGCGTAAACGAAATACTGTTTCCCTCAAACGATTGGACAGAAGGCCTCGTAAAGTCGATGGGAAGTTCCAATACCGGGATTTCATCTTCAAATTCGCGGATCCAAAATACCTCCTGCTGCTTGAGTAACTCTTTATGAAAATCGGTGTGCTGCCATTCGGAATAATCTTTATACTGAATCTCCAATTGCGGTAAGAACTCTCCCCGGTATAGTGCCATGAAATCGTTAATAATGATATTCATGGACGTTCCATCCGAAATGATATGGTGCATGTCCACGGCCAAAAGATGATGGCTCTCTTCAATTTTCATCAACCCCACCCGTATCAGTGGCGCTTTTCTTAAATCGAAATATTTATGATCTATTTTTCTTATTTTCTCAACTTCTTCGCTTCTTAACTTCTTCCCTTCCCCCTCCGTGTCCCCCGTGAGCCCCGTGAGAGAATCATCTATTTTAAATTCAATCTTATCCTCAACCCTCTGAACCGGTTCCCCATCGATCATTTGAAACGATGTTCGAAGGCTCTCGTGGCGATTTACCAATAACTCAAACGCGCGCTCCAACCTCTCTTTATCAACGTCTCCTTCCAATATAAAAAAAGTGGGCATATTATAGGCAATTCCCTTTTCATCCATCTGATGAAGGATATACAATCGCTTTTGAGCAGAAGACAATGCGTAATACTCTTTCTTTTCTACTGAGTTTATCGGATCAAATTTCTCAATTGAAGAACGTCGAATAAAATTCGATAATTTTCGAATGGTGGGGGAAGTAAACACTTCGGCCAGCGGAACCGTGATGTCAAATGCCTTATGAATCTTTGAAACCAGAAGCGCGGCTTTTAACGAGTGCCCACCCAATTCAAAAAAGTCCGAATCGATGCTCAAGCGGTCTCTGGCAACCCCCAAAACCTCGGTCCAGAGCGTTGCCATCGTTTCTTCACCGTCATTTCGGGGGCCTTGACCTTGCGCTGAATTGACCTGCGGTTCGGGGAGCGCTCGCCAATCCACTTTTCCATTGGCGGTTAGCGGAATACGCTCTACCGGAACAACGAAAGAGGGAATCATATAATCCGGTAAATTATTGGCTAAATCGGTTTTTAATGTCACAACATCCGGTTTATTATTTTTATTATTAAAGACAATATAAGAAACAAGAGATTTATTCCCACCCTTATCTTCTTTAACAACAACAACGGCTTCGCGAACAGCCGGATGCTTCAATAAGCGATTTTCGATTTCTCCCGGTTCAACGCGAAAACCTCGGATCTTTAACTGGTGATCGATTCGACCCAAAAACTCAATATTTCCGTCTTCCAACCATCGACACCAATCCCCGGTTTTATACACCCTCCCAAACCAAACGTTTTTGCGTGGTCCAGGGGCGGTTTTTTCAAAAAGAGCCCCTGGCCGCCGGAGGCGAAAACGTTCAAACGTTAATTCCGGGTGATTCAGATACCCTCTTGCGACGCCGTCACCGCCGACCCAAAGTTCCCCTGCAACTCCTATCGGCTGAAGCCTTTCAAATTGATCCACAATGTATGCGGTTGAATTGGCGATAGGTTTACCGATCGGAATCTTTTCCTCGTATTGCCTATTGATCAAAAACGTAGTTGAAAACGTCGTATTTTCTGTGGGGCCGTAACCATTGACGATCTTCAAATTCGGGAAATGGTTCATTACCCGGTTGATGTGAGACGGGGAGAGCACATCGCCTCCCACCACCAGATAGTGAAGGCCCTGGAATATATCCACATCCTGCTGAACCATCTGGTTGAATAGGGGAGAGGTCATCCACATGGTGGTGATGTTGTGCCGAATAATTCCTTGCTTTAATGTTCCCGGGTTTAGAATATCTTCTTTATCCATCAGATAAAGAGAAAGCCCGTTTAGTAACGAGCCCCATATCTCAAACGTGGAAGCGTCAAACTCCAAGGCCCCGGTTTGCAGGATATGGCCCCCCGGATTAAAGGAGATAAAATTGGTGTTTTTTACCAGCCGGATCACATGTCGATGCTCGACCATGACGCCTTTGGGCATTCCGGTTGAACCCGATGTGTAAATCACATAAGCGAGCCTTGAATGGTTTCTCACGGAGCACACGGGGGGAGTTGTGAAGGTGAGAGGGTAAGAGGATAAGGGGGTAAGATGACCCGAAGAGGCTGCTATCTGATCTTCCAAACTTCTCAACTTCTTACCTTCTTTATTGTTGGTGGAGACGAACAATCTATCCCCTATAACTCCCCTCTCTGTGTCCTCTGTGACCTCTGTGGCTAATAACAATTCAGCTTCTAAATTTCTTCTCCCCGTGTCCTCCGTGTGCTCCGTGAGAAATAAAAATTTGGCGCTACTGTCTTTTAACATATAGTCGATGCGTTCCTGCGGGTAATCGACACCAAGGGGAAGATAGGCGCCGCCTGATTTTAAGATACCGATAATACCGATGATCATTTCGATAGACCGTTGGATCTTTATACCCACAATCACATCCGGACCAACTCCTTTTCGAGTTAATTCGGACGCCAATTCATCGGACCGTTTATCCAATTCATTGTAAGAAAGTTGAGGGCAGACACGCGGGGCTATCTCTACAAAAATTCCTTTACCAACCAATGCGATCCTGTCTCCGATCCGGTTAACCTGATCTTCAAATAATTCATGAATGGTTTTATCCTTCGGATAGGGAACCGCCGTTGCATTAAAATCAACTATCAATTGATCCCGTTCGTCGGGTAACAACAAGTCAATTTGCGATAAATTTATTTCGATATTGGAGAGGATCACTTCCAAAAGGCGTTGAAAATGATCGGTGATCCTTTTTATCGACGGTTGATGATAGAAACCGGTATCGTATTGCACATGGCATTCGATACAGTTTTCAAGCCTCGAAAAAAAGAATATAACCTTCGGCGTTAAATTCGAAAAATACCCCCTGTCCTGAATATTTTCCAATGCAATGCCGACATCAAACAAGGGGCAAGTCCCTGGGGTTTCAGGCAAATTTAATTGCCTGATTAATATCTCGAACGGGTAATCTTTATTTTCGTTTGCCTCAATGACTGTCTGCCGGACCTGAAACAAGAATTCTTTAAATGTTGCATTGCCTCTGATCCGGTTTCGTAACGCCAATATCGTATTGATAAACTCGGTGCCACTCCCATTATTAGGCGTTCCCGTTATTATCGGCGTTCCCACGATGATATCGTCATTACCCGAATACCTTGCGAGTAGAAGCGTGAGAACCGCAGTCAATACGATATGGAGACGGATATCGGAATCCGTGCTTAATCGCATTAAATCCGAATATAGAGGCCCATTTAAAAGGAAGATTGAAGTTTCGATCCGCGAGTGGAAATCCGATTTCTTGTGATTATATGGAAAATTACTTTTTACGGGTTCTCCTGACAGTTTTTCCAGCCAGTAATTTTTCTCTTTGATTTTCTTTCCTGCGGCAATCCATAACTTATCGAAATCAGGCTTATTTGGAATGTTCATCGATATTTAAACTTCCTTTCCTTTCTTTTTGTAAAGAATAATATTGTTGATTATGGGTAAGCTTCCGCCGTCAGATGGTAATTAAAATAAATAAGGCTGAATAATAAAAATTTTTTTCATTGATTATTTAAAGAGGCTTACCATTTTAAAATGAAATGGTAACATTTTTGGGTATTTATTTCAATCATCAAAATCGTTGCGTTTAATTTACTGATCAATATTTTAATAAAATGCGAATAGAGAAACGGCTATAAAAAATAAGGTATTTTTTTTTTATTTTGAGTCATTACCCTTAAAAAAAGTAGGCGAGTAAAATATGCAACGATTTTCGTTATTTTGAAATGGCGCCGGCCACTGAGTAACAGCGCAATTGACATATCGCGGCTACTCAGTGACCGATTGGGGGTTTCAGCGACGCCTTGAATCTGTTTTACTTTTGAGAATTACTGGTTGCGGAATAACCTGGTTGAGACGCATCCTCTGGGTTAACATATATTTTGGCGGTCATAGCGGGATGTCTTTTGCAATAATAGTTAAATGTTCCGCGGTTGTTAAACTTATATGTGAACGTTCCATTCGGCAATATATCGTCGGAATCGAATAAACCACTAGGATTATAGGGTGTACCGCTGGTTACCGTATGCCGTCTCGAGCTCTCGTTATGCCAGGTAACGATGGTTCCCACCGGTACTTCGATAATTGAGGGATTGAATCCGGAATCCCTGATGTAAATATCTCTGTGTGGTACTGGTGGATATGCTGTCGTTGTAATGGTTGCTCTGCACCCCCCGCAGATAATGATGAGACTTAAAAATATAAAAGATAATATAAAAAATTTTTTGTAATTCATTGGATCCTCCCCGGCCTGGTCATTCAATAAGCCAAGCCTATTTTATAAGATACATAACTTTGGTTATTTTTCAACTAATATTTTTCTTTTTCTTTTTTATCTCTTTCCGATGGTATATTAAAGATAGAGAATAGGGGCGCGAAAGAATGCGCCCCCACTATTAACGATTTACCCCTTCCTGATCCTACTTCCCCAATTTACAGAGGATCGACTAAAAAGTTTTTTTATTTTTGAGAATCGCTGCTTGAAGAAGGCCCTGGTTGGGGCTTGGAAATCGGTTCGCAGTAGAGTGTGCCAGTCATAATGTTGGGGTGATGTTTACAATAATAGTAAAAGATTCCGCGGGTATTAAAGGTATAGGAGTAGGAAAACCCTGGTGCTATATCACCGGAATCGAATAATCCACTTGGATATCCGGGTGTGCCACTAGTCACGGTATGCGCCTTGGTACCATTATTGGTCCATGTCACTGTTGTGCCTAATGTGATATCAAACGCAGCCGGATCATACCCGCTGTCCGTTATTGAAATAGCCACTTTTTTGGGCCCCCCTGACTTTAAAGGGTACGTTTCAAACGTTGCTCGACAACTGACGAAGAAAAGGATTAAACCTCCCAGTAAAAAAGCAAGAATGATTAACTTTTTATAATTCATTAAATCCTCCCCGGTTTGACTAATATTCAGGTAGCCAACCTAAATATAGGATATATCATTTCGGTTTTTTTTCAACAAAAATTTTTCTTTTTCGTATTTTTTTTATTTTCAAGATATCCGGATGTTTCATCACCGCATGCACTGATCTCTATGTAAAATATTTTGGTACTTGAATCCTATGCTTAAGATATATTATAATATTTACGAATAAAATGACGTTTTAAAGGAGTGAGGAAATGGACCAAAAAGAATATAATATCGAAGATGTTTTAATATTGATTTTTGTTTTTTTAGGATCCGTAATAACTCGGTTTCTTATTTTTCCGCTGATCTCAAAATTCAACTTTGCTTCGCGTTTTTTTTCGGGAATCTCTCATGAAATCCTTATCGGAATTTCAGCCCTTAATCTTTTTATCTTATTATTGTCATGGGGACGAATGAACCGATATTGGATGAAGTATAGAGAAACAAAAGAGTTAAAAAATGAGATGACAAAAGAGTTAAAGAAGCAAGACGCGAAAATAAAGGTCTGGCCATTAATGAATGCCGATTTTATTGCTATTTATTCTATAATTACAATCGCCTTGTTTCTTTTTTTTTCCAAACCGTCTTTTATTTTGGTTGTGAATCAAACGCTCTTCATTTTGACGAACCTGTTGTTTTTCCTCATTTGGTTTTTCTCAAGCTTTTATTATAAAATCAATCAAGATAATAATCGTATTAATAAAGTCATTTCTCCCGGAACGATAAAATGGGCAGACAATAATGATACGATGTATGACGTTCTTTCCGATGAACCCATAACCAGGGCAGAAGAGGATCTATTAGGAAGGGAAAAATTTGTCAATGATTTGTATTATCAAATTGTCCGGCTTCCTGGGAACTTTAGCGATTCTTTAATTATCGGGTTAAATGGGAGTTGGGGAGAAGGAAAAACCAGTGTCATCAATCTTTTGGTTCAACATTTGTCGAGCGAAGAAGCGGCAAAGAAGATCTTTTTAATCCGGGTCGATCCATGGTTTTTTGAAAATGAGAAATCCATTATTAATTCGTTCTATGATCAACTTGAACGATCATTTTCGGAAAAGTTTGTTTTTCGTCGTTTAAAAGGTTTTTTTCAAAAATACAAAAAGATGATTTTTTCAGGCATTTATATCCGAGGGGTCCAATTTGACATTCGCCCTTTCAACCACACCCTCGATCAGATGAAGAAACGAATCGAGGAACAAATCGAGAGAATCAATAGAAAAATATTAATTGTCATGGATGATATTGACCGTCTTGATCCATCCGAGATGGCGATGGTTTTTAAGCTCGTTCGGAAAAATTCCAATTTTAAGAATACCATCTTTTTGTTGAGCTTTGATTGCTCGGCAGTAAAAAAAGCATTAAGGGACAAAGTCGGAATAGATGAGGATTTTATCGAAAAAATCATCAATTTACCGATTTCTTTACCAGGAATCGATCAGGAGAATATCGAGAGATTTTTATTCTACCATGTAAAAATGCTTCTGGATCAAATTGAAGTTGCCGAGGATAAGGCAGAGAAATTTTTTGAACTTTATCAATCCGATATCCAAAAACTTTTTAAGACGCTTCGGCAGGCGAAACGGTATCTCAATGCAATTAGATTTAGCCTTCCGCCGATAAAATCCGAAGTAAACCCGGCCGATTTTTTAATACTGGAAATTATAAAGGTTTTCAATGAAGAGCTCTATAAAAATATTTATGCCAATAAATGGCTATTTGTGCCCGAAGAATTGGATATTGGGCGAGCGGAAGGTCGACGAGAGATTGTCTCGTTAAAGAAATCCACGGAAGAATTATTGAAAGATGAGCCGGAGATATTTAAAAAACTGTTGGAGGAGCTCTTTCCTGATACCACCGGACATGGCCTTCAAGGGTATCAACCTCACGTTATAGAAGAATATCGACGCATGAAGCGGATTGCCCATCCCGAATATTTTGGGAAATATTTTACTTTCCCTGCTGATATAAAAAGAGAATTGAAAGAATGTGTGCCTCCTCCATTGTTCTAACAGGGTAGAGGACATTTGGGCTCTGATTCCGATGATATATGAAAATTGTTCAAAAGAATGGCGTTAAAGTATTGAAATAAGTTTTAATTTTTTTTACAATGCATAAACTGGAGATAATATATGACATCGGATAAAAAATTAAGTCGTGGTTTTCATCGCAATGTAATTGTCATGGGTGTTACCTCGTTTTTTACGGACATCTCATCGGAAATGATTTACCCGATTTTGCAGGGGTTTGTATCGGTGATTATGAAGTCTCATGGTGCTTTTCTGGGACCGGTATTGGGGTTCATTGAGGGCCTATCGGAATCCACTGCCAGTTTGCTCAAGGTATTTTCGGGTTATTATTCGGATAAATGGCAGAAGCGTAAAGTACCCACATTGATGGGATATGGATTATCATCGGTATCCAAGGTGTTATTTCTATTTCCTTTTTGGTTTACGGTTTTAGGAGCCAGGCTTTTTGACCGGGTCGGAAAGGGGATTCGAACCGCGCCGCGGGATGCGTTGATATCCGAATCCACGCCCAGGGAGGAGCAGGGAAAAGCGTTTGGGTTTCAGCGGGCAATGGATTTTGCCGGGGCGTCGGTGGGGGTGATATTTTGTTATTTCATCGTCAAGTATCTATTTCCGGATGCCAATAAAATGGTCTATCCTCGGGCATTTTATCCCATTTTTGCCATTTCGTTAATACCGGCTTTTCTGGGAGTGGTCGTATTATTTTTTGCCAGGGACACCGATCATTCGGTCGGTGAGCGGAACAGCAATAAACCCAAGCCCAATTTGGATTTCAGAAAATACGACAAGAATTTGAAGATGTTTTTTGCTGCAACCTTTATCTTTACTCTGGGAAATTCATCCAACCAGTTTTTATTGCTTCGAAGCATGAATTTAGGGTTTGCGTTATCCTCGGTATTGTTGATGTATATCGCGTTCAATTTTACGACGGCAATCTTATCCACCTCGTTTGGGAAATTATCGGATAAAATCGGGCGTAAGAAGCCTCTTATTGCCGGTTATTTACTTTATTCGGTCGTTTATACGGCTTTTGGGTTTATTACACCGGGGAGCAACTATTTATTGTGGTTATTTTGGCCCTTATATGGAGTTTATTATGCCTTAACCGAAGGAATCGAGAAAGCGTTTGTCTCAAATATTTCACCCGCGGGGTCAAAGGGAACGGCGTTGGGTTTTTTCAATACCATTGTGGGTATTGGGGTATTGCCGGCGAGTTTGATTGCGGGATTTTTATTTTCGCTATTACCGGGAGCGCCCTTTATTTTTGGGGGCATCATGGCAGCAGCGGCCGTGGTTATTTTATTGTTTTTTGTTGAGGAGTCGCGGCATTAATACTATCTTGAGCGGATGCGGCGAGTTTTTTAAATCCGGCTATTTGTGCGATTTTCAGGGCTTCTCTGTAATATTTTAATGCGTCTTCAGGAGAGCTCTTTTTTAAATGAACATTTCCGACATTATGAAGCGCGGATGCTTCGATTTCCAGGTAATCTTGCTTTTTGGATATTTTGAGTGCGTCTTGGAAATAATTTAATGAAATATCAAGCTTTCCCTGATATTGGTATATTTTTCCAATATTGGTTTTAATAAAAGCCTCTATTAATAGGTAATTGTTATTTATTAATCTCAATGATCTTCTTTGATAATTTAAAGCGGCCTTATGGTTTCCTTTTAAAGTAAAAATTTCTCCGATCTTTGAAAGGATGATGGCTTGCTCTTTTAATTTTTTATGTTTTTTGGCTTCTTTCAAATCATTTTCATATTTTTCCAATGAAACATCAATATTTCCTTTATGAATACGGAGATCTCCTATGGTTGACATAAACGCGGACCTGAAATTATGCGGTAATTTCTGTAAGTATTTCCTCGCTTTACCCGGTTCGCCTTTGACTTCATATATATGAACAATATCAGAAATCACCTCAAAATATAAGTTTTTTAATTCATCAATTTTTTGGATGATTTTCAAGGCTCTCGTATAATATTTTAACCCATGATCGAGGTCTCCTCTTGCACATAATATTTTCCCAATATGATGAATTATTGTCGCTTTTTCCAGTAGATTTCCTTTTATTTTAAGCAATCTCAGAGCCATCTTAAGAAACCCAATTGCGTGATCATATCCCCCCTTATCATAGTAAATTGATCCAAAAGCCAGTAAATTACTCACCATGTTTCCTGTATCATTAAATTTTTTTCTTATTTCCAATGCTCTCTTAACGTAATCCAGGGCGATATCAAATTTCCCCTTTAATTGAAAAATGTGGCCAATATTTTGAAGATTCCAGGCTTCAATTTGGAGGTCACCGATTTTTTGCGATATTTCTATCGCATTGTTATGCATTTTTAATGCTTTATCAAATTGATATATTTGTGAATAAAGCGTTCCCATATATCCCAAGGCATGACATTCAATATTAAAATCATTGATAAGTCGGGCGATTTTTAAAGCCCTCTTATCGTAGTTCCGCGCAGTAATAAAATCGTCTTTTAGTTGATACAAAAGACTCATACTCAAGAAAATACCTGCCTGATACTGTCTATTCCGGTTTTTTTTCGCAATTTCAAAAGCTTCATTTAAAAGTTTTATTGCACCATCGAGTTTAAATAAAGGAAATGCCAATGAAGCGGTTTTCAGAAGTTTAATCAGCAAAATGTCATCGCTGGCGTTGGGTTGCTTTCGATATTGGTCCAGGTCCGCCAAAGCGCTTTCAAACTCTTTAACATTCGAGGATTTTCCTTCGTATTCCCCCAGATCTTTTTCAATTTCCTGAGCCTGATCGGTGAGAAAAGCGGTAAACGCCGCAATAGAATAAAAATCGTAAGCTTTTTGGATCAATGTTTCCAAAAAATCATGGGTTAAGATAATGATGATCTTTAATTTAAACTCCGGGATATAATCTCTGTAAAAAATCAGATTGGAGGCAATTTGTGAAGCAAACGCCGGAGGATAATCGAAGAATGAAATAATATGAAATGTGTCGCGTTTAAGTCGTTCCGAATTTTTTAAAATCTTGGCGGCGTTATTTTCGGTTTTAATTTCATATTTTTCGACGGGAATAGGCGATTTTTTCTCGATAAATGTGGTGGTTGCTGAAACCAAATTGTGGGAATCCACACCGATAAGGCATAGTAAAGGAGAGTCGCCAATGTTTATTATATTGTCTTCAAGTTCGGCAATTTTTAGTAAATCCCTTCGGGATAATAAAGGATCGATTGAGGAAGAATCAAGCGTCGGTGCTTTCATGAATCTCAGAATATATTTTAACTGTTTCTTCCAGAACCGGATTTACCTCATACCAAACCACACCATTGGCGTATGCCAATACATTATTGGCATGAAGTAACTCGATGAATTCCTCGGATGTTTCGGAAATCGGTATATGCCTTTTAAGAATCCTATCGAGTAATTTGATTTTATTGGAAGAAATTATCGTACGAGACATCGTGGTTTGGATGGATCCGATCCCGTCTTCGATATCTTCCCGGGAAATTTTAATAAGATTTAACCGTCTGACTTTGACAGCCGCTTGATATACGATATGAATCAATTGTCGAATTATTCCCCCGGAATATTCGATTGCCAGATCAAGCGCGTCATTATCGATCAATGAAATATCTTTATCAATTCGGCACTTGATAACATTTTGCAACTTTTCCTTATTCCGCTGAACCCGATCCCCTTGTTTTTTTTTATCTACTCTCTTGGAGATCGGATTGGGTTTTAAATTAATCACGAATTGAGGAATTTCGTGCCTCGAATAATTACTGATTTCAGGAGTGGTAACGAGGTAAGTAGGAATAGAAAAAACTTTTTTGCATTTTAAATCGAAGATGTAGTTCCTGTTTTCCAGGAAAACGGAATTAATCTGCCGAATCTCTTTTAATTTATCAAGGTCGTCGACAATCGCCAAGACTTGTTTACCTTTAGTTATTTTTTCCCTGAATTTATCGATCAATTCATTGACCAGACTGAGCAAATCGGGTTTTTTCAATTTAAAGGTTTCTCGGGTAGTTTGCCGATACGATGAATCGATTTTGTAGTCAGCGAAAAAACGGGCTCTTAATTTTATCATCCAGCCGATTCCTGCAGATGCTTCGCCCTTGAAGCCGATGTTTCCTGTTTGGCCTGATTCTTTTTCAACAACTTCAATCAGTTCACCTTCGTGCTTCTTTTGGAGTTCTTCCAATTTGGAATAATATTCCTGTTCCAAAGTCGTATCTTTAACCAGGGCAAACGCAAACGTCAGAAGGAAATCGATGATATCCACGTCCCTTTCATCAAGAAAATCCCTCATATTGATGTATTTAATATAGAAACGATCATCCAGTTCCTTAGTTTTTAAAAAATTCAATGCTGTTGTCTTTCCCGTACCGGATTGACCGGCAACGAAAAACGTCTGGGACTCGACTTCATCATTTAAAAGAATATCCCTCAGGCTATCCAATTTATCATCATAAATGGGAACATATACATCATCGTCTTTTCCGCTGACTAATTTTTCAGAGAGCAAGTTATTGGCGAACTCATTTATAGTAACTGCCTTTTTCATACGCTCACCTCATCTATCGAATACGTTCAGTCTATTAAAAACGTTTATTTTCTTAATTTATTATAAAAGTCGTAAATATTTCCAACCGGCAAAACCGTAATATCTCCCACGGTTTTAATATCCGCCTGGGCTGCCGGCAATATAAATTTTTTAAACCCCTGACGCGCGCCTTCCTTAATTCGATTTTCAATGAAGGTGACCGGTCGAACTTCCCCGGTAAGGCCCACTTCACCGATTACAATGGCATCCTTGGGTACGTCGATGTTTTTATAGCTGGTCACCAGGGCGGAAATGATGGAAAGGTCAGCCCCAGTATCACGAACCGTCATGCCGCCCGTAATATTTAAAAAAACATCGGATTTATAAAAGGGGAGTTTTAACTTTTTTTCGATAATCGAAATCAACATGGACATGCGGTATCCATCAAATCCGACACTGATCCGCCGGGGATTGCCGGCAAATGGGCTTTCGGTGACCAGGGCCTGGATTTCAATCAAGATGGATCGCATGCCGCTGAGTGTGGGAAAAATCGAAATACCCGACTCGGATATTTGGCGGTGTTGAAGGAAAAGCAGGGACGGATCGCTGATCGAGGTCAGCCCCTTGGAATTCATCTGGAATATACCGATTTCATCTACCGACCCAAACCGGTTTTTCTCTGCCCTTAAAATGCGTAAATCGGTTTTTAATTCCCCTTGAAAATACAGGACCGCATCCACCATGTGTTCCAATGTTTTGGGACCGGCAATTTGACCCTCTTTATTGATATGCCCGATAATAAAAACCGTGACATTATTGGTTTTGGCAAGCTCCGTAATCTGGGCCGTGGCATAACGCATGGAGGAAATGGAACCGGAAACTGCCGGCCCGGTCCGGGAGTTCAACGTTTGAATGGAATCGATGATTAAATAATCGGGGCGGAGATCTTCGACCGCCCCTTGCAGATCTTCCAGAGTCCCCATGGTAGAAAGGTAAATGCGGTCGGAATCGATGCCCAAACGGTTGGCCCTCAATTTGATTTGTACGGCAGATTCTTCGCCGGAGTAATACAAGATCTTTTTATTCTTTCGGGCCAGGATACCGGAAACTTCCAGTAACAGCGTGGATTTCCCAACACCCGGTTCACCGCCGATCAGGATGAGGGACTCGGGAACAATGCCCCCACCCAATACTCGGTCAAACTCTTCCAGACCGGTAATTTCCCGCTGAATGCGCAGGTTATCGATTTCGCTTAAGGTAACGGGCTTAACCCGTGACGGTTCTTTTTTATTCCCTGCATCCCCGGCGGTTTCTGCCGCTTCGACCATGGAATTCCAGTTGTCGCACTGGGGGCACTTCCCGTAGGAAATGGGGCTTTGGTAACCGCACTCAATACACTCGTAAAGAACTTTTTTTTTCATTCACCGTTATTGCTCGACGATCAACGAAAAATCGGCAATTCCGGAGAGCAATTGATCCAGGGCTTGAAGCAGTCCGATTCGATTTTCTTTTAATTTTTTGTCTTCGGCCATTACCATGACTTTGTCAAAAAAGTTATCGATAACAGGTTTCATTTCGAGTATTTCGGAACACGCTTCCAGGTAATTGTAGTTCAAGAGATGGGCTTCAATTTTTGCCTGAGAGGCCTGGAAAATATCGAATAAGATTTTTTCTTCCTTCTCCACGAGGGCTTCTTCCGATACCGGAAATCGAACGGAATCTTTGATGATATTTTTCAATCGCCGATGCAGAGAAACCAGGTTCTCAATCGAAGGCGTCTGGACCATTTGAGACACATGGATGGCCCGGGTGTAGATGCGGTAGATATCCAGGTCGCGGCCGACCAGTACGGCATTGACCACATCGTATCTGTATTTTAAGAAATCTTTGAAAATGTTTTCGATGCGGGATACGAATAATTCCCTGATTTTTCGGGCGATGCTTTTGAGCTTTTCTTCGCTGGTACCGCTAAATCTTGACGACGCCCATACAATGAGTTTATCAAGATTAAAATCCAGTTTAAAATCGATGATAATCTTAATCACACCGGTTGCGTCTCGCCGGACACCGTAAGGATCTTTGGAGCTTGAGATCTTAATATCTCTTGAAACAAAAGCAGCGATATTATCCAGTTTATCAGCGATCGATAAAATACCAGCGCCCAGATTTTCCAATGGCGGGGTATTAAAACCCTTGGGTTCATAGTGGCCGTAAACCGCTTTCCATATCTCTTCGGATTCTCCTTTTTCTTTCATATAAAGGCCGCCCATAATCCCCTGAAGAGATGGAAATTCGCGGACCATCCGGGTAACCAGGTCATTCTTGCAATTAAGGGCCGCTTTTTGAAGGGCAAGCGACAGATCGGGGCGATTGAGTTCTTTTAAGAGGGCATCCACCAGGAACGCAATGCGCTCGCTCTTTTCATAAAAATTGCCCAGGTCTTTGTGAAACGTCACATTATGGAGGTCTTCTCTCAATTTTAAAAATTCGTCTTTCCGATCATTGTCCCAGAAAAATTTCGCGTCTTCGAATGTGGCGCGAATCACCCGTTCGTTTCCTTTTCGAACATAACTGTTTTCATCCGGAATATTGGATACGCCCACGAAAGTATTGAGTAGATGGCCCTGGGTATCAAAAACCGGCATTAATTTCTTCTCATTGATCATGAAGGTCGAGATGATTTCGGTAGGCAATTCCAGATATTTTTTGTCAAATGTTCCAGAAAAGACGACCGGATACTCATTATTATAAATATATCCGTCCAACATTGGGTTGTCCATGTTAACACGGGCATTTAGTTCTTCCTCGATTTCCCTTATTTCCGAGAGAATTTTCTCCTTTCGTTCCTTTTCGAGGATAATGACGAAATTTTTGCCAAGGAGCTCACAGTAATCTCGGTAAGATTTTATTTCAACCGGGTTTCCGGAAAGGAGAATATGGCCATAGGTAAAATTGGACGATTTAATGTCGGCATATTCGAGGGGAATAAGCTTATTATCGAACAAGGTCAGGATGTTTTTGATGGGTCTGACAAATGAAATTCGGGATGCGTTCCATACCATGGTTTTGGAGAAGGTTAATTCTTTTAAGATCGCCGGAACAATCTCCTTTAAGATGTCCGGAGTGGAACGGCCCTCGATTTGTTTTTCAACCATCAGGTAAGTGCCTTTAGGCGTTTCCAGTTCGGTTAAATCGGCCAATGTTAATTGGTTGAATTCAAGAAACTTTTGAAGGGCAATGGTCGGTTGATGGCGGTCATCGTAAGCGATGCGCTTGGCAGGACCTTTGATTTGCTCCTGTTTATCATTGGCTTTTTCATTGATTTTACCAAAATAAAGCATAAACCGTTTATTGGTGGCTGCCACTTCAACGTCATTGTACTCGACAAGATGCTCTTCCAATTTGGATTGGAACAACTGCTTCAACTGACCGAGAATCGGTCTGATTTCGGATACCGGTACTTCTTCTACTCCCAATTCAAACAAAAAATCACTCATTATAGTTATCCTCTTCTAATTCTCTTTTTCGGTTGATTCCACGTATTTATGGGCAATGGCCGAGGCCAGGTTTCGCATGGTGGCCATAAAGGCATTGCGTTCTGCCACAGATACGGCTTTTCGTGCATCCAGGATATTGAAGGTATGGGAGCACTTCAGGACATAATCGAAGGCGGGCAAATACAAACCGGCGGCCACCAGGCGGGTCGCTTCCCTTTGACACATATTGTACATTTCCCTCAGCATCTTGATATCGGCATATTCGAAATTGTAAATCGAGAATTGGCGTTCTTCTTCCGTGCGCAAATCCGAATAAGTGACCTGATTTCCCCATTCCAGATCGTAAATGGAATTTTTAACATCCAGAAAGGCCGCGAGTCGTTCGATTCCGTACGTAATCTCCATGGAATTGGGGTTTAATTCGATCCCCCCGGCCTGCTGGAAATACGTAAATTGAGAGATTTCCAGTCCATCACACATGACTTGCCAACCGACCCCCCATGCGCCCAGCGAAGGGGAAGCCCAGTTATCTTCATCGAATTTGATATCATGAAGATGGATGTCGACTCCCAGGTATTTGAGGCTCTTGAGATAGAGGGTTTGTCCATCCGGGGGGATGGGTTTGATAATCACCTGAAATTGGTTATGTTTTTGAACCCGGTTGGGATTCTGGGCATAGCGGCCGTCATCGGGTCGTCTGGAAGGTTGCCAATAGGCAACCTTCCAGGGTTTTTTACCCAATACACGAAAAAAGGTGTCGGGTGTCATGGTCCCGGCTCCAACTTCATTGTCGTAACCGGACGCAATGTAACACCCGTTATCGGCCCAATATTCTTGCAATTTTAAAATGATGTCTTGTAAGCTCAATTAATCACCTTTTTAAATGTTTCTAATTCGTTATTTTTCGGTTGTTATTTTTCGGTTTTCTTCGACCATCGAAGCATCAATTGCCGTGCGGCAAGAACTTCATCCAATCTGCGGACCGGGGTGTGATGAGGTGCCTCGGTGAGATTTTCCGGAGTCTCCTGGGCTTCGTTTAATATCATCTTCATGATGGAAATAAATTCATCGATGGTTTCCTTGCTTTCGGTTTCCGTGGGTTCGATCATCATGGCTCCGTGAACGATCAGCGGGAAGTAGATCGTAAACGGATGGATGCCGAAATCCAGGAGGCGTTTGGCGATATCCAGGGTTTTTACATTTAATCCTTTATCGGAAAACACCACTTCATGAAGCGTCTTGGTACTGTAGGTGAGGCTGAGAACATCTTCGAGATTTTTACGGATATAATTGGCGTTTAAAACCGCATCTTCGGCCACCTTTCGGAGATTTTCCTTGCCGATAGCCATGATATAAGCCAGGGCGCGAACAATGACACCAAAGTTTCCGTAGAAATTTTTCACCCGGCCGATGCCCTGATTAAAATAGTGAGCCTCATATTTTCCGTTTTCTTCAGAAATCACCGGAACGGGCAGAAACTTCACCAGGTGTTCGGCCACACCGACCGGTCCGGAACCGGGGCCGCCGCCGCCGTGGGGAGTGGCAAAGGTTTTATGCAGGTTCAAGTGAAGCACGTCGACCCCCAGATCACCGGGCCGGACGATCCCCATTAAGGCGTTCATGTTGGCACCATCCATATAGAGAAGGGAGCCATTATCATGGAGGGCTTTGGCGATTTCCACGATGTTTTTTTCAAAGATTCCCAGCGTGTTCGGATTCGTTACCATTAACGCAGCCACGTCTTGGTTGAGATGTTGCTTGAGCGTTTCGACATCGAGGATTCCGGACGCGTTGGATGGAATTTCTTTGACGGTATACCCGGAAAAATGAGCGGAAGCCGGGTTGGTACCGTGCGCCGAATCCGGGATTAAAACGATTTTACGGGGATTTCCACGGGAAATCAGGCAATGGCGAACGATCTTCATTCCCACGAACTCGCCGTGAGCACCTGCAGCAGGGGCCAAGGTGAAACCCGCCATACCGGTAATCTTGATTAACCATTCTTCCATGGATTTCAGGATTTCGAGGTTTCCCTGCACCAGATTCAAGGGAGAATAAGGGTGGGCCGACAAGTCGTCGAGCCCGGCGATCGTCTCATTGACCTTCGGGTTATACTTCATGGTACAGGAGCCCAGCGGATAAAACCCGGAATCCACCGAGTGGTTAAGGTGGGCTAAATTGGTATAATGTCTGACGATTTCAACTTCCGATAATTGAGGGAAGTCACCAATATCCGCTCGTTGATATTCGGGGGCCAAAGCCGTTAAATCGTCGGACAATTCGGTTTCGGAAAAGGAATAACCAATTTTTCCTTCCCTACTTTTATTAAATATCAATTCGGGTAATTTATTCATTGCAGTTCTCCAATAGCGTGAATTAACGCATCAATATCTTTTTTCTTATGCAATTCGGTGAAATTGATAAGAACTGCGGATTCGAGATCTTTATAGAACCATTTCAATGGAATACCGGCCAGAATCGATTGGGCTTCGAGTTTTTCAAGGAATTGGTCTGTGCTCATGTTTTTGATTTCAAGGGTAACTTCGTTAAAGAAGTTGTTCTTGAATTTGAGAGAAACATGATTATATTTGGCGATTTCTTTGGCAAAATAGGCGGCATTGAGGTGATTGGTTTTCGCGATTTTCATTAAACCGGTTTTACCCATGGTGGCCAGATACATGCCGGCACGCAATGCGCACCAGGCTTCATTGGAACAAATATTGGAGGTGGCCTTTTCGCGTTTGATATGTTGTTCACGGGTCGAAAGGGTTAGCACGTAACCGCGTTTTCCATCCACATCAACGGTTTCACCGACGAGGCGTCCGGGCATGTGACGAACAAATTCCTCTTTAACAGCCATAAATCCCAGGTAGGGGCCGCCGTATCCGAGCGGAAGGCCAAAGCTCTGAGCCTCGCCCACGACGATATCCACCCCATTTTCACCGGGGGGAACCAGGAAGGGGAGGGACATGGCTTCGGTGATCACCTGGATCGAATAAGCGTTTTTTCCATGCAGGATTTCGGATATTTTGTTGTTGTTTTCAACCACACCGAAGAAATTGGGGGACTGGAACAAGAAACCGGCGCAGTCGTCGCATACTTTTTTCTCCAGGTCTTCCAGATTAATGGTCCCTGTTTCCGGATCGTAATCGACGTAGTCGCTTTTGTATTCCACCAGGTCCCGGATATACGTCTCAACGATTTCAATGTATTCGGGGTGGAGGTTTCGGGCAATAAGGATGGTATTTTTTTTACGGGCTTTCCGAAGCGCCAGTAATGCCCCTTCTGCTGCTGCGGTCCCGCCATCATACAGAGAGGCGTTGGCGACATCCATACCGGTGAGCATCGTCATCATGGTTTGATACTCAAACATAGCCTGGAGGCTACCCTGGCTGACTTCCGGTTGGTAGGGGGTATAAGGCGTCAGAAACTCTCCTTTCTGACTGAGGCTTTTGACCACTTCCGGGGTAAAATGGTGATAAGCGCCGCCACCCAGAAAACTCAAATACTCGGAAAATTTGTTTTTTTTCGCAATGGTTTTGAATTGTTCGAGCAACTCGTTTTCCGGAACTGCAAGGGGAAAATTATCCAGCGGATAATACGCCTTATCGCAAGGAATATCGGAAAATAACTCTTTGGTTTCCTTGATTCCCAGGGCCTTCCGGATTTCTTCCCTATCAGGATCGGTCAGCGGAAAATATTTCATTCGCTACTCCTCTAAGATGCCCTTAAGGTATTCGTCGTATTCTTCATTATTCATTAATTCGTCGAGTTCGCTGGTATCATCGATTTTTACTTTAAATATCCAACCATCGCCGTATGGGGCCGAGTTGATCAATTCGGGTTTGTTTTCGAGGGTTTCGTTAATCCCGACGATCTCACCCGAAACAGGGGCGTACACGTCGCTGACGGCCTTAACCGATTCGATATTGGAACATGGGTCTCCTTTGGCAATGGTTTCGCCCAAATGCGGCAATTCGACAAAAACCACGTCGCCGAGTTCATGCTGGGCATAATCGGTTATACCCACCGTGGCAACATTTCCCTCTTCCTTTATCCATTCGTGATCTTTAGTAAATAAAAATTCTTTTAAATCCATAATTTTCCTCCAATTAAAATTTATTGATCTTGATTATCGAATTTTGGTTATTTTTCACGTTTATAAAAAGGCAATTCAACGACCTTGGCGGTGGTCATTTTGTTCCGGATATTCACCTGAAATTCCGTTCCGATTTGGCATTTATCAATCGGAAGGTAGGTCATACCGATGGCCTTCTTTAAAAACGGGGCAAACGTACCGCTTCCAATGGTGTCGTATTCCTTGCCGTCGACATATACGGGATAGCCATGTCGGGCGATTCCGCGATCGACCAACTCAAACCCAACTCGTTTTCGGCTGATCCCCTGTTCTTTTTGCTTTTCCAGGGCTGCCTTACCGATGAAGTCTCCTTTTTTGAGTTTGAGTATCCATTCCAGATCGGCTTCCAGAACGGAATGCGAATCATCGATGTCATTCCCATACAAGGGCATGCCCGCTTCCAGGCGAAGCGTGTCTCTGGCCCCGAGGCCGGTAGGGATAATACCGTAAGATTTCCCTTTCTCTGCAAACGCAAGAAAAAGGTTGGATGCCGCATCGTCGTCGGATTTAAAATAGACTTCAAATCCGTCTTCTCCCGTGTACCCTGTTCGGGAGATGATGGCATCGATCCCGTTCACTTTACCGAAAGTAAAATGGTAATATTTAATGGCACTCAGATCGGTGTCCGTGAAATGGGAAAGCAGTTTCTCCGCGTTAGGGCCTTGAAGGGCAATCTGGGAATAGTCGTCGCTTTCGTTGGTGATTGATACATCGAAATGGCCGGCTTTTTCCTTCATATACGCAAAATCTTTATCGGTGTTTGATGCATTGACCACCAGGAAATATTCCGTATCGGAGATCATGTATACCAGTAAATCATCCACAAAGCAACCTTTTTCGGTCATTAAACCTGAATATTGAATCTTCCCGGGAATTAATTTGGCTGCGTTGTTGCAGGTAATATATTGGACGGCATCAAGGGCCTGGGGACCCTTAAAACGAACTTCTCCCATGTGAGAGACATCGAAAATCCCGCCTGCGGTACGCACGGCCACGTGTTCTTCATTTAATCCCGAATATTGGACAGGTAAATCCCACCCTGCGAAGTCCACCATTTTTCCCTTAAGGGCATAGTGGGCTTTGTTGATTTTTGTCTTCTTCATTGCAATTCTCCATTAAATTTAGAGTTAAACGAATAAGCTAAAAAGTATCATACAACCTTGCAAAAATCAAGTCCAATGTTGAAAATCTTTAAAAAACATCAATGTTTCATCGCCTTTTTTTCGATTTCCAGAAGATGTTTTTTCAATTCGATGCCCCCTTCCCCGGAAAAACCGCACATGCGTCCATTCTTTCCGACTACCCGGTGACAGGGAATAACCAGCGGAAGGGGGTTTTTTTTCATCAGATTTCCAATGAAACGGGCAGCCCGCGGTTTTCCCACCGCAGCCGCAAGTTCGCCGTACGTCATCGTCTGACCCGGTTCCACATTCCGAAGCGAATAATATACGTTTTTCTCGATTTCGGTCCAGGCCGTATCATCGATGGGAATTTGGATATGGTTGAGTTCCTCCGACGGATCGGATAACAACAGGAGAAAATAATTCCTCCAGTGTTCGAGAAGAGGAAGAAAGGCGCTGAGGTCTTCCCGAATCGAGAAACGCCCATGAATTTTTTGGGAAGCCAGATGAAATAACGCCAGATCAACGGTCTTATACATGAGCATCATCTCTTTTAAGCCTTTATGGGTTAACGCATAACTCAACCAACCCAGCGGGGTCAAGGTGGCATCCAAAAGTACTTCTCCCTCATTAATGGTCGGTGCTTCCAATTTGAAATCCTTCATCCCGTTTTCTCCTTGCCGATTTTCGAATTAACGAATCGCCGATAAGAAATCTTTTAAAAACAAAGCCCCTTTTAATTCGGCTTTTCCGGCACCTTCCAACCGAAAGGCAAAGGTATACCTTGGCTTCTCCGCGGGGAAAAAACCGGTGAGGACCGAATCCAGTCCGCCTTTTTTGTCTCCGGACGTCCCTGTTTTCATCGCTATTTTGAGGGAATCGCTTTTCGCGCGTCTTCCCGTACCATTCGGATGTTCCACAACGGCAATCATGGCATTTTTAATTTTATCGAAAATGACGTTATCGGAAGATCCTTTTAACGGCCCCGAACTGTGATTGTAAAAGCTGATATTTAACAGGTTCTTCTTACTCTTTATCAAATAGGGTTGATAAATGGAGCCATTTTGCGAAATAATTTGCGAAATCAGACCCGCATGAAAGGTGGTGGTCGAAATCAAATTCAGGCCCACGGATAAATTCGCCAATTCAAAATCGGAAGAAATCTTATCTTTAAAGGTACCGGTCTGAAAACCGATGACCAGATCGGTAAAATTGCGGGAATTGAAGTAAAAAAGATTAAAAACCTTTTTTAATGCATCAAATCCCAGATCGATTCCCATTTTCGCAAAGGCAAGATTACAAGATAGAGCCAGAGATTCATCGTACGAGTTTACCTGATTATGGGTGGTCCAATCATGAAAAAGCAGATTATTGTTCATTTCCCATAGCCCTTTGCATTGAAACGGAAAGATGGATGGTTTTAAGGACTTGAGATGAGCAAACATCGTTAAAATTTTAATAATAGAACCGGGCTCATAGGTTTCCGTGAATACCGGGTTGGCATCCCCATTCCAGGACGGTTCCTTTTTGGAATATGCCGCAGCAATACTCGTATCGGCGGTATTGAATAAGATAAACGTACCCTTAAAATCCTGGAATAATCGGTGTAATTTTTCCTGAATACCCATATCCAATGTCAAATGATAATAGGTGATCGATTTTTGGAACTCACCGTTAAAGGCATCAAAATTATATCCGGGTATGAGGGAAATGGTTCTCTTTTGAAAAAGATCATAGTAGGCCAAAGGTTTTCCATTCACATCGAAAATGTAATTGATTTTTCCGACGGCCAGCTCTTTATTTATTTTGTTAATCAGTGATAACTCATTTTCTTTGGTCTTTTTAAATGCCGGAGATAATCGCGCGATGATCCGGGTAGACTCCTGGTAGTGGAGAAAGGCGGTGGCGGTCAAGGCGTGATAAAATAACAGGTCTTCGCTCTTATCGTATTTTTCAAGATAACGGTTATAGATTTCCAGTTTGGGATACTGGGCGTTGTTTGAAAAATACTCCAGAAATTTTCGCGATTCAACAGCGGTTGTTTTCCCACCCAGTAAAGTCAACATTTTTTGGGCCTGGGGAAGATCATCGGAAAAAAGACAAAGGATGGCTTTTAATTCTTTTTTCGTATTCTTATGAAAGAAGGTGGCCTCCAGGTTTTTAAATCGGGTAGAAGCTTCTTGTTCTTTGCCCTCGAGTAGGAGGGTCTGAATCTTTTTTATTTTTCCCGCTTCGACAAAATTCCAGGCCACAACCGTGAGTAGAGCGGCAAGAATAAAAATAATGATTAATTTAAATCGTTTTAACCGTTTGGATTTTCGAACGTCCTTAAAGGAAAAAGAGACTCCTTTATAATCGATAACCATCTTATTTATTTAACTCCTATTAAAAAATTTTTTTTCCAATACTTCGGCCATTGTATGAAGGAAGTAGAGATGCATTTCCTGAATGGTCGGCGTGTCGGTCGACGGAACCGAGAGGATGACATCCACCCCGAGGGCCGTGATGCAATCGGTATTTTTTCCGCATAAAGCAATCGTTTGTAAGCCCAGTTTTTTTCCCTGGCTGAGGGCTTCCAGAACATTGGGGGAACGTCCGCTGGTCGATAACCCCATGGCCACATCCCCCGGTTTTCCCAATGTTTCGAGTTGACGGGAGAATACAAATCGGTAATCCGAATCATTGGCAATGGCCGTTAAATTGGCTATATCCGAAACCAGTGCCAGGCCAGGCAAGGGGCGGCGTTCAAAATAAAATTTGTTCACCAATTCGGCGGCAAAATGAGAGGATTGGGTTGCCGAACCCCCATTACCGAAAACCAGGATCTTCCCTCCATTCTTAATACTTTCTTCCATCAGCGAAATGGCGCGAAAAAGTGGTTGGCAATTTGAACAATCCTGAAAATATCGAAGTTGGTCAATCCTTAATTGCGTTTTTTGTTTAAACTCGTCGATCATACGTCTGCCTTTTTAGATCCTAATTTTAACATATTTTTTAAGATTTTCCACTTTTTCGCGGCACCAAAATAGCTAGAAAAAAAACTTTTTTTTTCGTGGGGGTTTTGACGAGGAGGTGTAAAATAAATTGACGGTTGTCATCACCCAACCAAGTGATTTTAATGGGAGGTGTAAAAAAAATTGACAAAGAGGCAAGGCGAATGATGAAATGAGGGGCCGGAATTTTTTGTTTTAAAAAAATTTTTACAAACTTAAACAGCCGGAAACCATTGAACATAGAAGTTAAATAACGTTTATCTTTAAATTAAATCCATAAGGAGAGTTGACTTTTTTATTTAACTTTGATAAAAACAGATATTGTTTATCTAAATCATACAGATAAAAATTTAAAAGTATAAGGAGATATACTGATGTCTTTAATTAAAGAAGTAATCGCAAAAGTTAAGGAAAAAAATCCTGCTGAAGCCGAATTTCATCAAGCAGTGGACGAGGTTCTGGAAACGCTTGAACCCACAGTTGAAAAACACCCCGAATTTGTAAAAGCCGGGATTTATGAACGGATCGTGGAACCCGACCGGGCCATCCTCTTTCGCGTTCCCTGGGTCGATGATAAAGGAAAAGTACAGGTACAGAAAGGATTCCGCGTTCAATTCAATAATGCCATCGGTCCTTACAAAGGTGGTTTAAGATTTCATCCATCCGTGAATTTGGGAATCATTAAGTTCCTCGGTTTCGAACAGATCTTTAAGAACTCCTTGACCACGTTGCCCATGGGCGGCGGTAAAGGCGGTTCTGATTTTGATCCCAAAGGTAAATCCGATGCCGAAGTGATGAGATTCACCCAGGCCTTTATGCGAGAATTGTATCGCCACATTGGTCCTGATATCGATGTTCCCGCCGGAGATATCGGCGTTGGTGGAAGAGAAATCGGATTCATGTTTGGCTATTACAAAAAGATCCGGAATGAGCATACCGGCGTATTGACCGGCAAGGGCCTGGAATGGGGCGGAAGCTTGATTCGACCCGAAGCCACCGGTTACGGCGCTGTTTATTTTGCGGCTGAAATGCTCACCACCAAGGGTGCAGATCTGAGTGGAAAAACCGCTCTGGTTTCCGGTTCCGGTAACGTCTCTCAATATACCTGCGAAAAACTTTTGGATCTGGGTGCCAAGCCCGTGACCCTGTCTGACTCCAACGGTTACATCTATGACGAAGAAGGCATCTGTCGTGAAAAGCTGGCATTCGTTATGGAATTGAAGAATGTCCGCCGCGGCCGTATTGAAGAATACGCCCAAAAATATCCCAAAGCGGTTTACACCCCGGTCGATCCCAAACTTGGTTATAATCCTCTGTGGAACCATAAAGCCGATGTCGCGTTCCCCAGTGCCACGCAGAACGAAATTAATGAAAAAGATGCGGCCAACCTGGTCAGAAACGGCGTAAAAGTCGTGTCCGAAGGCGCCAACATGCCCACCACCCCCGAAGGCATCAAAGTGTTCATGGAAAGCAACATTCTCTATGGACCTGGAAAAGCAGCCAATGCGGGCGGCGTTGCTACCTCCGGTCTCGAAATGAGCCAGAACAGCTTAAGACTCTCCTGGACTCGGGAAGAAGTGGACAGCCGGTTGCATGGTATCATGAAAGCCATTCACAAGAATGCTTATGAAACCTCCAAGGCTTACGGTCAACCCGGAAACTATGTGTTGGGAGCTAATATTGCCGGCTTCACCAAAGTGGCCAAAGCGATGTTGGCCTACGGCATCGTATAAGGATTAATTGCTTATATAAGTTAAAATAAAAAGTTAAAATAAAAAACAAGGGGAGTTTGAAAAAACTCCCCTTTTTTATTTATGCTATTGAATTTTTTTAAAAAAAGGGGTATGATTAAAACCACTAGGAAGAAGGCATAACATGACGGATGATAATTTTTTTGAAAAGTACCTGGAACGGGATAGGAAAGATAAACCCACTTTTTTTAAAAGTTCCAAATTATGGATTTTCCTCGTTACATTAATAATCGGGATCGGGATTGGCGTATACTTTTTTAAGTCGATTTTCATGGAAGGGATGTCCACCGAAGAGATCAAAAAGGCGGTTGAAATTGTTTATATCGATTCCAAATGGAGCGAAAAGAAAGGAACCCCTCAGGAAGTGAAAATCATCCCTTCCATTACGATCAAAGTGAAGAATATCGGAACGCGCCCGCTCCAATACGTCGATATCGAAGCCGTGTTTGAGTTCGAAGAAACCGGTCAGGTATTTGATGACGGCATGGTCCGACTTTTTCAGAAACCGCTTCAACCCGGCCAAACCAGTGACGCGATTACCATTAAGGCGTCGTTCGGATATGCCGCCTCCTCGCGGGCATCCTTTTTTAATAATAAAGAGAAATGGAAAAAGATGCAGGCCAAATTATTTGTCAGATCTCAGGGCTCGGGGTTGGCCAGGGTAGGTAAAATCTATCCCGTCAAACAAGAAATCGAGGGTTACCAGGAATCGTCGCCGGAACCCCAAACCGAGAAAAAGGAATACTCGGATGAAAAAACCAGGGAATTGGCGTTCTCGCTTCAGATTATTCACCAGGATTCGTTATGGATAGATAAAATCGTTACGGCTAAGGAAATAATCATCGTGCCTTCCATTACGATCCGGGTAAAGAACATCGGCAAAAAAACGCTTCAAAATATCTATTTCAGAGGGGTCTTTCGGTATGAAAATACCGGGGAAATCCTGAGTGAAGGCATCACGCCGGGATTATCCGGCGGATTAAACCCCGGAGCCACGAGCGATCCGATTGAGATTAAGGGTGATTTTGGGTATTCGGCAAAATCCAATGAAGACTTCATTCAGAGCCACTCGAAATGGCGGCAATTGAAAGTCAATGTGTTTGCCAAAGGCAAAGATACTGAGTACGCTCTTTTAGGCACCTATCCCATTAAATCCAGACTTCAAGTGTATGAATAACCATAAAGTATTACTTATCGACGATGAAAGTATCGTAAGAGAGGTCGGGAGTGAAATGCTCCAGGCCCTTGATATATCTTCCATTACTGCCGAAAATGGCGAAACCGGAATCCGGTTGTATAAAGAAAATAAAGATCAAATCCATTTAGTGATGCTTGATATCGAAATGCCAGGCATCACCGGTGACAAAATATACGACATGTTAAAACAAATTAATCCCGATCTTCGAATTTTAATCATTAGCGGGTATGCCAAGAACCATCTCGAAGTAACCTATTTTAAACGAAAATTGGATAGCTCAATGTTTTTATCAAAACCGTTCCAATTGGGACAATTGAGCCAAAAGCTCAAACCATTATTGGATGTCCGCTAATTTTAAAATGATGGCCTGTTTTTTAGATTTTTAGATGGACCAAAGAATTGCCGACACTCCGTGCACATAAAATGGGAAGGGAGTTTTTTTCTCTTTTTTCGTCGATTTTCGCGATTGTTAATGAGTCTGGTACTAATCACAATAATCCCCAAGATAAAGATCGGAAAATAGAGGTAGGCCGATAGCGCGAAAAAGAAATATCCGAATAGAACGACTAACGCAGATGCAATGACCATCAGCAACGTGGCTTTGATTCCACTGCCGCTGTCTTCTTCAAAGGGAAGAACGTCCGCTGAACCGCAGTGCGGGCAATGAGGAAATGAGCCGGCTTTCATGGGGGGATTACTCTTTGGACTCTTTGGGCGGAATATAGAGGCGTCGTCCCAATGCCTGAACATACTCGGAAAACAATCCCTTATTATCAGCGCTTTTGATCGTTTCCTCGACGATATTTAGCCGGGAATCGAGTAAATCGAGTATATTGAGGACAAACGCTTCGGGGATTTTGGGAACTTCTGGGGATCCGAATTCTTTTTCTCCATGATGCGATATGATCAAATGTTGGATTTTACAGCTTAAATCGTTCGGAAACCCTTCGATTCTGTTTTGTAATTCCAAAAATTTTATGTTTCCGATGACCAGATGACCGAGGAGGCCGCCTTCAAAGGTGGTGCCCACGGCAGGTTGGATGTTGAATTCGAATAATTTCCCCAGATCATGAAAGAGCGCTCCGATAATCAGTAACTCTTTATCCAGCGCATAATGGTCCGCACACACAATGGCCAATTCAATCATCGAATGGGTATGCTTCAGCAGGCCGCCGATGTAAGCATGATGAATTTTTTGGGCCCCGTAATGATTTTTGAAGGTTCCCCCATATTCCTCTGCAAACATTTTCACTAATTGACGTAAATGAGGGCTGGTCAAATTGGATGTCAGTGTCTCCATCATCCGGTTAAACACATCCTCGGTATCAAAGGGAGGTTTTTCGATGAAATCGGATTCGTCAAAATCGGTATCCGAATCCGAAATACATGCTAATGCATCGATCCTGACGTCCTTTTGGTTCATGTATTCGCCTACGATTCCTGAAATGCGGTAGATCCCACCCTCGCAAATAAACTTGTAATAATGATCGGCGTTATCCCATATTTTGGCTGCAATTTTTCCGGTTTTATCCGTTAAATCAAGCGTAAGATAGGGGCAACCGTCTTTTTTGCATCTTTTCACAATTCCCGAAGCCTTGACATAGGTGTCAATTCGATCGCCTACCTGAAATTCGTTGATTAATTTTTTTTGTGGGGCACGATCATGCCGGTTTTTCATATTTTCAAAAAGACTCATTTTAACTCCTTGTTGGACAATTTATTCTCTATTTTATACGATTGCCGAATTTCCGACAGCCAACCCGAGAGATCCTTTTGGATATGCTCTTTTTGGAGATGGCTCTCGATATCGGGCGTCATTTCGATGAGCGATTTTGGCTTTAAATTCAGTCGCTCCTGGGAGGGAACATAATTTTTATTATAAAAATCTTCGATTTCATTAAACGTGATGGAGACTTTCACTTTTAGGAGGACATTCACCACTTTTTCGTAAGCGGCTTTTTCTCTGATAAAGGTCTTGAAATCGGACCAATTCATATCGTAACGGTCCAGGAGGGCAGTCAATTGTTCCAGGGAACCAAGTTTTTCGATTACCAGCGTTTGAACCGTGTTGTAATCTTCCTCTTCCAGGGTAATATCGTTTTTGTATTCCAGGTTCACCACTTTGTCATCGATTAAGCGCTCAAGGACGCGATGATAAAAGTCCGCTTCGCTTTCCGTGGTTTTCTTTTCAATGGAATAAAAGTGGATCGCCTTATCGATATCGGTCACCGTGATGATCTCATCGTTGACCAATGCCGCAATCTTATCGATGATGATCATTCCCCTGGGGATTCCGGATACGGGGGCCGGTTTTTTTTGCGGAAGAACAGGCAGGCAAAGACAAAAAACACACGCCAATATCAAAAAATTAAAAAAATAATGTTTAGAATACATTTCCGATTCCTATTTGAAACTCCGGTTTTCCGGTCTTTGTATCCCAGGCCACATCGAAGCGCAACGGGCCCATTTGGGTTTTGTATTTCAAACTGAGGCCAACCCCTGTTCGTAAATTTAATAAATTAAAATGGCGAACGCGATCAAATACATTTCCTACATCGGCAAATATCGCATAATAAAGGTTATTGATAGGGATAAAGGCCATAGGAAACATCGCTTCAAAATTCAAAAGCAATAAGGCATTGCCGCCCAACGGATGATCGGTGGTCATATCGATTGGGCCCAGGCGGTCTTTTCCGACCGCTCGAAACGAATTGTAACCACCGGCAAAAAAACGTTCGGTGATAGACATCTCGCCCAATGCAATTCCGGTTCGTGCAGATGCCGAAAAAACTCCGGTTTTGAAGAATTTGAAATTCATCTGGTAATTCAACCGCGACCGGATAAAGGAATAATTTTTTTGAAAAACCGGAAATCCGATTTTTAAATCCGTCGAAAAATGAGTGCCTTGCGTTGGATTAAACGGATCATCTCTCAGTTCATTGACATAAGAAAGGTCAAGGGCGGTGGTATTAAAGGGCACATCCACGGCATCGATCCCACTTTGAGAAACCAGCAACTTCGTGAGCTTGGTTCGATAAAAACTCAGGGAGCCCATGATATACGAATTGGGGGTGATCTTTCGGACGAGGGATTCGCCGACCCCATAACGGTAGAATTCATAGCTGGGATAGATGTCGTTGTCTGCCCATATTTTAAATGCCGAGTTCATCCGTTTCATTAAAAAATAGGGCGTATCAAACGACAGCACTCCGCTTTGTTCCCTGGGGCCGACCTGTGCCATTACCGAAAAATTGGAGTAGGAGCGAAACACGTTGCGCCCCTGGTATTCCACGGTCCCCCTGAGACTTTTTCGACCTTCCCAACCGATTCCAAAACCATAATAGGTGCTGTAATCGGGATTGACTCTGATCAAAAGGTCATAATAATCGGGCTCTTCTTCAATCTTGACGATATTGAAATTATTGAAAATGGAACTGTTTTCAATTTCCCGCTGGAAATCCTCGAGTTTGGTCTGGTCAAACGGCGCATCTTTTTTAAATGGAAATAACCGCTTGATCAGATCTTGCTGGGATGAAGAACCGCCAATAATAACAATATCACCCATTCGATAGGCTTTTCCTTCCTTGATTTTGATGACGATCTGTTTGTCGATTTCCTTTGAAATCTCCGGGGTAATATCGACCTTTTCAAAGCCCGAGGTAATATAAAGGGTTTTAATTTGCTCGATATCTTCGTTTAACTGTTGCTGAACGAAGGGTTGGCCTTGCACTGTTTTCATGTGGGAAAGAAGGGCTTCCCGGCTAAAGAAACGGTTTCCTTCAAATTGAAGGGAGGCAACCGTGAATTTTTTCCCTTCCTTTATGGTAAACAAAACATCGGCCGTATGATCGTTGAATTGGGGAATGGTGGAAATTTCCGCAGAAGGGAAACCTTGAAAGTAATAAAATAATCTCAATATTTCGCGATCCACCAGCAATGTCCGCAACCGAGCATGGAAGAATCGGTCATATTCAATCGTGTTGGACTGCATGATGCTCAAAAGCTTTGCATCGGGCACCGATTGATTGCCTTGAAGATGAACGTCCCCCAGTTTATACTTCTGGTTTTTGGTAACCGTAAACGTGATTGTTTTTTCGCGCTTGGACCGGTTATTTTTTATCCTGGAAGATACCTTGGCGTCGAGGTAACCCTGATTCTTCAGCTCGTACAATATTCGGGATTTGCTCTCCTTTTCAGCCCATTTCTCGAAAACCTTCTTTTTCCATATGGAATCGATCAGGCTGAGTTTGGGTTTCATGCCTTCAAAAATAATAATATATTTGTAACCCGGATCCACGGTGATTTGCAGATTGACTTTGGATTTTTCGGCGTCGAGAAAATTTTCGGTAACGGTTACTTCAGGGAGATAGTAATTTTCTTTTTTCAAAAATTCAATGACTTTATCGGTTTTTTCCTTAAACTTATAAGGAATGTAGAAGAAGGTATCCAATCGTTTCCGGATTTTGGGGAGGAGATCCTGCCGGTTTCCGATCAGTTTTAAATCCGTATGCGCGATCACTGCCCGCATCCCCAACGCCAGGTAAAACCTGATTTCAACGGTCGAATGGGCGGGGTTTTTGATGATATCATAGGTGATTTCCGGGGCAAAAAAACCACGAGAATGCAAAAAATCGGTCACCTCTTTAACCGCATCTTCCATTTTGTTTTCTTCAAAGTAGGTATTCTTTCGCAAGGAGTAAATCGAATCCGTCAGTTCTTTTTTTCCTAAACTTTGGATGGGGGCGGGAATCATGGCATAAGGGGAAGAACCCTTTTTTTTGACTCCCACGAATTTAATGGCACTAATGTTGTATTTATCGGTAATAATAAAAAAAACATCCAGGCGATTTCCGGGGTGATCCTGGACTTGAACTTCAATATTCTCAAAAATGCCGGTTTTGTAAAGATTTTCAATACTTGACCGGATATTTTTGTAATTATAACGGTCACCCGGCCGCATTCGAAGCAGGAGATTGAATCTGGTTTTGGGAGCGATCTCGATTCGGTTGTAGAATTTTAGAAAGATATTATCCACGGTATACCCCTTGAAGTCAGGGGTCAGGGGGGCGCTTCGGAGAAAGGAGACGGCCGCCAGGAAGAGAATCCAGCCGCATGCCCATCTCCTTCCAATTGATTTAATGCCGTTTCCGATACCGGAGGTCGAAACTGATACGTCCGTCTTCATTTCTCATTCCTATTAATGACAATGTCGGTGATATTTGATATTGCAGGTAAACGACCTGCTGCCGTTGAGTTGAAAAATCGGTCGAATACACGACCAGGAAATTTTTGGTAATTTCCTTTCCCACGATCAACCGGGAAGTATCCACGGAGGATCCGGTAATATTGCTGATATTGGGTTCAAATCTCAGCATGTAATTTCCAAATATTTTTTTTGTTCGTTTCGCAATTTGCTGGGCCAATTCCGAGGCAATGAGGTTGGTGGTTCCGGTCCCGATTTGGGTGCTTAATTCCGAAGCGGTCGGGCGGCGGAACAATTCGCCCACGGCAATGAGCGATAGAATGTCTCGGGGCGGAAGAGGCGGTGAGGATTGAAGCTCCGGTTTGGCCTTTGACGCAAGCCCCGATATGGTAAATTTGATTCGGTAATTTTTGATGAATGCCTCGGATTCGATATCGATGGTGGGATTATTCACAAACTTGGTCGTGTAGACCAATCGGGCTTTAACCAAATCGAAGTTCTTTCCCGAGAAAAGGATTTTACCCTTTTTGCTCTCCACGATGCCTGTCATCACGGGAAAATCTCGGTTCCCGGTCAGTTTGAGGTTAAACGTGGCTACCCCTTCTCCGAATGAATTGTTGAAATTCATCTCGCCCTTGCTCACCATTTTCAGATCGTATTCCAGCATGTCCAGGAAAGAGGTACCGGATGCCGTCAGCGAGGCGCTGGTATTAAACGAAATCCCTTCATCGATTTCCCTTTCCCATAATCCGGATAAAAGTTCAAGGGATCCGGATAAGAGTAATTTATCTCTTTCTTTAATGTACGTGAGGGCAACATCCGCATCCAGGGTAAAATTGGTACGATCCATGGGGTACAGGTTCATTTTTTTGCCTGAGATATTCAACCGGAAACTATTCAGGCGATTGTTTCGGACCGTGAGGTAGCCGTTTCCTTCAACGGGTCCATCCCCCAGGCTTCCCTTGAAGGAGCGAAGCGAGAAATCCGAATCGTTAAAGATCAAATCCCCGGAAAAATCTCGAATCGCCTGGGAGAACATCGGAAAGGAAAGCACTTTTCCCTTAAAGGTCGCGTGTCCCTCCGTATGCATGCTTGCCCCTTTCTGACCGGAAATCGTTCCGTCCACGGCCATCTGTCCTTTGTTGTTACCCCACGGAATTAAAAGATTAATATCGGTGATATTGACATGAAAATTCCCCGTCAATTGTTTTTCCGTTTTGTTCAGTCGAAAGGTATAGGGCGATAAAATATTTCGATCTAAAATATTGCCGGCGGTTTCCAGGCGAAAGTCGGAAAAATCCGTGTATATTTTGCCGTCCCCTTTTAAACTAAAATTCCGTTCCCGGTAAAAACTGGCGGAATTGGTCGAGTAGGTCAGGGTAATCGGGCTGATAAAGAAACCTCCCTTACCCTTAAAGGCGACATCGCCTTTTCCGGCAAATTGGGAATTCAACCGGCTGAGGTTAATGTCTTTTATTCTCCCGTCGACATTGAATTTTTCTTCTTTGAAATCAATGAACAAATTCCCGTTTCCTGTTCCTTCCATATAATTGTATTTAAGATTTTTTAAAAGGATATGGGTCGAATATTGAAGCGAGCCGCTGATGTTTTCGATATCAAAGTCGTACAAATTGATTTTGGAAGAATGGAAGGTCCCTTCGACGTTGGGATGAACCATTCCCGCTTTATTGGTATAGACAAAATCGCCGGTCATCGGGCCGCTTAATGCGATATCAAAGCCCAGGATATTCATGATTTTTTTGGTTTCTCCCCAAAGGGGGAAGAATCGAAACCGAATGTCTTTTTTCGTCCGGGTATCGATGGAGAGATTCATGGTGCATTTCAATCCGGGGTCGTCGATCTCCAATTTCCCGGTTGTTAGCTTCCCCTGGGTGGAGATATGCCCTTTTAAAAGCTGGATTTTTTCAATTCCCGAATACATATCGCGCATATGGATATCGGTTTCAACGAAGAAAATCTTGTTGATCTTTTTGACATCCAGATCGATGATACCGACGCCTTTGGATAGTTTCCACTGGGAGAGCGGCATATCGATATAAAACGTGGTATATTTATCAAGGGCGGACGCTTGGTCGATGGCTGCATGGAGGCTGAGGTCCAGTTGTGTTTGGTGATGAGGATCGGATACCCCTTTGAGGTTAATGATTTGTCCGAATTCGGTTTGAAGTCGGGGAGACGAAAAACGGACAGTTTTGGTTTTTGTATCGAAGAAAAAATCGACCCATCCCGACCCCATCAATGTATTGTCGGATGTTTGATTCGGCGGTTGAACCAGTTGCGCTTTTCCGGTAAACAGGGACCCGTTGATCGAAAGGTGGGCCTGTTTGATCATGCCGCTCAGGGGGGCCACATCGTTGATTTCCACAATATGAACCATTTTTGCGGCCGACAGATTTTGGGCGTCGATATTAATGGTAGTACCCGTTTTATCGATTTTTAAATTGGTTTTATAGAGGTTATCATGGAAATTCAGATCAAATCGGAGGCGGGTATCCTGGTTATTCCAATTAAACGTTCCTTTGAGATCCTTAAACGTCTCGGTATTAAATTTAAAGGTATTAAGGGCAACCGTACCGTCTATTCCGATGGTTCCGTCTTTGCTTCGATTGATTCGGGCTCCGATATTGGCAAAATCGCGGATACTGAAGGATCCCAGAAGCGGATCCAGAATCTGGCGCAAACTCCCCTGCACGTACGCATTTAAAACGAATCGGGCATCCTTGATTATGCGTCCGTTCAAGCTTATTTTTAGATAAGGGGTATCCCAGTAGAACCGGGTAACCTTCCAACTGTTCCATTCTTCCCGGAATTCGGAGGTCGCCTCGCCTTCGAATTCAACGGTTTTACCGCTGAAGGGAAAGGTAATCCGTAAATGAGGGGTTGTAAAGCGGTACAGCACATCCTGATCGACCTGAAACGATTTGACATTGAAGTTAAGGATAACGGCATGGACGGTCGAACTCGAATAGGTGAGTTCCCCATCGACGATACTGACCTTCGCAATTTTGATCGATTCGCTGGTAAGGGACTCCTTGTCTTTCTTTAAGAGGCTTTCATCAAAGACCACTTTCGGGTGATAAATGGTAACATCCAATTCCTTGATTTTGGTAAACAACGAAGAGAACGGGATTTCAGCCCTTATTTTCTCAAAGGAGATGATGTTTTTATTTTTTAAACGAAAATCTTTGATGTCATCGATGTAAACACAAAGGGGAAAAAATCCGATACCGATTTTTTCAAATGCGATTTGGTGTTTGAGGCTCCGATTGATTTTGGTGTAAACATAATATTTAAGCGAGTAATAACTGCCACCGACAAGCAAAAATATAAAAAAAAACCGACGAAAAGCTTTATCAGGCGTGACCACCGCTTTTTTTTGGTTTTTATATTTATATTATCATTATTATTATTATTATTATTGTCTTTTACTTGATCCGTCAAAAAACTACCTCATTTTACAACTTTTTCCCAATCTTTTAAAAATCGTTCCATGCCAAGAGTGGTGAGGGGATGACTCAGGAGCTTTTCCAGTGTTTCGAAAGGAACGGTCGCAATATCGGCTCCCATTCGAGCTGACTGAACAAAATGTAAGGGATGGCGAATCGAAGCAACGATGATTTCTGTTTCGAATGCGTAGTTATTATAGACTTCAATAATTTCTTCGATTAAGGACATCCCGTCTCCGGAGATATCATCGATGCGTCCCACGAAAGGAGACACGTAGGTCGCTCCTGCCTTGGCAGCCAGGAGCGCCTGGGAGGATGAGAAGATTAGCGTGACATTGGTCTTGATTCCAAGATCGGTCAATGTTTTCACGACTTTCAATCCTTCCAGGTTAATGGGAACTTTGATGACCACATTTTCGGAAAGATTCGCGTATTTTTTGGCTTCTTCGATCATGCCTTTGGCATCCGTGGCTGTGACTTCAACCGAAACGGGCCCGGGAACGAGGGCAAGAATTTCTTGAATGAGGGGAAGGAACTCTCTTTTTTCCTTTGCAACCAGGGTAGGGTTGGTCGTCACCCCATCCAGTACACCGTATTCCATTGCCTTTTTAATCTGGTCGATGTTAGCTGTATCGATAAAAATTTTCATAACGCGTTAATCCTCCTTTGGTAATTTTGTTCACGATTATGATTCCATTGCCTATTATAACAAAAAGAAAAAAATAAATAAAGATGTATAATCTAAAAATTTAATATTTTACAACATTTGCACCTGCACCCTCATGGTGATCATTGGCGGAAGAAATCCGTTAAAGACCGGCCCACATACTCGATCTCATCTTGAGTCAAATTGTTAAAGAAGGGTAAGGCAATGGTGCGCAGGGATACCTTTTCCGTAATCGGCATATCCCCCGGCTTCCAACCCAATGCTCGGAAATGGGGCTGCAAATGAATCGGGGTGAAATAATTCGAGCATCCAATGCCTTTTTCCCTTAACGCACTCAACAGACGATCCCGTTGAGTCGGCTCCCATCGGTCCGCCAACCGAAGCACATACACAAATGGGGATAAAAATGAATTTTCGGGAATCTCCTGAGAAACCAATTCCCCGGAATGAAGTAAATCAGCCAGGACGTTGTCATACCGTTCTTTTACTTTCCGTCGTTTGCCAACCAATTCATCGATGCGCGCCATTTGGGCAATGCCCAACGCACAATTGATATCGCTGATCCGGTAGTTATAACCCAGGCGAGCATGCTGAAGCCATCCTGCGCCGTCATCCCGTCCCTGATTGCGTAAACTTTTGGCGATCGATGCCAGTTGGGCATCATGAGTGGTTAACACTCCCCCTTCACCGGTCGTGATTTGTTTATTGGGGTAAAATGCAAATAAACCGGCATCACCAAAAGAGCCGCATTTTCGCCCTCTGAAAGACGAACCTAACGCTTCGGCCGAATCATCGATCACATCCAATCCATATTTTTTGCCCAACGCTTCAAAGCCTTCCCCATCCGCCGGTACACCAAACACATCCACATAGGAAATGGCTTTTACCCTTTTCCGTTTGCCTTCGGGCAGGGAAAGATAAACATGTTCGACATGCTCCGGTGTGAGATTGTATGTTTTTTCATCGATATCAACAAAAAGGGGTTCGGCCCCTTCGAATAAGAGGCAATTGGAGGTGGCGATAAAGGAGAAGGGTGTCGTTAATACATAATCGCCACGCCCGATTCCTAATCCTTTGATGATGCAATGAAGAACAGCGGTTCCACTGGACATAGCAATGGCATGAGGAACCCCTGCATAATCGGCGATTCGTTGTTCAAATTCCGGCAACTTCGGCCCTAAACTCAAATGGGGCGTTCGTAATACACTCATTACGGCTTCTTGCTCCAACGCCGTAATATCAGGATTGGATAAGGGAACGTTCACTTTATGACTCCTTTGTTTTTTGTTTTTTTATGCCTTCGGCGACCAGAAACCCTTTTGAAAAAGGGTTTCTGGACTTCCCAAAACTTTTAATTATTTCCCAAAACTTTTTAGTTATTTTTATGGTTATTTTTATGGTTGTTTTTTTTAATATCCCGCGCGGGATTACCCACTGAAACCGTATGGGATTCAATGGGACGAATCACCACCGCACCCGCACCGATAAGACAATGTTCACCGATCGTGATGTTGTTGATCACCGAAGCACCCAATCCGACCCACGACAGATTGCCAACATGAACGTTTCCCCCCAAATGAGCCCCCGGAGAAAGATGAACAAAGTCTCCAATAATACAATCATGATCAATGGTGGCGGACGTGTTCACGATGCAATGCTCCCCAATCGATGCACCGGCGTTAATGACTGCGTTGGCCATGATCACCGTTCCTGCACCAATGACGGTCTCTTTTCCCACTTGCGCGGAAGGATGGACCGCCCTCCCAAATACCAGGCCGGCTTCCTTTAAAATTTTCCGGACTTTCCATCGAACCCGATTATCCCCAATACCAATAATAACTGAAAATGTATCTTTAACCGGCGAATGAATCAATCGGTCGATTCCTTCCCAGACAGGGTAACCAAAAAACAGCTTCCCCCAACGCGCGTCATCATCATCGACAAACGCGAGAATCCGACCCCCACTCTTTTCAACCACATCGGCAATCACTTTCCCATGACCACTCGCCCCATAAATGACAATGCTCCCGGATGTAACGTTATTCATACGAGGCTCCATTACCTTTAAATTTTTCCATTGTCACGCTGCCTTCACCGGAAATTCCTTCCCGTTTCAGGATTTTGACTATGGTCAGGCATAAAATTTTGATATCCAAACGCAATGACCAATGCGCCACATACCAGATATCCAAATCGAAACGTTCATTCCAATTCAGCAAATTTCGACCATTCACCTGAGCCCATCCGGTAATCCCCGGTTTGACCCGGTGCCGCAGGCGCTGCCGATCATTGTAAAGCGGAAGATATTCCATTAAAAGCGGGCGCGGCCCGACGAAACTCATGTCGCCCTTCAGCACATTGATCAATTGCGGCAACTCATCCAAACTTAACGCTCGTAACCACCGGCCCAACCGCGTCAGCCGCTGCGCATCCGGCAACAAAACACCATTCTCATCAAAACGGTTCGTCATGGTACGAAATTTATAAAGCGTAAACGGCTTTTCATGTTGACCGGGACGAACCTGCCGAAAAAATACCGGCCCGTCTCCCGCCAACCCAATCGCCAGAATAACGAGAAGCATCACCGGGAATAAAAGCAATAAGAGCAGAATCGCCATCCCCATATCCATGAACCGCTTCACGTTTAACATATCAGTGTTCCAATTGAGACAACAACGCGTCGAAACGGTCGGCTAAGATGTCCATATCATGAAACGCCTGCGCATAAGCCATTCCCTTTCGACCCATTTCAATGCGCTCCGAAACCGGCATCTCATAAAGCCGAATGATCGATTCGCACAACGCGTCAGGATCCTCCGGCGGAATGACGAATCCGGCCCCCACTTCCTGAACCGGGTTGTACCAGGAATCGATACAAAAAAGAATCGGTTTGCCGGCCGCCAAATACTCGAACAGTTTATTGAAGCTGAACCCATACCGGTAAAGGTTTTTGACATTTCGCGAACCGATCCATAAGGCACTCGCTCCGGCCAACAGGCGCGGAATTTCTTCTTTACGGACCGGCTCGAAAAATTCCACATTGGCTAACTGCAACCGGTCCCGCATGGCCACCAATTCGCTCTTCCTTTCACCGCTTCCGGTCAATTCGAAGTATATCGGTAACCCCCTTTCCCGAATCAATGCGGCGGCTTCAAGTAGGGTATGAAGACTGGCCTCCATACCGAATGTCCCCGTATACACAATTTTGAACCGCTCGGGACTCTCGCCGGCGTCCGACGTATACAAGTGGGTTTCGACACCATTGGGAATCCAGACCACCCGTTCGCGCGCAATACCGTACCGCTGGTAGTAGTCGAATCCTCCGGGCAAAACGCTGATAATACGACACGCCCGCCTGGATAAGAATCGATCCAACCGGCCCAGGGCAAAGACCACAGGATGAAAACGTAAACTGCGACGAAATTCAACCAGAGTCAGCGGCCAAAGATCTCTGACTTCCATGATGAATGTCGATTTCAAACGCTTGGAGAGAAAATATGCCGTCCATACGGCAAACAAATGAACCGCCGAACCGATAATCACCCCCGGCTTCTCGACCCGCTCTTCGCTGAGGAGTTTTTGATAAATGCGCAAACATTGCCGGCAATACGATAACATGTTGAGGATTCGCCGCCAATTGTTCCGACTATAAGGGGTGGTTTTGACCCACACGAACCGAACCCCCTCATGGTTTTCAATGGTGAAGGGTTCTTCTCCCGTACATTTGGTTTCCCGCCGCTCCTGGTAATTAAAACCCGACGCGAAAAGAGTGACCCGGTACCCCCGCTGCGCCAGGCGTTTCGCGATCGCATAATGACGCGATCCACCGGCCTGACCCGGCGTAATGGCATATTGATTAAACAACCAGATGGTTTTGGAACTTACGGCATCAGGCTGCATACAACATCCACTTCTTCCGGAGTAATCGTTCCGTCGATCGGAAGGCTTAATATCACGTCGGATAACCTCTCACTGATGGGAAAATCCCCTTTTTCATATCCCAGATAACGGTAAGCCGGTTGAAGATGAAGCGGCAAGGGGTAATGGATTCCGGTTGAGACACCGGATGATTCGAGTTTTTGAATCACCCGATCCCGATCGTTCACCCGAGTCACGTAAAGGTGGAAAACAGATTGATATCGTTTATCGATTGACGGTGTAAAATAACCCTTCCTCGCCAGATGATCATTGTAACGGGCGGCCGCATTCAATCGATTGGCGTTCCATTGATCGAGGGAATTTAATTTCACATCCAGTACCGCAGCCTGGAGCGTATCCATTCGACAATTATAGGCTTCCAACGGATGAAGGTATTTCTCGGTTCTTCCATGATTGCGAAGCATGTTAAGGGTTTGGGCCATTTCCGGGTTATTTAAGGCAAGGGCACCCGCATCTCCGAACGCACCCAGATTTTTACCCGGAAAAAAACTGTAGCACGTCATATCGGCAAAATCCGTAATCGGCCGGCCGGCGATTTGAGCCCCATGAGCCTGCGCCGCATCGGATATTAACGGAATACGGTGCATGGTCGATATCTCGAAAATCGCATCCAGGCCTTCCGGATTTCCATAAAGACTAACGAAAATAATCGCCTTTATTTTATTCCGAATCCGTTTATCCAGATGGGCCAGGAAAAATTCCAATTTTTCCGGCGACATATTGGAGGAACGCTCATCCACATCACAAAAGAGAATCTCTCCGCCCGCCATGGTGATCGCTTCGGCAGTGGCGATAAATGTATGGGGAACCGTAACCACCATATCGCCTCTTCCCACATTCAGGGCTTTGAGGGCAAGGAAGAGGGCATCGGTTCCGGAACTGACTCCCACAACCGATTGAACGCCCAGATACCGGGCAAAATGGCATTCGAAATCATCGATGGCTTTCCCCATTATATAACTATTGGCATCGATAATCCCATTGATTGCCTCATTAATGACACTGCGAATAGGGGCATGCATGCGCTTAAGATTAACAAAGGGTATATTCACATTACCTCCGAATGGAGGTATTTTACTATTAATTCATACAAAATGTCAACCACCCCCGGTTTACGGCTGATCAACGGTTTTTATTTCTTATACGAGACAAAGTTTCGATACGTTTTCGATGAATTTTGATCTTCGATTAAGATGTCAAAATAATATTTCCCGCTTTTTTGAACCTGATAAGGGATTGCAAACTCGATATATTTTGTATTTAACGCTTCATCTCTGGTTAATTGGATGGATTTTGAATCCTTAAGCGTATCCGTTTTGACGCTGTCCAGATACACGTATACCGTGATACCGAAATCGGCATCCATTTTCCCATCGGTCTCATTGAAACTGATTTTTTGAGACGGAACCCGGATCGTCAACTTTCCGTTGCGGTAATCGGCTTCGAACTTGAATGCATTTTTTAAACCGGCCTTGTCTCTTAAGTCCAGGGAGAACCGGGAAAAATCCATGGCCGTTTGCAAATTGGATGGAATATACTGAAGCCGAAGCCTTCCCGTGTCATCGTTGTCCGCAAACATCAGGGTCATGCCCCCCCACCGGTAGTAGCGCCAAACCTCCGTCGGGTAACGCTTGGTCGAAAGCAGACGCCCGGATGACGTGGCGTCACCGGCTTCACCAAATACCCGCTCGTCCGGGAATCCCAATAGCAAAAGAATCCGCCCCCGCTCCGTATCCCATCCCCGACCTTTACTCCCTTCATTAAACCATCGATTGGCATAGGCGATTCGCTGTTCGAATTCTTCCTTATTCGCATTCTCCGGAGATGTCGGATCGGGATCGCGCTTATTCCAGAAATCTTCGATAAAATCTTCTTTTGATTTTTGATCCGGAAGATGTTTGTAAATGTCGACTTCTTCGGGCGTCATGATTAACCGCGCCTTTTCAAAAAACGGATCATCGGCCGGTTCGCCGCCTGCTTTTTTAAAGGCACTGCATCCGGATGCCAAAACCATTACCCCCACCATGATTCCCACCATCAATGACATGGAAATAAAATTTTTTTTCTTCATCTCACTTACCTCCCTTTTAAAAATTTTTAAATTTTTTATTCCAACCTTTTCCAGGTATCGATGGCCTTCCGAGCCATCTCCAATTGCTGCGGGTTCAGTTCCGACTTGTATCTGGATAAAACGATTTCCATATTCGCCAGGGCCTCCTGGATTTTCATGTTCCTGGCTAAAATCAGAGCATAATAAAAATAGAATTTTCCCTTCGGTCCACGATCGATCGCCTGCTTTAACAATTGTTCGGCTTTCTCCTGATGACCCAATTGAGAATTGAAAAGCGCGGCTTTAAATATCATCTCGGTATCCTCGGAAACCTCTTGTCGTTCCATCAATTCGTTATAAATGGAAAGGGCGCCATTGAGATCCTTTTTGACGATTAATAAATCGGCGATTTTTAATCGGAGGGGAATGTTTTGCGGCTCCAGTTCCAATGCCTTTTTATAATTTTCCAAAGCGCCCTCGATGTTTTTTCTCCCTTCTTCCATTTCGCCGATCGAAATATAGGCGCGGGTAAACCGGGGATTAACCGCCAGATACGCCCGACATCGGGCTTCGGCCTCATCGATGCGTCCCTCGGCTGCCAGCAGATGAGCAACCAACAGGTTTAAACGCTCATCCTTCGGAAATTTTGAAGTACCTTCCTTTAATACTTCCAGCGCCTTACCCGGCTCATTCTTCCCCATATACAACCGGTGTCTCAAATCATAACCGAAGGTCATCTCCTGAACTTCCGGGTATTGGGACACATAACGCGTTAATTCCTTTTCCGCCCGATCGATTTCCCCTTTTTCCATCATTCCGAGAATTTCCTTGGCTCTATTTTCAATAATAATACCCTTTTTGGGATCCATCCGCGTTCCGTTTCGGTTATTCGATTGATCCGATTGATCCGATTGATCTGAAAATGAGGACATATACCCCAATGATTTCAGATGGGCTTTATCTTCTTCGGTCAATTCGCGTTTGAGCGCGGCCCCGCCCCCTGAAAGTTCAAGGGACGCAATATATTGCATTAATTTTTTATCCATATCTTTGGCCAGGCGGTTTAATTTGAGCGCCAGGTTATTCGTTTCCCCCTTATCGGCTTCAAGATCGTACAATTCGGGCTCAGGCAATGAGATGTATTTATACTTGCCGTTAATCATGCCCGTTAGGGGCGCCCAATTTCGATCATCCCTCCCATGCATACTTTCAAAATAACAATCTCTGGGGGATTGCTCCGATCCGCCGGTCAATAATTGCGAAAAACTCTTTCCGTTCATTCCCGCGGATCCGGCTATTCCATAGAGGTCGAGGAGGGTAGGGGAAACATCGATCACGTTCACACGATCGGTCACCTTGAGGCCTTTGGGGAAAAGGGTCGGATTGTAAAATATCAAGGGGACGTTTAAGAATTCGTCGTAACAGAAGATGCCGTGACCGAATTCGCCCCGCTCTCCAAACCCTTCCCCATGATCGCCGCAAAGAACCACAATCGTTTTTTCCAGAACGCCTGCTGATTTCAAGGAGTCGATGATTTTTCCCACAACACTGTCCATGTACGAAACTTCCGCATCGTAACTTCCGGTCATGTCCCGGCTGAAGCGTTCGGCAAATTCTTTGGGCGCATGATACGGCATATGAGGGTCATAAAAATGCACCCACATGAAAAATTTTCGGTCATGGTTTTTCTCAAACCATTGAACATATTTCGAATAAACATCCGAAGCGGTAATCTCCGATTCGATGGTGTTGTATAGCATACGGGGATTGAGGGAATCATCGTAGACGTCAAATCCCCGGTTTAATCCGAATTTTCCCGACAGCACATAGGACGCAATCACGGCAAAGGTGCTGTATCCTTTTTCTCTCATCAAGCCGGCCAGCGTGACTTCCCGGTCGGAGAGCACGTAATTGCCGTTATCCCGAACATGATGAGCGGGCGGATATTTCCCGGTAAACAGGGAGGTATGGGCAGCCAGGGTCAATGGTGCCGGGCTATAGCATCGGGTAAACATGACACCGTTTTGGGCCAGAAAATCGATATGGGGCGTTTGGGCCGTGTGATGCCCGTAAGCGCCCAGGTGATCGGCGCGCGTGGTATCCAGCGTAATGACCAGGAGATTATAATCCCGGGCATCGATTTTTTTAACCGTAAAAAATAAAAACTTAACCGATACGGCAACACCGATTATAAAAACAATTCCAATATAAATCCCTATCTTTTTTTTTATTACTTTGTTCATTATTTTGTTCATCGCTATCGTCCCCCTGCTTCGAGAATGAGACGACCCAGCCGTTGCTGGTCCCTTGGGGATAATTTGTCAAAATACTTCGCTTTACATATGTTGAGGTATTTCAAGGCTTCTGCCCTGGCTCTCATATCGATATACGTGATTCCGAGATTCAAATAGGCATCGGTAAAGCCCGGGTCAACCACAAGGGCTTTTTTCCAATCGTTTAAGGCATCATTGACCCGGTTGCTGAATTTGAATAAGGACGCCCGGCCGTTTAAGGCAGACACCAGGTTCGCGTCAAGAGATAAGGCCTTATTAAAGGTGCGAAGGGCCAGATCCTTGAATTGGGGCGTTCGATTCCTGGCAAAAACGGTCAAATACAGCGTGGCCAGGTTATTGTAGGTTTTGGCGATTTTGGGGTCTTTGGCCAGAGACGTGTTGTACGCGTCTTCGGCTTTGTCCAATTCCCCCCGCCGATAGTGAAGGATGCCAAGATAATTCCATGTTTCGGCATTTGCCTTGTCGGATGAGGCGGCTTCCGATAATAACGGAAATGCTTTTTCATCCTGATGAATTTCGGTGAGTGCGACACCCATTTCGGACTTAACCGAAGGATCCGATAACGCTAAGGTATCTGTGGCCAATTCATCCAACAATTGCCCTGCTTTATCGTCCTGTTTATCGAGCCCCAATAATCTGGCATAACTTATTTTTAGCGAGACATTCTGAGGCTCCTGAGACAGAGCCGTTTCCAGGTTTGTCCGTGCGTCGGCAAGGTGTCCCTTTTTTTCTGCGATGCGACTCCTTAAAATATAGGCCCGGGTATAGGTCGGGTCATTTTTAATGATATCGAGCGCCAATTGATCCGATTCCTCCAGCCGTTCCAGATGATAAAATTCAAAGGCAAGGTTGATCCGGAAATTATCGTTTTTGGGATAGGCTTCAATTGCGCGCTTCCAGGTATCGATGACCCCATTGATATCGTTCTTCTTTTTATAAATGGTGTTCAGCATTCCGTAGTATTGCGGCATCCGGTTTTGGGGATCGCTGCCGACCAATTCATCCAAATGGATTTTGGCCGCATCCAATTGTCCGTTATCGATTTCTTTCTCAATTTCGTTGTACCGGTTCATTAACCGGATTCCCCTTTTGGGATCGAGCGAAGAAGAGGTATGACCGGAGAAAGCCGAAATATAACCCAGCGATTGAAGGCTTTGCTTATCTTTCTCGGTTAATTGCCGCCGGGTCTTCGTTGTGGCGGTGGAACACGTTTTCACGAGTCCGGCCAGTTGTTTATCCATATCTCGGGCGAGCCGGTTTTTTTCCAGAAACAAATTGTGTTTCTCGTTTTTATCCGTGGATAGATCGTAAAGTTCCGGTTCGGGTACGGATATATATTTGTAGTGTCCGTCAATGATACCGGTCAGCGGCGCCCATCCGAGTTCCTCTTTGCCATGCATGCTCTCAAAATAAAAGGGCCGATCGGTTTGATCCTTTTGACCCGCCAGAAATCCGGTCAGGCTCTTTCCCTGGGTATCGTCATTTGGAGCGATTCCGTACATTTCCAGAAGAGTCGGCATCATATCGATTAAATTCGTCCTGTTCGGGATGCGAAGCCCCTTCTTCAATAGCTGGGGATTATAAAACACCAGAGGCACGCGGAGCGATTCCTCGTAACAGAGCAACGAATGGCCATTTTCCCCATGCTCTCCAAACCCTTCCCCGTGGTCCCCCGCAATAACGATCAAGGTGTGATCCAGCAGATTTTTGTTTTTTAAATCATCGATGATTTTTCCCACATAATGATCCATGTAAGAGATTTCAGCATCGTAGAGGTCTTCGGTTCGGGATCCGAATTTTTTCTTGTATTCCGCCGGGGGGTTGTAAGGGGCATGCGGGTCGTAAAAATGAACCCAGGCAAAGAACTTATTTTCTCCTTTATTATTATTCTCAAAATTATTACTATCAAACCATTTTCGAAATTTGGAATACACATGATCGGCGGGTATCTCGGAATCGAAATTATTGATGATTTCATTGGGATAGAGGGAATCGTCATAGGTGTCAAATCCCTGGTTCAATCCGAATTTGGAAAGTAAGACGTAGGACGCGATCACGGCATAGGTGTTAAAGCCGTTTTCTTTCATTTTTTCAGCCAGCGTGGTCTCTTCGGAATTAAGGAAGAAGGTGGCGTTGTCTCTCACGCCATGGCTGAGGGGATATTTGCCCGTAAACATCGAACAATGGGAAGCCAGGGTAATGGGAGCAGAGGTATAACAGTTCTCAAACATCACGCCATCACGGATCAAGCGGTCGAGGTTCGGGGTCTGGGCCCGGGCGTGACCATAGGCGCCGATGCGATCGGCGCGGGTGGTATCCAATGTGATGACGAGAAGGTTGAAGTCCTTACAGCGAATATCTTTCCCCATTTTTCCCGGTACGCCGATAAATACCAGAAAAAAAATAAAAAAAATAATGACAACCCCGATTGTTAACAAAATATAAAGATGTTTCTTTTTCATATGCTTCATGGCATCTTCCTGTTCCTTTACCTTGAAAAAATTTATATTATTCTTTATAACATAATTTGGGGCAAAAAAAAAGCCCCTCCCCGTGAGGGGAGGGGCCAACTATTTCAAATCCTTTGTGAAATTACGGATTAGAAATTAACTCGGACTCCGAACTGGAACAAGCCGGGGTCTGACCACATGTTCGGCTGAATCAGAGACGGCATGGTGGCGCCGATCGAGAGGTTTTCTTTCAATACGATCTGGTTATTGGTCGCATTGTACCAGTCGACAACGAACGTAGCCGTGACGCCTTCGGAAATAGCGAATGTTTTTTCAAGACCCAGATTCAACATCCAGAACATCGGCAATCTCCGATCTCCGGATTTCTGGTTGTCCATGTAGAAGTACCGGGTACCCATCGGGGTTCTTACTAATCTTCGGAGAGGCTGCGGGTTTCCATCTTTAGCCTGGAAGAAAGCAGTAAAGTTGATGCCGAACGGGAACTGATACATACCACTTAACTTGGCTAACCAGCGGGAGTTGATCCAGATATCTCTCAAACCGGAACCGGTGGTGGCCTGAGCCACTTGGCCTTCGTTGAAGAAATCGTAGTTGTTCAACTCGAGCAAGTCGGATTTGGCCAGGTGACGTTTCCAATCCTGGAAAGTAAAGGAGAGGTTAGCCATCCAACGATTGGCCAGCTTTTTGTTAACGACTAACTGGGCGCCCAAGTAGGTGTAGTAAGAATCTTTGTAGTTGTAATAGTAGGTTCCGACCGGGGTTTCCACCTGTTCATAATAAGGAACAGTGGTTCCGCCGACGGTAACGGTACCTTTCTCAATCCAGTTGGCAGCAGTTTCAATCGCACCGCCTTCCATGATACCTTTGGAAACAGCAGAGCTTTCACCACGGGAGTTTACGTCAAAAGCCAGGTTGGTTCTTTTTTTGTAAAAACCGGTGAGTGATACGCCGATGTCTTCCATCAAAGCTTTTTCAAAGGTGACGGTTAATTCGTCAACTTTCGGGGTGTTGTAATCATCGGCGTATACGACATAGTTTCTGCCGGTGATTTTGTTAACTTTGTCAAAATATTCAGTGTAGAAGAGGTTACCCACTTCTTCGTACTGAGGTCTTTCATCGCCATTGGCGTCAGTCCAGTAAGCCCATCCATAACGATAAGGGACGTACCGGCTGGCCATGTTGTTTCCGCTCTGGGACATGTATCGGCCGGCGGACAATTTAATGACGTTTTTGCCATTGCCGGTGATATCATAAGTCAACGACAAACGGGGGGAGATCATGGACCAATTGACAGGCACTTTGTACTTGGCAATATTGAGAGCGGTAATTTCATCGGCAAACATCCTTTCGCCATTATGAGCAGAACCGGGCTCATACCAGGTAAAATACGGTTGAGTAAAGGGATTAAGTCCACCCTGTTCTTTGTCATAACGAAGGCCGACTGCCGCAGTTAATTTTCCAAATGTCATCGTATCCTGGATGTATCCGGATATTCTGTAGAAGTTGACATCGAGAATGACGTCGGGGTAGATTCCCAGATAGTTGGAAGCCGGGTCGGATCTGTAGATGTAAGCAATTCTCTGACCGGGATACAGGGTCTGGGAAGTCGTATCTGCCTGATAATAATCGACGCCGAACTTGATTTCGTGGTCACCACCTAAGGCACCTTCCAAGAAGTAGTTGCCGTCAGCAGCAAAATCCAGAGAGGTACGTTTGGTGATGTAGTTGTAGCAAGAACCTTCGATGCGTTGCCAGCCATCGAGGATTTTGAACTCATTTCCTTCTTCATGACCATTGGTCATGTTCTGGTTGGAACCGCGGGGATCCAATTGGAAGCCACCCGTGGTGTAGATCGTTTTGAAGTTTAACAGCAAGTTACCCATAACCTGGGAAATACCGCCGTAATACAGTTTGGTGGGGCCGACCTGATCCCACAGCGAACCGTTGTCCTGCTGGGAGGGAGAAAGGTAAGTCCGTCCCCATTTTTTCTTGGTGTCTTCCGAATAATGAAAGTCACCGGAGGTGTTTCCAAGTTGGAAGTTTAACTTGGCGTAAGCGGAAATCAGAAACGTCGCATCTTCCAGGTTGGCTTCCGTTCTCTTATGAATATCCTGAATTGCATAAGATCCGAACCACCAAACCTTGTCTTTGACAATCGGACCACCAAGGTTGATACCGTATTGATACAACCGGTTGATGCCGGGAACCACAAGGTGGTTGTTTACCATGTAAGAGGTAGGCGTCTGATTCATTTCCCACTTCGCGTCTTCAATGTAAAGATGGAAGTCGCCGGAGATTTTGTTACCAGCTCGTTTGGTTACAAAGTTTAACTGGATACCGCCGGTCTGAGCCGTGATATCATTGGAACCAGCGGATACCTGGAGTTCGGAGTAGGAGTTAACGTTCAGGTAAGCAGGAGAAGATCCGATAGCAGCCGGGTCCGTAATATTGGCACCGTCGACGGTCCAGGTGGTATCAGCCGTATCACCGCCGTTGGCAAAGAAGTTGGACTGCTGACCGGAATCAGCACCACCAACGTCAACGCGGTCAACCATAACGCCGGGTACCGCGGTTAACACGGTCCAGGGGTTTCTGGCTGTCGGTAATGAATCCACCATTTCTTTTGTGATGTTTGTGGCAACCGAGGTTTTCCGAATGTCGATAACGGCAACCTTTCCTTGAACCGTAATCTCTTCTTTCAAGGTGCTGGTTTCCATTAAAATGTTCAACGTTACGGTTTGTCCCAAACTGACGCTGATTCCCTTACGGGCTACGGTTTTAAAACCGTCTAAGGTAAAGGTTAAATCATAGTTTCCCGGAGGAAGAACCAGGAATCGGAAATTACCCTGTTCGGATGAAATGGTCGTCTTTTTACCAGTCATATCACCGGTCAATGTGACCAAAACACCGGGGACTCTGGAGCCATCCTGTAACACTACGGTTCCGTAGATGTCTCCACCTTTTAATTGAGCATATGACAACACGGAAAGCATTGCCAAGGCCAACATCATAACAACAAGTTTTCTCATGTAACCTCCTTTTATTTGATTTGTTGTTTTACAAACAAAACTCAGTTAAATTGGATAAGCAATAAATATGCCAAATCAAAGATGGTTATCCAATGATTGTTTTGGGTTTCCCTGATGGTGGAATCCAAATATTTGGAATTTGGTTCAAGTTTTTGGTAACAAATTACGGATCGAGGTATGATCGAAATCGGGCGTGTCACCTATTTACGTTAAATTGAAAAAGGTCACCAAAACTTTTGGGAACTTTGGGTTTTGGGTTGATTGGAATCGGAGAGACGTGGTGGGCAACGTCTCCGCGGTAAGGGGTCGGTGGTGAAATTATAAATAAAAAATAAAAAGAGACGTCGCACGAGACGTCTCTACAAACCCATATCCCCTATAAAATCAATCTGCCGATGGATTGACTTCTTTGATCAGCCGGTCCAGGCGTTGGCGTTCCCGAACCGGGAGTCTCGTGTAGTATTTGTCTTTACATATCAGGTAATATTTTAAGGCCGAAGTCTTATCCTTTTTGGCCATAAAATAAGTAATGCCGATGTTAAAGTAAGCATCGATAAAGTCGGGTTTGATCTCAATGACTTTTTTCCAATCGGAAAGAGCGGCATCCGTATTTTTTTTGTACATGTAGGCAGAGCCGCGGCCGTTGTAAGCCGAATAGAGTCGGGGGTCGATGGTCAGGGCGCGATTAAAATTCTCCATCGCCGATTGGTAGGACGCCTCATCCCGCTTTTTTAAATAGGTGGCGAGGTACAGCGTTCCGATGTTGTTGTAAGCGGGGGCATAATCGGGCGAGAGTTGAATGACTTTCCGATAATTTTCAAGGGCTTTGCCCGAGTCTCCTTTTTTGTAACAGGCGACTCCCAGATAATTAAAATTATCAGGGTTGTAACTGTCTTTGAGGGTACAATAGGTTAACAACTCGATCGCACGTTCGGGTTTACCGCTCTCGGCCTGGATAATTCCCAATTTGGACATTAACGCGAGGTTATCGGGATTTTTCTTCAGCCCTTCTTCCAGAAAGGAGACGGCATTCTCGATTTGTCCGTAATCCTGGTATATGGTGGCCACATGGCTGTATACCAACGCAAAACCGGGGCTTGCTTTGGCGACCGCTTTGAGCTCATTGACGGCATCCTGAAATTGCCCATCCTGATACTTGGCCAACGCGGCCAGCATCCGGCTTTGAAGCGGCAGCATGGTTTTGAGATCGTCGGCTGCCGTAAACACCTTATCGGCCGGGGCCGGACCGCTTCCCGTCAGATAACCGAGACTCTTCAATTTATCCCGAACCGAGGCATCGACCTGCTGGGACCGTTCGGTGAGTTTCGGTCCCTTAAAGGTCAATTTGAGTTTCACGAGGTCCCGCTTCAGTTGGACCGTATTGGCGGCAGAGGCCAGGTTATGATCTTCGCCGGGATCATTTTTGATATGGTACACTTCCGGGATCGGCAGATCGATGAACTTGGTATCTCCACGGATAAACCCGCGCAGAGGCGCCCAACCCCGGTTTAAGTACGCGCTCAGGGATTCGAAATAAATTTCCTGCCGTTTTCGCTTTCCGCCTTCGATGATCGGTACCAGGGATTCGCCCTGCATGTGGGAGGGGATTTTGAGGCCCAGGATGTGGCAGACGGTCGGAAAAATATCCGTGTGGCAAACGTTTTCCTGAATCGAGCCGGGTGAAACGCCGGGAATATGAACGATCAAGGGAATATGGATCGTGTTGTTGTAGGCGAAATACGCGTGGGTCTCTTCCCCTTTTTCTCCGAGGGCCTCACCGTGATCGGCGGTCAGGATAATGAGGGTTCGGTCCATGAGGCCGCGGTCGCCGAGGAAATCGAAGAGTCGTTTCAGGCAGGCATCCATGTAGGCAACCTCGCCCGAGTAGAGGTCTTTTCGATACTCCTTCCGGTAGGGGAGGGGGGGTAAATAGGGTTGATGGGGATCGAACAAATGAATCCAGGTAAACCATTTTCCCTTTTGTTTGGAGATCCACTGAATGGCCGGATCAATCACTTTTTCGGCCGGTCTTTCCACGAAAAAGAGTTCGAGTTCGTTGTGAGTGCCGTAATGATCGTCGTAGGTGTCAAAGCCATGGTTGAGACCGAATCGCGAATCCAGGGGGAACGCGCCGATAAAGGCGCCGGTGCTGTATCCGGCTTGTTTTAAATGCATGGGCAGGGTGAGAAAGCGGTTGTCCAAATGAAAACCGCTATTATCGCCAATACCGTGATAAAGGCCGGTGGTGCCGGTAAGGATATTCGTGTGAGCCGGAAGGGTGCAGGGATTGTGGGTAAAGGCGCGCGTAAACACAATGGATTGAGACGCCAATTGATCGATATTGGGGGTTTTGACATATTTGTTGCAGTAAACGCTCAACCGGTCATACCGGAGGGTATCCACCGAGATGAGGAGCACATTTAAGTCTTTCTGACCGGTTTTTACTTTGGGCGCCCCCGCCAGGGGGGCGCCGGAAAAATTCAAAAATAGGATTCCAATAATCCACATCATCATCAGGTTAAATCTTTTGTACATGCACCCATTCCTCTGTTTTTATTCATACTAAAATTAAAAATAATACGTGATCGAACCGGTTTACCGGTTTATTTTCCCTTAAATGCGTCAAGCACTGCTTTGGCCGAATCGGCATTGGATGAATTGGGTGCCAATTCCAAAAACTTTTTTAAAGCTTCCACGGCTTCTTTTTGCTGATCCATGGAGGTATAGGTTAAACCCAATTGATAGTAGCCATCTGCAAAATTCGGATCGATCTCAATCGATTTCTTAAAGTATTTTAACGCATTGGGAAGATCATTTTTATTGAAGTAAATCACGCCGACATTATACAACATATCCACGTTGTTGATATCTTCGATGGCCAATTTGTTGGTCCATACCATGGCACTGTCGCTGTCATTGAGATTACTGTAAGCGCTTGCAATGGAGAGAATCAACTCTTTATTGTTGGGGAATTTCTCCAGCGATTTTTTATAGAACTCAATGGCCTTGGCATAATCGCCTTTGGCGCTGTACGCATTGCCGATATAGAGGTTGATAATTTCGGTTCCGGGTTCATTTTTTAATTTCTCGTCTATCTTCAAGAGTAACGCCAGCGCGTCGTCATATTTCTGTTGGGCTATTAATCCTTTGGCGCTTTCAATGTCTTTGAGGGCATCCTGATTCAGTCCCGACATTCCACTCGCCTTTTTTAATTTCGTCTCGATAACCGCGGGGGTTCGGGTCACTTTGAAGCTAATCTTTTGGGTTTCATATCCCTCTTTGATAAAATCGAGATCCCACAGGGCCTCGCTGATATAGACTGCTTTCCATTTTCCATCGGCATCGGTGACCGGAGACGGTTCAAAGGTGAGTTTTAAATTCGAAAGGTTTAATTTGATGGTCACTCCGGGAATGGGCTTTCCGGTATCCTGGTCCGTAACGATTCCCGTTATTTTTCCCTTTCCGCTGGTCATACCCTGAGAAAACAGCAGGGTTTCCCCGCAGAATAGCATGATGGTCACTACACTCAGAACGACAAACACATTTTTTATCGTTGAACAGAACGTTTTCATTGTTCCTCCTCAAATAATTGATTTTATGGTTATTTTTGTTTCTTAAGTTCGGATAATGTTTTTTGGATGAGGTCCTGTTTGCTGTCGAGATTCAATGACGCTTTGAAGGCTTTCTCGGCGCCGCTGTACTGCTTGAGGTTAAGGAAGGTAAAGCCCAGCAGGTTTAACACGCGGATATCGCTGTTGTAAAGCGCATTGGCTTTGAGCAGCTCGTCCATCGCTTCTTTGTAATCTTTCATGCCAAAGAGGGCTGTGGCTTTGGATAGATAATAATCGAACTGGAACTTCGGGTCTCCTTTGAGTTTTTCGGCTTCGACCAATACCTGCGTATACTTCTTCAATTTGTTTAATACATTGAGGTAAAAGACATAGCCTTCCTTGAAATCCGGATTATTTTGAAGGCATTTGGCATAGTATTTTTCAGCCTCTTCGAGGTTGCCTGCTTTTTCATATTGTGCGCCCAGCACATATTGAAAATAGAATGGGTTTTCGGCACGGACTTTCTTGAAGGTTTCCATGGCATAGGAAATACTGGGTGTGGGAGAGATTGAAAATTCGGACCTTTTCTTATCCAATACCTTTCCCGAACCATCGACCAGTAACACGTCGATGTCGTAATAACCGGGTTCGAGTCCGTCTTCCCCGATTTGCCGGACGATGTTTAAATTTCTCCGTTGCGCCAATTCGCTGAGTGGGAACCGGTATTTTTTTTCGTAGGGAGCTCGTTCGTTTGAGGATTTGACGATGAGTTCCACTGTCCCGGTGTCATGGAGTTGAGGGTTAATGTTATAGGCCCCAACGGCAACGAAGGGTCTCTCTTTGAGTTTAAAATTTCGTTCCGTGTCCACATACAGTTTCCGGTTGTCATAATTATAGGTAAAGAAAAAATTATCGGTCTGATCGTCGCGTTTATGGCCGACGATCGGGGTGGACAGAATCGGATTGTCGTCGATAGCCGGCACCACCACATCGGTTTCGAAGAAAATAAATTCCTTTCCGACCGTATTCATGCCAAAGACGCTCAGTTTGTATTTTCCGGGGATTGCCGGGAAGGAGTCATGGATGACGATGCCGTTCCCTTTGATCGAATTGACCTTATTGGGGTCGATATAGAAGTCAAAATTTTTCTTGTATTCGTAGACCGATTTATCCTCTTGTTTGAGGGTCACATTTAATTCGTAATTGAAGAAATATTGATCTTTTTCTTCGCTGAATTGAACCGACAGTTTTTTGGGTTTCACCGAAACATTGATGAAATTAAAATCAAAAAGATCGTTTCGGGTCACGGTCACCAGTTTGGAGCTATCGATGAAATTGACCGAAGATTCCACATTGACGTATCCTTTGTAATTGAGGAAGTCTGTTGCATAGGTGGGGTTAATTTTACGGACCGGGGATTCGTAGATATGGGAGATGACCAGGTTGGTACGAAGCGAGGGTTGGTAGTTGTATCCCAGGTCATTGGGGATCATCGAAATGGAGGGCATGGCCAGAGGGGCGGCCAATTCCTTGATCTTTAAGTAGCAGGATTGAATATTGGTCGTATCCACATCTTCCAGATTCATTAACAGGGCGCCCGGTCCATCGGAGAAGGGGTTGTAGAATTTCCATTCGGTGGTGTTGTTCGGTTTAAAAAAGGTGACATTGAAATAGGTCGGAAGGTTGAGCGTCGGGTCGCCGTGGTAATACCAAACCTGAGCCGGGTACAGGCCTGCTTTGCTGTCGTACGTTTCGATACTGTTGGGTTTTCCCAGGATCATGTAAAATTTACCCATATCGGTCATCCAGCCCGGTTTTGAGGAAGACCGGCTGAAGTATTTTCGGACATATTCGAAGCGTTGTTCCACATCGGTTTTATATTCGTTGGCGGCTGTACCGGGGGTTGGGTCTCGTTGTTGCCAAAACGCATTAATAAAAATATCCCGGTCTTTGATACTGGTTAACGATAAAAAAACCAGGCGTTCTTCCGGGGTACTGATGTGGTAAATCATTTCATAAAACCGTTTGTATTGTTCCGGGAGGTTTTTGATGATATTTTCTTTTTCTTTTTCCGAAAGATGAAATTTTATTTTATCTTTTTGACCGTTTTTTTCCGGGTTATCAGCATAACCGATCAGGGACCAACACGCAACCGCACACACCATTAGTATTATGGGAATTTTTTTTTTCATGGTCAAATCTTATCCGATTGTGCCCTATTTGTCAATAAGAGAGGATCCGGGATTCTGTCTATTTTTTTCCAGCATTTGTTCGATTTCTTTTTGGCGTTCGTGTTTCAATTGTTCGAAGAGTTTTTTCTGATCCGGAGTTAACATTTTCTCGATGGCTTTATCTTTTTCGGCTTCCTGTTCGCGGATGGCATCGCCGGCGCTATCTTTGAATCCTCGCGTTCCGTACATTTGTCCTCCGGCGGTTTGATCGTACATTTGGCCGGGTATTTGATTGGGGTATAGACCCGGCATATCGCGGGGATTTTGGCCGATCATGCCATAGCCTCCCATATCGGGGTAACCCATGCCCATGCCTGAAAAGCGATCCCCATAATCGATATTATTGATGTGTTGTTTCTTATTTTCCTCTTCGAGGATGGGTTTTAGTTTGCCAATTTGGTCTGCGGTTAGCATCAGTCCTTCTTTCAGGTTGAAAAGCTCTTTATCCTTTTGTTGTTCGTCTTTGAGTGCTTTCAATTTTAATTTTTGGGAATCGTCTAGGATGCGTTCCAGTTGGAATTCGGCCATTTGCGCGCGTCTCATGGCAGCGGCAATTAATGCCAGGCCATTGGAACCGAAATTCTGATGGTCGAGGGTTTCTTGACCTTGCAACATTTTTTCGAGTTTTTGGACAGTTTCTGCTTGTTCGGGGGTGAGTTGCAGGCGTTCTTGCAATTTACTTACCTGAAAATCAAACAACAGGTTTTCGGTTGTTTGAGCGGGACTGATTCCATAAAAGAGAGTGATGACCAATCCCAGGACCAGTCCTGAAAAAAGATTGTGTTTTATCTTCATGTTTAACTCCAAAAAAGGATCTTTTTTTTTTGAATTTCCATATTATTATCATATAAAAATTATAGTAGAATAAAACATCCGAATTGTCAACCGTCTGCTCTCAATGACCACTACCGAAAATCTCGGGTATTTTCAATAACCCGATACCGAAAATCTCGGAAAATTTCGGTACCGCACTACCGAATTTCTCGGTGAAATGTTGAGACGCTCATTCGATCAATGGTTTTAGGGTTAAGTGAGCGAACGCGTCGCCTTTCTCTCGGAGATCCCTGGTAATTCTGAATTTCTTGACAAAACATCACCTGTTGTACTAAAATCTCTAAAAGAGATTCGGTGTACCGATACCGAAAATCTCGGTTTTAACAAAGAGGTAACAAGAGGTAATAAATGATTCGAAAACGAATGCTTTTTGATGAGGTCATGAAATGGGTCGATTCGGAAAAAATTATTATTATTAAAGGGGCCAGGCAAGTGGGAAAGACCACGCTTCTGCTTTCTTTAAAGGATCATTTGTCCGAGGCAGGCAATCAAACCGTTTATGTTTCAGCCGATGATTTGATGTTTAAGAAGGTTTTTGAATCGTCTTCGCTTTTCTTCAAATATTTGAAATTCGAACATAACATCGAACGAAACGCGTATGTTTTTATCGATGAGTTTCAATACATCAATGATGCCGGGATATTTGTAAAGATCCTATTCGATACCGTGAAACGAGAAAATTTAAATATCAGGTTTATTGTTAGCGGTTCTTCGAGTCTGGAAATTTCCAAAAACCGGGAATTTTTAACCGGACGGAAAGTCGAATTCGAACTTTTTCCTTTCTCTTTTATTGAGGCCATGGCATCCGAAAAAAGATACAGGGTAAAGTTCAACATTTATACCGACTTTGGAGATATGATTGATTTTTATAATTTGTATAAGGATGATATTGAAGCGGAAATGGCAAATTATATTCGTTGGGGAGGGTATCCGGAAATTTACCTGGAAAAAGATCCGGAAAGAAAAAGAATCCTCTTCGATGAGCTTATCTCGACCTATATCGAAAAAGACATTGCAGGTTTTCTTCATATCGCCAATGTGAAATCCTTTAATAATTTGATCAAAGTGCTGGCCGGGCAAATTGGAAACCTGGTTAATAAGAGTGAACTGTCGGGTACTTTAGGAATCAATTACAAAACATTGGGAAGTTATCTGGATGTATTGGAAGGAACATACGTTTTTTCGTATGTTCAACCTTATTTTACCAACGTACGAAAGGAGTTAACCCAGATGCCGAAAGTTTATATCCATGATACGGGCGTTTATTATCATTATTATGGGGATAAGCATTTGGGGTTCGAGACCATTGAAGGGAAAGTAATCGAAAACTTTGTTTATAATACGTTTAAGATTCAGTATCCGAATGACGTTTATTTTTATCGGACGAAAGAAAAGATGGAAATTGATTTTGTCATCAAGGGGAGCGGTATGTTGTTGCCCGTGGAAGTCAAATTTCGAAAAAGAGTTCCTGTTTCGGATATGTTTTTGCGTTTCATGGATAACAATAACACGAATCAGGGAT